>BTVJ01000123.1:0-19059 GCA_045863395.1 Myxococcales bacterium
CGCCTGAGTCTCCTGTTCCTCCGCCTGAGTCTCCGGCGCCTCCGCCTGAGTCTCCGGCGCCTCCGCCTGAGTCTCCGGCGCCTCCGCCTGAGTCTCCCCCGCCAGAGTCTCCCCCGCCCCCCTTTGAGTCTCGCGGACCGAGCGCAGAGTCGCCGCCCCCTCCCGACTGGGCGTCGTGCGCCGCGGCTCCTTCCTCCGTCGCTGCGTCGCAGGCGCAGACTGCGAGGGCGCCCGCCACGGTCACCGACCACATGAACCGACTTATCCGCATCGAGGCCTCCCGTCGTATCCTGGTGTTGAATGGCACACACAGGCCATAGCAGGCACCACGGGAGCAGTCCAGGAGGGGAGCGTCGAAGTGAGAAGCGGGTGAGACGGGGCTGCCGGGGTCGCGGGCGCCGCCCGGTCAGTGTGCGTGTGTCGCGCGCTGCGAGGCGATCTGCGCCCGCACTTCGTCCATGTCGAGCTTGCGGGCCTGCTCCACGAGGCTGTCGAGGCCCTGCTCGGGGACCACTCCAGGCTGAGAGTAGAGCAGCACGCCCTCGCGGAAGATCATCAGGGTCGGGATGGAGCTGATCCTCAGCGCCCCGGCCAGCTCCGGCTGAGCCTCCGTGTCCACCTTGGCGAACACCGCGTCGGGGTGCTTTGCGGCGACGCGCTCGAAGATCGGCCCGAACGTGCGGCACGGCCCGCACCAGGCCGCCCAGAAGTCGATGAGCACGAGGTCGTTGGTCTCGATGGTCTGCTGGAAGGTCTCCGCCGTGAGCGCGGTCGTGGCCATGTCGTGTCTCCTCTCGATGTGCCGGCGCGGCCGGCGTTGTGTGACGCGTCGTTGGAGCCAGAGACCCGCAGAGAGGGTGCACGGGCCCCGGGTGGTCAGCGCCCCTCGAAGTGCGCGATCACCCGGCGCCCCACCACGTGCAGCTCGGTGAAGTTCCACGCGGCCCCGATCACGCCCCCCACCACGGGGACGGACCGGGTCGCCACGGCGCGCCCCGAGACCCGCTTGCCGAACACCTTGAAGATCGCGCGGCGCGCGACCCGCATGGACCGCTGCTGGAGCACGCGCTGCGCCGCGTGCCGCGTGACCTCCCGGGCGCCCTGCAGCCCCACCTCGCGCAGGAGCTGCGAGGCCAGGGACGCCCCGATCACGGGCGCCAGCAGGCGCCACTTCGCCCCCGGGTCGTCGAAGAAGCGGGGGTTGAAGATCAGCGCGACCTTGGCCGCCGCGACGAGCTCCATGTGCAGCACGGCGGCCACGTCGACGGCCGCCGCGGGCACCGCCACGGGGAGGCTCCCGGGGAACCCGGTCGCCGCCCCGACGACGGCGGCGCGCCACGCCTGGCGGGAGAACACGCGCTCCGCCAGCTCCCGCGGGGAGTCGCCCGCGTGGTGGCGCCGCAGGGCCTCCACGGCGGCCCCGCACCCGGGGACGT
This sequence comes from Myxococcales bacterium, assembly GCA_045863395.1. Classification (GTDB taxonomy): domain Bacteria; phylum Myxococcota_A; class UBA9042; order JABWCM01; family BTVJ01; genus BTVJ01. The sequence goes on from BTVJ01000123.1 coordinate 1,437, forward strand.
CCACGTCGAGGGCCGCCAGGATGGCGTCCTCCAGGGCGTCGATCACCGCGGTCCCCGCCTGGTTGGCTCTCTCGATGGCTTGCATGGGGTCACCTGCCTCGCCCTGCATCGTGCGCCCCTCGGCGCTCGACCGCAAGTCGATGCGCGCCCGCGGGGGTCACGCCCTGCGGCGCTGGAGCCACGCGCCGAGGGCCACCAGGGCGAGCACGAGCGGAGACCCAGACGGGAGGGCTGCCGAACAGCCTCCGCCCTCGCCCCCCGACGCCCCCACCTCCTTGCCAGGGCCCCCGCTGTCTCCGCCGGCACCTCCGCCCCCCGCGGTGCCGTCTCCGCCCCCAGCCCCCACGGCCTCGTTGCACACGCTGCCCTCGCACGGGGCCGCGGCGGGCACCGTCACGCACTCCCCGTCGCACCGGGCCCCCGCGCCGCAGTCCGCGTCCGTCGCGCACGCCCCCTCGAAGCGCCACACGGTCCCGCCGTCGCCCACCATCACGCCATCCAGCAGGGAGCGCATGGCGCCATCCACCGTCGTGCCGTCGCCGCTCGGCATCTGGCCCCCCATCAGGTTCACGGTGATCTTCCCGAGGTCGGTCTTCTCCCAGGTCGCGCCCCCGTCCCGGGTCAGGAAGTCGACCGTCTTGTAGATGGGCTGCGGCCCTCCTTGCCCAGAGGACGCATCCGTCAGGTAGGCGGACCCAGCGAGGTGCCCCGTCTTCGCGTCGCTCCAGTACATGGCGGTCACGAACGAGGCCTTGATCGGCACCTGGATGAACATGTCCAGCGTGCCCACCTCGGCGGGCAGGGCCGCGTCCACGAAGGTCGCGCCGCCGTCGGTGGTGCGCAGGAGCCGCGCCGTGCCGTGGTCGCCCGAGGGCTTCTCCGACGCCGCCAGGAAGCCCGTTCGGCCATCGGCCAGGAAGAACAGCGGGCACAGCACGTGGCCCGTGGTCGTCGCGCCAGCCGTCCAGGTCTGCCCGCCATCCGCGGTGTACAGCACGACGCCGCCCGTGACGGTGGTCGTCTCCTTGCCGTCCCAGTCCGTCTCGCTGGTCTGGCCCTGGCCCGCGGCCCAGCCACGCAGCCCGTCCAGCCAGAACATGCACCCGAGGTCCGCCTCGGTCCCCGTCGCGACGGGCTCCCAGGAGCCGCCGCCGTCCATGCTCATCGCCGCGAAGCCTCCCTTGCCCACGGCGTAGCCTCGCTTGGCGTCGAAGAAGTGGAGCCGCCGGGCCGCGCCCCCGAGCTCGGCGGCGGTCCAGGTCTTGCCCCGGTCGCCGGTCCGGTGGGCCTTGCCGTCCAGGACCGCAAACCCCGTGCTGGCATCGAGGAACGCGACCGCGTCGACCGCCCCGATGCTGCCGAGCCCCGCCGGGGCGCCCCCGAGAGATCCGGTGATGACGTCGAGGGTCTTGCCCCCGTCGGCGCTCGCGAACACCGCCGCCTTGGGGAGAGGCAGCGGCGACGCCGGGTCCACCGTGAAACCCCCGGCGAAGAGATCTCCGCCCGCCAGGCTCACCGAGAGCAGCGTGTCGCCGCTCGACGTGTGGATCTTCTTCCAGGAGGCGTCCGCCTGGCTCGCGACCAACAACCCTGCCACCACCAACGCTCGCATGTGTCCTCCGCTCATCCGCCGATGGTATCTCGCCGCTCTCCACGGGCGCCAGATCCTTTCCGTGGCCCGCGCGTCCAGAGCCGGGCACACGCACGGAGGTGAGGTCATGAAGCTGTTTGCGTTCCTTGGGGCCATCGTGATGGGCGCGGCCCTCGGCTGCCTGAGCCCCGATCCGGCGACCGGGGAGACCCCCAACCCGGCGACCGGGGAGACCCCAAACCCGACGAGCGGGGAGACCGCCAACCCGACGAGCGGGGAGTCCCCAAGCACGGCGATCGGGGAGACCTCGGCGGCGCCCCAGGTCACCACGCCCCCCGCCGCTGCGCCCGCCGCGCCCGGCGACCCCCTCGCGGACATCTTCGGTATGGCGCCGGTACCCGCCGCACCCACGCTCCTCGTGGCCGCTGGCGATCCCCTCCCTCCCGCCGGCGGCTCCGAGGTCGGGCCGCCGCAGCCCGACGGCGGCGCCGTGGAGCTGAACGTGGGGCTCTCCCACCCGAAGGTCCTCGCCGGCGGCCACCGCACGGTGTGGCTGGCGGTCGGCATCCAGGCCGCCGAGGCCCGCCCCGCAAACCGCCTCCCCTTGAACCTGGCGCTGGTCATCGACCGGTCGGGCTCCATGGAGGGTCGCAAGCTCAAGGACGCCAAGGCAGCCGCGCACGGCCTCGTCGCGCTCCTGTCCAGCGACGACCGGGCCGCGCTCGTGACCTACTCAAGCTCCACCCGCGCCGATGTGCCCTCGACCCTGATGGGCGACGGCGCTCGGGCCGCGTTCACCCGCGCCATCGACCGCATGAGGGCATCCGGCAGCACCTTCTTGACCGGCGGCCTCTTCGAGGGGCGCGCTCAGGTGCAGCAGCACGCGCGGCGCAGCCAGGTCAACCGGGTCCTGCTGCTCTCCGACGGCATCGCCAACGTCGGAATCACGGACCCGACCTGGCTCGCCGGCCAGGCCCGCCAGATGTCCCAGCAGGGCGTGCTGATCAGCACCATCGGGGTGGGCAACGACTACAACGAGGACCTGATGACCGCCGTCGCCGACTACGGCGGCGGGGCCTACTACTACGTGCGAGACTCCCGCGACCTGGCCTCCGTGGTGGAGCGCGAGGCGCAGCTCATGGCCTCGACGGTCGCACAGCGCATGACCCTCGAGCTGGAGCTGCCGACCGGCGTCGTGCTGGAGAACCTGTTCGGCTACACCTACACCCGCGAGGGGAACACGGTCGCCGTCCCCCTGGCCGAGGCCTTCGCGGGTCAGGGCCGCAACGTGCTCGTGCAGCTCCGCGTCCCTGCCGTGGAGCAGGGGCCGCTGCCCGTGGCGCGGGTGCGCCTGAGCTACGAGGACGTGACCGGCCAGGAGCCGCTGCGCTTCGACCGCACCGTGACGCTCGACGCGGAGGCCACCCGGGACGCGTGGGCCGTCGAGGACGCCGTCGACCGCGACGTGCTCGCGCGGCTCCAGCAGATCCGCATCGCCCAAGCGCTCAACGAGGCGGCCACCGCCGTGAGCCGCGGCGACCGCGCCGGGGCGCGCCGCGTCTTGTCGACGGCCAGGGAGGAGGCGGTGAAGGCGAACCAGGCCTACGGCAGCTCCAAGCTGGACAACTCCATCGGCGTGCTGGGAGGGGTGATGGACGAGATGGAGCGGGCGGGCGGCGCCCCCGCAGCCGCACCGGCGCTCATGAAACGCGCCAAGGCCTCCAGCTACGAGATGACGAAGTAGACGTACCAACGGTCAGGGGCAGTAGCTCTTGTCCTTCTTGGCGATGGCCTTGCAGGCGTTGTCCGACCCGCAGTAGCTCGCGTCCCCGCTCGCGACCCCCTTGCAGAAGTCCGTGCGGCAGTAGCTCTTGTCCTTCTTCACGATGCCCTTGCAATCGTCGGTGCTGCAGTAGCTGGCGTCCCCCTTCGCCCACGCCTTGCAGTCGTCGGTGCGGCAGTAGCTCGAGTCCTTCTTGACGACGCCCTTGCAGTCGTCGGTGCTGCAGTAGCTGGCGTCGCCGCTGGCGATGGCCTTGCAGTCGCTGCTGCCCCACGACGTGATGTCCGCGAGACCCGCGGCGGGGAGGAGGGCGACCAGCGCCAGGCCGAGCAGGGCCACGGCGGCCGGTCCGAGTGCACGCTTCGTGTTCTTCATGGGTTCCTCGTGTGTTGGCGCCCGGTTGATGTCGCTGCCCGGCGCCGGGGGCGGCGAGCGATGGTAGCACGGGACGCCGGCCCTCCGCACCGATTCACGGAGAGCGGTAGCACCCAAACCGGGGGCTGTGGGCTCATGCAGCTCACGGCGGGCGCCTCGCCCCCGAAATCACCCCAGGAGGACCCATGCCATCCATCCCCGACAGCCCCACGCTGTCAGTCTCTGCGGCCGCCCTCGGGGCGCTGCGGTCCCACGTGAGCGCGCCCGGGAGCGCCGTCCGCGTCACCCTCGACGGCTATGGGTGAGGCGGGCCCCGCATGGGGCTGGCTCTGGATGAGCCACGAGACGGAGACGAGTCCACCGTTCACGATGGCATCACCTTCGTGGTCGGCCGCGACCTGACGCGAGCGCTCCCGCGGGGCGTCGTGCTCAACGTCGTGTACTACGAGCGCTGGCGGGAGTTCAGCGTGCGGGTCGCCGGGTATGCCTCCTGCTGACGATTGACGGGCACGCCTCCGGGAGGGACAGTGGGGCCCGGAGGTGCGGCGATGGGCGCGGTCGGGATCGTGCTGGCGGCGGGGGCGGGGCGGCGCATGGGAGAGCCCAAGGCGCTGCTCGTCACCGCCGGCGAGAGCTGGCTCGCCCGCGCCATCCGCGTGTGCTTCGAGGGCGGGTGCTCGGCGGTCCACGTCGTCGCCCGCGCCGACGTCCCTGCAATCGGCGCCATCGTCGCCGGCGCCGGCGCGCGCCTGGTGCTCAACCCCGACCCCGAGCGGGGCATGTTCTCCAGCGTCCAGGAGGGAATCCGCGCCGCACTGGGCGCGGCCCCCCACAGCCACGCCGTCATCTTCCCTGTGGACCACCCGAGCGTCCAGCCGCTGACCGTCGCGGCGCTGATCGCCGCATCCAGCCAGAGCGCCGTCGCTCTCCCCACCTGCAGGGGCGCAGACGGCCACCCGATCGCCCTGGATCCGCGCACCGCCCGAACGCTGCTGCTGCTCCCCACGTCCATGACGCTCCGCGAGGCCCTGGCCGTCACCGGCGCCGCCTTCGTGCGGGTGCCCGTGGACGACCCGGGGGTCCTCCACAACGTCAACCTGCCCGCCCCGGGCTTCGGGGCACCGGTGACCGAGGAGTCCACATGAAGACCCTGCTCCTTCCGCTGTGTGTCGTCGCGCTCATCGGGTGCAAGCGGAGCGATCCCGCGCAGGCGCCCCCGGCTGCGCCCCCCGCTGCGCCGCCGGAGGCACGCGCCGTCGGCGACGCTCAGCCGCAGGTGGCCAAGGCCCGCGAGGTGTTCGCCAAGGTGGGTGCGGCCCTGTCGGAGCGCCTGGGCGCGGCTGTTCAAGAGGGAGGCGCGCCCAAGGCCATCGAGGTGTGCAAGGCGGAGGCGGCGACGTTGACGGCTCGCGCCATCGAGGGGACGGGAATCCGAGCGGGTAGGACCAGCCACAAGCTGCGCAGCCAGGCCAACGCGCCCGCCGAGTGGATGAGGCCCATCGTGGCCGAGGGCGCCGGCAGGAAGGCCGGCGACGTCGGTGTGCGCACCGTGGACCTGGGTGACCGGGTCGGGGTGATGGCGCCCATCCCCACGGGCGGGCTGTGCGTCGCCTGCCACGGCGACGACCAGGCGGTGAGCGTCGAGACGCGCGCGGCCCTGGCCGCGGCCTACCCGGCGGACGAGGCGCGGGGCTTCGGTGAGGGCGATCTGCGCGGCTGGTTCTGGGCGGAGGTGCCCAAGTAGCGCCTCCGCCCCCGGTGTCAGCGGCCGAGGAAGTCGAGCGGCATCTTGAGGTAGCGGCGGCCGTTGGCCTCTGGCGCGGGGAGCCGCCCCGCGTCCACGTTGACCTGGAGGCTCTCGAGGATGAGCCGCGGCGGCGCGAGGGTGGCGTCCCTCCCCTTGCGGAACGCGACGAAGTCGGAGCGCGAGGTGCCCGCGCGGAGCTGCACGTTGCGCTCCATGGACTCCCCGATGGTCGTCTCGTACCGAAGCTCCCGACCTCCCGGCAGGTAGTCGTGGCCCGTGAGGACCCGGGTGGCGGGGTCGAGGGTGTAGAGGCGCTTCGTGATCGAGTCATAGAGCTGCTCGGCGCTCCCCTTCGGGAAGTCGCAGCGCCCGGTGCCGTAGTCGGGCATGAACAGCGCGTCCCCCGTGAACACGGCGTCCCCGATCTTGTAGCTGCTGCACGCGGGGGTGTGGCCCGGGGTGGCGATCACCTCGACCTTCAGGGAGCCTGCGTCCAGCACCTCGTGGTCGCTCACGAGCTTCGTCCACTGGCTCCCGTCGGTGCGCAAGGCGGGAACGTCGTAGACGCCCTTGAAGAACTCCTGGACCTCGGTGATGCGCGCGCCGATGGCCGTCGGGGCGCCGTAGCGCTCCCGGAGGACCTCCATTCCTGTGAGGTGGTCGGCGTGGGCGTGCGTGTCGAGGACCCAGCGCACCGTGAGGGACCGCTCGGCCACCAGGGCGGCGACCTCGTCCACGGACCGCGTGGAGAGGCCCCAGGTGGCGGGGTCGAAGTCGAGCACCGGGTCGATGACCACGGCGTCCCCGGTGGCCGGGTCCCATGCAACGTAGGTGAGCGTCCAGGTGGATTTGTCGAAGAATGCCTTGATCTCCATGGGTCCTCCTCATTCGGGCGCGGGGCTGCGCGGCGGAGCCTCTCTGCGAAGGGCGTGCCACGAGGGAGATGTGCGTGATCCCAGGCAGTTGTGGATGTCGTCGCGCGGAGGGGAGGGCGAGCGCCGGTGCATGAATCATGATGTTGCGTCAGTTGGCGCGTCATTTTGCGACAACCGGCTGACGGCGACGATGCACTCCTGAAGGGCCGCGCCCGGCAGCTCGGACTGGCCCGTGGCGCTCAGGGGCCTGCCCTCCCGCTCCAGGGCGTGGAGCAGCCGGTCCGGGGCGCCGCAGATGTGCAGCCGGGCCCCGCGGCGCCCGAGCGCGGCGTCGATCTCCTCCAGGGCGTCCACGGCGCGCCACCGGATGGCGTGGGCGTGGGTGAGATCGATGATCACGTCTCGGGCCGAGGCGGGTACGAGGGCGAACACGGCGTCGGGGAGCGTGGACGCCGCGGCGAAGTGCAGGTTGCCGCTCACCTCGATGGCGACCGCGGCCGGCGTGCCTTCCAAGTGTGCGAGGGAGCCCCTCTGGACGGCCCAGGCGCGCAGGTGGGGGTGGGAGTCCTCCGCCAGGTGGAGGACAAGGGCGAGGCCCGTGCCCGCGAACACCGCCAGCTCCAGGGGCAGGACCAGCGTCGCCAGCAGTGACGTGAGCATCACCGCCCGGGGGGAGCGCCACACGTTGACGGCGCGGGACATGCGGCGGACGTCCACCATCGACCAGGCCGTCGCGAACAGGACGCCAGCCAGGCTCGCCTGCGGGATGGACTCGACGACGGGGCCCGCGAACAAGAGCAGCGGCACGACGAAGACGGCCCCGCTGGCGGCCGCGAGGCGCGTGCGGGCGCCGCCGAGGCGCAGCAGGGCGGAGCGGGTCAGCGACGCGGACGCCGGGAAGGCGCTCGAGAACGCGCCGGCCAGGTTGGCCCAGCCCTGTGCCTGGATCTCGCGGCGCAGATCCGGGCGCCCGCCCGCCGCGGAGGCGGACACGGTCAGCTCCAGGGTCCCGAGCAGCGCGATGGCCGCCGCAGGGGCCAGCAGGCGCGCCAGGGTGGACGGGTGGACGTCGGGGAGGGCGCCCGGGGGCCAGCCGGAGGGCAGAGGGGCGCGGTCCGAGACGAGGGGCAGGCCCGAGGAGGCGTCCGCGCCCGTCAGCATCACCACGATGGTCGTGGCGATCACGGTCAGCAAGGCCACGGGCACGTGGGGGTTGCGCTTCATGCCCATGAGGACCACCGCCGCCGTCCCGAACGCGACCAGCGAGGCAGGCCATGACGGGGCCGAGCGGCTGAGCGCCTCGCCCAGGCCGACCACCTCCTCCACCAAGCCGGCACCGCGGATGGGGTCCAGACCCAGGGCCTCGTCGAGCTGCATGGTGGCGATCAGGATCCCCGCGCCGGCCGTGAAGCCCACCAGGAAGGACTCGGGGAGGAACCGGATGAGGGACGCCGCGCCCACGCGCGCGGCGAGCAGGCGGATCAGGCCCGCGAGCAGGGTCAGCGTGGCGAGGGTCGGGAGGCCCTCGGCCCCCAGGAAGCCATCGGGGCCCAGGTACGGGGCGAGGGCCGCGAGGATCAGCAGGCCCGTGGTGTTGGTGGGGCCGGTCACCACCTGGGCGCTCCGGCCCGCCAGCGCGGCGATCACCCCGGGGACGGCGGCGGTGGTCAGGCCGTAGGCCGGGGGCAGCCCGCTCATCATCGCGTACGCGAGGCACTGGGGGAGCCCGACGAGCGCCACGGTCACGCCGGCCGTCAGGTCGGCGCCCAGGGTCTGAAGGCGCGGGCGTCGCGGATCCATGGGGGGCTAGGATGGCCTCGATGGGCGCGGGCTGCAAGCGCTGCGAGCCCCGGTGCCTGGTTGTTGCCTCATGGCGCGTCATGTGTCGCGTCAGGTTGAAACACTGGCGGAGGGCTGCGACACACAGGAGAGCACAGGGCCCCACCCTTCGGGCCCTTCATCGCTGGCACGCTTCTTGGAAAAGGTCCGAGCCGCGCCGCCTCAGGCGCCTGGGGCCCCCGCGCTTCTCGGGGCCTCCAACCACCCACCAACGGAGTCGGGAGTCCATGCCTGAGTTCACACTTGCGCCCGCGCTGATTGGCGGGCTTCTCATCGGGGTCTCCGTGTCCTTGATGCTCCTGTTCACTGGGCGCATCGCCGGCATCAGCGGCATCCTGGGCGGGATGCTCGGCGCCGGCTCCGGCGACGCGGCCTGGCGCCTCCAGTTCCTGGGCGGGCTGGTGGCGGGCGGCGTGCTGCTTGCGGTCCTCCACCCGGGGGCGCTCGCCAGCGCCGCAGCCACGCCCGTGACCTTCGTGGCCCTGGCTGGGCTGCTCGTCGGCTTCGGCACGCGCCTCGGCAGCGGGTGCACCAGCGGCCACGGCATCTGCGGCGTGAGCCGCCTGTCACCGCGCTCGCTCGTCGCGACGCTCACCTTCACCATCTCCGGTGGGGCGGCCGTGCTGCTGCTCCGCCTGCTCGGAGGGATCTAAGCATGGCTGGTTTCATCGTGTTCGCGTCAGGGCTCCTGTTCGCGGTCGGGCTCGGAGTCTCGGGGATGACGGACCCTGCCAAGGTGAGGGGCTTCATGGACGTCACCGGTGCCTGGGACCCGACGCTGGGCTGGGTCATGGTGGGCGCCGTCGCCACCCACATGCTGGCGTACCGTCTCATCGTGCGGCGCAAGGCGCCCATCCTCGCGCCGAAGTTCGGGATCCCCACGCGGCGGGACCTGGATGCCCGGCTCCTCGTGGGCGCCGCGCTGTTCGGCGCCGGGTGGGGGCTCGGCGGCTTCTGCCCCGGTCCCGGGCTCGTGTCCCTGGCGTCGGGTGGCGCCGCTCCCCTCGTGTTCGTGGCGTCCATGCTCGGCGGGATGTGGGCGTTCAACGTCTGGGAGGGCCTGGTGGCGGCCCGCGCGGCGCGGAGGTTGGCTACACAGGCGGCCTGACCGTCAGGGTCCGGGCTGGATGATCCCGTACTCCCGCATCTTCCGCCAGAGCGTCGAGCGGCTCATGCCGAGCCGCACCGCGGCGTCCCCCTTCCGCCCCCTCGCCTCCTCCAGGGCTCCCAGGATCCGCTCCCGCTCCAGATCCCGCGCGGTCCGCCGCCCCGGCTCCGGCTGGGACGGCGCGCCCAGCTCCGGCGTCAGCTCGTCGAGGCGCAGGAGGGGGCCGTCGCCGACCGCGAAGGCGTGCTCGATGTTGTTGCGCAGCTCGCGCACGTTGCCTGGCCACTCGTAGGAGCACAGCGCCTCCGTGGCGGCCTCCTCGATGGCCTCGACGCGGCGGATGCCGAGCCCGTTGAACTCGTCGATGAAGTGCCACGCCAGCGCCTGCACGTCGCCGTCCCGCTCCGCGAGGCGCGGGATGAACAGGGTCACCACCCGGACACGGTACATCAGGTCTTCCCGGAACCGGCCCGCCTCCACCTCTGCCCGCAGCGCCTTGTTGGTGGCCGACAGGAGCCGCACGTCCGCCGTGAGGCTCTCCGTACCGCCCAGCGGCACGAAGGTGCGCTCCTGGAGCACCCGCAGGAGCCGCGCCTGGAGGTCGAGGGGCAGCTCCGCCACCTCGTCCAGGAACACGGTGCCGCCGCTGGCGAGCGCGAACAGGCCGCGCCGGTCGCGCACGGCCCCCGTGAAGGCGCCGCGCACGTGCCCGAACAGCTCGGAGGCGAGCAGCTCGCCGGTCAGCATGGCGCAGTTGATGGCGCGGAAGGGGCCCGCGGCGCGGCGGCTCAGGTCGTGGAGCGCCCGGGCGACCAGCTCCTTGCCCGTCCCCGACTCGCCCCGGATGAGCACGGTCGCCTCCGTCCGAGCGACGCGCTCCATGCGCTCGAAGAACGCAAACATCTGAGGGGCAACCGTCACCATGCCGTGGAAGGTGGTCGGCGCAGTGTCGGGGCGGCCGTGGCAGGTGCGTCGCGTCATGGTGAGCCAGTCTATGCGACATTGTGAAACATTCTCAAGGCGACCGGAGCGGTGCGCGCGGTGGGAGGGCCGGCCGCGTGTCGCCATGGCTGCGTCGGCGCCGGTGGGCCACGCTGGCCCGGATTTCGCAACCACCCTGGGGGACTCGCGCGACCCGGAGGTCTCATGCACGCACTGTCACGACGGCTCCCATCACTGGACTGGCTCCTGCGCTACCGCCGAGAGGATCTGGGCGGTGACCTGTCGGCGGGGCTGACCACCGCCGTGATGCTGGTGCCGCAGGGCATGGCCTACGCCATGCTGGCCGGTCTGCCGCCCATCACGGGGCTCTACGCGTCCATCCTGCCGCTGGTCGCCTACGCGCTGCTGGGGTCGTCGCGCCAGCTCGCCGTAGGCCCCGTCGCCATGGTGTCGCTGCTCGTGGCGTCCGGGGTGGGCGCCCTGGCCCAGGGGGGCACCGAGGCCTATCTCGGCCATGCGGTGCTCCTGGCGCTGATGGTCGGTGTCATGCAGGTGGTCATGGGTGCGGGTCGCCTCGGCTTCCTCGTGAACTTCCTGTCCCACCCGGTCGTGAGCGGCTTCACGTCAGCCGCGGCGCTGATCATCGGGGCGAGCCAGCTCAAGCACCTGCTCGGGGTGGACCTGCCGCAGGGGGTGGAGGGGGCGGCCGTGGCGATCTCCCGGATCGCCGAGTGGCACTGGCCCACCGTCGCCGTCGGTGGGGCAGCCGTCGTGGCGCTCGTCGCGCTCCAGCGGCTCGCGCCTCGCTTCCCGCGCGCCCTGGCGGTGGTCGTCGCCGGAACGCTCGCCGTGTGGGCGCTGGGGCTCGAGGGTGCCGGCGTGCGGGTCGTGGGGAGCGTCCCCGCGGGACTGCCGACCCTCGGAGTGCCTGCGTGGAGCTGGGACGCGCTCCGGTCGCTCCTGCCCATCGCCCTGACCATCTCGCTGGTCGGCTTCATGGAGTCCGTCTCCGTCGCCAAGGCCTTCGCCCAGCGCAGTGGTCGCGACATCGACCCGAACCAGGAGCTGATCGCGCTCGGCGCCGCCAACGTGGCCGCCAGCGTGAGCGGGGCCCTGCCGGTGACCGGCGGCTTCTCCCGCACGGCGGTCAACGCCCAGGCCGGGGCGCGCACGGGCCTCGCGAGCCTCGTGACGGCCGCCATGGTCGCGCTGACGCTGCTCTTCCTGACGCCCCTGTTCCGGGGGCTGCCCACGGCGGTGCTCGCCGCGATCATCCTGACGGCGGTGGCGGGGCTCGTGGATCTGAAAGAGGTCCGGCACCTGTGGTGGGTCAAGCGCGGCGATCTGGCGCTGCTCGGGACCACCTTCGTCGCCACGCTGGGCCTGGGCATCGAGGAGGGCATCCTCGTGGGCGTGGGCGCCTCGCTGCTCTGGTTCGTGGTGCGGTCGACGCGCCCGCACTTCGCGGTGCTCGGGCGGCTGCCCGGCTCGACCGTCTGGAGGAACGTCCGCAACTTCCCCGAGGCAAGGACGGTCCCCGGGGTGCTGGTCGTGCGCATCGACGCGCAGCTCTACTTCGGCAATGTGTCGTTCCTGAAGGAGACCCTGCGGAGCCTGGAGACGGAGCCGCTGCGGGCCGTCGTGCTCGACGCCAGCGCCGTGAACCAGCTCGACTCGTCCGCCGAGGTGGCGCTGCAGGAGCTGCTCGATGCGTGGACGGCGCGGGGTGTGCGCCTGGCCATCGCCAGCGCGAAGGGGCCCGTCCGGGAGGTGATGGAGCGGTCGGGGCTCGCTGAGCGGCTCGGTGCGGGCATGTGCCTGACCACCGAGGAGGCGGTCGCCGCCGTCCTCGGTGCTCCGCCGCTGAGCGCGCAGCTCGTGGACGCGCCGCAGCCGGGAGCCACGCCGGTGGCGCCGCTGGCGACGGTCCCCGCCGTGGCATGACACCGGAGCTGTCTCCAGAGACCCCCGCCAGTGCACCGACCCGTTGGAGTTGCCGCTCCCCGCTCCTTGCTGTAGGTTCGACGAGCGCCCCGCCGGGCGCCGACCCCACAGGAGCTCTCACATGCCGGTGGACACCACCTGCCTCGTCATCGGCGCGGGCGTCAGCGGCCTCGCCTTCGCCAACTTCGTCGCCACGGACGACGTGGTGATCGTCGAGGCCGACGGCGAGATCGGCGGCTACTGCAAGACCGTCGAGAGGGACGGCTTCGTCTGGGACTGGTCGGGCCACTTCTTCCACTTCAAGCACCCGGACCTGGAGCGCTACCTGGTCGAGCGCATGCCGCCGGGGGAGGTGAAGGTGGTCCAACGCCAGAGCCGCATCCTGTTCAAGGACCGGCTCGTGGACTTCCCGTTCCAGAAGAACATCCACCAGCTCCCGCAGGAGGACTTCGTCGACTGCCTCTACGACCTCTACTTCAAGGACGAGATGGCGCCGCCGCACGGCGGGGAGGCCAACTTCAGGGACATGCTCTACCGGAAGTTCGGGGCCGGCATCGCGGATCGCTTTCTGATTCCCTACAACGAGAAGCTCTACGCCTGCGACCTCGCGACCCTGGACGTGGACGCCATGGGGCGGTTCTTCCCCTATGCGGAGGTCCACGAGATCATCCGCAACTTCAAGCAGGCCGACAACCGCTCGTACAACGCCACGTTCACGTATCCCCGGGGTGGGGCCATCCAGTACGTGCGGGCCCTGGCGCGGGACGTCCCAGACGAGCGCATCGCGCTGGGGGAGGCCGTCGTCAGCGTGGATCTGGCCCGCCGCGTGGCGGTGACCACGAAGCGCGAGATCCGCTTCGAGTACCTGGTCTCGTCGGCCCCCTTCCACCGGCTCGTGTCCATGACGGGGCTCGACGTCCCGTCAGAGACCCTGAGCTGGAACAAGGTCCTGGTGTTCAACCTGGGCTTTGACCGCAAGGGGTGGGGCGGTGTCCACTGGGTCTACTTCCCCGAGCGCCAGTACCCGTTCTACCGCATCGGCTTCTACGACAACATCTTCGACACGGACCGCATGAGCCTCTACGTGGAGCTGGGCTACGCGGCGGACGCGGTGGTGGACGTGGACGCGGCGCTCCGGGAGACCCTGGCGGGGCTGGAGGCGGCCGGCGTCGTCAGCGGGCACCGCCTGATTGCGTCGCACAGCGTGGTGATGGACCCGGCCTATGTTCATATAACGAAAGCGAGCAACCAGGCGCTGTCCGAGGCGCGCGCGGCCCTCGCGGCCCGGGGCGTCTACACCATCGGGCGCTACGGCGGGTGGACCTACTGCTCCATCGAGGACAACATGATCGAGGCACGGGCCCTGGCCCGGACGCTCAACCGGGTGCTGCCGGTGCGAGAGGTGATTGCGTGACGACCGTGGTCGGCTTCAAGGTGCCCGACGGCATCGTGCTCGGGGCGGACAGCGCCATGACCGTGACCCGGTCGCTGGGAGACAACCGCTACGACAGCTACCACAAGCTGTCGGTGGTCTGTGGGCTCCCCATCGCCACCGCCATGTGGGGGCGCGGCGCGCTGGGGCAGCGGACGGTGCCGAGCATGGTCGAGGAGTTCAGCGTGGAGAAGGCCATGCTGCGCGCCACGGCGTGGTCCGTCGAGGACGTGGCGACGGAGCTGTGGCGCTTCATGCAGGCGCAGCACGACGCGCTCCCGCCACAAGGGGGGCAGGTGCCGCTCCACATGCTGGTCGCCGGATACTCGAAGGGGAGCTACCACGGGCAGATGTGGCGCTTCGACATCCCCGGCGACGGCCCCAAGCTGCACGCCGACTTGAAGGCGCTGACCATCTCGTGGTTCGGGGTGACGGAGGGAATCCAGACCCTGTGGTGGGGGCACTCTCCGGCGCTCCACGAGGTGCTCACGGAGGAGGGGGTGCCCCACGACGTGGTCCACCGGGTGGTGCGCAAGCTCCGGGAGCGCTCGGCGCTGGGCCCCGAGCGCCTCGACTTCGGCATGCCGCTCCAGAACGCGGTGGATCTGGTCGCCTTCCTCATCGGCGTGGAGGTCACCCGGGAGCGGTACACGCCGGGGCTCGCCCGGTCTGCGCCGCCCCTCGACCTGCTGGTGGTGCGCCCCGGCGGGGTCCACTGGGTGCAGCGCAAGGAGCTGATCGCGCCGCCGACGCTGCTCGGCGGGTTCCTGCCGTGACGGACGGGCTGGGAGCGACCCGTGTGGGCGGCGCGAACCTCGCGCGGGCCGAGGACGGACCGCACCACGTCTTCCTGATCCCGGGCTTCTTCGGCTTCGCCAACTTCGGCGACTTCAAGTACTTCTGGCACGTGCGCGAGGTGCTCGAGGCGCGCTTTCGGGCGCTCGGGTTGGACGCCCGGCTCCACCCGGTCCGCACGTCTCCCACGGCGTCCATCCGCACGCGCGCCGAGCGGCTCGCCGAGATCATCACGGCGGCGGACACGGGTCAGGGGCCGATTCACCTGATCGGGCACTCGACGGGGGGATTGGATGCGCGCCTGCTGGTCACACCCGGCGTCTCGCTGCACACCCGGGCCGACGTAGAGGCCATCGCGCGCCGGGTGCGAACGGTGGTCGCCGTGACCTCGCCGCACTATGGGACTCCGCTGGCGTCCTTCTTCGCGAGCATGTTGGGGCAGAAGGCGCTGGAGCTCGTCTCGCTGGCCACCATCTACGTGCTGCGCTTCGGCAAGCTCCCGCTGAAGGCGCTGACCTTGGCGCTCGGCGCCATGGTCTGGACCAACAACCGCGTCGTGCTGCGCACGGGAGTGCTCGACCAGGTCCACACCATGCTACTCGCCGACTTCACGGAAGATCGGCGGGCCCTCCTCGACACCTTCTTCTCGGAGGTCATGGGCGACCAGTCGCTGCTGCCGCAGCTCTCGCCGGAGGGGATCGATCTGTTCAACGCGCTGGCGAGCCGCCGGGACACGGTCCGCTACGGCTGCGTGGTCACGGCGGCCCCCCCGCCGGGTCTCCGCACTGCGGCTAAGCTGGGCCTGGGAGCCTACGCCCAGCTCACCTACGGTCTCTACCGGGCGCTGTACTCCAAGGCCGCGTCCATGCGGCCGTCGCGCATCCCTCCGCTGACACCCGAGCAGTGGCGCGCGCTGCGCCAGGGGCTGGGCAAAATCCCGGCGCCCAGCGACAACGACGGCATGGTCCCCGCCCTGAGCCAGGTCTACGGAGACGTCATCCACGCTGCGTGGGCGGATCATCTCGACGTGATCGGCCACTTCGGGGACTGGCGCCACGACCCGCCCCACGTGGACTGGCTGATCACGGGGGCGCAGTTCGACCGGGGCCACTTCGAGCGCCTGTGGGGGGACGTCGCGCAGTATGTCGCCGGGTGAGGAGAGCGCTTGACGCGCTGCCGTGGGGGGCCGCAGTTTCGCGTTGAAGCACCGCGCTGGACCGTGGTAGCGTGCTGGCACCAAGGACCCAAACAGCGCTGACCCGACCGCTCCCGCACGGCGGCAGGCCCAGATGAGGAGACGAAGCGTGAACAGACTTCTTGCCGTTGTGATGTGCGCCGCACTTGCGGGCTGCGCCGGTGGGACGGAGCAGGATGCCCCGGCGGAGCTCGGCAGCGTGGAGGGTGCCCTGAGCGCCAATGCGGCGCCCGCCGCCAATGAGAAGGCGGGACCTCCCGCCTCGGCAGGCCCCAAGTGCCCTGGCGGTTGCAGCGGCAACGGGGTGTGCTGGTTCGGCAAGTGCTTCTGTGACCCGGGCTTCGGGGGCGATGCCTGCGAAGCGCCGGACGCCTGCCCGTCCTCGTGCTCTGGGGCCGGCGTCTGCTTCCGCGGCACGTGCTTCTGCGACCCCGGCCATAGCGGGGAGGCGTGCGAGCTCGCGGCCGCCTGCCCCGCCGGGTGCAGCAAGAACGGGGTGTGCGCCTACGGCAAGTGCTTCTGCAATCCAGGGTTCAGCGGGGAGTCTTGCGAGGCCAAGGACCCGTGCGCGGGCGGGTGCAGCGGCAACGGCGTCTGCGCGTTCGGCAAGTGCTTCTGCGCGCCGGGCTTCAGCGGGGTGGATTGCTCCGGTGAGGCGTCATGCCCGGCCAACTGCAGCTCCAACGGCGTCTGCGCCTATGGCAAGTGCCACTGCCTGCCCGGCTACAAGGGGGCGGACTGCTCCGAGGCGGAGGCCTGCCCCTCGGGCTGCAGCGCGAACGGGGTCTGTGCCTTTGGCAAGTGCTTCTGTGTGCCGGGCTACAGCGGCGACGACTGCTCCAAGTCCGACGCTTGCCCGTCGAGCTGCAGCGACCACGGGGTCTGCTCCGGTGGCAAGTGCTTCTGTGTGCCGGGCTACAGCGGCGACGACTGCTCCAAGTCCGAGCAGGCGGGCAGCTTCGTCCCCATGGTCCTCGCCGATGGCTGGACCCACGACGGGCAGCCGCCGGGGGCGTGGTCGCACCTGGGTGGGGCCGTTCTGCTCGCGGGCCAGGCGTCGAGCTTCACGAGCGGCTCCCTCATCGGCTGGCTCCCAGAGGACCTGGCGCCCCCCACGAGGCGCATCCTGCTGGCGGCCGGTCCCTCTGGGCCCGTGCGCGTCGACATCCAGCCCGACGGCAGCGTGCACTGGACGAGCGCCAAGGGCGGGTGGGTGAGCCTCGACGGGGTGGTGTTCACCCGCAAAGGCGAGGCGCTGGAGCCGGCGGTCGGCTTTGGTGGCCCGCTGGAGGACACGTCGGCCCTCCACGCGCACCTTGAGCAGGGCCCCGAGGGCGCCCCGCTGTGCGTGCTCGGCGGCACCACCACGACTCAGCTCCAGGAGGGCGCGGCGCTGGTCACGACCCTCCCCCAGGATTGTCGCCCGAAGAAGCGGCTGGTGTTTGGGGTGGCCGCGTCCGGTGGTCCCACCCGCGTCGACGTGCAGCCCGATGGGCGCGTCTACAGGGTCGGGGGTGGCAGTTGGGTCAGCCTGGACGGGATTGCGTTCGTGACGGCCAAGGCCGAGGGACTCCCCGTGGCGCTGAACCCCGAGTGGGAGGCTGCCACCGAGCCCCCGCCAGGGGAGTCGAAGGACCTGCTCGGCGCCCCCACCGCCTGGGCGCTCGGCGGCGGCCTGTGCGTGCTGAGCGGCGTCGTCAAGCCGATCAAGGGCAGCACGAGCGCTCCGGTAGGCACTCTGCCGGCGAAGTGCAAGAGCGCCTCCACCTTCCACATCGGTGGTGGCAGCCTCCAGATCGGTGACCCCTCCGCCATCGTGATCACCGATGGCTCAATCCACTATGAGGGCTCGGCGGAGCTGGTGGTGCTCGACGCCGTGCGCTTCTGCACCAGCGAGTAGCGTAGAGGGGGGGGGGGAAATAAAAAAAAAAAAAATAAAAAGGCCCGCCAGGCGATGTGATATTAGTATAAATGACCCCCCACAGGTTACACCCGTA
>BTVJ01000124.1:0-19017 GCA_045863395.1 Myxococcales bacterium
TACGGGTGTAACCTGTGGGGGGTCATTTATACTAATATCACATCGCCTGGCGGGCCTTTTTATTTTTTTTTTTTTTATTTCCCCCCCCCCCTCTACGCTACTCGCTGGTGCAGAAGCGCACGGCGTCGAGCACCACCAGCTCCGCCGAGCCCTCATAGTGGATTGAGCCATCGGTGATCACGATGGCGGAGGGGTCACCGATCTGGAGGCTGCCACCACCGATGTGGAAGGTGGAGGCGCTCTTGCACTTCGCCGGCAGAGTGCCTACCGGAGCGCTCGTGCTGCCCTTGATCGGCTTGACGACGCCGCTCAGCACGCACAGGCCGCCGCCGAGCGCCCAGGCGGTGGGGGCGCCGAGCAGGTCCTTCGACTCCCCTGGCGGGGGCTCGGTGGCAGCCTCCCACTCGGGGTTCAGCGCCACGGGGAGTCCCTCGGCCTTGGCCGTCACGAACGCAATCCCGTCCAGGCTGACCCAACTGCCACCCCCGACCCTGTAGACGCGCCCATCGGGCTGCACGTCGACGCGGGTGGGACCACCGGACGCGGCCACCCCAAACACCAGCCGCTTCTTCGGGCGACAATCCTGGGGGAGGGTCGTGACCAGCGCCGCGCCCTCCTGGAGCTGAGTCGTGGTGGTGCCGCCGAGCACGCACAGCGGGGCGCCCTCGGGGCCCTGCTCAAGGTGCGCGTGGAGGGCCGACGTGTCCTCCAGCGGGCCACCAAAGCCGACCGCCGGCTCCAGCGCCTCGCCTTTGCGGGTGAACACCACCCCGTCGAGGCTCACCCACCCGCCCTTGGCGCTCGTCCAGTGCACGCTGCCGTCGGGCTGGATGTCGACGCGCACGGGCCCAGAGGGACCGGCCGCCAGCAGGATGCGCCTCGTGGGGGGCGCCAGGTCCTCTGGGAGCCAGCCGATGAGGGAGCCGCTCGTGAAGCTCGACGCCTGGCCCGCGAGCAGAACGGCCCCACCCAGGTGCGACCACGCCCCCGGCGGCTGCCCGTCGTGGGTCCAGCCATCGGCGAGGACCATGGGGACGAAGCTGCCCGCCTGCTCGGACTTGGAGCAGTCGTCGCCGCTGTAGCCCGGCACACAGAAGCACTTGCCACCGGAGCAGACCCCGTGGTCGCTGCAGCTCGACGGGCAAGCGTCGGACTTGGAGCAGTCGTCGCCGCTGTAGCCCGGCACACAGAAGCACTTGCCAAAGGCACAGACCCCGTTCGCGCTGCAGCCCGAGGGGCAGGCCTCCGCCTCGGAGCAGTCCGCCCCCTTGTAGCCGGGCAGGCAGTGGCACTTGCCATAGGCGCAGACGCCGTTGGAGCTGCAGTTGGCCGGGCATGACGCCTCACCGGAGCAATCCACCCCGCTGAAGCCCGGCGCGCAGAAGCACTTGCCGAACGCGCAGACGCCGTTGCCGCTGCACCCGCCCGCGCACGGGTCCTTGGCCTCGCAAGACTCCCCGCTGAACCCTGGATTGCAGAAGCACTTGCCGTAGGCGCACACCCCGTTCTTGCTGCACCCGGCGGGGCAGGCGGCCGCGAGCTCGCACGCCTCCCCGCTATGGCCGGGGTCGCAGAAGCACGTGCCGCGGAAGCAGACGCCGGCCCCAGAGCACGAGGACGGGCAGGCGTCCGGCGCTTCGCAGGCATCGCCCCCGAAGCCCGGGTCACAGAAGCACTTGCCGAACCAGCACACCCCGTTGCCGCTGCAACCGCCAGGGCACTTGGGGCCTGCCGAGGCGGGAGGTCCCGCCTTCTCATTGGCGGCGGGCGCCGCATTGGCGCTCAGGGCACCCTCCACGCTGCCGAGCTCCGCCGGGGCATCCTGCTCCGTCCCACCGGCGCAGCCCGCAAGTGCGGCGCACATCACAACGGCAAGAAGTCTGTTCACGCTTCGTCTCCTCATCTGGGCCTGCCGCCGTGCGGGAGCGGTCGGGTCAGCGCTGTTTGGGTCCTTGGTGCCAGCACGCTACCACGGTCCAGCGCGGTGCTTCAACGCGAAACTGCGGCCCCCCACGGCAGCGCGTCAAGCGCTCTCCTCACCCGGCGACATACTGCGCGACGTCCCCCCACAGGCGCTCGAAGTGGCCCCGGTCGAACTGCGCCCCCGTGATCAGCCAGTCCACGTGGGGCGGGTCGTGGCGCCAGTCCCCGAAGTGGCCGATCACGTCGAGATGATCCGCCCACGCAGCGTGGATGACGTCTCCGTAGACCTGGCTCAGGGCGGGGACCATGCCGTCGTTGTCGCTGGGCGCCGGGATTTTGCCCAGCCCCTGGCGCAGCGCGCGCCACTGCTCGGGTGTCAGCGGAGGGATGCGCGACGGCCGCATGGACGCGGCCTTGGAGTACAGCGCCCGGTAGAGACCGTAGGTGAGCTGGGCGTAGGCTCCCAGGCCCAGCTTAGCCGCAGTGCGGAGACCCGGCGGGGGGGCCGCCGTGACCACGCAGCCGTAGCGGACCGTGTCCCGGCGGCTCGCCAGCGCGTTGAACAGATCGATCCCCTCCGGCGAGAGCTGCGGCAGCAGCGACTGGTCGCCCATGACCTCCGAGAAGAAGGTGTCGAGGAGGGCCCGCCGATCTTCCGTGAAGTCGGCGAGTAGCATGGTGTGGACCTGGTCGAGCACTCCCGTGCGCAGCACGACGCGGTTGTTGGTCCAGACCATGGCGCCGAGCGCCAAGGTCAGCGCCTTCAGCGGGAGCTTGCCGAAGCGCAGCACGTAGATGGTGGCCAGCGAGACGAGCTCCAGCGCCTTCTGCCCCAACATGCTCGCGAAGAAGGACGCCAGCGGAGTCCCATAGTGCGGCGAGGTCACGGCGACCACCGTTCGCACCCGGCGCGCGATGGCCTCTACGTCGGCCCGGGTGTGCAGCGAGACGCCGGGTGTGACCAGCAGGCGCGCATCCAATCCCCCCGTCGAGTGCCCGATCAGGTGAATCGGCCCCTGACCCGTGTCCGCCGCCGTGATGATCTCGGCGAGCCGCTCGGCGCGCGTGCGGATGGACGCCGTGGGAGACGTGCGGACCGGGTGGAGCCGGGCGTCCAACCCGAGCGCCCGAAAGCGCGCCTCGAGCACCTCGCGCACGTGCCAGAAGTACTTGAAGTCGCCGAAGTTGGCGAAGCCGAAGAAGCCCGGGATCAGGAAGACGTGGTGCGGTCCGTCCTCGGCCCGCGCGAGGTTCGCGCCGCCCACACGGGTCGCTCCCAGCCCGTCCGTCACGGCAGGAACCCGCCGAGCAGCGTCGGCGGCGCGATCAGCTCCTTGCGCTGCACCCAGTGGACCCCGCCGGGGCGCACCACCAGCAGGTCGAGGGGCGGCGCAGACCGGGCGAGCCCCGGCGTGTACCGCTCCCGGGTGACCTCCACGCCGATGAGGAAGGCGACCAGATCCACCGCGTTCTGGAGCGGCATGCCGAAGTCGAGGCGCTCGGGGCCCAGCGCCGAGCGCTCCCGGAGCTTGCGCACCACCCGGTGGACCACGTCGTGGGGCACCCCCTCCTCCGTGAGCACCTCGTGGAGCGCCGGAGAGTGCCCCCACCACAGGGTCTGGATTCCCTCCGTCACCCCGAACCACGAGATGGTCAGCGCCTTCAAGTCGGCGTGCAGCTTGGGGCCGTCGCCGGGGATGTCGAAGCGCCACATCTGCCCGTGGTAGCTCCCCTTCGAGTATCCGGCGACCAGCATGTGGAGCGGCACCTGCCCCCCTTGTGGCGGGAGCGCGTCGTGCTGCGCCTGCATGAAGCGCCACAGCTCCGTCGCCACGTCCTCGACGGACCACGCCGTGGCGCGCAGCATGGCCTTCTCCACGCTGAACTCCTCGACCATGCTCGGCACCGTCCGCTGCCCCAGCGCGCCGCGCCCCCACATGGCGGTGGCGATGGGGAGCCCACAGACCACCGACAGCTTGTGGTAGCTGTCGTAGCGGTTGTCTCCCAGCGACCGGGTCACGGTCATGGCGCTGTCCGCCCCGAGCACGATGCCGTCGGGCACCTTGAAGCCGACCACGGTCGTCACGCAATCACCTCTCGCACCGGCAGCACCCGGTTGAGCGTCCGGGCCAGGGCCCGTGCCTCGATCATGTTGTCCTCGATGGAGCAGTAGGTCCACCCGCCGTAGCGCCCGATGGTGTAGACGCCCCGGGCCGCGAGGGCCGCGCGCGCCTCGGACAGCGCCTGGTTGCTCGCTTTCGTTATATGAACATAGGCCGGGTCCATCACCACGCTGTGCGACGCAATCAGGCGGTGCCCGCTGACGACGCCGGCCGCCTCCAGCCCCGCCAGGGTCTCCCGGAGCGCCGCGTCCACGTCCACCACCGCGTCCGCCGCGTAGCCCAGCTCCACGTAGAGGCTCATGCGGTCCGTGTCGAAGATGTTGTCGTAGAAGCCGATGCGGTAGAACGGGTACTGGCGCTCGGGGAAGTAGACCCAGTGGACACCGCCCCACCCCTTGCGGTCAAAGCCCAGGTTGAACACCAGGACCTTGTTCCAGCTCAGGGTCTCTGACGGGACGTCGAGCCCCGTCATGGACACGAGCCGGTGGAAGGGGGCCGACGAGACCAGGTACTCGAAGCGGATCTCGCGCTTCGTGGTCACCGCCACGCGGCGGGCCAGATCCACGCTGACGACGGCCTCCCCCAGCGCGATGCGCTCGTCTGGGACGTCCCGCGCCAGGGCCCGCACGTACTGGATGGCCCCACCCCGGGGATACGTGAACGTGGCGTTGTACGAGCGGTTGTCGGCCTGCTTGAAGTTGCGGATGATCTCGTGGACCTCCGCATAGGGGAAGAACCGCCCCATGGCGTCCACGTCCAGGGTCGCGAGGTCGCAGGCGTAGAGCTTCTCGTTGTAGGGAATCAGAAAGCGATCCGCGATGCCGGCCCCGAACTTCCGGTAGAGCATGTCCCTGAAGTTGGCCTCCCCGCCGTGCGGCGGCGCCATCTCGTCCTTGAAGTAGAGGTCGTAGAGGCAGTCGACGAAGTCCTCCTGCGGGAGCTGGTGGATGTTCTTCTGGAACGGGAAGTCCACGAGCCGGTCCTTGAACAGGATGCGGCTCTGGCGTTGGACCACCTTCACCTCCCCCGGCGGCATGCGCTCGACCAGGTAGCGCTCCAGGTCCGGGTGCTTGAAGTGGAAGAAGTGGCCCGACCAGTCCCAGACGAAGCCGTCCCTCTCGACGGTCTTGCAGTAGCCGCCGATCTCGCCGTCGGCCTCGACGATCACCACGTCGTCCGTGGCGACGAAGTTGGCGAAGGCGAGGCCGCTGACGCCCGCGCCGATGACGAGGCAGGTGGTGTCCACCGGCATGTGAGAGCTCCTGTGGGGTCGGCGCCCGGCGGGGCGCTCGTCGAACCTACAGCAAGGAGCGGGGAGCGGCAACTCCAACGGGTCGGTGCACTGGCGGGGGTCTCTGGAGACAGCTCCGGTGTCATGCCACGGCGGGGACCGTCGCCAGCGGCGCCACCGGCGTGGCTCCCGGCTGCGGCGCGTCCACGAGCTGCGCGCTCAGCGGCGGAGCACCGAGGACGGCGGCGACCGCCTCCTCGGTGGTCAGGCACATGCCCGCACCGAGCCGCTCAGCGAGCCCCGACCGCTCCATCACCTCCCGGACGGGCCCCTTCGCGCTGGCGATGGCCAGGCGCACACCCCGCGCCGTCCACGCATCGAGCAGCTCCTGCAGCGCCACCTCGGCGGACGAGTCGAGCTGGTTCACGGCGCTGGCGTCGAGCACGACGGCCCGCAGCGGCTCCGTCTCCAGGCTCCGCAGGGTCTCCTTCAGGAACGACACATTGCCGAAGTAGAGCTGCGCGTCGATGCGCACGACCAGCACCCCGGGGACCGTCCTTGCCTCGGGGAAGTTGCGGACGTTCCTCCAGACGGTCGAGCCGGGCAGCCGCCCGAGCACCGCGAAGTGCGGGCGCGTCGACCGCACCACGAACCAGAGCAGCGAGGCGCCCACGCCCACGAGGATGCCCTCCTCGATGCCCAGGCCCAGCGTGGCGACGAAGGTGGTCCCGAGCAGCGCCAGATCGCCGCGCTTGACCCACCACAGGTGCCGGACCTCTTTCAGATCCACGAGCCCCGCCACCGCCGTCAGGATGATCGCGGCGAGCACCGCCGTGGGCAGCCCCCGGAACAGGGGCGTCAGGAAGAGCAGCGTCAGCGCGACCATGGCGGCCGTCACGAGGCTCGCGAGGCCCGTGCGCGCCCCGGCCTGGGCGTTGACCGCCGTGCGGGAGAAGCCGCCGGTCACCGGCAGGGCCCCGCTCACGCTGGCGGCCACGTTGGCGGCGCCGAGCGCGATCAGCTCCTGGTTCGGGTCGATGTCGCGACCACTGCGCTGGGCGAAGGCCTTGGCGACGGAGACGGACTCCATGAAGCCGACCAGCGAGATGGTCAGGGCGATGGGCAGGAGCGACCGGAGCGCGTCCCAGCTCCACGCAGGCACTCCGAGGGTCGGCAGTCCCGCGGGGACGCTCCCCACGACCCGCACGCCGGCACCCTCGAGCCCCAGCGCCCACACGGCGAGCGTTCCGGCGACGACCACCGCCAGGGCGCGCGGGAAGCGAGGCGCGAGCCGCTGGAGCGCGACGAGCGCCACGACGGCTGCCCCACCGACGGCGACGGTGGGCCAGTGCCACTCGGCGATCCGGGAGATCGCCACGGCCGCCCCCTCCACCCCCTGCGGCAGGTCCACCCCGAGCAGGTGCTTGAGCTGGCTCGCCCCGATGATCAGCGCCGCGGCTGACGTGAAGCCGCTCACGACCGGGTGGGACAGGAAGTTCACGAGGAAGCCGAGGCGACCCGCACCCATGACCACCTGCATGACACCGACCATCAGCGCCAGGAGCACCGCATGGCCGAGATAGGCCTCGGTGCCCCCCTGGGCCAGGGCGCCCACCCCGGACGCCACGAGCAGCGACACCATGGCGACGGGGCCTACGGCGAGCTGGCGCGACGACCCCAGCAGCGCGTAGGCGACCAGCGGCAGGATGGACGCGTAGAGCCCCGTGATGGGCGGCAGACCGGCCAGCATGGCGTAGGCCATGCCCTGCGGCACCAGCATCACGGCGGTGGTCAGCCCCGCCGACAGGTCACCGCCCAGATCCTCTCGGCGGTAGCGCAGGAGCCAGTCCAGTGATGGGAGCCGTCGTGACAGTGCGTGCATGAGACCTCCGGGTCGCGCGAGTCCCCCAGGGTGGTTGCGAAATCCGGGCCAGCGTGGCCCACCGGCGCCGACGCAGCCATGGCGACACGCGGCCGGCCCTCCCACCGCGCGCACCGCTCCGGTCGCCTTGAGAATGTTTCACAATGTCGCATAGACTGGCTCACCATGACGCGACGCACCTGCCACGGCCGCCCCGACACTGCGCCGACCACCTTCCACGGCATGGTGACGGTTGCCCCTCAGATGTTTGCGTTCTTCGAGCGCATGGAGCGCGTCGCTCGGACGGAGGCGACCGTGCTCATCCGGGGCGAGTCGGGGACGGGCAAGGAGCTGGTCGCCCGGGCGCTCCACGACCTGAGCCGCCGCGCCGCGGGCCCCTTCCGCGCCATCAACTGCGCCATGCTGACCGGCGAGCTGCTCGCCTCCGAGCTGTTCGGGCACGTGCGCGGCGCCTTCACGGGGGCCGTGCGCGACCGGCGCGGCCTGTTCGCGCTCGCCAGCGGCGGCACCGTGTTCCTGGACGAGGTGGCGGAGCTGCCCCTCGACCTCCAGGCGCGGCTCCTGCGGGTGCTCCAGGAGCGCACCTTCGTGCCGCTGGGCGGTACGGAGAGCCTCACGGCGGACGTGCGGCTCCTGTCGGCCACCAACAAGGCGCTGCGGGCAGAGGTGGAGGCGGGCCGGTTCCGGGAAGACCTGATGTACCGTGTCCGGGTGGTGACCCTGTTCATCCCGCGCCTCGCGGAGCGGGACGGCGACGTGCAGGCGCTGGCGTGGCACTTCATCGACGAGTTCAACGGGCTCGGCATCCGCCGCGTCGAGGCCATCGAGGAGGCCGCCACGGAGGCGCTGTGCTCCTACGAGTGGCCAGGCAACGTGCGCGAGCTGCGCAACAACATCGAGCACGCCTTCGCGGTCGGCGACGGCCCCCTCCTGCGCCTCGACGAGCTGACGCCGGAGCTGGGCGCGCCGTCCCAGCCGGAGCCGGGGCGGCGGACCGCGCGGGATCTGGAGCGGGAGCGGATCCTGGGAGCCCTGGAGGAGGCGAGGGGGCGGAAGGGGGACGCCGCGGTGCGGCTCGGCATGAGCCGCTCGACGCTCTGGCGGAAGATGCGGGAGTACGGGATCATCCAGCCCGGACCCTGACGGTCAGGCCGCCTGTGTAGCCAACCTCCGCGCCGCGCGGGCCGCCACCAGGCCCTCCCAGACGTTGAACGCCCACATCCCGCCGAGCATGGACGCCACGAACACGAGGGGAGCGGCGCCACCCGACGCCAGGGACACGAGCCCGGGACCGGGGCAGAAGCCGCCGAGCCCCCACCCGGCGCCGAACAGCGCGGCGCCCACGAGGAGCCGGGCATCCAGGTCCCGCCGCGTGGGGATCCCGAACTTCGGCGCGAGGATGGGCGCCTTGCGCCGCACGATGAGACGGTACGCCAGCATGTGGGTGGCGACGGCGCCCACCATGACCCAGCCCAGCGTCGGGTCCCAGGCACCGGTGACGTCCATGAAGCCCCTCACCTTGGCAGGGTCCGTCATCCCCGAGACTCCGAGCCCGACCGCGAACAGGAGCCCTGACGCGAACACGATGAAACCAGCCATGCTTAGATCCCTCCGAGCAGGCGGAGCAGCAGCACGGCCGCCCCACCGGAGATGGTGAAGGTGAGCGTCGCGACGAGCGAGCGCGGTGACAGGCGGCTCACGCCGCAGATGCCGTGGCCGCTGGTGCACCCGCTGCCGAGGCGCGTGCCGAAGCCGACGAGCAGCCCAGCCAGGGCCACGAAGGTCACGGGCGTGGCTGCGGCGCTGGCGAGCGCCCCCGGGTGGAGGACCGCAAGCAGCACGCCGCCCGCCACCAGCCCGCCCAGGAACTGGAGGCGCCAGGCCGCGTCGCCGGAGCCGGCGCCGAGCATCCCGCCCAGGATGCCGCTGATGCCGGCGATGCGCCCAGTGAACAGGAGCATCAAGGACACGGAGACCCCGATGAGAAGCCCGCCAATCAGCGCGGGCGCAAGTGTGAACTCAGGCATGGACTCCCGACTCCGTTGGTGGGTGGTTGGAGGCCCCGAGAAGCGCGGGGGCCCCAGGCGCCTGAGGCGGCGCGGCTCGGACCTTTTCCAAGAAGCGTGCCAGCGATGAAGGGCCCGAAGGGTGGGGCCCTGTGCTCTCCTGTGTGTCGCAGCCCTCCGCCAGTGTTTCAACCTGACGCGACACATGACGCGCCATGAGGCAACAACCAGGCACCGGGGCTCGCAGCGCTTGCAGCCCGCGCCCATCGAGGCCATCCTAGCCCCCCATGGATCCGCGACGCCCGCGCCTTCAGACCCTGGGCGCCGACCTGACGGCCGGCGTGACCGTGGCGCTCGTCGGGCTCCCCCAGTGCCTCGCGTACGCGATGATGAGCGGGCTGCCCCCGGCCTACGGCCTGACCACCGCCGCCGTCCCCGGGGTGATCGCCGCGCTGGCGGGCCGGAGCGCCCAGGTGGTGACCGGCCCCACCAACACCACGGGCCTGCTGATCCTCGCGGCCCTCGCCCCGTACCTGGGCCCCGATGGCTTCCTGGGGGCCGAGGGCCTCCCGACCCTCGCCACGCTGACCCTGCTCGCGGGCCTGATCCGCCTGCTCGCCGCGCGCGTGGGCGCGGCGTCCCTCATCCGGTTCCTCCCCGAGTCCTTCCTGGTGGGCTTCACGGCCGGCGCGGGGATCCTGATCGCCACCATGCAGCTCGACGAGGCCCTGGGTCTGGACCCCATCCGCGGTGCCGGCTTGGTGGAGGAGGTGGTCGGCCTGGGCGAGGCGCTCAGCCGCTCGGCCCCGTCATGGCCTGCCTCGCTGGTCGCGTTCGGGACGGCGGCGGTGGTCCTCATGGGCATGAAGCGCAACCCCCACGTGCCCGTGGCCTTGCTGACCGTGATCGCCACGACCATCGTGGTGATGCTGACGGGCGCGGACGCCTCCTCGGGCCTGCCCCTCGTCTCGGACCGCGCCCCTCTGCCCTCCGGCTGGCCCCCGGGCGCCCTCCCCGACGTCCACCCGTCCACCCTGGCGCGCCTGCTGGCCCCTGCGGCGGCCATCGCGCTGCTCGGGACCCTGGAGCTGACCGTGTCCGCCTCCGCGGCGGGCGGGCGCCCGGATCTGCGCCGCGAGATCCAGGCACAGGGCTGGGCCAACCTGGCCGGCGCGTTCTCGAGCGCCTTCCCGGCGTCCGCGTCGCTGACCCGCTCCGCCCTGCTGCGCCTCGGCGGCGCCCGCACGCGCCTCGCGGCCGCCAGCGGGGCCGTCTTCGTCGTGCCGCTGCTCTTGTTCGCGGGCCCCGTCGTCGAGTCCATCCCGCAGGCGAGCCTGGCTGGCGTCCTGTTCGCGACGGCCTGGTCGATGGTGGACGTCCGCCGCATGTCCCGCGCCGTCAACGTGTGGCGCTCCCCCCGGGCGGTGATGCTCACGTCACTGCTGGCGACGCTGGTCCTGCCCCTGGAGCTGGCGGTGTTCGCGGGCACGGGCCTCGCCCTTGTCCTCCACCTGGCGGAGGACTCCCACCCCCACCTGCGCGCCTGGGCCGTCCAGAGGGGCTCCCTCGCACACTTGGAAGGCACGCCGGCCGCGGTCGCCATCGAGGTGAGCGGCAACCTGCACTTCGCCGCGGCGTCCACGCTCCCCGACGCCGTGTTCGCCCTCGTACCCGCCTCGGCCCGAGACGTGATCATCGATCTCACCCACGCCCACGCCATCCGGTGGCGCGCCGTGGACGCCCTGGAGGAGATCGACGCCGCGCTCGGGCGCCGCGGGGCCCGGCTGCACATCTGCGGCGCCCCGGACCGGCTGCTCCACGCCCTGGAGCGGGAGGGCAGGCCCCTGAGCGCCACGGGCCAGTCCGAGCTGCCGGGCGCGGCCCTTCAGGAGTGCATCGTCGCCGTCAGCCGGTTGTCGCAAAATGACGCGCCAACTGACGCAACATCATGATTCATGCACCGGCGCTCGCCCTCCCCTCCGCGCGACGACATCCACAACTGCCTGGGATCACGCACATCTCCCTCGTGGCACGCCCTTCGCAGAGAGGCTCCGCCGCGCAGCCCCGCGCCCGAATGAGGAGGACCCATGGAGATCAAGGCATTCTTCGACAAATCCACCTGGACGCTCACCTACGTTGCATGGGACCCGGCCACCGGGGACGCCGTGGTCATCGACCCGGTGCTCGACTTCGACCCCGCCACCTGGGGCCTCTCCACGCGGTCCGTGGACGAGGTCGCCGCCCTGGTGGCCGAGCGGTCCCTCACGGTGCGCTGGGTCCTCGACACGCACGCCCACGCCGACCACCTCACAGGAATGGAGGTCCTCCGGGAGCGCTACGGCGCCCCGACGGCCATCGGCGCGCGCATCACCGAGGTCCAGGAGTTCTTCAAGGGCGTCTACGACGTTCCCGCCTTGCGCACCGACGGGAGCCAGTGGACGAAGCTCGTGAGCGACCACGAGGTGCTGGACGCAGGCTCCCTGAAGGTCGAGGTGATCGCCACCCCGGGCCACACCCCCGCGTGCAGCAGCTACAAGATCGGGGACGCCGTGTTCACGGGGGACGCGCTGTTCATGCCCGACTACGGCACCGGGCGCTGCGACTTCCCGAAGGGGAGCGCCGAGCAGCTCTATGACTCGATCACGAAGCGCCTCTACACCCTCGACCCCGCCACCCGGGTCCTCACGGGCCACGACTACCTGCCGGGAGGTCGGGAGCTTCGGTACGAGACGACCATCGGGGAGTCCATGGAGCGCAACGTGCAGCTCCGCGCGGGCACCTCGCGCTCCGACTTCGTCGCGTTCCGCAAGGGGAGGGACGCCACCCTCGCGCCGCCGCGGCTCATCCTCGAGAGCCTCCAGGTCAACGTGGACGCGGGGCGGCTCCCCGCGCCAGAGGCCAACGGCCGCCGCTACCTCAAGATGCCGCTCGACTTCCTCGGCCGCTGACACCGGGGGCGGAGGCGCTACTTGGGCACCTCCGCCCAGAACCAGCCGCGCAGATCGCCCTCACCGAAGCCCCGCGCCTCGTCCGCCGGGTAGGCCGCGGCCAGGGCCGCGCGCGTCTCGACGCTCACCGCCTGGTCGTCGCCGTGGCAGGCGACGCACAGCCCGCCCGTGGGGATGGGCGCCATCACCCCGACCCGGTCACCCAGGTCCACGGTGCGCACACCGACGTCGCCGGCCTTCCTGCCGGCGCCCTCGGCCACGATGGGCCTCATCCACTCGGCGGGCGCGTTGGCCTGGCTGCGCAGCTTGTGGCTGGTCCTACCCGCTCGGATTCCCGTCCCCTCGATGGCGCGAGCCGTCAACGTCGCCGCCTCCGCCTTGCACACCTCGATGGCCTTGGGCGCGCCTCCCTCTTGAACAGCCGCGCCCAGGCGCTCCGACAGGGCCGCACCCACCTTGGCGAACACCTCGCGGGCCTTGGCCACCTGCGGCTGAGCGTCGCCGACGGCGCGTGCCTCCGGCGGCGCAGCGGGGGGCGCAGCCGGGGGCGCCTGCGCGGGATCGCTCCGCTTGCACCCGATGAGCGCGACGACACACAGCGGAAGGAGCAGGGTCTTCATGTGGACTCCTCGGTCACCGGTGCCCCGAAGCCCGGGGCGGGCAGGTTGACGTTGTGGAGGACCCCCGGGTCGTCCACGGGCACCCGCACGAAGGCGGCGCCGGTGACGGCCAGGGCCTCGCGGAGCGTCATGGACGTGGGGAGCAGCAGCAGCGTTCGGGCGGTGCGCGGATCCAGGGCGATCGGGTGGCCGTCTGCGCCCCTGCAGGTGGGGAGAGCGACGGCGCTCTGGCTGGATGCGGCGATCAGCGCCGCGACGGTCAGCGGCTGGACGCTCGGGTGGTCCACAGGGAAGATGACGGCGTGGCTGTGGGGGGCCGCGCCCAGTGCGGCGCGGATTCCCTCCTGGACGCTGGAGAACATGCCCCGCTCGGGGTCGGGGTTGAGCACCAGGCGCGCGCCGGCGCCGGCGACGATGGCGCCGATTGCAGGGACGTCGGCGCGGGCGACGACGTGGACCGCCGAGCACCCGCCCTCGAAGCACACGCGGATGGCGCGGGCGAGCCAGCTCTCGCCGGCGGTGACGAGCAGCGCCTTGGGCTCTCCCATGCGCCGCCCCGCCCCCGCCGCCAGCACGATCCCGACCGCGCCCATCGCCGCACCTCCGGGCCCCACTGTCCCTCCCGGAGGCGTGCCCGTCAATCGTCAGCAGGAGGCATACCCGGCGACCCGCACGCTGAACTCCCGCCAGCGCTCGTAGTACACGACGTTGAGCACGACGCCCCGCGGGAGCGCTCGCGTCAGGTCGCGGCCGACCACGAAGGTGATGCCATCGTGAACGGTGGACTCGTCTCCGTCTCGTGGCTCATCCAGAGCCAGCCCCATGCGGGGCCCGCCTCACCCATAGCCGTCGAGGGTGACGCGGACGGCGCTCCCGGGCGCGCTCACGTGGGACCGCAGCGCCCCGAGGGCGGCCGCAGAGACTGACAGCGTGGGGCTGTCGGGGATGGATGGCATGGGTCCTCCTGGGGTGATTTCGGGGGCGAGGCGCCCGCCGTGAGCTGCATGAGCCCACAGCCCCCGGTTTGGGTGCTACCGCTCTCCGTGAATCGGTGCGGAGGGCCGGCGTCCCGTGCTACCATCGCTCGCCGCCCCCGGCGCCGGGCAGCGACATCAACCGGGCGCCAACACACGAGGAACCCATGAAGAACACGAAGCGTGCACTCGGACCGGCCGCCGTGGCCCTGCTCGGCCTGGCGCTGGTCGCCCTCCTCCCCGCCGCGGGTCTCGCGGACATCACGTCGTGGGGCAGCAGCGACTGCAAGGCCATCGCCAGCGGCGACGCCAGCTACTGCAGCACCGACGACTGCAAGGGCGTCGTCAAGAAGGACTCGAGCTACTGCCGCACCGACGACTGCAAGGCGTGGGCGAAGGGGGACGCCAGCTACTGCAGCACCGACGATTGCAAGGGCATCGTGAAGAAGGACAAGAGCTACTGCCGCACGGACTTCTGCAAGGGGGTCGCGAGCGGGGACGCGAGCTACTGCGGGTCGGACAACGCCTGCAAGGCCATCGCCAAGAAGGACAAGAGCTACTGCCCCTGACCGTTGGTACGTCTACTTCGTCATCTCGTAGCTGGAGGCCTTGGCGCGTTTCATGAGCGCCGGTGCGGCTGCGGGGGCGCCGCCCGCCCGCTCCATCTCGTCCATCACCCCTCCCAGCACGCCGATGGAGTTGTCCAGCTTGGAGCTGCCGTAGGCCTGGTTCGCCTTCACCGCCTCCTCCCTGGCCGTCGACAAGACGCGGCGCGCCCCGGCGCGGTCGCCGCGGCTCACGGCGGTGGCCGCCTCGTTGAGCGCTTGGGCGATGCGGATCTGCTGGAGCCGCGCGAGCACGTCGCGGTCGACGGCGTCCTCGACGGCCCACGCGTCCCGGGTGGCCTCCGCGTCGAGCGTCACGGTGCGGTCGAAGCGCAGCGGCTCCTGGCCGGTCACGTCCTCGTAGCTCAGGCGCACCCGCGCCACGGGCAGCGGCCCCTGCTCCACGGCAGGGACGCGGAGCTGCACGAGCACGTTGCGGCCCTGACCCGCGAAGGCCTCGGCCAGGGGGACGGCGACCGTGTTCCCCTCGCGGGTGTAGGTGTAGCCGAACAGGTTCTCCAGCACGACGCCGGTCGGCAGCTCCAGCTCGAGGGTCATGCGCTGTGCGACCGTCGAGGCCATGAGCTGCGCCTCGCGCTCCACCACGGAGGCCAGGTCGCGGGAGTCTCGCACGTAGTAGTAGGCCCCGCCGCCGTAGTCGGCGACGGCGGTCATCAGGTCCTCGTTGTAGTCGTTGCCCACCCCGATGGTGCTGATCAGCACGCCCTGCTGGGACATCTGGCGGGCCTGGCCGGCGAGCCAGGTCGGGTCCGTGATTCCGACGTTGGCGATGCCGTCGGAGAGCAGCAGGACCCGGTTGACCTGGCTGCGCCGCGCGTGCTGCTGCACCTGAGCGCGCCCCTCGAAGAGGCCGCCGGTCAAGAAGGTGCTGCCGGATGCCCTCATGCGGTCGATGGCGCGGGTGAACGCGGCCCGAGCGCCGTCGCCCATCAGGGTCGAGGGCACATCGGCGCGGGTGGAGCTTGAGTAGGTCACGAGCGCGGCCCGGTCGTCGCTGGACAGGAGCGCGACGAGGCCGTGCGCGGCTGCCTTGGCGTCCTTGAGCTTGCGACCCTCCATGGAGCCCGACCGGTCGATGACCAGCGCCAGGTTCAAGGGGAGGCGGTTTGCGGGGCGGGCCTCGGCGGCCTGGATGCCGACCGCCAGCCACACCGTGCGGTGGCCGCCGGCGAGGACCTTCGGGTGGGAGAGCCCCACGTTCAGCTCCACGGCGCCGCCGTCGGGCTGCGGCGGCCCGACCTCGGAGCCGCCGGCGGGAGGGAGGGGATCGCCAGCGGCCACGAGGAGCGTGGGTGCGGCGGGTACCGGCGCCATACCGAAGATGTCCGCGAGGGGGTCGCCGGGCGCGGCGGGCGCAGCGGCGGGGGGCGTGGTGACCTGGGGCGCCGCCGAGGTCTCCCCGATCGCCGTGCTTGGGGACTCCCCGCTCGTCGGGTTGGCGGTCTCCCCGCTCGTCGGGTTTGGGGTCTCCCCGGTCGCCGGGTTGGGGGTCTCCCCGGTCGCCGGATCGGGGCTCAGGCAGCCGAGGGCCGCGCCCATCACGATGGCCCCAAGGAACGCAAACAGCTTCATGACCTCACCTCCGTGCGTGTGCCCGGCTCTGGACGCGCGGGCCACGGAAAGGATCTGGCGCCCGTGGAGAGCGGCGAGATACCATCGGCGGATGAGCGGAGGACACATGCGAGCGTTGGTGGTGGCAGGGTTGTTGGTCGCGAGCCAGGCGGACGCCTCCTGGAAGAAGATCCACACGTCGAGCGGCGACACGCTGCTCTCGGTGAGCCTGGCGGGCGGAGATCTCTTCGCCGGGGGTTTCACGGTGGACCCGGCGTCGCCGCTGCCTCTCCCCAAGGCGGCGGTGTTCGCGAGCGCCGACGGGGGCAAGACCCTCGACGTCATCACCGGATCTCTCGGGGGCGCCCCGGCGGGGCTCGGCAGCATCGGGGCGGTCGACGCGGTCGCGTTCCTCGATGCCAGCACGGGGTTTGCGGTCCTGGACGGCAAGGCCCACCGGACCGGCGACCGGGGCAAGACCTGGACCGCCGCCGAGCTCGGGGGCGCGGCCCGGCGGCTCCACTTCTTCGACGCCAAGCGAGGCTACGCCGTGGGCAAGGGAGGCTTCGCGGCGATGAGCATGGACGGCGGCGGCTCCTGGGAGCCCGTCGCGACGGGGACCGAGGCGGACCTCGGGTGCATGTTCTGGCTGGACGGGCTGCGTGGCTGGGCCGCGGGCCAGGGCCAGACCAGCGAGACGGACTGGGACGGCAAGGAGACGACCACCGTCACGGGCGGCGTCGTGCTGTACACCGCGGATGGCGGGCAGACCTGGACGGCTGGCGCGACGACCACGGGCCACGTGCTGTGCCCGCTGTTCTTCCTGGCCGATGGCCGAACGGGCTTCCTGGCGGCGTCGGAGAAGCCCTCGGGCGACCACGGCACGGCGCGGCTCCTGCGCACCACCGACGGCGGCGCGACCTTCGTGGACGCGGCCCTGCCCGCCGAGGTGGGCACGCTGGACATGTTCATCCAGGTGCCGATCAAGGCCTCGTTCGTGACCGCCATGTACTGGAGCGACGCGAAGACGGGGCACCTCGCTGGGTCCGCCTACCTGACGGATGCGTCCTCTGGGCAAGGAGGGCCGCAGCCCATCTACAAGACGGTCGACTTCCTGACCCGGGACGGGGGCGCGACCTGGGAGAAGACCGACCTCGGGAAGATCACCGTGAACCTGATGGGGGGCCAGATGCCGAGCGGCGACGGCACGACGGTGGATGGCGCCATGCGCTCCCTGCTGGATGGCGTGATGGTGGGCGACGGCGGGACCGTGTGGCGCTTCGAGGGGGCGTGCGCGACGGACGCGGACTGCGGCGCGGGGGCCCGGTGCGACGGGGAGTGCGTGACGGTGCCCGCCGCGGCCCCGTGCGAGGGCAGCGTGTGCAACGAGGCCGTGGGGGCTGGGGGCGGAGACGGCACCGCGGGGGGCGGAGGTGCCGGCGGAGACAGCGGGGGCCCTGGCAAGGAGGTGGGGGCGTCGGGGGGCGAGGGCGGAGGCTGTTCGGCAGCCCTCCCGTCTGGGTCTCCGCTCGTGCTCGCCCTGGTGGCCCTCGGCGCGTGGCTCCAGCGCCGCAGGGCGTGACCCCCGCGGGCGCGCATCGACTTGCGGTCGAGCGCCGAGGGGCGCACGATGCAGGGCGAGGCAGGTGACCCCATGCAAGCCATCGAGAGAGCCAACCAGGCGGGGACCGCGGTGATCGACGCCCTGGAGGACGCCATCCTGGCGGCCCTCGACGTGGACGTCCCCGGGTGCGGGGCCGCCGTGGAGGCCCTGCGGCGCCACCACGCGGGCGACTCCCCGCGGGAGCTGGCGGAGCGCGTGTTCTCCCGCCAGGCGTGGCGCGCCGCCGTCGTCGGGGCGGCGACCGGGTTCCCCGGGAGCCTCCCCGTGGCGGTGCCCGCGGCGGCCGTCGACGTGGCCGCCGTGCTGCACATGGAGCTCGTCGCGGCGGCCAAGGTCGCGCTGATCTTCAACCCCCGCTTCTTCGACGACCCGGGGGCGAAGTGGCGCCTGCTGGCGCCCGTGATCGGGGCGTCCCTGGCCTCGCAGCTCCTGCGCGAGGTGGGGCTGCAGGGCGCCCGGGAGGTCACGCGGCACGCGGCGCAGCGCGTGCTCCAGCAGCGGTCCATGCGGGTCGCGCGCCGCGCGATCTTCAAGGTGTTCGGCAAGCGGGTCTCGGGGCGCGCCGTGGCGACCCGGTCCGTCCCCGTGGTGGGGGGCGTGATCGGGGCCGCGTGGAACTTCACCGAGCTGCACGTGGTGGGGCGCCGGGTGATCGCGCACTTCGAGGGGCGCTGACCACCCGGGGCCCGTGCACCCTCTCTGCGGGTCTCTGGCTCCAACGACGCGTCACACAACGCCGGCCGCGCCGGCACATCGAGAGGAGACACGACATGGCCACGACCGCGCTCACGGCGGAGACCTTCCAGCAGACCATCGAGACCAACGACCTCGTGCTCATCGACTTCTGGGCGGCCTGGTGCGGGCCGTGCCGCACGTTCGGGCCGATCTTCGAGCGCGTCGCCGCAAAGCACCCCGACGCGGTGTTCGCCAAGGTGGACACGGAGGCTCAGCCGGAGCTGGCCGGGGCGCTGAGGATCAGCTCCATCCCGACCCTGATGATCTTCCGCGAGGGCGTGCTGCTCTACTCTCAGCCTGGAGTGGTCCCCGAGCAGGGCCTCGACAGCCTCGTGGAGCAGGCCCGCAAGCTCGACATGGACGAAGTGCGGGCGCAGATCGCCTCGCAGCGCGCGACACACGCACACTGACCGGGCGGCGCCCGCGACCCCGGCAGCCCCGTCTCACCCGCTTCTCACTTCGACGCTCCCCTCCTGGACTGCTCCCGTGGTGCCTGCTATGGCCTGTGTGTGCCATTCAACACCAGGATACGACGGGAGGCCTCGATGCGGATAAGTCGGTTCATGTGGTCGGTGACCGTGGCGGGCGCCCTCGCAGTCTGCGCCTGCGACGCAGCGACGGAGGAAGGAGCCGCGGCGCACGACGCCCAGTCGGGAGGGGGCGGCGACTCTGCGCTCGGTCCGCGAGACTCAAAGGGGGGCGGGGGAGACTCTGGCGGGGGAGACTCAGGCGGAGGCGCCGGAGACTCAGGCGGAGGAACAGGAGACTCAGGCG
>BTVJ01000125.1:0-18675 GCA_045863395.1 Myxococcales bacterium
CGTATCGTGCAACGACGGTCGCGCTGCTACTGCCAGTGGGCGTGCAACGCAATACTGGACACGTGCCCCGAGCACACAACTAAAGCCCTGCTGAAGTTTCTTGCAGCGCGCCCTTCCACAGAACTAAAGCCTGACTTAAGGTTCTCGCATGAACGGGGCGACCACCAGCTCGCCCGACTGGGACCAGCTCTTCCAGATCGCGGCGGCCCAGGACGGGCTCTTCACGACGCGGCAGGCGGCCGCGGCCGGATACTCGCCGCAGCTGATCGCGCACCATCTGGGTGCCGGGCGCATGGTCCGCGCGCGACGCGGCGTGTACCGGCTCGTGCACTTCCCCGCGGGAGATCACGAGGACCTCACGGTGATTTGGCTCTGGTCGGAGCAGGAGGGCGTCTTCTCCCACCAGACGGCGCTCGCTCTGCATGACCTCTCCGACATCCTCCCCGCGCAGGTGCACCTCACACTTCCCGAGAAGTGGCGCACACGGCGGCTCGGCGTGCCAGACGGCGTCATCCTCCACTACGCCGACGTCGCAGAGAGCGAGCGGCGCTGGTTCGGACCCGTGCCAGCGACCACACCACTGCGCACGCTTGAGGACTGCGCCGCGGAGCACCTGCCGCCCGAGCTGCTCCGGGGCGCCGCCCTCGATGCACTCGACCGCGGGTTGGTCGTGCGTCACGAGCTCGCCGCCGTCGAGGCCGCGCTCGCGCCCTTCGGAGGTCTCGAGCGATGACCCAGGCGTACCGAACCGCCGCCGCGTTCAAGCAGGCGCTCGAGCAGCGGCTCCGCACGGCATCGGCCTCGGGCGTCGACTTCGCTCGACGCCGCCAGCTCGTGGTGTTCGATCGCTTCCTCGCGCGCGTCGCCCTGGAGCTCGGCGACGCCGTCACGCTGAAGGGCGGCCTGGCCGTCGAGCTACGAATCGAACGGGCGCGCACCACGACCGACGTCGACCTGCGTGTCATGGGCTCGCCCGACGACATCCTCGACCGACTCCGCAGCGCCGCAAGCCAAGACCTCGGGGACTTCATGGTGTTCACCATCCGTCGCGATGACCGGCACCCCGAAATCCAGAACGACGGGATGC
The DNA here is from genome assembly GCA_045863395.1 of Myxococcales bacterium. Lineage (GTDB taxonomy): Bacteria > Myxococcota_A > UBA9042 > JABWCM01 > BTVJ01 > BTVJ01. The sequence continues at coordinate 1,088 of BTVJ01000125.1, forward strand.
AGTACGAGGGGCTGCGCTTCCGGGCCGAGTGCACCGTCGCCGGCAAGGTCTACGGTCGCCCGTTCGGTGTCGACGTGGCCTTCGGCGACCCGATCCTCGGCGAGCCTGAGGTCATGGTCGCCGAGGACGCGCTGGCGTTCGCGGGCATCGCGCCACCAACGCTGCGCGTGTATCCGGTCGAGACCCACGTCGCCGAGAAGCTCCACGCCTACACGATGCCGCGCGCGCGCCCAAACTCGCGGGTGAAGGACCTCCCCGACATCGCGCTCATCGCGACCGCAGGCAGGGTCGAGGCGACCCGAGTTCGCGCGGCGATCGAGCAGACCTTCGCGTTCCGCGGCACCCACGACGTGCCTGAGCGACTCCCTACGCCACCCGAGATCTGGGCGGCCCCCTACGCCATCATCGCCCGCGAAGACCAGCTGCGCTGGTCGACGCTCGTCGACGCCTTGGAGGCGGCGCGCGCGTTCTTGGCCCCGGTCCTCACCGGGTCAGGCGGCGCCGTGTGGGATCCCACCGCCTGGCGCTGGACGGTGCCGGCGAGCCCGCCCAACCCAGAGCAGGACTGAATCGACCGATGCCGAAGTACTACGAATTCGAAGTCTCTTTGCAGGAGATCCAGCCGCGGATCTGGCGGCACTTTCTACTCCGCACCACCGCGACCTTCACGCAGCTCCACCGGGCGATTCAGCAGAGCTTCGGCTGGCAGGAGAGCCACCTCTGGGAGTTCCGCCTGCCCACCCATCAGGGCCGCCCCATTGCGGGGCTGCCTGGTGGCGAGGAGTACGAACGCCCGACGCCGGACGCGAAGACCGTCAAGCTCAGCACCTACTTCACCGGCAGCAGGGTCGTGGAGTGGTGCGAGTATCTCTACGACTTCGGCGACGACTGGACTCACGACGTGAAGCTCATCGCGGTGCGCTCGGACAAGGAGGCGTTCAAGCGCCGGCTCCTCGATGGGGAGCGGGCCGCGCCGCCGGAGGACAGCGGCGGGACGTCGGGCTACGAGCGGATGGTCCACTTCGTCGAGACCGGCGAGGACACCTACGACGCCGACCCCGGCGGGCTCGCTGTCTGGCTCGACGGATGGCGCCCCGACGCCTTCGATATCGCGAAGACGAAGGCGGGGTTCGACCAATGAGTCGAAAGCAGAAGATCGACATCGACCGGGACAAGGTGCGCACCGAGGCGCGCAAGCTCGACGGGACGGCGCTCCGCGTCTGGCTCGACCGCGCGATCGATCTGCTTCCTGACGACGCCTTCCCCGAGCTCATCGCCGACTACGTACACCTCCGCGACGTGCTCGCCGACGAGGCGACCCAGCCCGACGTCCTCCGTGCCATCCGCGAGTTTCACCGCGAGAGCATGGCGGGCCGCTACTACCAGAGCTTCAACGTCAACTCGCGCAACTACATGGAGAAGTCGCGCGGCACCGAGATCTTCATCGCGGAGCACTCGCGCCTGGTCGACGCATGCCTTCGCGCCGAGCGAGCGGGGGATCTCGAGACGGCCGCCGAGGGGCTCGAGCTGCTCATCGGGCTGATGCGCGAGATCGATCGGTGCGAGCGCGACATCGTCTTCTTCGCCGACGAGGCCGGGTCGTGGCAGGTCGGCGTCTTGTGGGATCGCGTGCTGCCGGCCTGGTTCAGGAGCCTGTCGCCCGAGATGGACGCGCACGAATGGGCCGAGACCGTCGTCGACGCGCTCAACGATTTCGCGGGCCATCAGATGTCGGAGCTGCTCGCAGCCGCTCGGGACTCGGGGACGCCCGAACAGTGCGCCGCGCTGGCAGAGTACGAAGCCGACCTGCGCCACCGCAGGCGATGAGACGCCCGGTGCGTCTGGCTTCGTCGTAGCGCATGGGCTCTCGCGCCCGGCGCTGGTTCACACGAAGTACTCTGGAGACCCCGCGTCGCTCGCAAACCCACGAGATTCATGGCCACTTTCCGATCCAAGGCGGCCATCCGCTTCGCTACAAGGGGCGGCTTCGGGAACCACGACATGACGACCGCTCGCCGCTTCGAGGTGTGGATGCCCATCGACCGAGAGGCTCGGTTGCCGACGGGGGCGCGGCAGCCGCTGTGGAACGTCCGGTTCTCGCCCGCCCGGCTGAGTGCGAGCAGGGAGGGGCTGAGAGCCGCACCGAAAGGCAATCAGGTCCCCGGAGCCGTCGCCACCGCAGGCGCCGCCGCACGACCCTCCCGACCCCAGGTGTCAAAATGATCGTCGGCGTCGACTTCGGCGCACCTCGGCGGGCGCGCGACCAGCAGAGGAAGATCATCGCGATCTCCGCGCGCGCCACGGCCTGGCGCTCCTACCGCGTGGACGCGACCGGCGTGAATGCGCGCCTCCTTGCGACGGACCCTCCGGGGTGGACCGCCGACGAGCTGCTCGGCGAGCTGCTGGCCCGACCAGCGCGTGTCGTCGCGTTCGACTTCCCCTTCTGCGTTCCCCACGACCTCCTGCGGGACGCCGGCTTCGCGGCGGGCGTCGGCCACGCGGGCGCCTTCAACGGGTGGCGGGAGTTCAACTGGTTCGTCGCGCAGCGGCTCCGGCTCGCAGACCCGCTCGACTTCACGCCCTTCGCGGCGTGGCGCGATCGAGCCGAGCGCCCTCGGCTCTGGTCGCGGCGCGCGACCGACGTCGCCGCCGGAGGCCAACCGCCGCTGAAGGACAGGTTCCAGGCGACCTTCCAGATGACGCTGCTCGGAAACGCGCTCCTCTCACAGCTCTGGGAGTCCCGCCTGTACCGGGTGCTGCCATTTCCCGGTGGACGTGGCGACGGCGAGGTCATCGAGGTGCACCCGGGCGCGACGCTGCGCTCGATGGGGCTCGCAAGGTACAAGTCGCGCCCTGCTGAGGCGGTGCGCCTCGGCATCGCCGCGTGTGCCGCCGCGGGCATCAAGCTCGACGTCGACCTCCGCCTCCTCGCCCTGTGCTGTCGCTACAGCTCCGGTACCGCGGGGTCGCCCGACCACGACGTGGCCGACGCGCTCGTCGCCCTCCGCACGGCCATCTTGCACGCTGAGGGCGAGTGTCGCCCCGCGCTCGCGCCCGATCCGGTCTGGAGTGAGCGGCTCGTGAAGGAGTGGGAGGGCGCGATCTGGGTGCCGAAGATCGCGGTGGACCCTTCAGAGTAGTCTCAACCCTTCGCCATGACCGTTCCCCTCGACGAGGCACGACTCCTAGAGGGCCCAGGAACACCGCCCGGTCAGATCCTGCTGACCCCGTCAGTGGATCGCCATGGGCAGCCCGGCCCGCTGCACGTCGGCCTCGTTGATCGGAACGTCGTCCTCGTCGACGGGCCGCGTCCCCCAGCCGGTGTGGTCCTTCTCGACGTAGGCGAGGCGCACGCGCGACCACGGGTCGCTCCACCCCGGAGCGCTGCCCACCACGACCTCGAGCGGCACGCTGATCGCGAGCGCGGACCTCTTCAGGTCGTAGAGCCTGGGCTCGTCGTGGTGGACCCAGGGCGCCGCGATGCGCTCGTCGAGGAAGCCCCAGCGGAGGCGCACGGCCCCATGGAGGCGGCCATACTCGTAGAGCGCGTGCAGGGACTTCACGTCTGCCTCCAGGCGGCGGCGCAGCTTGGTGAGCTCGCCGCTCGCCAAGTACTCGGTGAGCCTCTTCGCGCCGCCAAATGGGCTGCTGATCCCGCACGAGCCCTGCACCAGCAGCGCCGTCGTGATCTTCAGGGTGCGTCCGCTCTTGTTGAGCTTCCGCGACTTCTGGGGCGGCCCCAGCTCGGCGAGGCGGCGCTTGCCGGGGTCGAAGTCGAGCGCGCGAAGGAGGTTGCGCACGTCCATGGCGCCGAGGAGCTCGTACCGTGCGAGCCGCGACCCAAAGCCCGCGAGCTCATCGCCGACGAACGTCGTGATCTCGTGCGCCTCGACGTCGAGGAGCGCAACCGCCTGGGCACGAGCGGGCGGGAACACGACCAGCAGCGCTCCTGACATGGCGGCGAGCTCGGCGCCGTGCGCGGCGCGCTTCTGCTCCCACTCGGCGCGGCTCGCCTCGAGCGCTGCTGGATCGGGGCGCATGGCAGCATGCCGCCGCGCCAGGGCGACCCCCTCTCGGACGGCCACCCGCGCCTGCGTGAGCGCCGCCTCCGATGCCGCTCTGATCGCCCACCGGCCGTCTGCGAGCACCTCGATGGGGCTCCCTCCATACCTGAAGCTCGCCACCTCCGCCCGGAGCACGTGCCACGTCGTGCGTCCGGAGACGGCCGCCACGACCTCCGCCGGAGCGAGCGGCCCCCCGTGAGCGTCGAGCACCGCGAGCGCCAGGCGCTGCGCCGACCAGCTATGGAGGCTCGCCCGCGTCCACGCCTCGTCCAGCTCAGCGACGCTCAGCGCCACGTCGGGGCCCGGGAGCGGCGCCGGTTCCACCACCGTCCGTGGGACCACGACCCTCGGTGGACGCAGCCCGAGCTGGAACACCCACAGTGCCAGGTCCTCGTCATGCGGGTCGAGGGCATAGAGGTCTCCCTCGCGGTGGACCGGTGGGCGCCCCGGACTGCAGCGACGCAGGGCTACGAGGGCGCTCGCGCGGTCGGCGATCCCCGCCTCGTCGAAGCGTGCGGCCACGTCTGCGAGGGTCGCCGGCTCGTCGCGCTCCAGCAGGGCCACGAGCAGGAGCGCGAACCTGTTCGCCTCGCGGTGGCCGGCAACCGCCTCGAGGCGTGGCGATGCAATCCCGAGCGTCTGGCACCAGCCTCTTCCCATCACACATCCGGCTCGTCACGAGCGCCGTGCCCCCGCAGACGGCCCCGTCAGCGCCAGGGACCCCGCGAGCGAGGATCTCCACCTGTCAAAGGGGCCCGCAGTTCACAAGGGCGTTCGTCTGCTGCCCCGACCGTCGCCGCACGGAAGCGAACGAAGGGCTGGCTGCCCTCCTCCGCCCACTCTTCCCCCACCCCTCGCCCGCCACTCCCCCGCCGAGCGCCCCCCTCGGAGTTCACCCCGAGGGCCCTTCCTCGCCCCGTCCCCACCCGCTACAATGCGCCTGTGCGCATCGACCCCAGCACCCCGAAGGACCTCCCATGACGACGCCCCCGCGCCGAGCCCTCGTGCTGCTCCTGGCCCTCGCCGCGTGCTCCGACTCCTCGCCCGGGCCCTCCGTGACCGTCGGCGCTGGCGACTTCACGCCCGTCGGCGGTGGTGGTGGCGCCAGCGACCCGCCCGACACCACGCCTGCCTGCAAGACCACCTGCGGCGCCCTGGAGTGCGGGCAGGACCCGTGCGGCTACACTTGCGGCGCGTGCATGCCTGGCAAGACCTGTGTGCAGAACAAGTGCGTCGCGTCGACGCCCACCTGCGAGCCCAAGTGCGCCGGGCGGGAGTGCGGCAAGGACGCCTGCGGCGGGCTCTGCGGCGTGTGCGACGGCGGGTACAACTGCAACGCGAACGGGGTCTGCATCGCCGCCGGGTGCCTGCCCACGTGCGAGGACAAGAAGTGCGGCGACGACGGGTGCGGCGGCTCCTGCGGCGCGTGCGGGCCCGGCTTCGTGTGCAGCCCGGCCGGCACCTGCATCTCGGCGGGCTGTACGCCGACCTGCGTGGGCAAGACCTGCGGCGACGATGGGTGCGGCGGCTCCTGTGGCGGCTGCAACCCCCAGAAGGTGTGCGGCCCCGAAGGGCACTGCATCGCCCCTGCATGCCCGATCCCCCCCGAAGGCGCCTGCGAGGGCACCCTCCTCAAGACCTGCGAGGGTGACGCAATCACCTCCAAGGACTGCGCGGCGAGCGGCCAGACCTGCGCCTGGTCCGAGGCCCAGACCCGGTTCCGGTGCTCCACCCCTGCCTGCCTGCCCCAGTGCGCCGGCCGCGAGTGCGGGCCCGACGGCTGCGGATCCACGTGCGGGAGCTGCGCCCCGGGTACCCTCTGCGCCCCTCTCCAGACCTGCATCCCGCTCCAGAGCGGCGGGCCTTGCGAGGGTGTCACCCTGTCGGGCTTCTGCTACGGAGACACCCTGGTCTACTGCGCCAAGGGCAAGCTCAAGGTCGAGGACTGCACCGTCGAGGACAAGAGCTGCCAGTTCGACGCCCCCAACGGCTGGAACGAGTGTGCCGCCAAGCCCTGCGGCAACGTCACCGAGGCCGGCCAGTGCTCGGGGGACACGCTGCTCTGGTGCAACAAGGGCGCGCTGGCCACGGAGGATTGCGCCGCCGCGGGCAAGCACTGCAAGCCGGACCCGGCGGGACAGGGCGTCGACTGCCTCTGAGCCCTCGCAGCCCGCTCGCCATGGTCAGAACGACGAACTCTACGTTGGCTTGGGACCACGTTTCCCTCCCCGGCCACCTTGCGACGCCCCCAACCCGCCTCGGACCCGCACAAAGTCTTGACTTCCCGCGCCTCCCTCTGATACAAGCCCGGCTCCCGCGAGGGGGCGGGACGACGACAGCACAACCGAAGGAGAACGCATATGGCGCGCCGCTGCCAGCTCACAGGAAAGAGCCCGCTGACGGGCTACACAGTCTCTCACGCGCACAACAAGACGAAGATGCGCCAGCTCCCGAACCTGCAGAGCAAGCGCATCTGGGTGCCCGAGCTCGGCCGCTTCGTGCGCCTGACCTTGTCCACGCGGGCGATCCGCACGGTGACCAAGCTCGGCCTGGTCCAGTATTGCCGCAAGAACCAGCTCGATCTGGCCTCCGTCCTGAAGTAGGCGCGCTTTACACCCCGCGAAGCCGCGTGCTAGAAGCCTGAGCAGCGCCTGCCTCTCAGCGAGGCCAGGCGCAGCGGAGGCAGAACATGGCGCGCACCGCCCGCTCCCTCGCCCTCGTCGTCCTGGTCACCGCGCTTCTCTCCACGCTCCCAGCAACCGCCCAGACCTCGTCCCTCGCCTTCGAGATCGGCCCGGGCGTCGCCATCCCCCTCGGTGACTACCTGGTGTCGGAGGGCACGAACGTCAGCGAGCGGGTGGACAGCACCGTCGGCTTCGGGGCCCAGATCAACCTGGTGCTCGACGACTGGGAGCTGCGCTACGCCTTCGCCGCGCTCCCCACGGACAGCGTGCGGACCGTGATCAAGCAGGCCTTCGCCGACCGCTTCAACGAGGCGGTCCAGAGCGCCAACCAGGCCATCGGGGCCACGCTGCTGACCCCCATCCAGGCGGGGGACGACACCTCCGGCGGCGACACGATCATCCTGCACCACATCACCTTCGGCTACCGCATCCACGCCTACCGGACCGACGTGCGGGTCTACTTCCCCGTCGGCCTCGGCCTCGCACTGACGACCGGCCCCGACTCCATGCTGTCGAGGACCCTCTACGGACTCTCCGCGAACGCGGGCATCGGCGTCGACTACGACCTGCTCTCCTGGCTGCGCATCGGAGGCTCCGTCCGGTACATGTTCACGTTCTCCGAGAGCCTCGGGGACCTGACCCTCGCCAACGTCGTCGCCAACTTCGGCTTCAGCCAGGAGGACATCTCCACCACCTACCACCTCGGCCACTTGCTCCACATCGCCGCCAACCTGGCCGTGGCCTTCTAGCGGGAGGGGGACCCATGCGTCGCAGCTTTGCTCCACTGGCCCTCCTGCTCCTGACTCCCACGCCAGCCCTCGCCGTCAACGTCGCGTTCGAGCTGTCTCCCGGGGTCGCGTTCCCCATCGGGTCGTTCATCGACGACTTCCCCCTCCCCGTGGACGACGTCACCCCGTTCCTGCGCGCCTTCGGCTTCCCGGTGGTCTGGGCACCCGACGACCCGAACTACCAGGAGACCGCCGGCGCAGTCCGCCTGGACGCCACGTCGGACCCGGGCTTCGCCATCGGCCTCGGCGTGCTCCTCGACAACTGGGAGCTCCGCTACAACCTACAGGTCCACTCCTGGGGCGAGCTGTCCCTCAACGGCTACAATCTCCGTTTGGGGGCCCCCGTGGAGTTCCTGGACAACGTCTTCTTCGACGTGGAGGCCCCCCAGGCCCCCTTCGTGTTCAAGGACGCCGGCGACGACCTGGACCTGGCCCCGCTCATCGTGCACCGTATCACCGCGGGATACCGCTTCTACGTGCTCGACTATTGGGACATCAAGCCGTTCATCCCCGTGGCGCTCGGGTTCGTCGTCATGCACGGCGACGACTTCGACACGATCCTGGGCGGCTCCATCGAGCTGGGCCTCGGCCTGGAGTACCGCTTCGACGACCACTGGGGCCTGAGCCTCTCCTGGCGCTACATCGCGTCCATCATGGAGAACCCCGCCATCAAGGTCTCGGGGCTCGAGGGACAGGCCATTCAAGCGGGGACGGGCGGCGAGGGGCTCTTCGAGACGGCCATCGAGATCTTCCAGGCCGTCACGCTGAACGCCAACGCCATCTACCGATTCTGACGATCCCCCACAGGACGAGCCCGATCCCCCATGGGCCCCCTCCCCTCGTGCCGCACCCTCCACCCCCGCGCTCGACCTCCGGGGCAACGTCCACCACTGGCCCGCTGTCCGAACCTCCGCCCGCATCCTCGACACCCACGGGCCCCGCGTCCTCCGGCTCCGGCGGGGCCACGACCTCCACGAGGACGGCGTCCTCCAGCACGTCGATGGTCACCTCCCCCTCGGTCACCCCCACCACTGCTTCGCTCAACGTCGCCGCCACGGTCGTCCCGCCCGTGACCTGGTCGATGCTCGTCGGGTACAGTCCCGTCACACGCACCGCCTCGCCGTCGACTCCAGTTACCGTCACCCGCAGGAAGCGCCCGTCGTAGGGCGCGTCCAGCAGGTCCAGGTCCCAGTTGTACCAGGCGACCACCGTTGCGCCAGACGCCGCCTCGATTCGATAGACGCGCCTCGTCGCCGTATCCGGGAACGTGAGCACGCGCTTGATGGCGTCCGGCCCGAGATCGCTCAAGAGTGGCGCGAGTCGGGCCACCGTCGCCCACGCAGGGCGCACCAACAGCGGCGCCGTGGCCGGGTCTCCCTCCGCCAGAGCGAGGAGCCCGCCGCCCGACCAGTCCCCGTCGATCCCACCCGCGCCGTGCTCCACGGGCTCCCGCAGGAACACCCGCTCGAAGCGCCGGTTCTCGAAGCCTCCGGGCACGGAGACTGGCACCGTCTCCAACGCCTGGACCATCAGCTTGACGAGCTGCGCCGCCTGGGTGCGCTCGCTGCACCGGGGATCCCCGCAGGGTCCCGCCCCACCCTGCGCCCCTGCCCCTACGGTCAGCCACACGGGCACGCCCCCAAGGCCCGCCTGCCCGAGCCACAGGAAGGACTCCCGGGCGTCCTCCATGACCGCGAGCGCCGCGAGCCCGGCGCCCGGGCTGTCCTGCTCCACCGAGACCGCGTCTACCAGGAGCTCCCCCGCGACGGAGGGGTCGAGCGACCCCACCCGCGCGAGGAACACGCCCTTGCTGCTCGGCGTCATCCCTCCGACCACGAGCCGCACGTCGTCCGACGCCTCCCGCATGACCCCCCGGGTGAGCTGCACCAGAGGCCCCACCTCTGCGTCCGGCGTGCCCCTGTCCCCCACCTCCCACCAGGTGACCCGGTGGGCGGTGGCCCACGCCTGCTTCTCCGCCTCCGTCGCCCCCCAGTCGGCGATGCTCACCGAGCCGTCCGCAGTGACATCCGGGTACTCCTCGCCCGGCGGCACACCGAAGTCCGTGTCACCATCGTAGCGCTCGACCAGCATGCGCACGTAGTCCTTGTAGCGCCCCTTGTCCTTGGGCAGGCGCGTGCTCGCGTCGTGGTCCCAGGCGGCCCGCGCCGAGAGCGGCAGCACGGGCTCGATGCCGCGCGCCACGAGCGCCTCCACGAACAGGTCCGCGACCAGCAGCCTGTGCTTGTTGGGCTCTGGCTCCACCGATCCCCAGGAGAACAGGTCCGGCGGCTCCGCCCCGACCCGCACGGCGCCGAGCCCGAGGGCGACGTACAGGTCCGCGTAGCGCCCGAAGAGGCTCAGCCAGCGCGCACGCTCCGCCTCGTTGAGGCTGGTCTGGTTCTCCAGGTCATAGGGAGCCTCGGGCGGCAGCACCAGCGCCCGGGAGGCCCCCACGAGACCCGCCGCCCAGGCAGGACCCGCGCCAAGAATCGCGACCCCCAGCAGCACCCGCAACGCAATCATGACACCTCCCGGAGCCTCTGCGCCCGCCAGTCGACGCGTGGACGTCAGATGATAGCGGCCCCCGCCCACTCTCTCCAGGGCCGCACTTGCCCCGGCCTGCGTCCCCTGCCATGGTGGGCCCCATGGACCCCCGCCCCCTGCTCGCCATCGCCCTGACCGCCTGCGCCGCGGCGCCCATCAACGCAGACCGTCTGGACCGCGCCCTGCCACCGGCGAGCTGGGAGCTGTTCCTGGACGGGCGCCCGATCACACAGAGCAGCGTCCGCGGGACCGCCGCTACGCATCGCTCCATTGCCGGCGAGGGCCGCGTGCGGGAGCTCGCCGTCGCGCGGGCCCCCCGGGGGGGCAGCGGGCCCCCGGGCCGCCTGCGTTACTCCCTCCCCGAAGGGAGGGCCCTCCCGGTGGCGCTGGGGTCGGACGTCACCATCCTGGTGCGCCCCCCGACCGCCGCGGCGACGGCGCTGCTCCTGGTGGAGGGCGAGCGCGGCCTCCGGGCGGCCGTCGCGGAGGGCAGCGCCCTACAGGGCGACGCCCTCCCCGGTGTCGCCGTCGTTGCACCAGCCCCTCAGGTGTCCTACCGGGAGTCGCGCCGCGTGGCGGGTTACTGCGAGGCGACAGTGGAGCACCGCGCAGCTCTCTTCACAACTCCCCTGGGGTCTCGCGTCACCCTCCATGCTGGAGAGCGTCGCCAGGTGGAGCTCGATGGCCTCACCTGGGAGCTCATGCTCCTCGACCACGCCGCCGCCGTCTCGAGCGGCTGCGCGGACCTCCCTCTGAACCGCTTCGCCTACTTGCTGCTCGCAGCGCCGTGATGCCTGTGGGCCCGGCGGCCCCGCACCTCTCCGACCAGGTGCGCCACTTCAGGCAGCACCAGGCGCTCCAGCGCCAGCCTCACGGCCGCGCGGCTCCCTGGGAGGGCGAACACCACCGTCCCCGCCGCCACGCCAGCCACCGCCCGGCTCGCGTAGGCGGCCGCGCCGATCTCCTGCCAGCTCAACATGCGGAACAGCTCGCCGAACCCGGGCAGCTCCCGCTCGAGGAGCGGCGCGATGGCCTCGGGGGTGACGTCGCGAGGCCCCACCCCGGTGCCCCCAGTGACGATGATCGCGTCAACTTCGGGGTCTCGCGACCCCACCTCCACCGCGCCCCGTATGCGCTCCAGGTCGTCGGGGACGATCTGCCCCCCCACAATGGTGTGACCAGCCATGGAGCAAAGCTCCCTGATCAGGGCCCCCGATGTGTCGTCGTCGTCGGTCCGTGTATCACTGACGGTCAGCACCGCGATCCGAACGCACCGAGGCGCCGTACTCCTATGTTCTGTATGGCTCATCATGTCCTCCTGTCCGCTCGCTGGCCCACACGATGTGCCCCCTCCGGGCCGCGTAGCCTACCTGATCGGGCCCCACGGTCACCAGGATTCTTCGGCGGGTCCGGGCGCGCCCCGACGGGAGGTGGCGACCTCCAAGTCTTTGGGATGATTGCGATGGTGCCCTGATCGTTCCCGGCCCCCGCCACTTCAGCACGTCACTCTCGCCCAATTGTAACCCACTCAGTGTATCCCAGCGCAGCCAGCCCCCCGTGTGACCGCAACCAAGCGCGGTGTTACAGGTTACAACCCCCTGGGTCGCAGCGGGGTATCTGGCATGAAGACTGCTCGTATCCATGGGCAGACACGGGAATGGGAACGAAAGTCACCACCCGGGGACCGAACGAGACACCGAAAGCGCTCAAGCGAGATGGTTACAAGGCCGATGGGCGGACCAACCTTGTAACGAGCCCACGGCGGGCAAATCCGTTACGATGGCGGCAACGAGCACCAGAGCAGGAGACAAGATGGACAACGTGACACTCGGTGGGATCTGCATCGTCGTGAGCCTGGGCGCGTTCTTCCTGATCAACGTCCTGTCCATCCAGTCCTGGCTGACCAAGGACGACGAGGTCCTGGACGAGGCCAAGCGCTAGATTCGGGATCGTCCCCCGGCGCTCTCCCTGCTCCGGGAGGCGCTGGACGCGCACGGTCCGAAGGTCGACGCCCATCGGCGATCTCGGCAACCCCGCGCATCCCTCAGCCTTTCAAAACACCTTGACCAGCCAGCCCTCGCGGACCGCCTCTCCGTAGAGGGACTCCGACGGGTTGACCACGAGCGCGAGGCCCGTCGCCATGCGCAGCATCGGGGCGTCATTCACGCTGTTCCCGGCCGCCAGGCGAGGTGACGGGCCGATGGCCGCGCGAATGGCCTCGCACTTCCCCTCCAGGTTGGTCCGGGGCGGCAGGATGCGGCCGCTGAGGACACCCGACTCCACCGCCACCTGCATCCCAAGGACGCGCCCCCCCGGCAGACCGAGGCGGCGGACGCCCGCGTCCACCATCCACCGGTTCGAAGCGCTGACGAACCACACGGACACGCCGGCGGTCTCCAGCTCTTGCGCCAGCGCCACCATGGGGGTGAAGGCCTGGTCGGGGACGAAGAGGTCCGCAAGGGCTTCGCAGCGCGCCACGAGCTCCTCCTCCCGCCACCCCTCGAGCAGCTCGACCACCCAGGCGTAGGCGGCCGTGTGATCCGTCTCTTGCATCGCGAGGTAGCGGTCCCACGCAGTGCGGTCCCCGGCAGGAAGCGCTCCCAGGCGCCCCTCGTCCAGGAGCGCCAGCATGAGCGCCTCGCCCACGTCGCCAGCCCACAGGGTCCCGTCCGCATCGAAGGTCGCGAAGCTGCCCGGCGGAGCCGCCTCGATTGCGCGCGTCAGCTCATCGGCGTGCAGGGGGTCCCAGCCCGCGGACTGGAGGCGATGGCGTACCTGAGTGTGTTGCATGCGGTCCTCCCGGTGTTGAGGGCTGGGAGGATATCATCGGTGCTGGGCGGTGTGGAGTGCACCTGCTGAACCACAGAACCGCGTGGTAGGGCCCCCCCTCGTGGGCAGCGGCGAGCACCTGCCGGCTCCCCGGTGGGCGTCTCGAGGAGCCTCAGCGGGTGGTCATCGCGACCTCGCCGCCGTCCCGGCGGACGTGCCACCGCGCTGATGTGTCTCTGGCCCCCTCGGGACACCAGGACCTACTCCTCTTCGCACCCCGAGAAGTTCTCGCGGTTGACGCGCCCCTGCTGGCACCGCCAGCAGGCGGCGGAGCGGCGCTCGAAGGCGTTGGCGTTCACGAAGTCGTCCAGGCACTTGAACAGGGTGATCTGCCGTCGACGGGCCTTACAGTAGAAGGAGTCCTTCAAGTTGAGCTCTCTCACCTGCGGCTGGGCCATCCCTCTCTCCTTCCGTTTTCGAGCGTGACCTTGTGGACTTGAGCCTGAGGTGCCACCAGTTTGGGTCGGGCGGGCCTGGAGTGAACCCGGATGCCCGCAGTCCGAGTTAGGCTAGCGCCGTGCGCGCGGCGCGTCAAGCCGGCTCTCGTGACTTTTCTGTGCAGGCTCTCCCCCCGCCAAACGGGGACGCACACAGTGTCCGATCCCCGCCCCACGGTCGGGGTCGGGCGCATCGTTGGCAACATAGGGCTTCGCCCCGAGCGCGCAAGGAGCCCACTCGACTTTAGGTGAGCGCCGAGTTACGCCCGCGGCGTTCGGGCCGACGCGGTCAAAACAGGACAAAAGCGGTGCTTGATCGCGGGGGCGGGGCGACGTACCATGGGGTCGGCCGAGGACCAGGGAGGAACCGTGTTCAAGCTCAACCGCAAGACCGAGTATGCGCTCATTGCGATGCAGCACATCGCGGGTATCGAGGACGACGAGCCGTGTAGCGTCACGGAGCTGGCACGGCGGTGCGACCTGCCTGCCAACCTCCTGGCGAAGGTGCTGCAAGAGCTGAAGCGGCACGGCATCCTGAAGAGCACCAAGGGGACCAACGGCGGCTACGCCGTGTCGCGGGACCTTCACCTCGTCAATTTCCTGGAGTTTCTGGGGATCTTCGAGGAGCAGACCGGGATCGTCGAGTGCACGCGTCGCGGCCCCGTGACCTGCGACCGCTACGATCACTGCAACGTGCGCGACCCCATGCTGGCCCTCAATGAGATGCTCATGGCGCGGCTGCGGAACCTGACCCTGCAGGACGTGCTCCACTTCGAGCATCGGCCGCACGCCGCGGAGCAGCCGCTTGCGGCAGCGCCCGTCGCGCCCGCGGGCGGGTAATCACCGGCGGCGGCCGCCTGAGCGCGGGCCCGCCGGTCCGCGACGCCCGGGCCCTCCGAGGCGCTGGCGACGCTCCAGGCGCGGCGCCCTGTCGGGGAGGTAGAGCGAGTCGTCGGCATGCACCACCGGGATCTTCCCCTGGATGTAGTCCTCGATGGCGGGCAGGTTCAGCACGAAGTCCTCGTCTGCCAGGGTGATCGCCTTGCCCACGGCGCCCGCCCGGGCCGTGCGGCCGATGCGGTGGACGTAGTCCTCGGCGTCCTGGGGGACGTCGAAGTTGATCACGTGGGAGATCCCCTCCACGTGCAGGCCGCGCGAGGCCACGTCCGTCGCGACCAGGAACGGGATGAGCCCGGCCTTGAAGTCCTCGATGATCTTGATGCGCTTGCGCTGCGGAATGTCACCGGAGATGTAGTCCGCCTGATAGCCGTTGCCCTTGAGCTTGTGGACGACGAACTCCCCGCCGCTCTTGGTGTTCGTGAACAGGATCGCGCTCTTGGGCTTCTCGCGGGCCAGCAGCCCGAGGAGCAGGCTGATCTTCTCGCGGGAGCTGACGTGGTAGAGCTCCTGCGAGATCTCCTCGACGGTGATGTGCTCCGCGCTGATGACCAGCTCCACCGGATCCTTCAGGTAGCGATAGCCGAGCTCCGCGACCGTCAGGTTGAGGGTGGCGCTGAAGAGCAGGCCCTGGCGCCGCTCGCGGGGCGGAACGGCGCGGAGGATGGTCTGGAGGTCACGGATGAAGCCCATGTCGAACATCCGGTCGGCCTCGTCGATGACGAACACCTCGACGTGCGAAAGGTCCACCACGCGCTCGCGGTAGTAGTCGAGCAGGCGCCCAGGCGTGCCGATGAGCACGTCCACGCCAGCGTCCAGCTCGCGCCGCTGCTTGTCCCAGTCCATGCCGCCGTAGACGGTGACCACGCTCAGGCCCGTGTGGACGCCCAGGGAGCGCGCGTCAGCCGAGATCTGGAGCGCAAGCTCACGGGTGGGGGCGACGATCAGCGCTCGAGGAACCCTGGGGACCGCGCGCTGCTTCTCGAGCAGTGTCTTGAAGATGGTGAGCAGGAAGCAGGCGGTCTTGCCGGTCCCCGTCTGCGCCTGACCGGCGACGTCGCGGCCAGCCAGGGTGTAGGGGAGCGCACGCTCCTGGATAGGGGTGCACTCCTTGAAGCCCGCGTCACGCACGCCCTGAAGGACGGTGGACGGAAGGGGCAGGTCCTCGAAACGCAATGGATCCTCCTTGGGCGGGTAGCGCCGGGTTGGTCGCATCATAGCGGCCGGATTCGATGCGTCAACCTGGGGGGGGAGGGGCACACCAGGCGCGGGCGAGGTCGCCGAGGGGCGCCTGAGCACCAGCCACGCCCCATCCCTCGAATGGAACCGAGGCCCGGACATTGCGCAGGGCTCTGGGCGGTGGTAGGGCATTGGGGGGGAGGGGCCGGCTCGGGCGCACGTGGAACAGGGGGGCTGGAGGAGCTTCGTGACATACTCTCATCTCCCGGCAGCGATGGTCGCCGTGGCGTTTACGGCGCTCGGTGGGCACGTGGTCGCCGCCCCCGGCGACCTCAATGGGGATCAGAAGTCGAATGTGGCCGACGTGCAGTGCTGCATCCTCGTGGTGCTCCACGAGGCCGGGGGCGCGCAGGGCCCCCTTCCGCAGTGCCTCTCCGTGGGGCCCGCCATGGCGGACCTCAACTGCGATGGGACGGTCAACGTGCTGGACGTCCAGGCGCTGATCCGGCTGGTGCTGCACCTCGGGTTCCCGCCGGACGCGGACTTCGATCAGGACGGGATCCATGACGCCTGCGACCCCGACGACGACAGCGACGGCGAGCCCGACGAGACCGACTGCGCCCCCAAGGACCCGAGCCGGGGCTTCGGCGTGGTCGAGACGTGCGACGGCATCGACAACGACTGTGACGGCTCGGTGGATGTGGCTCCGGGCGCGACGCCCCTGTGCTGGGACGGGAACCCCTGTACGACGGACCTCTGCCTGGGCGCGGCGGGGTGCTCCTGGGTGGCCGCACCAGGAGCGTGTGACGACGGCGACGCATGCACCGTGGGGGATCTGTGCGTGCAAGGGCTATGCGTGCCAGGCGCTCCGCTGGGCTGCGACGACGGCAACCCGTGCACCCTGGATGGGTGCAGCGCCGCCACCGGCTGCCTGGCCACTCCGCTCGCCGCACCCTGCGACGACGGCAGCGTGTGCACCGTTGGGGACGCCTGCGCCAACGGCGTCTGTGTGAGCGGCGCTCCCCTGCCCTGCGACGACGGCAACCCGTGCACAGCCGATTCGTGTAGCCCGGTGACGGGCTGCGCATCAACGCCATCCTCCGGCGCTGCCTGCGACGACGGCGACGCCTGCACGCTGGTGGACCTCTGTTCCGGGGGGACGTGCGTGGGTCAGGTGCTCCTGACCTGTGACGACGGTGACCCCTGCACTGCCGAGGCGTGTGACCCAGGGATCGGGTGCGTGGCAGCCCCCTTGTCAGGGGTCCCCTGCAGCGACGGTGACATCTGCACGGGGCCCGACCTCTGCCTCGACGGGGAGTGCCTTGGTGGCGACCCATGGTGTGGGGCCTGGGGTGGCGCGGGCTGCTTCGCGGATACTGCGGACCAAGGGTGTGACGGGTGCGGCTGCGAGGGCTGTGTCTGCGAGGTGGACCCCTACTGCTGCGAGGTCTCGTGGGACCCGACCTGCGTGAGCCGCTGCAAGCAGGAGTGCCAGGGGATCTGCACCGTCTCCGGGAGCTGCTGCGCCTCGAGCGCCGCCCCCGCCTGCTCGAGCGCCACGGTCAGCGCCTGCGTCTGCAAGACGCTCCCGGCGTGCTGCAACGACGCGTGGACTGAGGAGTGCGTCGACCAGGGCAAGGCCTGCGGCAGCGGCTGCTGACGCCCCCCGTCTCGGGCACTGCTGCGGTGCGAGGAGGTGGGCGGTCACGCGAGGAGCGCGGACCGCCGTAGGTTCAGGCGCGGACGCGCCGGCGCAGGGTCAGGGCGAGGCCGAGCAGGAGGAGCAGGGCCGCGCCGGGAGACGTCCCCGCGCCGCCCGTAGCGCAGCCGCCGCTCTTGGAGCCGCCGACAGGGATCACCCCCCCGACGCCCCCGGTGTCACCCACGGAGCCGCCGGTGGTGTCCTCGCCAGCAGCCGCGTCGCCCGCGCCTGCGTCGCCGCCCGTGGGGCCCGCGTCCTCATCGGTCGAGCCGCCCGCCTCACAGACTCCGGTCTTGCAGACCTGGCCGTCGCCGCACGAGCCGCAGGAGCCTCCACAGCCGTCGTCGCCGCAGGACTTGCCCGCGCAGTCCGGCGTGCAGGAGGTCGCGCACAGCCCGCCATCGCAGACCTCGCCCGCGCCGCAGGTGCCGCAGGAGCCGCCGCACCCGTCGTCGCCGCACTCC
>BTVJ01000126.1:0-18387 GCA_045863395.1 Myxococcales bacterium
GGGCGGGGGCGGGGGGGGGGGGTGGGGGGGGGGGGGGGGGGGGGGCCCCCCCCCCCCCACGACACCGCGCGGCGTGAAGAGCGCACTCAACCCACCTACCGACACCATTCCGGCGGTGGTGCCCCAACTTGATGCTCCGCTCATTCGGGTGGTCGCTCAGGTGCGTTTCCCACGGTACTGTCGGTGGAGTAGCGCGATTTCGTTGCGAGTTCTCTGGAGGCGCTTCGAAGCAGATACCCCGTTCACCGGGCGGTTCAAGGCCGATCCGTGGCGTTGCGGCCGGACTGCGTGCTGGACGCTCGGACCGGCATCGGTTGGCGCTTCCAGGAGCAGAATCGCGGCTGGGGCATCACGCTGTCTCCCGACTTCCTCGTGCTCGAGACGACGCGGTACACGAGCCGCGCGGACTTCATGGAGCGACTCGAAACACCTGCGGCGCATACTGGACGTGGCTCGTACAGCTGATCGGAGAGAGGCGCGCAGTACACGGGTGGCTCAGTTACAGGCGGAGGATGGTACGACTCCGTTGGAGCTGCTGACGCCTCGGCGCTTGGACGAGGCGCGGGCAGTCCTCGGAGCAGGCACACCGACTCGGGCGTGCGTCCCCACCGTCTCGGTCGGCACGCGGGTCGCCCAACCTCGAGAGTGGGCGTCTGCCGCCGCGTGCCTGAGCGATGCACTCGCACTGTGGGTGGAGCCGCCCGAGAGCTTCCTGGAGGAGCGGCAGCGGAAGTAAGGGCCCGTGCAGCAATAACCTGTCCATTCGGCCGCCGCTGCATCCCCGCTGGCGGCCCGCCGAGACCTTGGAAGGACAAGGCCCTGCCTGCGGTCTCGTCGAACCCCCAGCGGGGCGCATCAGCGCCCTCGGTGGATCAGGTTATTACTGCACGGGCCCTAAGGTTCTCGATCAATCGGAGGAGATGTGGGAGGGGCCCCTGCACGTGGTTCCACCGCCGACCATCCGCCGCAACCGTCGCCCGTCCCTGATCCATCGGTTCCTCGCCGACGTGGTCGCGGCTCGCCGAGCGGGTCACGAGGCAGGTCGGACGGGACTTCGGTGTCGCGACCCTGCGGCGGGTCAGCCCTTCTACCTCCTGAATCCAGGGGGCTCGGCCACTCCCGCAGAACCCTGTGGGCCGGAGAAACAATCCGCGGCGCTGATTGAATCGGCGGACCTCGCAAGCGCGAGGTCCGTCTGGAGGCCGCTCACACGAAGCACATACCCGAGAGAGTGCGAATCAGGCGCCATGAATCGGGATTCTGGCACGCGAGACGAGGATGAAACACTGCAACGAATCCTACCGTCGGCGACGATCAGTGCTTGATCGCCGCAAACAACCCCAGCCCGAAGTGGGAGGCATAGCCGAGCGCGACGGGGCCGCTGACCGGCTCCTCGAAGCTCAGTTCGACGGACAGGCCCAAATCCTGAGGCGGCGGCTGTGTATCGCCCCTGCCCCGGACACGGACCATGTGGCGCAGATGGTTGTTCGTCTCGTCCCATGCGAGCACCCGGACGCTCGCCGCTGGAAGCCCGCGCGACTCCAGCTCCGCGACGACCTGCCCCTCCACGCTGTTGCGGCCGCGCGGCTTGAGGTACCGAGGTGGAACGAATGGCGTGACGCTCCGCCACACCCGAGCGCCGCCCTCAGGACCAAGCACCCGCGTCACTCCCTCGTGAAAGGGCGGCGGCAGGGAACGAAAGTCCGCCAGGGATCCACTCCCCGCGAGCGCCACCTGGATATCCCCCTCCCTCCCCTTGCTCCACGTTCGGCGCACGTCTCGAACCGCCCTCTGCGCGAGAGCACCGAGCCCCATACGTGCAAACACGATGATGTGATCCAGGCGCCCGTCCGCGTCCAGGTCGAGAGGGAGCACGAACGCGTGGCGGTGGCCCCGCAGCGGGTGACCATCCCGATCCTTCCCGGTGAGCTCCGGGCAATCGACCCTCTCTCCTCCGCCTGCCTTGCATACCAGGGAGCGGTGGAACAGCTCGGCCTGCGGCAACGTGCGAGTGACGAGCGGGAGGGCAGACTGGCTACGGCTCGGGAGGCTCAAGGCCACGAGCATCGCTTCGACGGGCGTCGGGGCGGCCTGCGCCCGCAACGGCGATACGCTCACGTCGAGCGCGTCGGATCGGCGCCAGTAGAGCGCGCGGCGCGACCCCGGAGGCTGGCTCCAGCCATGCTCCTTCCAGTCGGCGGTGTCGAGCTGCAGGCATGCGATGAGGTCCTGCGGGAACGGCGCCATGGCCTTGGCTCGCGCATCGACCAGCTTCTTCGGAGGCTTCCGCGACCCCTCGGGCAGCGGGTGCGCCACCAGAGCCTCTTCCACGGCTGTTGCCCGCCAGGCCGACCACGCATCCGGGTCCTCGGGCACGAGCAGCGCAACCTGTTCCCAGCCCCGGCCCTTGAGTGCCGCGTCGGTGACCGGAACCGCATTCACAGTGAGGCCACGCACATCCGGCACGACACGCGCATCGACCCAGCTCTCGCTCCGGCCGAGGTACCCGAGGTTTGCGGCGAGCGTCTCGAAGAGGCGCGACGCCTCGGGGTCCAGTTCGGTGTCCCAGCGTACCGCGATCTCGCCATCACCCATGTTTGCCCAGGCATCGAACACCAGCGTGGTCTTCTCACGCCCGTTTTCAAAGACACCGAGAGGCATGTAGTGCCGTGAGTGCGCAAGGCTCGTCTCAGGGAGATGAAAGGTCGGCAGCACCCGCGATAGCGCCTCGACGAGGCGTCGACCTTCAGGTGGGACCGCGGGCCATCCAAGCGTCGAATACCCACAGGCGACGAGCGCGCGTGTAATCCGCCAGGGGCTTGGCGGCCACTCCACGATGCCCTCATTCACGTGGTGGCCGGCGGGCGTGGCGTGATACCGCCCGGCGGGAAACCGAAGCAGCAGAGTCGGCATGATCATGCCTCATCCGGGTCGGAGGATGGCTCGTCGGAGTCCGTGCTCTTGGACTTCTTGAGCTCGTCCTCGTGCGCGACCTTGATCTGCGTCATGCGCTCCCGACACTCGGAGATCGCCGGACGCAGAGCCGCCTCCAGGTCGGGCAGGTTGGGGAGCTGGAAGCCGGTGGGCCTGTCGGCGATGATCGCGTCTCCCGAGACCGGCTCCAGATCGCAGAAGGTGCGAAGACGAAGATCGCCATCGAGCAGGCGGCGGAGGCGGTGCAGAGAGAGGAGGATCAACAGTCGCTCCGCCTGTGTGCCCAGCCCAAAGCCACGGATTTGCGCGAGATCGAGGTTGACGAAGCAGTCGATGCGATCAGCCGTGAACTCGTCCCGGGCAAACGGCACGTTGCCGAAGCCGGTCTTCGTGACCCCGGAGGGGTTGACGTGATCGTTCTTGACTCCACCCGACGCGGCAGTCCGCACGCCGGCCGCCTCGATGAAGGCCGACAACGCGCGGGAGACGCGCAGGCGTCCGCCCGCGAGGTCCTTCTTGGCCAGAAAGACCCCATGGATGAGGCTCCCGACGTCGTAGCGGAGCAGCACCTCGGCGAGGAGCTTGCGGTTGATCGGCCCCTGGTCGAGCGCGCCCAGGTCCTTCTTCAAGGTCCCGAGGAAGACCGGATCCTTTCCCTCCAGCAAGTATGGGCTGTTGAGCCGATGGGCCTCGAGCATCGTATCTGTCAGGAACTGACCCTTGCGGGTGACGGTGACGTGGCTGATCCCTTCGAGCGCGGGCACCGGTGCCTGAGCAACACCGTCCCAGCACACGCCCTCGAGCCGATTCGCCATGCTCTGGACGCTCTCAACGAGCAGCCGCGCACCCTCGCGCGTCTGGTACGTGGCAGCACCGAGCCCGGGGAACCCGGTCGGCTGGAACCGGTCCCCCTGAATCGGCTTCAGCGGAATGGTGAAGAGCAGACGGCTCGCGCCATCGAGAGATGAGAAATCAACCATGGTTGCCTCCCGGCGTCGGGTTCTGGAACCTGTGCAGCGCGTTCAGTGCTGCGCCTCGAGAAATCGGAAAAGCCAGCGCGGCCGCCCACAGGCGGGCCGTTTGCGCGTCTGCCGTGCCTGCCCGGATGGGCGCGCGGATACCGGCGGCCCGGAGCCGCGCCAGCGCCGCCGCGACGGCTCCGGATGCGTCGCCGGACGAGAGGCGCCGGAAGACGGCTGGGTCGGTCCGCACGTCATGCTGCTCGTCGAGAGGCCACGGCAAGAGAGCCAGACGAAGAGCGAGCCAGGCCTCCTCGGGCCAGTGGCCCCTGGCGTCTCCGCCGGGTGCGTCCGCCCGTTGCCAGCGCGTCCAGTTGATCGCCATCAAGGGGAGCGCGAGGGCCCACACCCGCTCTGGTGCCACCTCTCCGCCGAGGAAAAGGGACAGGTCCGAGAAGCGCGCGCCGCAGCCGGGCGCTGGAACGAGGGGGAGCCGCCTGTCGGCACGGCCCGCTGATTCCAACAACCTGCGTCCCACGAGGCTCTCAGCGTCGCTCAGGGGATCGCGTCCACCAATCACGACACGTGGGTCGGCGGCAAGACGCTTCTCGCGAATCTGGAAGCGTCGCGCCCCCGGCTCGAGCGGGAGCCAGTGGTGCCGGATAGGGTCATGCACTCTGCCGCCGCTTCGGTGGGATCCGGCGGAGCTGGCCAGCGCAAGCGCGAGGCGCACCTCGGCGCTGCCGTCATCGATCACCGCGACCCACTCGGGGGAGAGCGGCGGGATCGGGTTGACGTCGAGCGCACTGCCACCTCTCTGTATCTGCTCGATCACGCCGGCTGCAAGCAGCACCGCCTGCCATCTCTCCGGAGTCGTGTCATCGTGGGTGAGGGCCGCGAACACGGCGCTCGCGAGTCGCCTCTCCGAGTGTACGAGGCGCGCGGGAGCGTGCTTGTCGCGGGCTGCTCTCTCGAGCCGGTCGAGCCAGGGCGCAAGGTCGTCGATGAGGCGTGAGCGGGGGCGCTCGACCACGTCGATGCGGCCGAGCGGAACTGCCAGGTTCGACTGCCCGTTCCGTTCGAGATAGCCGAAGCGCGTGAAAGCGACGATTCCACGTGCCACTCCGAGCCGCGTGATCGCGCGTGCCACGTCGATAGGGCGGTTGGCGACCTGGCGTCCGAGCTGCGCCCGAGCCTCGCCGATCAGGGCACGGAGATCGGGCAGCGACGCAGGTGTGGCCCACAGCGGCATCCACTGCTCGCCGCGCTCGCTCTTCTCGTTGCCGGGCGTGCCATACCCGGCGGCGTGCGCCCTGACTGCAAACGGGTCGCTGGCGCGGCTCGTGGCTCCGGGATCGAGCCGCCGCGTGGCCCGACCGCTGAACAGGATGGTCCCCTCCAGCATGAGCACGAAGTCCCACGGGTTGATGAGCGAGTCGCCGTCGGCCCCGGTCGTGCTGTTGGCACCTCCGGCTGCACCCGGGAGAAACTGCCCGATGGCCGACGGCTGGAGCCCCCTCGTCATCATGCCGAAGAGCGAGTGTCGCAGGAGGGAGGCGGTAGCGGGCAGTGCGGGTGCCTCTGGATCTCCGAGGTCGAACAGCTCCGCGAGCCGCTGCATGGCGTTGTTCGTGAAATCGAGGCGCCCATCGTTGCCGCCGGTGCCGAGAAGCGACGGGTAGGCGGGCTTGTCATCCTCCATGAGGACGATCGCCGCGTCCATCCACGTCCGGTGCGCGCCTCGCCAGGCGAGCCTGTAAGGTGTGAAGATGTCCTTCTTCATGGCGCCGAACCGGCGCTCGGCCGCGGCGAGTTCTCGCTTGAACTCCGGGGAATCTTTCAGTGCCCTGGCATCAGCGCACTGTTGTGCGGTCATTCCGGCGCGCGCCTTCGTTCGTTCCTTGAGGGCACGGACGGCAGCGTCTGCATCGGCGAGATCCTTGAACGGCGCGCGTGCGGCCTCGATTCCGGCCCTGTAGGCAGCAAAGCGCTGTGCCGTCGAACGCTCGACCGGTGCGAGCCCCTTGTCGTCTGCGCTGTAGAAGCCGGATCCCTTGTTCCAGGGCGAGACGAAGGCTGTCGGCGCATACTCCTGCAAGAAGAACTGCTCGAGTTCTCCCTTGGCGAGGGTCGTGAGAAGGCAGAAGCGGTCGCCCTCCCAGAAGCCCCGGGCGGAGGGGTCCTTCTGCTCTGCGACGATGCGCAGCACGGCGACCGCCTTGAGGTAGTGTGCGAGCGGAGCTGGGGCGCAGCCGTCGAGCCGGTGCAGATGTAGTCTCATCGTCGTTGCCCCTCGATCTGAGGATCGCTCGTGGACAGGCGCGATGCGCGCCGGTCTGCGGCGATGATCAACGCCTCCATGTAGGCGAGCGCCCCGGGCCCATGGCGGGCGACCAGTCCGAGAGTGCGCTCCCGCCAGCTCCGTCCGGTGCGGCCCGACAAACCGAGAGACGCAGGCGAGAGGCTGAGCGTGAGAGGTGGCAGGGGGGCCTCGTCTGTGCCCATCACGATCCCTGGCAGCTCGTCTCCTTCTCGCACGCCGCGAATCGGGAGCCCACGGCCGTCGTGATTGCGGTGGTCCTGGTCCTTGGGCGCAGCGTGCAAGGCCACGCGCACCTTGCCGTGGTGGCTCAGCACCAGGTAGGCGAGCAGATCGAACTGCTCGGCAGAGCAGGCGAGGATCTCCCGCTCGATCACGGACGGGGTGTCTGCGAGCGGCTTCCGCGCAGAGAGTCCGAGCGCCTCCAGCTCGTCGGCGCAGCCACCGAGCAGGGCTGAGTGTGTCGGCGCGTATCTTTCGAGGATCGCGAAGAGGGCCAGGGCGCTCGCGAGCTCGTGGCGAAAGCCCGGGCGCGCGTCACGTTTGGTCACCTCGTAGCGCCCTGACGGACGCACCCACTCGCCATTGGGGGCCTTGGCCAGGTCCGGACGGTCGGGTCGCTTCTCGCTCCGGATGATGCTCTGAAACGCCGGGTGGGACTTGCCGTAGTCATGCCACCGCGCCGCCAGCGCCAGGAGCTTCGCCAGCTCCTCTGGCAGACACGTCTCCCGCGCGATCACCGCTGCGACCTCGGCGGCTTCGGCGCCGTGCGTGGTGATCGTCTTCCACTGCGACACGCTGAGAACCTCGGCGTCCTGGCTGTCATCTGCCAGATCCTGCGCTGGCGCTTCTGTCAGATTCTGCGTATCGGGGGCCGCCACCGGCGGTACCCGTGCAGCGGAGGTGGGTGCGAAGCCGACTCCGAGGTCGTAGCCGCCGGAGTCCGCGGCGACACATACGATTCTGCCAGGGAGCAGCGAGGCGCGGGTGGCCACCACCCACTCCCCGTCAATGAAATCCCACACCCAGGCGCTCATGGCGGAGCGGAGCCTGGGCGCCCGCTTCGTGGACGTCTCCTTGCCGCACAGCCAGTCGCGAGCGGCGAGGAATGGCACGGCGCACAGCTCGCGACGCAGGGGGCGCCGCGTCGGCGAAGGCGCCGTCTTGGGTGGCAGGTCTGCCCAGAACACCTGCACGTCGCGCTCGTCCCCGCTGCGGATGAAGCGGCTCACGTCGAGGTCGGCGCCGGTCAGGTCGGGGGTCGTGTCGAACAGCTCTTCGAACTCGGAGCGCCGAAGCAAGTGAGACGCCGCATAGGGATAGAGCGCGTCACGGGCCGACGCGGAGAGAGATTCCTCGAAGGCGTCGAGCGCTGCCAGTCCAACGTCGGTGAGCGCCTGGAGGGCCTGCAGGGCGGCCTCGAGCTCTTCTGATGAGTAGGGGCGGCTCGCACGTTCGTCCGTGCCGCGATCCACCACCGTGACCTGGCCGCTTCCGCCGTACCGTGCGCAGCGCCCGAAGCGCTGGACCAGGCTCGGCCAGGGCGCAAGCTCAGTGATGAGGCGGGTGGCGGAGATGTCGACTCCCGCCTCCACGACCTGGGTCGCGATGATGATGCGGTCCGTGGTCTTGGAGCAGGCGGCGCGGCACAGGACGTCCTTTCGCCACCGCTCCCGCTCCGCGGGTCGGAAGCGGCTGTGCACGAGGTGCAGCTCGGTCGCGCCGGCGTCCTGGCGCAGCGCCACGTAGGTGGCAGTCGCCCGTTCGACCGTGTTGCAGATCACGAGAGTGATCCGGCCGTGATCTCCGCCGTCGTTCTCCGCGTGCTCGTGCAGGACCAGGCGGGCCAGCTCGGGTGCTTCGTCAGGCGCGATCATGGCGACGCGCAGGCTCTTGTGGGTCGTGTTCTCCGGAGTCTCGCGATCACTGGCAGACAGCATGGTCGGGGCTTGGACCCACTGGGGGTGCTGCGCTGCGCAATCTACTGTATGGAGCCAGACCGATTGAAGCGTCGCGCTCATCCACCAGCTCTTGCAGGGCCGGAGACCGCGCGCCGCATCCTCGTCGCGGTAGGCCTGAAGCTGGGCGCTCGTGGCCAGCCCGACGTCCATGAGCTGCACCTCGTCCAGCACCCACAGCGCGTCCTGGCTCAGAAGACCGAACTCCATCGGCCAGCGTGCGCGGGGAGCGGCAAACCCGCGGTTCATGGCTCGGGAGAGCAGCATGTCCTGCGTGCCGACCAGAACGGCGGCCTCCTCGGGGAACAAGTTCCACTCGCCGGCATCTGCGCCGCCCATGACGAGGTGGACGCCGACTCTGCCGCGGTGGTCGCCGGTGCCATCCCAGAGCACGCCGAGTTGGTCGAACAGAGCAGCAGCCTCATCTGCGGTCTGCTCGGCCAGAACGCGCATCGGGAGAGCCCAGACCAGCCGGCGGGGCCACTCGGAGCGTTGCTGCGCGATACGATTGTACGCCCAAGCACCCAGGACGCCCAGCGTCTTGCCGTTCCCGGTGGGGATGCGAATCAGGCGGCTGCGGCAACCGGGCTCGCCAGCGAGCGCCCGCTGCCATGCATGCGGCGACTTCCCGCTCGTGGCGACCCGGAACCAGGAATCGAAGTCGGTCATGTGGTCGTCGCCTCCGAGCGTCGCAAACGTCTACCTTCGATGGGGCCGCAGGGGGGCCTGCGGAAAGTGCGTCCGGCACGGCACTCGATCGCGCTGCCGACGCTGCTTCAATTGGGGCGGAGAGCGACGACCCACGATGTCTCGGCGGCGCCACGGCCGCCGGTTTGGACCCCGGTGACCTGATCGTTGACACGGCGCCAGCGGGACGGGTCGCCGGTTTGGACCCGCGCTCCCAGCTCCGGGTGTGATCTCACAACGGAAGAGGGATGTCAAGCGCCTTCTTCTCACTTCCTCTGCCTTCACTCTTTCGTACTGCCTACACTGAACTTCATTTTTCGGTCCATCCGGCCGGTTGGTCACCAGCACTGCAAGTCCCGAGAGGTCCCGTCCCACGTGGGGCCACCCGGAGCGCAAGACCCCAGGGGTCGTGTCCCTCGTGGGGCCACCCGGAGCGCAAGACCCCAGGGGTCGTGTCCCTCGTGGGGCCACCCGGAGCGCAAGACCCCGGGGGTCGTGTCCCTCGTGAGGCCACCCGGAGCGCACGACCCCAGGGGTCCCGTCCCTCGTGCAGCCACCCGGAGCGCACGACCCCAGGGGTCCCGTCAGACGGTCTCGTCGCCGCCGCCCGGCCCCTCGGGGGCGACCTTCTTCGCCTTGCCCGCGCGGCGCGCCGCGCGGTCGTCGGACAGGTCGTCGAGGTATCCGAAGACCAGGCGCTCCAGGTTGCGGGGGAGCGCCTCGTTCACGGCGATCTCGTCTGCGAGGACCGCGCGGCAGGAGCGGAGAGTGGTCAGGGTCTTCGTGCGGATCACGAACGCGCGCTTCTGGTCCTCTGGCGAGACGGTCTCCGTCAGCGCGTTGGACCGCGCCGCCAGCAGGCTGCCCACGGCGTCCGCCGCGGTCCCGAGGCCGCTCACCCAGTCCGCCATGGTGCGGCCATCGCCCTCCCACGCCACAGGGAGCTCGGCCAGCTCCGCACCGTGAGAGGCGAGAGCCTTGCCGTAGGTCGGCGCCGCCGCGGCCTGGTCGGCGTAAGAGGCGGTCTTCAAGGTGGGGCTGAGCGCGAGGCGGGCAGTCAGGTTGTCGACGCGCGCACGCACCACCTCGGGGGTGCTCGGCGCCCTCTGAATCGCCCGCAGCAGAAGCCCGATGCAGTCAATCCACGCGTCATGCGTCAGGTCGGCCGTCGCGAGCTCATCGGTGAACGGCCGCTTTTGAGACGTGAGCGCGTCGGGCAGCGACGCGATGTCGGCCCTGAATGTGGCGATCCTGCCTTCGTAGACCGCGCCGGTATGGGTGGAGCGCAGCACGGCAAGCGTGCTCGCCGGGTCGATCTCCGTGGCCTTCTTCGCCGTCACCGCGTCTGCGGGCGCATACAGCGCGTTCAGCCAGAGACGGATGTCGCCTATGGATGCGTCGTTCAAGGAGCACCTCCCGGGGTATTGAGTCGGAGGCGATGGTAGACGAGCAGGCAACTTGCGTCCACTGAAATGAGCGCGCGGGGACCACAGGCATCATCACAGTGGATTCCGGAGACCGACCTGGCGTACCCTTCACCTGCCTGCTCCCGTCGCCACGGGGCCCCGCCCCCAAGCTTCGAGGTGCAGCCATGCTCGACGAAACCCGCCCCATCCCCGCCCGCATGCTGAACGAGTGGACCTACTGCCCGCGCCTCGCAGTGCTCGAGTGGGTGCATGGCGAGTGGGACGAGAGCGCCGACACCGTGGACGGCGCGCGGGTCCACGGCCGCGTGGACCGACCCACGGAGCCCCTGCCGGAGCCCGACGACGAGCTGGTAGCCCGCGCCCGCTCCGTGTGGTACGAGGGCGACGGGATCACGGCGCGCATGGACGTCGTGGAGGTGGAGCGCGGTAAGGCCGCGCCCATCGACACCAAGAGGGGGTCGCCGCCAGATGAGGGAGCGTGGGAAGCAGACCGGGTCCAGGTCTGCGCCCAGGGGCTCGTGCTGCGAGCGAACGGCTGGCAGAGTACGTCCGGCTTCGTGTGGTACGCGGCCGCCAGGCGGCGAGTCGAGGTCGTCTTCGACGACGCACTCGTGACGCAGACCCGCAGGGCAATCACGGATCTGAGGGCGGCGGCGGAGGCCGCGGAGCTTCCTCCGCCGCTGATCGACAGCCCGCGCTGCCCCCGCTGCAGCCTGGTCGGCATCTGCCTCCCGGACGAGGTGCACTGGCTGAATGCGCCAGGCCAATCGAGCGACGAGCCGCGCCAGCTCCTCGCACCACGGCCCGACGGCCTGCCGCTTCACGTGAGCGAGCAGGGAGCCACGGTCGGCACGTCACAGGGCGAGCTGATAGTCACCCGCAAGGGTGCTGAGCTGGGACGCGTCCGGCTACGGGACACGACGCAGGTATCACTCTACGGCCAGATTCAGGTGACAACTCAGGCTCTGCGAGCTGCAATGGACCACGGCATCGCCGTATGCTGGTTTTCGTATGGAGGCTGGTTCTACGGCATGGCTCAGGGCCACCACCACAAGAACGTCGTGCTGCGCCAGGCACAGTACGGGGCCGCGGCGGATGGCACCAGGTCCCTGGCCATCGCACGGCAGATGGTCGCGGGCAAGATCCGCAACCAGCGGACCTTGCTGCGCCGCAATCACCCTGACGTGAGCAAGGCGACCTTGCGCGAGATGGCGCGCCTCGCCGGCTCGTCTCGCCACGCCCCGGCCATGGAGACCCTGCTTGGTCTGGAGGGCGCGGCCGCGCGCCTGTACTTCCAGGCATTCGGCGGGCTGCTCAAGGGGACCCAGGTCTTCGACCTCAACGGCCGCAACCGCCGCCCACCGCGCGACCCGGTCAACGCCCTCCTCTCCTACGCCTACGCCCTGCTCGTCAAGGAGTGCCATGTCGCCGCGGCGGCCGTGGGCTTCGACCCCTACATGGGCTTCTACCACCAGCCGCGCTACGGCCGCCCGGCGCTGGCGCTCGACCTCATGGAGGAGCTCCGCCCGCTCGTCGCCGACTCGGTCGTCATCCTGGCCATCAACAACGGCGAGACGGTCAAGGGCCACTTCATCCAGCGCGCCGACGGCTGCGCCCTGACCGCCGAGGGCCGCAAGTCCTTCCTCCGTACCTGGGAGCGCCGCATGGACACGCTGGTCACGCACCCGCTCTTCGGCTACCGGGTGAGCTGGCGCCGTCTCATCGAGGTCCAGGCGCGCCTGTTGGGCCGGCACGTCATGGGCGAGACGCCCCGCTATGTCCCCATCGAGACGCGCTGAAGGAGGCATCACCGTGAACCGCACCTGTACCCTCGTCTGCTACGACGTCTCCGATCCGAAGCGCCTCCGCAAGGTCTTCCAGATCTGCCGCCGCTTCGGCGATCACCTCCAGTACAGCGTCTTCCGCGCCGAACTCAGCCCCCGCTCGCGAGCGGAGCTCATCAAGGCGCTGGACGAGGCCATCGATCACAGGCAGGATCAGGTCCTGCTTGTGGACATCGGCCCAGCCGGCCCGTCAGCAGCAAGCAGCTTCGCAGCGGTGGGTCGCCCCTACACCCACCCGGAGCGCCACGCCGTAATCCTGTAGGCGGGCGGCGCGGTGGTGGGGACGGGGACGCTGGGAGGCGGCGGACTTGGAGCGGGGGACCGGGGACCTCGGGGCGTAGGCCGGTCCAGTATCATTATTTTGGAGGGTGCCTTTGAGCGCTGAACGTCGATCATGGGAGCAGCCGAGGGACGCGCAGCGGGAGCTGGCCCCGTTAGAGCGGCGGGAGCAGCCTGGTTCGGCCCCGCAAGTGCATACGACGCCGGTTGAGCCACGACGCACGAGCAGAACCCACAGCAGGCACCTTGACCGCTGCGCCCCCTCCGAGCCCGCCAGCGGCGGCAGCAAGAAGCCGCCCCGAACGCACCTGAGGCAGTCGCAACCCACAACATGAACCCAAGTCCGCGACTACAAAGGAATGTGAAAACTGAACCCCCCTTCGAGCACCTCGATGGTGAACGTACCCCCGGGGAGTGCTCGAAAAGTGCGCCAACACCGTGAAAACAATCAGCTTGACCAGGCCAGCGAAGCATGGCAGGGTACCTCCAGAGGCGCCCGATGAACCGGCCGCATGACAACCTCTCGAAAGTGCCCCCGCAACGCCCCAGGATCACACAGGTTCTGGGGGGTGGGCTCTCCGCGTCTCTTGGGACGCGGCCCCATTGAAGCAGCGTGTCCAGCAACGTCGCCATGTGTCTCCTCCGGGCTCTCCGCGTCTCTTGGGACGCGGCCCCATTGAAGCAAGCCGCTCAGCTTGCGCCGGGCCCTCATCGTCGACCTCTCCGCGTCTCTTGGGACGCGGCCCCATTGAAGCGTCAGGACCTGGAAGGTGTGCCACGGCGCCCTGCCCTCTCCGCGTCTCTTGGGACGCGGCCCCATTGAAGCAGATAGTTGCCGACTCGGGCGCGCTCCCCGTCACGAGCTCTCCGCGTCTCTTGGGACGCGGCCCCATTGAAGCAGAATCTGGCGCCCGGACACGTACACGATGCGCCCGACTCTCCGCGTCTCTTGGGACGCGGCCCCATTGAAGCGCCCCACGGGACGAGGACGAAGAGCCACTGATCTTTCTCTCCGCGTCTCTTGGGACGCGGCCCCATTGAAGCGGGGGAGATGACGCGCCGGATCTCGTCGCGCACCTGGCTCTCCGCGTCTCTTGGGACGCGGCCCCATTGAAGCGCCATAGAATTTAGGGCAGCGTAAAGCAGATTCTTTCTCTCCGCGTCTCTTGGGACGCGGCCCCATTGAAGCGTCGAGGGCGTTGTTGATGGCGTCCTCGATGCGAGTGCTCTCCGCGTCTCTTGGGACGCGGCCCCATTGAAGCTCCGGCGTCCTGTGCGGCAGATGCTCGTCCTCTCCCGCTCTCCGCGTCTCTTGGGACGCGGCCCCATTGAAGCACGACGAACAGCCATCGGTCGTGAACCACGGCGGGGACTCTCCGCGTCTCTTGGGACGCGGCCCCATTGAAGCCCCGTCGGTCCCACGATGCGCACGCGCCCCTTCGCGCTCTCCGCGTCTCTTGGGACGCGGCCCCATTGAAGCCGATACCTGTAGCCACTGCTCTAATCGCGTACTGGAGGTCTCTCCGCGTCTCTTGGGACGCGGCCCCATTGAAGCTTCTTCGTCTGGACGCTCGACTCCGTCGCCTCCCGGATCTCTCCGCGTCTCTTGGGACGCGGCCCCATTGAAGCCGGTCCGTCGGCCACGGCATCGACTGCCCCGCCTCCACTCTCCGCGTCTCTTGGGACGCGGCCCCATTGAAGCGGTAGGGTTTGCTCCGTTGTCGCCGTCGGAAGGGTACCTCTCCGCGTCTCTTGGGACGCGGCCCCATTGAAGCGGATCCACGCGCATTGTGCTCTCTCCCTTGTCGTGCTTGCTCTCCGCGTCTCTTGGGACGCGGCCCCATTGAAGCGCGATCCGCCAGGTCGCGTCCAACGGCCCGGTCCTCCCTCTCCGCGTCTCTTGGGACGCGGCCCCATTGAAGCGTGAAGCTCCCGCTCCGGGAGGTGGTGGACCTCGACGTCTCTCCGCGTCTCTTGGGACGCGGCCCCATTGAAGCTACGTCTACGGAAACCGCGTGGGTTCTTAGCGCCATAACTCTCCGCGTCTCTTGGGACGCGGCCCCATTGAAGCGCACCTGTAAGGTCCGCGCCTGCAAGGTCCGCACCTTCTCTCCGCGTCTCTTGGGACGCGGCCCCATTGAAGCGCCCAGTGCTTCTTGCACTCGGCCTCCAGTTGCTCCTCTCCGCGTCTCTTGGGACGCGGCCCCATTGAAGCATCGTCATCGACGACGGCTGGACCGCCTCGGCGATGCTCTCCGCGTCTCTTGGGACGCGGCCCCATTGAAGCACGGAGCCCGCGCGCGCGACCTCCTCGGCCATCGACTCTCCGCGTCTCTTGGGACGCGGCCCCATTGAAGCCTGAGGCAGCGTCGGCTCTGGCTGCGAGATCCCCATCTCTCCGCGTCTCTTGGGACGCGGCCCCATTGAAGCGGTCGGTGGTAAGAGCGATAATGGGTCACTCATTGCTCTCCGCGTCTCTTGGGACGCGGCCCCATTGAAGCGGCGCTTCCTCTGTTCGCAGATGCTCCGGGACCTCACTCTCCGCGTCTCTTGGGACGCGGCCCCATTGAAGCGTCCAGCGCGGAATCACGTCCTTCGCGACGCCCGCTGCCTCTCCGCGTCTCTTGGGACGCGGCCCCATTGAAGCCGGTGATGGCGGCCCATGCGTCCCAGGCGGCCCGGGTCTCTCCGCGTCTCTTGGGACGCGGCCCCATTGAAGCAAGAAGAGCCGCAAGGTGCGGGCGTAGCGTCAACCGTCTCTCCGCGTCTCTTGGGACGCGGCCCCATTGAAGCAGCGATGCCCGGGCCGCCATGGCCGACTGGGCCGGCTCTCCGCGTCTCTTGGGACGCGGCCCCATTGAAGCCCCGTCGTGTAGATCAGCACCGTCCCCGCCGCGTCCACTCTCCGCGTCTCTTGGGACGCGGCCCCATTGAAGCCGCGCCTGCTCCTCCGTCTCCCCCTCCTCCGCCGTCCTCTCCGCGTCTCTTGGGACGCGGCCCCATTGAAGCCGGTACTCCCCCCGCGCCGCCTCCACCATGCCCTCCACCTCTCCGCGTCTCTTGGGACGCGGCCCCATTGAAGCTGAAGCGCCTGCCGACGCCGCCGGAGCCGATGAAGCCTCTCCGCGTCTCTTGGGACGCGGCCCCATTGAAGCGTAGGTGCTGTTAGGAGCTTCTACCACTGGTAGCTCAGCTCTCCGCGTCTCTTGGGACGCGGCCCCATTGAAGCCCAGCGAGCACGGTCCCTTCGGCCGGGTGGACGCGGTCCCTCCGCGTCTCTTGGGACGCGGCCCCATTGAAGCGTCGTACCGCCTCGCGGATCTCGTCCTCCGAGCACTCTCCTCTCCGCGTCTCTTGGGACGCGGCCCCATTGAAGCCTGTCTGACATGCCAGTCCTCATCACCCATCATCTTCTCTCCGCGTCTCTTGGGACGCGGCCCCATTGAAGCGTGAAGCTCCTCGCTGTTGTCGATGTAGTCGCGGATCGACTCTCCGCGTCTCTTGGGACGCGGCCCCATTGAAGCACGAGAGCGGCATCCAGCGAGGAGAACGACAGCGTACTCTCCGCGTCTCTTGGGACGCGGCCCCATTGAAGCGTCCAGGCGCTGGAGAATGTCTGGTGCGTACTTCGTGACTCTCCGCGTCTCTTGGGACGCGGCCCCATTGAAGCGGTCGAGTCCGAGCGCGATCCCAACGAAATGCGTTCGACTCTCCGCGTCTCTTGGGACGCGGCCCCATTGAAGCATGAAGGCCGAGGGCGACGACGTGCGCCACCGCATCTCTCCGCGTCTCTTGGGACGCGGCCCCATTGAAGCCTGTCGTACCTGGGAGGTGTGATAGGGCATCCTGACTCTCCGCGTCTCTTGGGACGCGGCCCCATTGAAGCGGTCTGACACTACCGCCTTCGGCCTGAAGCTCCATGAACTCTCCGCGTCTCTTGGGACGCGGCCCCATTGAAGCCCGGTCTCCGGTCATGCGGCAACCATAGCTCTGCCCACTCTCCGCGTCTCTTGGGACGCGGCCCCATTGAAGCATCGAAGCCGTCGCTCAGTACTATCAACCCGTAGTTCTCTCCGCGTCTCTTGGGACGCGGCCCCATTGAAGCGGGTCGGGGGCGAGCTCCGCCGCCCGGATGCGCTTCACCTCTCCGCGTCTCTTGGGACGCGGCCCCATTGAAGCAGTTGTCAGGCGACCCGCACATGGGCCGCGCGAGGGTACTCTCCGCGTCTCTTGGGACGCGGCCCCATTGAAGCAAGGTGCGGGAGGAAGCGGCCCGGCAGATGGACGCGGCTCTCCGCGTCTCTTGGGACGCGGCCCCATTGAAGCGCTCATTCAGGAGGCGGCCGAAGCACTCCGTCGCAGCTCTCCGCGTCTCTTGGGACGCGGCCCCATTGAAGCTACCACTTCTTGCGCGCGCTGGAGGTGAACCCCAGCTCCTCTCCGCGTCTCTTGGGACGCGGCCCCATTGAAGCTCGCGGTCCCGCCAGCTCGTCTTGTAGTCGAGGATCACTCTCCGCGTCTCTTGGGACGCGGCCCCATTGAAGCAGGTACTGGTGCACGGCGGCGTTGAGCGCTGCCACCGTCCTCTCCGCGTCTCTTGGGACGCGGCCCCATTGAAGCTGCTTGACCGTTTCCAAGGCCCCTAGCTGCCCGTCCTCTCCGCGTCTCTTGGGACGCGGCCCCATTGAAGCCGGGCCCGCTGGTGCCACCGGCGGCATAGATGCCCTCTCTCCGCGTCTCTTGGGACGCGGCCCCATTGAAGCAGCGATGCCTGGGACGCCAGGGCCGCCTGGGACGCCTCTCTCCGCGTCTCTTGGGACGCGGCCCCATTGAAGCAAACGAGTTGGGGGGGAGCAGCCAAAGGGGGTGAAGAACTCTCCGCGTCTCTTGGGACGCGGCCCCATTGAAGCCAACTGCCGCTCGCGAACTTCACGAGGGGCGCTGGCCTCTCCGCGTCTCTTGGGACGCGGCCCCATTGAAGCGGCTGATTTAGGTGCATATGAGAAGATTCGTACAACACTCTCCGCGTCTCTTGGGACGCGGCCCCATTGAAGCCACGAACCCAAGGGGGACGGGGGCTACGTCTCCTTCGCTCTCCGCGTCTCTTGGGACGCGGCCCCATTGAAGCGCCTTCAGGCGCTCCTGGTCCGTGAGCAGATCGATGTCTCTCCGCGTCTCTTGGGACGCGGCCCCATTGAAGCCAATGACGGTTGCCGTATCGAATGTCTCGTTCTTCCATGCTCTCCGCGTCTCTTGGGACGCGGCCCCATTGAAGCGCTCAGGTTCGCTTCGTGCAGGTCAGCTCTGCACAGGCTCTCCGCGTCTCTTGGGACGCGGCCCCATTGAAGCGCGGTGTCCCTGTTCCTGACGTCGAGGACGTTCGACTCTCCGCGTCTCTTGGGGCGCGGCCCCATTGAAGCGCCCCGAAGGCCCCGTTGAACTTGCGGAAGGGAGGGACTCTCCGCGTCTCTTGGGACGCGGCCCCATTGAAGCTCTCGACGGCGAAGTCCTGTGCGATGCCGGCACCGATGACTCTCCGCGTCTCTTGGGACGCGGCCCCATTGAAGCTTGAGGCTCTGCGGGTGGAGTAGGTAGGAACGCGACCACTCTCCGCGTCTCTTGGGACGCGGCCCCATTGAAGCTCGATGCCCCACAGGACGAGTCCGGGGCCGTAACGCCTCTCCGCGTCTCTTGGGACGCGGCCCCATTGAAGCGGTGGCAACGACGGGGATGGTGATCGGGCCGATGGACCTCTCCGCGTCTCTTGGGACGCGGCCCCATTGAAGCCCAGATGCACATGCTCATGGCTCGCTGCGGTTGGTTCTCTCCGCGTCTCTTGGGACGCGGCCCCATTGAAGCCAGATCCGCGCAGGGTTTGCGACGCTGAGGTCCACCTTCTCTCCGCGTCTCTCGGGACGCGGCCCCATTGACAGGGTCGCGTAGAATAAGCAGGAGGTGGGGAGCCCCCACCGTGGAAGG
>BTVJ01000127.1:0-18360 GCA_045863395.1 Myxococcales bacterium
TGTTCGGGGCGGCCGGCTGCGGCAAGAAGCTGGTCACGACGGAGCGGTCCTTCGAGACCGTCGCGCCCCTGTGCGTGAAGCCAAAGACGCTATAGGGGGTGGGTGGCGGCTCGCCCACGACAGGCGAGCCGCTCCCGGCAGTGGGCGACGCTAGCGCAGCGCCTTGAGCTTCTCCACCAGCTCCGGCACCACCTTGAAGGCGTCGGCCGCCAGCCCGTAGTCCGCGAGCTGATAGATGGGGGCCTCCGGATCCTTGTTGATGGCCACGATGACCTTGGAGTTCTTCATGCCCGCGATGTGCTGGATGGCTCCGCTGATCGCGATGGCGAAGTAGAGGCCCGGGGCCACCGCCTTGCCGGTCTGGCCGATCTGGAAGTCGTTCGGGCAGAAGCCCGCGTCGACCGCCGCGCGGCTCGCTCCGATGGCGGCGCCCAGGGCGTCGGCCAGGGGCTCCATCACCTTGAAGAAGCTCTCCTTGTCCTTCAGGCCGCGGCCGCCCGCCACGACGACCTTGGCCTCCGTGAGGTCGGGTCGCTCGCTGACCGTCGCGTCGAAGCCCACGAACTTCTGCTTGAGGGCACCCGCCGCGAAGCCGCTGTCGAAGGCCTCGATGGGGGACGCGCCCGCTGCCTCCTTGGCGGCGTCGAAGTCCGTGCCGCGGACGCTGACCACGGCCACCGGGGTGTCGATGGTCACGTGCGCGATGACGTTGCCGGCCCACATGGGGCGCTTGAACACCAGGTTGGCGCCCTCACCCGCGATGGCGAGGACGTCGCTCGCCATGCCCGCGCCGAGCTTCACCGCGACGGCAGGCAGGACGTCCTTCGCGAACGTGGTCGCCGTCGCCGCCACGAAAGACGCCCCGGTGGCCTTGGCTGCGGCCGCGATGGAGTGCGCGAACGACTGCGCCAGGTAGTGGCTGAACGCGGGGCTGTCCTCGACGAGGACCTTGCGTGCGCCGTACCTCGCCGCCTGAGCCGCCGCGTCCGCGACGCGGCTGCCTACCACCAGGATGTCAAAGTGCGTGCCCTTCCGCCGCGCCACCTCCGAAGCGAAGGTGACCGCGGAGAGCGAACCGGAGACCAGCTTTCCATCCCTGGCCTCACCAACTACCAAGACTCCGCCCATCTTCATTGCCTCCGTCAGAGCGCCTTCGCTTCGTTCTTGAGCTTGCCGAGCAGCTCGTCCACAGACTCGACCATCTTCACGCCGCCGCCACGGGAGGGCGGGTTCTCGTAGCGGATGGTGCGGACCTTCAGGGTCGTGTCGACGCCGAGGCTGGAGACCTCGATCTCGTCGATGGGCTTGCGCTTCGCCTTCATGATGCCCGGGAGCGAGGCGTAGCGAGGCTCGTTGAGGCGCAGGTCCGCGCTGATGACCGCCGGCAGCGAGACCTCGATGGTCTCGAGGCCGCCGTCCACCTCGCGGGTGACGCGCGCCGTGCCGCCCGTGAGCTCCACCTTGGACGCGAAGCACGCCTGGGGGAGGCCCGTGTAGGCCGCGACGAGCTGGGCCACCTGGTTGGAGTCCCCGTCGATGGCCTGCTTGCCGAAGATGAAGAGGTCGGGCTGCTCGCGCTCGTAGACCTTCGCTAGGATGCGGGCGGTCAGGTCGCTGTCGAGCTTGTCGTCCTCGATGCCGGACACCAGGATGCCGCGCGCCGCGCCCATGGCCAGGCCGGTGCGGATGTACTGCTTCGCGTCCTCGGGGCCGATGCTGACCACCACGACCTCTGCGCCCGTCTTGTCGCCGAGGCGCAGCGCCTCCTCGATGGCGTTCTCGCAGAACGGGTTGACCTTGTACTCGACACCATCGGTCTGGATGCCCGTCATGTCGGGCTTCAGCTTGATCTTGGCATCAGGGTCGGTGACCCGTTTCGCCGTCACCAGAATCTTCACCGGTGCCTCCTTGCTGCGTTGCGGCCGCGACCACCGGCGCCTGCCCGGGCGCGCGGAGCCGCAGTCCGTTCATCAAGACTCCATGGACTTCGTCGGCCGCGCGCCGGATATCGAACGCGCGGCCGAGGACCCAGGTGAGCGCGAGCTCGTCGAGCATCCCGAAGAGGGCCCGGGCCTGGAGCCACGGGGTGATGTCAGGGCGGAAGACGCCCCGCTCGATGCCCTCCTCATAGATCTCGGCGGCGATCCGAAGGTACTCCGCGAAGCGCGGGTTCTTGTGCTCCTTCATGAATTTGGCCGACTGGCGAAGCTCGACCGTGAGCACCTCTGCGAGCTCCCGGTTGTCCTCCACCAGCGCCAGGTGGTGCTCCACGAAGCGGCGGAGCTTGTCCTCCGGGCCGACCGCGCCCCGGAGCGCCACGGTGAGGCTCTCGACGACGCGGACCATGCTCTCCTCGAAGACCTGGATGAGCAGGTCATCCTTGTTCTCGAAGTAGAGATAGATGGTGCCGTCGGCGACGCCCGCCTCGCGCGCGATCTCGCTGACCCGAGCCGTGAAGAAGCCCTTCTCGGCAAAGACCTTGATTGCGGCGTCGACGATGCGACTGCGCTTGTCGCCTGTGCGGTCGGTGCGGGTGCGGCTGAGCTCTGGGGTCATGACGTGAGCGCGCCTCGCGCTGAATGACCATTCATTCCGGCGGCACGCTAGCAGACGCGCGAGCGCCTTGTCAACGCAGATCGGGGTGCGAGGGTCGCTGCCCGGATCGCGGCGGGGGCCCGTTGCCGGTTGACGCACGCCGAGCGGGCAACCGATAATCCCCCTCCCGATCCCGGGTGGGGATCGATCCGCGAGGTGACGAGATGGGCAAGACCACACGCCGGGCGCTCCTGGCCGAGATGGACCGGGTGAACCGGGCAGTGATGGGGGCACACCTCCGCGCCGAGGGCTACACCGTTCGTGCGGTGACCGGCCTGCAGGAAGCGCTGCGGGTGGCCCAGGAGACGGCGTTCGACCTGGCGGTGTGCGATCTGGAGATCCCGGGGATGGACGGTCTGGAGTTCCGGCGGCGCCTCGCCAAGGGCGCAAGCCGGGACGTCCCCATCCTGTTCCTGACGGAGCGCGTGGACCGGCCGCGGGAGTCCTTCGTGCTCCGCGACGCGCCGCTGCTGCTCAAGCCGGTCCCACGGACGCACCTGCGTGCGGCGCTCGCCTACCTGCGGGCCCGCGAGGAGCGGCGCATGCGACGGGAGGGCGCCACGCTCAGCGGGTCCCTCCTCGACTACAGCGTCGCCGACCTGGCCCGGTTCATGGAGCGCTACGGCCTGTCCGGGCGCGCGTCCTTCGACGACGGGGACAGAAGCGGGTGGATCCAGTTCTCGGCGGGGCAGCCAGCGAGCGCCCAGGCTGGCCAGGTGGGGGGCGTCGACGCGTTCCACCGGCTGCTGCGCTGGAGCGCCGGGTCCTTCCAGGTGGATCTCTCCGACTCCCGGGCAGAGCGGAGCATCCAGCGACCGCTCGTAGAGCTGCTGCTGGAGGGGCTCGCCCGCGCGGAGCAGTGGGAGGCACTCAGGGCACGGCTGCCCGGAGCGCTCGATGGGAGGGTGCGGAGGGCCGACGCGGAGGCGCTGCTCTCCGACGACCCGCGCGCGCAGGCGCTGGTATCGCAGCTCGATGTGACTCCGACCATCCAGCAGGTGCTCTCCTGCGGCGCCTTCGAGACCCCTGACGCGCTCGCAGTCCTGGTCCAGGCACTGGAGGCGGGGCGCGTCCCACCGGCCCCGCCGGAGCCCCTTCCGCCCACGCCGGGTCCGGCACCCGGGGCCCTGGACGCGGTGGATCCACTGGCCGACACGCTCCCTGCCCTCCCGGCCGCGCGCGAGGAGGGGACGGGGAGCATCTTCTTCGAGCCGACCACGCCGAACCAGGGGCTGGAGGCCAGCTTGCCCGTCGAGCAGCAGGCCGCCACGCCCGCGGCGTCCGAGCCGATGGCACCGCCGGGTGTCGACGTCAGTCACGCTCCGACTCACCCGGCGCCGCAGCTCCCCCCGCCCATGGCCGGATCGACGGCCACGTGGGGCGTCCTCCCTCGCATCCGCATGGCCGACGCGCCAGCGGCCCTCGAGGTCCCGACGGAGCCGGACTTCACCTACGAGGAGCCCGAGCCCACCGTCCTGGGACCGGATGAGTTGACCCCGAGCGCGCCGCTGCCCCTCGACGTGACGCCCGTCGACGGGCCGCGCGCCCCGCGCTCGGTCTCGGACGACCAGCCGGCGCCTGCGGGCGACGCCACGGTGGACGTGGAGCCCCACGCGGGACGTCCCGACGATGGTGCCCAGGGCCACGGCAGGGAGGCCGACACTCCAGCGCCGTCCGCGGTCGAGACCGCCGCGGTGAGCGCCGCCCCAGAGCAGGACGGGGCGCCCCTGACAGAGCCGGGCGCTTCGACGACGCCCGTGGAGACCGCACTGCGGGCCGCGCAGGCGGAGGTCGCGCGGCGGGCCGCGCAGGCGGAGGTCGCGCAGCACGCCGCGCAGGCGGAGGTCGCGCAGCGGGCCGCGCAGGCGGAGGTCGCGCAGCAGGCCGCGCACGCGGAGGTCGCGCAGCGGGCCGCGCACGCGGAGGCCACCTCTCCGCGCCCGATGCGTGTCACGCGGGGGGTCCTGGATCTGACCGCCTTCGAGGCGGACGAGCGGGAGGCGACAGCCACCCCCTCTCATGCCGACGACCAGAGTGACCCGTGGCACCTGGGCCGCCGCGCCGTCGAACCCGAGGTGCGCGGGAGTGCGGCTCCGCCGTCGCTGCCCCGTCAGGCCGCATCGCCGCCGCCGACCCCAGCGCCGCCCGCGGCCACGCCCTCGGTTGTGCCAGAGCTGGACAGCCATCAGCTTCCGCCCGCACTGGACCTGGGCGCTGCGGCCCCACACGAGCCCGTCGACGCGTCGACGCCGCCAGCGGAGGGGACGCCGGGGGCCGGAGGCGCTCTGCCGGGGCACGCGTCCGAACCAAGCGCGGCCTCCCGACCCAGGGAGCGAGACAAGGCGCCGCTCCCGTGGGAAGATGACCGGATCCCACTCCCGTGGGAGGCGCCGGCCGGGCCGCCTGCGCCCGAAGTGCCCGCCGCCCCAGAGGCCCCCGTGGAGGTCGAGGTCCGACCTCGGGTGCCTGCGGACGCCTCACCTCCACCCAGCCACGAGGCGATCCCGCAGGCCGCCCTGCCGGTCGAGACACAGCCGGTGGCGCGACCTCTGGAGCTGGTCTGGGAGCCGCCCGTCGCGGAGCTTGCCGACGAGGACGAGCCCACCGTGACCATGACGGCACCGATGCATCGCCCGGACCTGGACCAGCTTGTCAGGCGAGCGGGGCCCGAGCCTGGCGCTGAGAGGATGGGGGGAGCACCGGCGGCTGCCCCGCTCGCCCCGACGCCGGTAGCAGATCCCGGTATGCCGCCGGTGCCGCTGGCTGCGGCGGAGGCGAGCCCCGTCACCCCGCCACCCGCAGCGCTCCAGGCCCGGAGCACCGCGGCCAGCTCCGACGGGCACGCGGAGGAGCTCGCCGCGCTTCGCAGCGAAGCGCTCTCGGGGGTCACGGGGGAGCTGGCGTCCGATGTCGTCCAGCTCCAGTTCTTCCGGCCAGGCGCCAGCGACGTCGACGAAGACGCGTGGCACGACGACGAGCCGGCCCGCCCCCCCGGGCGAACCTCCGCGCGACCAGCCCCTGCCCGCCGGGCCATAGCTATCGCCAGCGTGGTCCTTGGCGGCGCCGTCCTGGTGGCCCTCGCGCTCTGGATCGCCTCGTCGATGAGCGCGCAGCCCAAACCGACGCCCGAGCCACAGCGAGACACCCAGACGACGCAGACGCCGGCCCCCAAGCCCCGGCCACAGCCAGCGCCGCCGGAGCTCACGCTGGAGCACGCGCAGGCGCTGTATGTCGCCGGGCACCTCGCAGAGGCCGAGCGGGCGTACCGGACCCTCGCCGACCGCCTCGCCGACGACGAGGTCGCGCACATCAACCTGGCCTCGGTGCTCATCGACCGCGGCAGGGACAAGGAGGCCCGGGCCGTGCTGGAGGCGTGGGTGGCGGGCCACCCGGCCTCCGCCGAGGGGCAGCTCACGCTGGCAGTCCTGCTCCACCAGGAGGGCCGCCTGGACGAGGCCAAGGCCGCCTATCTGCGCTTCATGGAGGCGGCGCCGCCCGGGCACCCGGAGATTGGGCGGGTGCGGGGGATCCTCGACTCGTTGTGGCCGGAGCCATGAGCGTGAGCGCCAGAGGTGCCACCGACCCACGGGGCACGTCGATGGGTCGGCGATGCTGATCCTCGGCATCGAGACGTCCTGCGACGAGACCGCGGCGGCGGTGGTGGCCTGCGGGCGCGTCCTCTCCAGCGTGGTGGCGACCCAGGTCCCGGTCCACGCGCGCTATGGGGGAGTGGTGCCGGAGCTCGCGTCGCGCAACCACCTGCTCGACATCCTGCCGGTCATCGAGCGGGCCCTGTCCGATGCGTCCACGCCCCTCGACGCCGTG
This sequence comes from Myxococcales bacterium, assembly GCA_045863395.1. GTDB lineage: Bacteria > Myxococcota_A > UBA9042 > JABWCM01 > BTVJ01 > BTVJ01. The sequence continues at coordinate 6,421 of BTVJ01000127.1, forward strand.
GACGCCATCGCGGTGACGCGCGGGCCCGGCCTCGTCGGCTCCCTCCTGGTCGGGCTCCAGACGGCGAAGACCCTGGCGTGGGCCCGCGGGCTCCCGCTCGTGGGCGTGGACCACGTGGAGGCACACATCACGGCGGCGCTGCTCGGACCCGAGCCCCCCGAGTTCCCTTACGTGGCGCTGGCGGTCTCCGGGGGGCACACCAGCCTGACGTTGGTGGAGGACATCGGGCGGTACTCCGTCGTGGGCCACACGCTCGATGACGCGGCCGGCGAGGCCTTCGACAAGGTCGCGAAGATGATGGGCCTGCCCTACCCCGGAGGCGTGGCCATCGATCTCCTCTCCGAGGGGGGAGACCCAGGCGCCGTGGAGCTGCCGCGAGCGCTCATGGCGCGCGGAAACGTCGACTTCAGCTTCAGCGGCCTGAAGACCGCCGTGCGCTACCACCTGGAGGGGTCCCCGGCGGTGAGCGCGCAGCAGAGGGCCGACCTGGCTGCGAGCGTTCAGGAAGCCATCGTTGATGCCCTGGTCGAGAAGTCGGCTCGGGCCGCCGAGTCCGCCGGCGTCCGATCCGTCGTGCTCGCGGGCGGCGTGGCTGCAAACAGACGCCTGCGTTCGCGCGCAGCGGAGGTCTGCGCTGCCCGGGGGCTTCGGCTGACTCTGACCCCCCTCGACCTGTGCACGGACAACGCCGCGATGGTTGCCGGGCTGGGAGCGAGGCTGCTGGAGCGCGGCGGCGCCCTCACCCCCCAGGATGCCGCGGGGCTCGACGTCTACGCGAACGTCGCTGCGGGGAGCCCGCGCTCTACACGGGTGCGGCGCCGATGATGTCCGCCCCGCCAGCGCGCAAGAGCCTCGGGCAGAACTTCCTGGTCGACCGCCACGCGCTCGCCACCATCTCGCGCCTGTGCGATGCGGGCCCAGATGACACGGTGGTCGAGATCGGTCCAGGAACGGGCAACCTGACTGAGCACCTGCTTCAGGACAGCGGTGCCGGGAGGGTCGTGGCCATCGAGAAGGACCAGCGGATGCTCCCGGAGCTGGAGCGCCGGTTCGCGGGCGAGCCCCGCCTGGAGCTGGTCGCGGCGGACGTGCTCGACGTGGACCTCGGCTCATTGGTCCCCGCCGGGAGGCGTTGTGTCGCGGTCGGGAACCTACCATACTACGTCGCCACGGAGATCCACTTCCGTCTCCTGGCCGAGCGGCGCCACTTCCGGCGCCTGGTGCTCATGTTCCAGCGCGAGGTGGCGGAGCGGATCGTGGCGCACGAGGGGACGGCGGCGTATGGCATCCCGTCTGTGGTGACGGCGCTCTGGGCCTCGGCTCACGTGGCGCTGCGGCTGCCCCCCGGGGCCTTCCGTCCTCCACCCAAGGTGCACTCGGCGGTGGTCGTCGCGGAGGTGAGCGAGGAGGCTCGGCTCGCGGTCGGTGATCCCGCGGGCTTCACCGCGTTCGTTCGGGCAGCGCTGGCGCTGCGCAGGAAGACCATGCTCAACGCCATCGGCGCCCGAGGAGCAGTCCCGCGGGACGCGCTCACAGCAGCGCTCCTCGCCTGTGGCCTGCCCCTGACCGTCCGGGCCGAGGCCTGCAGCCCGGAGACACTGGCCGCACTGTGGCGTCGGCTGCAGGACATGGCCGGGGAGACGAGATGACGAAGTTGCTCCAGCGTGTGGCGCTCACGGTGACGCTCTGTCTTGCCGCCTGCGCCCCCGAGATCGGCGATGACTGCTCGATCAACCAGGACTGCGGCGCGGGCCGCGTCTGCGACCGCAGCCAGCCCGGCGGCTACTGCTCGATCCCCTCGTGCGAGTCGACCGCCGCGTGCCCTGACGGGAGCGTGTGCATCGCGTTCGACAACGGCGAGACCTGGTGCATGCTCCACTGCGAGGGCAACGACGACTGCCGGGACGGGTACGTGTGCGTGAAGGGGTTTGGTGACGCACCCTTCTGCAACGCAACCGCCGCCCCGAAGGACCCCAAGTGAGAGCTGCGCTCATCGCCCTCGGGGCGCTGGTCCTCGCGCAGTGCGCACATGGCCGCGCGGTGGAGCGCGTGGAGGAGACGCCCCTCGTGGTCGCACCGCCGCGCGAGGCTCGGGAGGGCATCCCTCGCTCCCAGCTCACGGCGATCCTCCAGGGAGGCCCGGGAATGCTCCTCCAGCAGCTCCAGGTCGTGCCGCAGCGGGAGGGGAAGCGCTTCGTCGGCTTTCGCATTCGCACCTGGTTTCCGGGAAACCCGGACCTCCAGACGGACCGGATCCGGGTGGGCGACGTGGTGGTCTCGGTCAACGGCCGCCGTATCGAGCGACCTGACGATCTGATGGCGCTCTGGACCACGCTCCCGACGGCCACGGAGCTGACGGTGCATGTCGTCCGCGACGGAGGGGAGCACGACCTGTCCTTCCCCATCGTGGAGGACTGAGGTGGCGACGGAGCGAGCCACACTCGCCGCGCTGCCCATGGGCATCCTGGTGTGGGCGTTCGTCCTGCTCATCCCTTGGCTGCACGTCCACGGAGGTGCGCCCGAGGACCTGCGCGCCGTCGCGCTGGCCACACCCCTCGCTGTCCTCGCGGCCGGCGCCGCGGCGCGGAGCGAGGCGCTCCTGCTCACGGGCTTCCCCGTGTCCTTCCTCCCCGCCCTGGTCACCGATGGCGCGCTCAGCGGCCGCCGCGTCTATGGAGTGGATGCCTGGGCGATCACCGCCTGCTTTCTCGGGCTGTACCTGGTGACGGCGCTCCGGCCCCCCCCCGGCCACCCTGCCTCACGAGACCTGGCCATCTTCCCCGCCCGGACGCGGGCGTTGCTTGCGCTGCACGGCGTCGCGGCCGTGGCGCTGCTCTGGGTACTGGTCGTGACACCCGCCGTCGGCGAGCAGCTTCGGGACACCTTTGAGCGCTCCCATGGTCCGGAGGCAGCACAAGGACGTGCGCTCGCCGCCGGGGTCGGCTGTCTCGTCTGGCTCTGGACCCTCCTGCGGGTCCAGCTCCCGGCTCTGTCGCGCATGGCATGGCATCGCCCCGCGGCGCTGGATCCGCTCACCCGGGAGTTCGAGCAGCACCGCGCCGACACCCTGGACAAGAACCGCGTCGTGGGCGACCTGCGCGCATCGCTGCTCCTCGGCACTGCGTGCGCCCTCGCGCTCGTCTGGATCATGCTACGATGAGTGTCATGAAGGGACTCCACCTGGATCTCCTCGGCGCGCTGCTGGTCCTCGCCAGCCTCTGGTTCTTCCACCACGCGGTGCAGTCGCTGGGGGCAAAGGACTACATCGCGGCGCTCATCGAGATCTTCGTCGGCCTCGCTGTGATCCGTGGAGGGATCGAGCTCCAGAAGCTGGCGACCATCCGGAGGGAGCGATGAGGAGCTCGCTGCTCTGCGTGATGGCTGCGATCGCTGCGTGTGGCGGTGAGGCGGAGGCGCCACGGAGCGCGGATCGGTTCGACCCGCCGCGCTTCGAGAGCCTGGCCGATCCGGCCTGGTCCCGCGCGTCAGGTCCCGATGACCCAGTGCTGGCGACGGTGGACGATGCGCGCATCACCGTGAGCGCAGTGCAACGGCAGGTCGACCTGGCAGGTGGGGAGCTGGACGCGCGGGCGGCCCTGGAGCGCCTCGTGGAGGCGGAGCTCCTGGCGCAGGAGGCCCTCCGCCACGAGCTGAACCGAGCCCCCGAGGTGCTCAGAGAGGTCAAGCGGGAGGCTGTGCGCCGTCTGCTACACGACCGCTTCGTCGAGGGCCTCCGCCCTGAGGCGGTGGCCCAGCAGGACATCGAGCAGGCGTTTCGCGTCCCGCAGGTGCGCGCGCGCTTCGACCACGAGGACGGATACTTCGTGCGGGACGTGCAGATCGTCTGCTGCGCGGGCGCGGCGGATCAGTGTCGCGACAACGCCGACCCGACGTGCTTCGATCAGGCGACCCCGTTGATCCAGAGCGCCTATGAGGCGCTGGCTCCCAAGCAGCCCTTCGCCACCCCCGAGGCCTTCGAGGCGGAGGTCAGGCTCCTCCAGGAGCAGATCCCGCAGCTCGTCGTCAAGACCCTCTCCTTCTGGTACAAGCAGGGCGTCCCCTACGAGGAGCAGCGCGGGTACACGACGTACTTCATCGACTGGGTGCTGGCTGTGGTCGCCATCGAAGAGCCGGGGCGAATCGCTCCCCCGCTGCGATCCTACCACGCATGGCACATCCCCCTGCTGGTGCAGCACGTCCCGGCCGTGCACAAGACGCCGAGCGACCCGGAGGTGCGCCTGGAGATCGCCAGGGGGATCCTCAACGCCATCCGACGGCGCGACTACTCGGCTTGGAAGCGGGGGCTCTCCGAGAGCTACCGGGTTCAGACGAGACCCGAGGCCCTCCAGGCCCTCGCGGGGGGAGCTCCGGGGGAGGAGTAGCTATCGGGGCGTCTCCTCGAGCAGCTTCTCCGCGGCCGGGCACGGGTGGTCGTCTACCGATCCCTCCACGTAGACGGCCGTCCAGCTCCCCCCTTGCCCCGCATCAGTGGCCCAGGTCCCACTCAGGACGCGCGCGTTGACGACCCGCCCATCGAGCTGCCCCTCCAACGCAGGGCCCTCGAAGTCGAGGACCAGCGCGGAACCCTCGCGGGCCCCGGTCAGTGCTGCGGTCTCGCCCGTTGGCGAGGTGACCGTCCCGCTCAGGCTCGCGCCGCAGTCGTCCGCGACCAGCGAGAGAGCGAGGTCCGGTCCCGTGGCGCCGACGCGCAGCAGCCCGTCATACTGTCCGAAGAGGATCGCCTGCCCCGCCATGGAGGACCCGTCGGTCACCGGCGACCTGCGAGCTCCCAGGTCGGCCTCGCAGGCGGCCAGGAGCGCCAGGAGCAGCAGCGCGCGGCTCATGCAGACATGGCCTGCTGATCCTCGGCCTCGTCCTGGGCGAGGTGGCACTTCTTGTACTTCTTGCCGCTGCCACAGTAGCAGGGGTCGTTGCGGCCCACCTTCGGACGCTGCCGGACGACCGGCACGTGCCGCTGGGCCGCCTGCTGCGCCTGCTGCTGCGCCTGCCCGGACGCTGCGGCGCCGGCTTCGGCGTGCTGCACGCGGATCTGGTCCATGAGGCGCTCGGCCTGCTTCCGGCGAGCCTCGATCTCTGCCTCGATCTCGGCCTCGCTGCGGACCTCCTCGAGGAACAGGGTCTCCACGACCTTGCCGCGCACACGGCGCACGAGGTCCACGAACATGTCGTAGGCCTCCTGCTTGTAGATGAGCTTCGGGTCCTTCTGGGCGTAGGCGTGGAGGTGGACCCCCTCCCGGAGGTGATCCATGGCCTGGAGGTGGTCGCGCCAGAGCGTGTCGATGGCCTGGAGGTAGCGCACGCGCTCGTAGTGCTCCCACTCCTGCCGCTTGGACTCGAGCAGCCGCTCCTCGTCCACCTTCAGCTCACCGATCTCCTTGCCCTCGGCGTCGGCGCGAGCTGCGGCGATCTTGTACTTCTCGTCGATCTCGTAGCGAGAGGAGCGATAGAGGTTCTGGACAATCTGCTCGCGCTTCTGCCGGTAGTGGCTCTTCATGGCGCCGGCGATCTGCTCGACGATGGTCTCCACCTTGCGATCAGTGCCCTCCAGGGATACGGACTGCTTGAACCCGCTCTGGATGGCCTCCTCCAGCCCGGCCATGTCCCACTCGTCCACGTCCAGATGCTCAGCGCAGAAGCCGGCCGCGACGCCGTCCACCGCGTCCTCGATGGCGACGTCGATGAGCTGGAGCGTCTCCTTGCCATCCAGGACCCGGCGGCGCAGGTCGTAGATGGTCCGGCGCTGCTGGTTCATCACGTCGTCGTACTCGAGGAGGTTCTTCCGGATGTCGAAGTTGCGCCCCTCCACCTTCTTCTGGGCGCCCTCGATGGACCGGGTGACCCAGCTATGGACGATGGGCTCGTCGTCCGGCACGTTGAGGCGCTCCATCCACTTCTGGAGCCGGTCGCCGCCGAAGATGCGGAGCAGGTCGTCCTCCAGGCTCAGGAAGAAGGAGCTCTTGCCTGGATCCCCCTGACGCCCGGCGCGGCCGCGGAGCTGGTTGTCGATGCGGCGCGACTCGTGCCGCTCGGTCCCGATGATGTAGAGGCCGCCGGCTGCCAGCACCTCTACGCGCTCGCCAGCGCAGATCTCGCGGTAGCTGGCGACCAGCGCCTCGTACTCGGGCCCCTCGTCCGTGCCGAGCTCCTGCTTGGCCATCATGTCGGGGTTGCCGCCGAGCAGGATGTCCGTACCACGGCCAGCCATGTTGGTCGCGATGGTGATGGCGCCCTTGCGGCCCGCCTGGGCGATGATGGTCGCCTCCCGCTCGTGGTACTTGGCGTTCAGGATGTTGCAGGGGATGCCCTGCTTCTTGAGCACGCTGCCGATGAAGTCGCTCTTCTCGACGGAGGTGGTGCCGACCAGGACGGGCTGACCCTTCTGGTGTGCCTCCACGATCTGATCGATGATCGCCGTGACCTTCGCGCGCTCCTTGGTGTAGACCACGTCCTCGTCGTCCTTTCGAGAGACGGGGCGGTTCGTGGGGATGACCAGTACGTCCAGGTTGTAGATCTTCGCGAACTCCTCCGCCTCGGTGTCCGCCGTGCCCGTCATGCCGGCCAGCTTGTCGTACATGCGGAAGTAGTTCTGGAAGGTCACGGTCGCCAGCGTCTGGTTCTCGTTCTGGATGGGCACGCCCTCCTTGGCCTCCACGGCCTGGTGCAGACCGTCGGACCAGCGGCGCCCCGACATCTTGCGGCCCGTGTGTTCGTCGATGATGATGACGCCGTTGTTCTCCACCAGGTAGTTGATGTCCCGCTTGAACAGGGTGTGGGCCTTGAGCGCCTGGTGGATGTGGTGCAAGAGCTCCATGTTCTCGGGCGCGTAGAGGTTCTCCAGGGACATCTTGCGCTCGACCTTGTCGACGCCCATCTCCGTGAGCGTGCAGGTGTGCGCCTTCTCGTCCACCACGAAGTCCTGGTCCCGCTTGAACGGACGAATGAGGTCATTGACCTTGTAGTACATGTCCGTCGACTTCTCGGCCTGGCCGCTGATGATCAGCGGCGTGCGCGCCTCGTCGATGAGGATGGAGTCCACCTCGTCCACGATGGCGTAGCGGAGCTCACGCTGCACATAGCTCTCCAGCGTGAACTTCATGTTGTCGCGCAGGTAGTCGAAGCCGAACTCGTTGTTCTGGCCGTAGGTGATGTCGCTCCCGTAGGCGACCTGACGCTCCCGGTCGGTCAGGTCGTGGACGATGACGCCGACGGACATGCCCAGGTAGTTGTAGATCCGGCCCATCCACTCGGCGTCACGCTTCGCCAGGTAGTCGTTCACCGTGATCAGGTGGACACCGCGCCCCTCGAGCGCGTTGAGGTACACGGGCAGCGTCGCGACGAGGGTCTTGCCCTCGCCGGTCTTCATCTCCGCGATGGTGCCGTTGTGGAGCACCATGCCGCCGATGAGCTGCACGTCGTAGTGCCGCATGCCGAGCGTGCGCCGGCTCGCCTCCCGCACGGTGGCGAAGGCCTCCGGCAGCAGCGCGTCCAGCGCCTCGCCGCGCCCCAGACGCTCCCGAAAGCGCGCGGTCTGGCCCTTGAGATCAGCGTCCGACAGCCCCTGTATTGCCGGCTCCAGCTCGTTGATGCGCTGCACCATGGGCCGCATGCGCTTGAGCTCGCGGTCGTTCTTGGTCCCGAAGATCTTCTTGACCAGCGCCTGGATCATCATGCTCCTCGCTCTGTCATGCCGCGCCGAAGCCGTAGCGCCGGAGGACGTCGACCGCGGGAGGCTCACCGCGCACGACCCGCTCCCGCAGCGGCTCCACGTAGACGGACTCGTCGTTTCCTTGCTCGTCCAGGCACGCCTGTCGGCGCAGCCCGGCGGTCGCGATGTCCAGGAGGTCCAAGGCCACGGCCTTCATGGGCCGCCCCCCGAGGCTCCCGTCCAGGGCGGTGCGCGCCGAGGTGTCCAGCAATGCCACCCGCTCGCGCAGGTTCAGGTCGGCGACGAGCAGCCAGGCCGCGTTCATCGCCTCGTTGTCATACAGGACGCCCTTCCACAGGGCCGGCAGCGCACAGATCAGCTCCGGGGGCACGCAGTCTGCCGACCGCACCTCGATGTACCGCTTGAGACGTGTCTCCGGGAACAGGGTGGACAGGTGCAGCTCCCAGTCGGCCACCGTCGGGGTGAAGCCGCGGTAGCCGTCGCGCAGGAACGTCTCGAAGGGGATCCCCGCCATGTCCACGTACCGCCCCTCCCGGTGGATGAAGAACATGGGGACCTTCAAGGCCCAGGTGGCGTAGTCCTCGAAGCCGAACGGACCCTCGAACACGAACGGCAGGAGGCCGCAGCGGTCGGGGTCCACCTCCGTCCAGATGTGCTGGCGCGTGCTCATGTACCCGGTCGGGGCGCCCCCCGCCAGCGGCGAGTTCGCGAACATCGCCGTCACGACGGGCGCCAGGGCCTGGCTCGTGCGGATCTTGCGCGCCGCGTCCGCCTTGTTGGAGTAGTCGAGGTTCGCCTGCACCGTGCAGGTGAGCTTCATCATGCTGTCGTAGTTGCGGCCTCGGGTCGCCAGGTAGCGGCGCATGATGGCGTACCGCTCCTTGGGGATCCAGTCGATGTCCGGGAGCGCCTGCGTCGGGTTCATGCCGACCCACTGCCAGGTCACGCCGAAGGCCTCCGTGAGCGCCTGAAGCTCCGTCACGTGGCCGTCCAGCTCCCTGCGGGTGTCGTGGATCGTTGCGCACGGGGCGCCGGAGAGCTCGAACTGCCCTCCCGGCTCCAGCGTGATCGAGGCGCTGTCGCGGGTCAGCGCAATGATGCGCCCGTCCTCGAAGAAGGGCTCCCACCCGAAGTGGCTCGCCAGGTGCTCGAGGAGCGTGAGGATGCCCGGGCCACCCGGCCCCGCGCGGTAGGGGAGCTGCAGCCCCGTGCGGCCGTCGAGGGCCAGCTTCTCGTGCTCCGTCCCGACCCGCCACAGGTCTCGGGGCTTGCGCCCCTCGTGGAAGGGGTCCAGCAGGCTCTCTGGCGTCAAGAGCGCGCTGGCGGTCGGGATCATCGTCGACATGGGGAGCCTTCCTCGCGGAGTCTGGAGCTGCCGGCATCGGGCCAGGCGAGGGGCGTCGGCCCTGGGTCAGTGGGGGGACGCGGATGGACCGGCGACGCAATCCCGATCGACCCGGTGGAACATCAGGACGGCTCACTCTCTTCCGCTGGACCCGCGCCAGCCGGACCGTCGAGGTCATCTGATGGAGGAGCCTCAGAGGTCCCGTCGTCGAAGTCACCGAACAGGTCCGTCTCGGGTGCGGCGTCGCGCGATGGCTCCGCCACGGGCTCATCGAGGAACGAGAACGCCGCCACGTCATCTGGAGCCAGGTCCTCGACGGGCTCCTGGGCCTCCGGGTGCGCTGCCGAGCGATGAGCAGCCGCGCTGCCACGCTCGAGCCGCACGAAGAACGCCTCGCGGAAGCGGGTCAGCACCGCCTCCTTCGCTGGCAACTCCTTGTGATCCTCCAAGAGGGGGATGTAGACGGTCTCATCCACGGCTATGCTCCCTGGGTTCGTGCGCCCGCCTCGACCATCGCGTAGAAGCGCTCGATGGCCGCGTGGAGGCCGCTCGGGTCCACCCCGCCGGCCTGTGCCAGATCTTTCTTTCCGCCGCCACGCCCCCCGACAAGCGGGGCAAGCTCCGCGACCATGCGCCCCGCGTCGAAGCGGTGCACCTGGTCCGCTGTCACGGCAACCAGCAACGCAACCTTGCCATCTACGCGGCTGCCTAGCAACACCACGCCGCTCTGGATCCTGTCGCGCATGGTGTCCGCGAGACCTCGCAGATCCTTGGAGGGCGTCCCGTCGAGGGGGAGCGCGAGGGCCTTGACCCCCGCGAAATCGCGCGCGTCTGCGGCCTGCTCTCGGGTCATGGCGCTGGCGAGCTGGGCCTTGAGAGTGTCGATCTCCTGCTCGCGTGCCCGGGCCTCCCGGTTCGCACGCTCCACCCGCTCGGCGAGCTGCGCGGGGGTGGTCTTGAGCTGCTCGGCGACCCGCTGCACCAGGCGCTCCCGCTCGTGGACCCACCGGACCGCGTTCATGCCGGTCGCCGCCTCGACGCGCCGCACGCCCGACGAGATCCCGCCCTCGGACAGGATCTTGAAGAGCCCGATGTCGCCCGTCGCCGCAACGTGGGTGCCGCCGCACAGCTCGACGCTCTCCGCCATGCTGACCACCCGCACCGTGTCGCCGTACTTCTCCTCGAAAAAGGCCATGGCGCCCTTGGCGACGGCCTCCTGGAACCCGAGCTCCTCGGTCTCCACGGGGAGGTTCGCTACGACGCGCTCGTTGACGAGCCACTCGATGCGTTCGGTCTCTGCGGGCGTCAAGGGGCCGAAGTGGCTGAAGTCGAAGCGGAGGCGGTCAGGAGCGACCAGAGAGCCCCGCTGCTTCACGTGGTCACCCAGCACCTGGCGGAGCGCCCAGTGGAGAAGGTGGGTGGCGCTGTGGTTCTTGCGGGTCGGGGCCCGGTTCGCGGAGTCGATGGCGAGGCCCACGGTCTGACCGACGCGCACCGTGCCGGTCAGGACTCGGCCCGCGTGGAGCACGATGCCCTCCGGGGTCTTGCGGGTGTCCTCCACCTCGATGCGCAACTCCTCGGCCTCGATGACACCGCGGTCGCCCACCTGACCGCCGGACTCGCCGTAGAACGGGCTCTGGGCCGTGACCACCTCGACGCGCTCGCCGAGGGTCGCGCGGTCGACGCGGCGGCCGTCCTGCACGAGTGCGAGCACCTCGGCCTCCGCGCGGTCCCACTGGTAGCCGACGAACTCGGTGCGCACACCGGAGTCCGCCAGCTCCCGGTACAGGGCGGCTCGGGCCTCGTCGCCGCCCTTCCACGAGGCGCGACCGCGCTCACGCTGCTCCTCCATCGCTGCCTGGAAGCCGGCTTCATCGACGGTGAAGCCCTGCTCCTCGGCGATGATCTGCGTCAGGTCGAGGGGGAAGCCGTGGGTGTCGTAGAGCACGAAGGCGGTTCGCCCGGGGAGCGCGGACGCGCCGATGGTGCGCAGCTCGCTCATCGCCGTCTCCAGGAGGCGGAGGCCGTCGGAGAGCGTGCGGCCGAACCGCTGCTCCTCCTGACGAACGACCCGCTCGATGATGCCGCGCACCTCCAGCAGCTCCGGATAGACCTCGCCCATGAGCTCCACGACCCGGTCGCAGGACTGGGTGAGGAACTCCGCCTCGATGCCGAGCTTCCGCCCGAAGCGGATGGCCCGGCGCATGACCCGCCGCAGCACATAGCCGCGGCCCTCGTTCTCCGGGTAGATGCCGTCGGCGATCAGGAACGCGGTCGCCCGGGCATGGTCGGCGATGACCCGGAAGGCCACGTCCTCCTCGATCTCCGCCTCGCGCTTGCTCGGGTCGCCGAAGCGCCCCAGGTAGGCCTTGCCGCACTGCCCCTCGGTGACGGAGATCAGAGCGCGGAAGAGGTCGGAGTCATAGTTGGCGGTGGCTCCCTGGACGACGGCCGCGATGCGCTCGAGGCCCATGCCGGTGTCGATGCTCGGCTTCGGGAGCGGGGTGAGGGTGCCCGTCGCGTCCCGGTCGAACTGCATGAAGACCAGGTTCCAGAGCTCCAGGTAGCGGTCGCCCCCGTCGCCGAAGGGGACCTCACGGCCGCCGGAAAGCGCCGGGCCCTGATCGATGTGGATCTCGGAGCACGGCCCGCACGGCCCGGTGTCGCCCATGGACCAGAAGTTGGTGGCGTCCTTGACGATCCGGTCATCGGCCACCCCGGCGATGCGCTTCCAGAGGGCAACGGCCTCGTCGTCGTCCGGGTGGACGGTCACCCACAGCTTCTCTTTCGGGAGCCCCATCCACTGGGGGCTGGTCAGGAACTCCCAGCCGAAGCGGATGGCGTCCTCCTTGAAGTAGTCGCCGAAGGAGAAGTTGCCGAGCATCTCGAAGAAGGTGTGGTGGCGCGC
>BTVJ01000128.1:0-16701 GCA_045863395.1 Myxococcales bacterium
CGTCCCCCCAAACCCTGACGGCGTGCACCGATCTCCGCGGTTCTCAGTGCGCGTTGACACAGGTCATCCCCGACGCCAAAGGAGAGACCCTCGACGTCTTCATCAACGAGAATGTCGAGGAGGGCTCGCGCATCTGGACCGACGGCCACGTCGGCTACAAGAAGAGCGAAAAGCTATACCCCCGCACCATCAGCGTCGCTCGCGTTACCGACGATCCCCTACCGACGCTGGGGCGAGTGACCACAAACCTGAAGCGCTGGTTAATCGGCACGCACAAAGGCGCTGTGCAGGGCCAGCACTTGCAAGCCTACCTCAATGAGTTCGTCTTCCGCTTCAATCGCAGGGAAATGCCGTGGGTGGCCTTCAACCGCGCTCTTGGGCTGGCTGCCCTCGACCGCCCCGCAGTGGAGTACAAGGGACTCTACAAGCACACTTGGCGCCATCCCAGTCTCAAGCCGAGTGTGCCTCGGACTGCTTGAAATGAATCAGGAATGCCCGTAGTATGCAACCGGAAAGGCAGGTTTCTGATACTGGGACTGAGTCTGACTTGAGTGTTGCGTTGGACCTCCGGCTATTGTGGCACGGAGAGGACTCGCGCGTTCGGCTCTCAGCAGACCCGCGAACTTGCGCTGGTATCGTTGTTGCCGGCCCATATCCTCAACGAGCGCGAGCGGATAGTGGTCCCAGGTCCTTGATGGTGTCCGGGGTAGGGGTGGGCCCGGGAGCATCACGGAGGTGGACCGTGCGGGGGCGGCTCGGATGATGGTACAGAGGGGCCGGAGGACGGGGCACCGGCGCTGGGTCGGCCTGGTGAGAAGATGTGGCGGGGAGGTGTTAGAGCACCGTCCCCGCCGTGCCCCGGGTTGCTTTGGAGGTAAGCGTTCACCGGCTCTGCTACCGGTGAGCAGTTACGACTATTTGAGAGCCACAGGCACACCCCACTGGGAAGCTTGGAGGGCAGACGCGCTCTGGAACCGCCGACCTTACGACGCAGAACTCGTTCACCTCGGGGGCGTGGCGTTCACCGCCTCCACATCCCCGCCCAACGGTGAACCTCCGACGAGTGCGATCAGAGCGATCTATCGACCCTCGAACCGTCGCCACCTGCATCTGACCGAAGCTCGTCCCAGCAGATGGGATCGTTGACGCGATACTGCTCCTTCACGAATGCCTGGCACTCAGGCCTTACATCGACTTCAATGTGGGTTGGGCATCCTTTACGTGTCTCCGGGCACTCCACCCACCCGCAAGGTGGGCAGTCTGCGAAGAGGGAGCAGCACAAGGTCATGTCGGGAGCACAGTATGTGATGCTGCCTCCAGCCCCCTCAGAGCAGTAGTGCAATGGAGGTGCCCAGCACCAGTCTCCTGGGTTCTTGCCGTCTCCCATTTCTCGCTCATCCGAGCAGACAGTCCCCGATGTCGTTTCCGACTCCCCAACCCCCGGCGAGTCCACTGCGCAGCCCAATACAAACTGACATGCTACCGTGATAGTCCAGGCTCTGATTGTCATTGCCATATCTCCTGGCGTCATTGCAGGCTGAAGTTTGCTGTGTGCCAGGCCAGTCCCATGTAGGTCCTCTTGCTCGGGTGGCTTGTCTGAAACCAGTCGTAGACACGCACAAGGATTGTGTAGGTTTCGTTCGCCTCTATTGGGATGTCGATGAACTCATAGTTGTTGATGGCTGTCCACGAGTATGTCTCGTGGCCAGAGTGGTCATAGATGTAGAGATCGATGTCTGCATCCAACATGGGTTCTCCGCACGTCGCCGGGTCGATTGGATTGGAGCAGTCCACTTCAGCTCCCCAACTCACGACTACTCGGACTCTCTTGCCTGCATACGGTGTGCGGACATAGAACGGGCCCACGGTTGACCCGGCGGGATTGGCACTTTCCGTCATCGTGCGATAGTGGTGTCCGGAAGGCAGTGGCGTATTGTGGGGATAAGCTAGCGCGCTCGGGTGGCCGACGATGAGCGCATTGCTCACGCTGAGCTCCCCAGCGCCATCTCGGTCATCGGAGCCGTCCATGAGCGAGAGAATGAACCCGTCCACTGTCTCTGTGGCGCTGGCCATCAGGATGCTCCTGAGTACTTCGGGCCACCCTCGCAGGGTCGGATTCTGGTGCAGTAGCTGCGCGGCTGCGCCGGACACTTGCGGAGCAGCCATGCTCGTTCCGGTCGCCACATGGCCATCCGTGTCGATGTATTGCGCGGGGGCGACTATCAGGGGAAGCTCCCTGCCACCAGGCGGATTCAGGTCCTTGGTTCCACACCAGATTGCGTCGTCGCCCCTAACGGCCGTGCCACAGTCGTTGGATCCTCCGACGATCATCGCGTTGTACATGCTGCACCCCACTCGCTGCCGAGGCGCGGCGCAGGTCGCTCCACAGGCAGCCGTTGCGCCTGCAATGTTGCCAGATGCCGCGCTGACAAAAGGGTATGGCCACCGCTTCGCATAGTAGTCGAAGAGCCGCGTGTCACCCTGGGCACACGTGTGACTCCAGTTCCAAATCGGGTGGTTCTGTTGCGAGCACCAATCATAGGCGCCGGGAGAACTGCATGGTCCGCCTGGCGATACTCCGTCGTCCCAACTCGCCACGGATGTCCATGCGCTGGGCGCGATGCCCCCGTTCGGTGACGCCGTCGCGCGGATCACCCCAGTGACTTGGGTTGCATGTGAGCCCTGGAAGTACGATCCGCAGTAGGTGGTCCAGACAGAAAGGGTGTTAGGGAGAGATGGCTGCTTTGACTCTATGACGCATACCGACACTCCGCTACCGCTGAATCCCGAATTGACTGCGTTGATCGTTTCCGGGTACGATGACCACTGTGGAGCCGGATCAGGTGCGAGGTAGACGGCACCTACCGTCGGAATTCTGTTCACCATCTGAAGTTCCGCGGCAGTAAGCCAACCCCACGCGACGGGCGCGTCCTCAGCAAACCAAAGGGGGCTCCAGAGCTTATCAGCCGCATCCGCTTCGAGGGAATTTCGTGCGTCGTCGATTGTGTTCAGTCGTTCGTAGAGTGCTGTGAGTTGGAGGTCCATGTCCGCGAGGACTTCTTCTTTCGACGGTTCATCAAGTGGTTGCGATGCCATCCAGATCATGACCGGAAACTGCTTCTGCGCGTCCACAAAATCTACGACAGCGCAAAGCTCCGGTTCGAGCCGGCCGCAGATTGCGGTTCGCGCAGACGCTTCTTTTTCTTGCAGCGTGGCTCCGCAGTCATTGAGAACGTGTCCCTGGCCGTCGAAGCAGATGGTCTCTGGGCTTGTTTCCCCAGGACGACGAAACTTGAATCGGTGAATGGTAGCGCCAATCAAATCAAGGGCCTTGGTGTCAGATACCACCCCCTCGGCTTTGGGAGCCTCACTCTCAAGCCAAGCGACGGCGTCGATAGTTTGCAACGGCACCCCCGTTTCCGTAGGGAGCGAGTCGGCCTGCGTTGGTCGTGGGGCGGCCAGCATAATCGTGGCCCAGAGAGTGAGCAGAACTGGCACTTGGCTGGCTGCAAGGCGGGTGACGAGGGTCGCCGTCCAGATGGCGAGCAGCAGAGGGGTCCTGGCGAGTTCCGTTCTCCTGGGGACGACTCTTGCGGCTTTACTGTGGCCTGCACTCAGATGGTCCGATTGGGGGGGGGGGGGGGCACGCAAAGAAACATCATGACACCTCCAGGTTGCATCTGCGAGTGATGCTAGCTCCTGTGCACCGGTCCGTCAACGCGGTATTCGTATCTGGCTCTCATGTTGTGGATGCGGGCCCTGTGCGCGGCGAAGCTTGGGCGCGTAGCCGCCCTTACCCACACCAGGGTGGTCGGGTCGTGCCCTGTACCAGCAATGGTAGCGTCACCTGGACCACGTCCACCTCCGGTGCCTGGTCGCCTCGCACGGCGATTGCCAGGGCGTGCTCCTCGGTGGGCCACCGGAGCGCCAGGGACCATGTGCCCTCGACCGTCGTCCGCGCCAACGGCCCCTCCGGGCCGGCGACAGCGAAGGAGGGGAGGGGGACGCCGAGGCCGCTCCCGTGGGCCTTGACCACCGCCTCCTTGAGGGTCCAGACCGCGGCAAACCGGCGCCACCGGGTGTCCGCCGCTCCAGCCTCCACCCACGCCTGCTCGTCTGGGTGGAAGAAGCGGCGGGCAATGCCCGGGTGGCGCTCCGCCACGCGCTCCGCGTCTACCCCGACCACCTCCTGGCACACGGCCACCGCCACCAGGCCTGCGCAGTGAGTCAGGTTGACGCTGGGCGCGCCGTCCGGCCACGCCACCTCCGGGCGCCCCCCTGCTCCATACTTGAAGCGGACGTCCCTGGGATTCACCCCTGTCTCCCCCGCCACGACGGTCCGCAGGAGCGCTCGCCCGACCACCAGCTCCCGCGCGGCGGAGGCAACGGCGAAGCGCTCGACGCGGGCGCGCTCGTCACCATCGAGCACGTCCAGGAGCGGCGCGGGAGCCTCCGTTCGGCGGTCCCAACGCAGCCAGGTGACGCGGACCCGCACGGATCAGAAGTTGGCGACCGAGGACGGCCCGTCTGTGCCCTTGTCGCCCGCCGTGCCGAGGCTCGCGCCGCCGAAGCCGCCCGTGCCGCCCTTGCCTGCGGGGTCGAAGAGGTTGGCCGACTTGAGGATGTCGAAGGCCGCGGCGTTCGCGCCGCTCAGGTAGACGCCGTAGCTCGGGCCGCCTGCGCCGCCGCCACCGCCGCCGCCGTGGCCGCCGTCGCCGCCGCGGCCGCCCGCGCCGCCGGCCGCCGCGCACACCGCGTTGCCGACGAGGCTCCCGTTGGCGCCGCCGAGGCCGCCGTTGCCGCCGATGCCGCCGAGGCCTGCCGGTCCGCCGTTGCCGCCGTTGCCGCCGTTGCCGGTGGTCACGAGGTTGCCCTGCACGTTCGGGGTCGATGCCGGAGCCGCCGTGTAGTAGAAGAACAGCGCGAAGGAGCCGCCGCCGCCGCCGCCGCCCTGGCCGCCGGTGCCCGCGCAGGCCCCGCTGCCGCCGCCGCCGCCGCTGCCGCCCACATCGCTGCCGCCGGCCCCCGTCGCCCCGCAGTCGAAGGTCTCGACGCCGCCGCCCGCGCCGCCGCCGCCGCCGCCGCCGCCGGGAGCCCCTGTGCCCCCCGCAGCCCCGGAGAACACCGCCCAGAGACCGCCGGAGACCTGCCCGCCGCCGCTGCCGCCACCGGTGCCCTTGGCGCCGTTGGCGCCCTTGGCGCCGTTCTGGCCCGGCGAGCCGTCCGGGTTGCCCGGCGGGAGGTGGCACACGCTGCAGTTGGCGTTGCTGTTCAGGCCGCAGATGTTGTTGGTGTAGGGGCCATAGCCACGGTCCGTGTACTGGTCGAGGCCCGCGCCCCCGCCCGCGCCGCCGCCGACCCCCGCGCCCGACTGACCCAGCTCGCTCGCAGCGGAGCTCTGCCCGATGTTGCTGTCC
Organism: Myxococcales bacterium; assembly: GCA_045863395.1. Taxonomy (GTDB): domain Bacteria; phylum Myxococcota_A; class UBA9042; order JABWCM01; family BTVJ01; genus BTVJ01. The sequence goes on from BTVJ01000128.1 coordinate 5,418, forward strand.
GGGCACCCGGGCGGCGAGGTGTTGTTGTCGTAGTCCGGGCAGATGGCGGTGCCGCCGGCTCCGCCGTTGACGCTGCCGCCGCAGGACTTCGTGCCGCCCGCTCCGCCGGTGTTGTTGGAGGCCGCGTTGCAGCTCGCGCCCACGTCCTTGGCCGCCTTCCCCGCTGCGCCCGCGGCACCGCCGTCGCCGTCCGTGCCCTTGTTCCCCGGGACTCCGCCGCCGCCGTCGCCCGCGATCACGTGGTTGTTGGTGATGCGCAGCGACCCGTCGCAGTTGCGCACGTAGATGCCGTAGGTGGACTCGCTCGGGACCTTGTTGTCGTAGCCATACACGGTGAAGCCGTCGAGGGTCGTCGTCTGGCCGCCCGGGTTCACGAGGTCCAGCGCGTTGACCGCGCCCGGCACGCCCGCCGTCGGCGCCCCGCCGAAGATCACGGTCTCGTAGAGCACCGTGTCACGAAAGCCGAAGGTGGCGCTGAAGCCGCCGTACACGTTGACGCCCGCGACCAGCATGAGGCTCTGCGCGTAGACGCCCGTCGCCACGTACACGTCCCGCCGCGCGCCGCTCTTGGCCTTCTGGATGGCCGCGCCGATGGTCAGCACCGGCGCCTCGATGGTGCCTGGGTTCGTGTCGATGCCGTTCTTGGCCACGAAGATGGCGTTGTCGATCTCGCCGTCCACCCCGTCGCAGTTCTGGTCGATTCCGTCCGGCAGGTCCACGGCCCCCGCGTACTGGCACTCGCAGCCGTCGTTGGGGTTCAGGTTGACGTCGTGGAAGCCCGGGTTGCACTTCATGGCGCAGTCAGGCACCGCCTTGTCGACGTTGCACACCCCGCTGGCGTTCGCGAACGTCAGCACGGTGCAGTTGTTGCCGCACACGCCGCAGTTGGCCGCCGTGTCGTACTTGCCGCCGTTCAGGTAGCCCTCGTCCACGACCCCATCGCAGTCGTTGTCGATGGCGTCGCACGCCTCCAGCGGCAGCTCACAGGGGCCCCACCCCTGGGTCGTGCACTTCTGGATGCCGAAGCAGGTGTACTCGGGCTTGGTGGGGTCACCCGGGGTGTACGTCAGATCGCAGGACTTGGACAGGCTCGTGTTGGAGCCGTCGCAGCCGCAGCTCCCGGTGGTGGGCTGGCACTGGGTGCCTCCGTCTCCGTCCGGCAGGCAGGTGTAGCCCGCGGGGCAGTCTCCGTCGTTCGCGCAGATCTTGCCGCAGTACATTCCCTCCCCGATGGGCAGGCACTTGGCCCCCTGGGACAGGCAGCTCGCGTCGGTCTGGCAGGGCTCGCACAGGTTCGCCGTGTTGGGGATGCACTGGAAGTCGTTGAGCTTGAAATAGCCTGGCTCGCACTCCACCACCATGCACTGGGGCTGGGGATTGACCGTCGAGCACTCCACGGTCTTGGCGTTGGGGAAGCCGATGGAGCACGAGACGTTGCACCCGCCGCAGTGGTCGTAGGAGTCGTAGGCGCCGGCCCCGTTCTTGAAGTCCTCGTCGAGCAGGCCATCGCAGTCGTCGTCCTTGCCGTTGCAGAGCTCCGCGACCGGAACGTTCGCCTGGCAGATCCACCCGGCGGACCCGAAGCAGACCTGCTGCCCCGAACAAGAACCGAACTCGTTGGTGATGCTGCACGCCTGTCCGACCGGGAGGTCCTCGTCGAGCTGGCCGTCGCAGTCGTTGTCGATGCCGTCGCAGTCCTCGGGCGCCGCCGCGGGCGCGGTGCAGCCCACCCAGCCCTCCTCGGGCACGCAGGTGCTCACGCCCTTGCACGTGCCGAACTGGTTGATCTGGGAGCAGGTGCGCTCGTTGCCGGCGGTCTCCGTCGTGCAGTCGCACGTCCCGTTCGGGAGCACGCACCACTTGCCGTCCCCGCTCTCCAGGCACTCGAAGCCGCCGGGGCACTCCGCGTCCTCGCACGAGACGGTGCAGTACTTGAAGCCGTCCAGCTCCCGGCACGATCCCCCGCCGCAGCTCAGGTCGCTCTGGCAGGGCTTGCAGATGGATTCCTTGCTCTCCAGGCACAGGAACTTGTTCACCTGGAAGTAGCCGGAGGTACACTCCTTTACCACGCAGGCCGGGCCCTCGGTCGGGTCGCACATCGCCACGGCGTGGGGGATGGCGTTTGCGCAGCTCGTGTTGCAGGCGCCACAGTGATCGTCCGTCCCGTAGAGGTCCCCCTCCTTGAACTCCTCGTCGGTGAGCCCATCGCAGTCGTCATCTTTGTAGTTGCACGTCTCGGCGGCGGGCTCCGTCGCGCTGCACACCTCGCCGGGCAGCCCGAGGCAGGTGGTGATGCCGGCGCACGTCCCGTGCTCATTCGACTTCTCGCAGGGCAGGCCATCCACCACCCCGTCGTCGGGGATCCCGTCGCAGTCGTCGTCGATGCCGTTGCAGACCTCCGCCGCCGGCACGCGGGCGTCGCAGCCCGTCCAGCCCAGCTCGGCGTCGCAGGTCTCCAGGCCATTGCAGGCGCCGATGTCGTTGGCCTCCTGGCAGCCCCGCACCGCGCCCGCCGTCTTGGCGTTGCAGAGGCACGAGCCGGTCTGGGGCCGGCACTCCTTGGACGTGCCGCCGTCCTCGCGCCCCACGTCCTCGCAGGTGTAGCCCGCCGGGCACTCCTCGGTCTCGCAGCTCGTCACGCAGAACTTGCCGTCCTCGTACTCCACGCAGCGGCCGCCGCTGCACTGGAAGTCCTCCTTGCAGGGCTGGCACAGGCGCGAGATGTTCGGCACGCATGCAAAGACCAGGTCCGGGTAGAAGTTGAGCACGGCCTTGCAGACGAAGCCCTCGACGCAGGTCTCCACGCACTCCTCGGTGCAGATGGCCCCCTCGTTGGTCTCGACGCAGATGCCCGAGCAGCAGTCCGTGTTCTGCGCGCAGGGGTCGCCGAACTCGCCCTTGCCGCAGCCGATGCCGCCGCCCGCGCCGTCGGCGTCATCTTCGCCGCCTCCGCCTCCGCCACCACCACTGTCGCCCGTGTCACCGCCGCCCTGGTCGGCGGGCCCGGCGCCGTCGATGGGGGTGACCGCGATGTCCGAATCGGAGCCGCTCTGGCCGGATCCGGCTGGCGAGTCGTCGCTGCACGCCATCACGAAGGTCAACAACCCGGCCACCAGGGCGAGCTTGCGGGTGAGCATCATCCATCTCCTGTGAGTGCGGCCGCGGACGCGGGTCGCCGCGGCAGATCTCGCACTATACACGAAACGGATCGCTGCGCCGAACCGGGCCGCGGATCCAGGCGGTGGGACAAGGGGGAGTGCCGCGCAGCGTCCAGGAGGGTCAGGGCTCGGACGTCCCCTCGCGGCCGTACTGGTCCTCCAGGCGGACCACGTCGTCGAGCTCGGGCGTCGAGACCTCGAAGAGCTCGCAGGTTTCGGCGGCGATGAAGCGGTGGATGGTGCCCGGGCGCACGCGGAACCCCTCGCCCGGGCCCAGGTTGCGCTGGACGGCCTCGCCCGCGGCGCCAATCTCCAAGGTGAGCACGCCGCTCGTCACGAAGAGCGTCTCGTCCTTGACCCGGTGATATTGGCGGCTCAGGGCGTGTCCGGCCTCGATGTGCAGGATCTTGCCGACGTAGCGGTCCGTGTGGGCGACGATCAGCTCGTAGCCCCACGGTTTGGGGACGCGCACGGCCGTGCGGACGGCCACGTCCTCGGGGAGGCGCGGCGGCTCCTGGGGGTCGGGGGTCATGGTTCCTCTGTTCATGTTTTCGGGCTAGAGTGGGGAGACGAAGGTGGACAGGTTCTCCTTGTCCTCGAACACCTGCTGGTAGTCCGCGGCCTCGGCCATGGTGGCGAAGCGGCCCACCCGGACACGCCACCAGACGCCTTGGTCCGGCAGCGCGGACTGGACGAGCCACGCGTCATAGCCACCCTTGCGCAGGGTGTCCAGGAAGACCTGGGCCTCCAGCTCCTCGCGGAACGCCTTGACCTGGATGGTGTAGGCCAGCGCGTCGTTGTTGCCGCTGTCCAGCACGAAGAGCGGCATCTCCAGCGTGCCGTTGTCTTCGCTGCCTCCCTGACCGACCGCCGCGGGGTGCTCTGCCTCGACGGGAGCGAAGGCCTGGTTGACCGGGCGTGGGCCCATCTCGATGGGGTCGACGCGGCCTGGCGCCATCAGCGGCGGGATGGCCGCCATCTGCGCCGGTGGGGGCGTGGTCTCCACGGGTGGCGCGGGGGCCACCACATCGCCGGAAGGGGGCAATGTCCGGTCGTGCGCCGCGACCGCTGCGGGCGAAGCCTGCTGGGGCCCGAGCTGCTCCGCGAGCCATGGCCACCACGTGAACCCGGGATACCGCTGCTCCACGAGGACGCCGCCGGCGAAGGCGCCGCCGGTGACGAGTACGGCGATCACGAAGAAGGCCAGGATGTGGGGGGTGTCCACCCGCACTACGCGCTTCGGGCGGATCTTCTCCATGTCGCGGAAGCCGCGCTTGAAGGATGGCTCGGGAACGGGCGGTGGCTTGGGCACAGGCATCTCCCCGGTGGGGCCGGACGCGTGCGGGACTGGGTTGCCGCAGCGAAGAACCGTAGAGCACATGCGGGCGGCCCGTCAAGAATCCGCGCGTGTGTGCCGCAAGCAGGCTACTCGCAGGTCTCGATGGGCAGGTTGCAGCTCAGGCCCGGCGGACAGTCGTCCGGCTTGCTGCAGGGATAGTGGCCCGAGACGGTCACGGTGGGGCTCCGCGGCGCGCCGGCGACGAAGTCGATGCACCCCTGGGGGATGCTCACGGAGTCCACGGTCCGGCGGGAGACCCGGGCGTTGGGGTAGCCGGAGATGCCATAGCTGAGCAGCTCGGCGATGAGCGGCGCCGGGATCTGCGCGGCGCCCGTGTCCGGGAGGTCGCAGATCAGGCTGACCGGCGTGTTGCCGTGCTGATCCAGCGTGACGCGCACCTCCACGAGGGTGCGCGCCCCCTCGGGCGGCGGGTCCCACGTGAACGAGAGGGGCTCGCCGTCTTTGACCACCCAGGCCGGGTTCACGATCTCGATGGGCGCGGACCCCACCGCGAACAGCTCCAGCTCGCCGGCCCACCCCGCGGTGCTGGTCAGGTGAAGGGCCACGCCGGGCAGGAAGGCCGGCTGCGGGAGCTGGGTGTCGAAGTAGCTGTTGGATGGGGGCTTCGGCTCCATGACGACCAGCTTCTCGAGCCCTTCGATGGTCACCGTCCCCACGTCTTGCTGGAGCGGGTAGGGGACGCACCCAAGGTTCTTGGCGCACGTGAAGCCGGGGTCGCAGAGCGGGTCACAGGAGGGGTACTCCGTGCGCAGGAGGGTGCAGCCTCCCTCGGTCTTCACCACCTCCTGGACGGTGTTCGGGTCGACCCCATTGGCGACCTTGCCGTCCACGATGGAGAACAGCTCCTGCACCTCCACCAGGAAGCCGCCGATGCGCTCCTCCTGGAGGCACGGGCCACGGAGCGGAACGGTCGCGGGGTCCAGGGGGCCTGCGTCGCCAGGGATCGTGTCTTCCGTAGCCGCGTCGGTGGTGCCGGAGTCGGCCGTCTCCCCCGTGTCCACCCACTCGGGGGCGTCGCCGAGAGAGGAGTCCGGCGCGTCGGAGAGGGCGTCCTCGGCGATGTCCGCGTTTTCCGAGGCCGTGTCGGCGGAGGCGTCGCCGGACGCGTCACCGGTCGCGTCCAGGGGCGGCGCCGCGTCCTCCGTACCCGGGCCCGTGTCGACCGCGGCCGCGTCGACCGCGTCGATCACTGCGTCCTCGCTGCCGGCGCACGCTGCGAGCGCCACCAGGGCCGTCATGTGCCAGAGCCTCATCCGTCCTCCCCTCATGGCGCCGGCGGCACGGCCCACTTGCCCTCGACGCCGATGTCGAGGGCGAAGAGCTGGTTCGCCGTGTAGTCCATGACGTACATGGTGGTCTTGGGGAAGCCGCCCAGGCCACGCCCGAAGTCGATGTTCGGGATCCACGACGACAGCTTGGCGGCCTTGTAGATGACGCCGTCGCTGCTGATGCGCCACAGGTACCCGAGGACGTACTCGGTCACCCAGACGGTCCCGCACTCGTCCACGTTGAGGCCGTCCAGGCCTCCTCCCCCTCCTCCACCGCTAGAGGGAATGAGGGCGTCCGGGGGCACGCAGGCGACGCCCTTCGCGGGGAACGGCGAGCCCAGCTTGAGCCCGGTCACGTCCATGCACGTGCCGCCGCGGATGGTCTCCGCGCCCTCGATGTATGCGCACAGGTCGTCGATGGCGAGGCCCGCGCAGAACGCCGCAGGGTCGGGCTGGTGGAGGCACACCGCGGGGCCGTCCATGGGCAACGTCTGGTCGCAGTTGCACTCGGTCGGGCACACGGTCTTCGTTTGGTTGACGCAGAGGCCGTCCCAGTTGCCCGTGCAGCAGAAGGGGTCCACGGCGCAGATGCAGTCCTCGCAGCCGCTGTTTCCGCAGCCGGGCGAGGGCTTCGTCGCGCAGCAGTCCGCCGAGAAGGACGAGCTCACGCACTTGCCAGGGAACGGGAAGCCGAGGATGCTGACGCTGCACGCGGCCTGGGCCTCAGCTCCTTCGCAGGCGGCGTCCTCGGGAGGGAGGGCGCCGGGGAGCTGGACGCACTCCTCCGACTTGCACGCGCCCTCCCAGCCGGCGTGGGTGAGGCACGGGGCGCCCTCCGCCTTGCCGTCGCAGGGCGTGTAGACGATCTCCGGCGGGTCGATGGGCTCGGGCGGGGGACCCGTGACAGTCTTGTCGCCGTCGATCTTGGCGAAGAGGATCGGCGCCGACCAGCCCCCGTCCGGCAGGCGGTCGATGGCGTGGACCGTCCCCCCGCCGAAGCTCCCCACATAGACGCGCTTGAATCCGGGTGCCCAGCCGACGCCGTTGGGGTTGGGGAGCTTGTCGGCGACGATCTGGAACTCGCCCGTGTAGGGGTTGACGCGGCGAAGGCGCCCGCCGGACTGCTCCGCCACGTATGCGTAGTCCTCGTGATCCACGTCCATGCCGTTCGGGTACGAGAGGCCGGCGAGGATCGTCTCGTAGCCGCCAGTGGCGTAGGCGATCTTCAGCTTGTCGCCGGCGGCGAACACGATGTCGTTGTTGGACAGGACCGAGATGCCCGCCGTGGCGCCCGCGTTGGGGGCCACGATGTGCACGGCCCCCGTGGGCGAAACCCGGGCGATGCTGCCGCCCTTGTTGAGGACCACGTTGCCCGTGTAGTCCATGGCGAAGTCCTCGGACCCGCCGAAGCCCTTGACCGTCGTGAACGGGATGGGGAGCGGCTTTGGGGTCTGGCAGGCCGGGTTCGGGGTCCAGGTGTCCTCGCCACCAGTGTCCGCGGTGACCGCGTCATCTGGGCCCGCGTCGGAGGCGGCATCTGGCGCGCTGGCGTCCGTGGCGTCGCTCGGTCCTCCGTCCGTGATGCCGGCGTCCACGGGCCCGGCGTCCAACGGCGCTGCGTCGGCGGGCTCCGCGTCGCTCAGGCCGGCGTCATCGGGACCCGTGTCGGGACCTGAGGCGTCGGGGACCTCTGCGTCCGCCGGGGTGGCATCCACGGCGGCATCCTCCGCGACCTTCACATCGGTGGCGTCCGCGGTCCCTGGGGCGGCGTCCGTAGATCCGCCGTCGGCTCCTGCGTCGCTGGCGTCCCCAGGAGTGCCTGGACCTGCGTCGGCGCCCGCGTCCGCAGCCCCGTCCGCGACGTCGCCCTGGGGGTCGCCGTCCGCGCTCGGCGGGCCGCAGTGCAGGCAGGCGGTCGCCAGGATGATGCCCAGCAGGCAGGTCAGGTGGGCTTGGGTTCGCATCGTGTTCCTCCGGCAACGGCCCCCCGTGGGCCATCATCCGGTTCTGGGAGGGGAGGTCAAAGGTGAATTGGGGGACAAGCCCGGAGGGCGGGATTCCGGTCGGTGCTCAGGGCGGGTCGGGGACGCCTACCGCGCCCACATGCGCCCGGGCTCGAAGGTGCCGGTCCAGGCGCCGTAGTTGAACCAGTAACCGGAGGTGGAGCAGCTCGTGATCGCGTGCTCCGGCATGCAGCCGTTCGGGTTGTGGCAGTAGGGTCCCCAGCCATTCGTGGTCCCCAGGTTGGTCGGGAAGGCGGGGCCCACCCAGGCGTTGCTCCAGTTGGTCTTGTCGTACCAGCTCTGGCTCGTGGCCACCGCCCCATAGTGGGAGTAGCCGCCGTCGTAGGTGAAGAAGTAGCTCTTGCCGGTGGACGTGGACTCGATCCAGAAGACCTTGCCGGCGCCGGGCGTGAGCTTGTTGTACCAGGCGACGGGGAGCACGGTGGTGGCGTCGACGTCCGGGTTGTCCAGCTCCCGCGGCTGGTAGCCTCCCGCCGTGCAGTCCAGGTTGCTGCCCCGGTCGTCCTTGTTGATCAGGGTCCAGCCGCCGCCGTTGCGGCTCATGTCGCAGTACAGCTCGAAGGACTGGCTCTCGCCGGTGGGGCGGATCCAGTAGGCGCCGTCGGGGAGGGACGAGTTGCCGTTGCGCAGCGCCAGGCAGCTCGTCCCGGGGGTCTCGGGGCGCCCCGCCGCGCCGGAGCTGAGGGACATCCACGCCTTGACCGTGGGGGCGCCGCGGGCCCACATGCGCCCCGACTCCCACACGCCGGTCCACGCGCCGTAGTTCCACCAGATGCCCGCGGTGCTGCAGCTCGTGATCGCGTGCTCCGGCAGGCACCCGTTGGGGTTGTGGCAGTAGGGCGCCCACCCGTTGGTCGTGCCTGCGTTGGTCATGTTCGCGGGGCCGGTCCAGGGCGCCGACCAGGAGGTCTTGTCGTACCAGCTCGTGTTGTTGGGCACCGCGCCATAGTGCGCGTAGCCGCCGTCGTGCTTGAAGAAGTAGCTCTTCGACGTATCGGTGGACTCGATCCAGAAGGTCTTGCCGGCGCCCGGGTCGATCTTGTTGTACCACTCCTGAGGGAGCACGGCGACGGCGTTGTTGGCCAGGGTCTTGAGCGCCGTCGGGTTGAAGCCGAACGAGGTGCAGTCGCTGTTGCTGGAGCGGTTGTCCTTCATGATCAGGGCCCAGCCGCCGCCGTTGCGGGTCATGTCACACCACAGCTCGTAGGCGACGGCCGTCCCCTCGGGCTGGATCCAGTAGGCCCCGTCCTGGGTCGTGGGCTTGAGCTCCAGCAGGTGGAGGCAGCTCTTCGCCGGGTTGGCGCTGGTGCCGAGCGTGGACAGGTCCTCGCCCGTGCCTCCGCCGCCCGCGGTCAGCGCGGTCCACGCGTCGTCCTTGCACAGCTCGATGGCCGTGCCCGTCCAGCGGAGTGCGCCAGCTTTGGCGCTCGTGCAGGCCGCGGTGTCGTTGCCGATCTGGATGGACGAGCTGCTCTTGACGCTCGACGCAACGACGTCGCCCGCGTCCACCGCCCCGAGCTTGCTCGCCCCGTTGACGTGCAGCGTGGCGGTGGGGGCCGTCGTGCCGATGCCCAGGCGGCCGGTCGTGTCGAGGAGCATGATGGGCGTCGAGAGGCTCGCCACGGTCCAGACGAAGGGCCGGTTGGCGCCGTTGGTGTTGAAGACCAGCGAGTCCGAGTCGCTCCAGGGCGTGTCCGCCGCCTTGGCCACGCCAATCCACCACGAGGCGTCGCGAAACGCGATGGCCGCGTCCGGCCAGTACCCGGTGGAGCCGGTGGACGTGTAGCCCGCCTGGATGGCGCCCGTCGTGACGATGGCGCCGCGGACGTCCAGCTTCGCGGCCGGAGTGGCCGTCCCGATGCCGGCGCTCCCCGTGACGGCGAGGTTCGCGTCGGCGGCCAGATCGCCGTGGGCGGTGAGGCTCCCACCGTGCAGGGGGCGCCAGGCGCTGTCGTTGGCGCTGCGCACGCGGACGCCCTGCTCCACTTGAATGCCGAGCCAGCCGCTGCCCTGGTCTGCGACGGTGGCGGGGCCCACGACGAGCCCGCAGCCGCTGGTCGGCGTCGCGCAGGCCGTCAGGCTGCCAGATGATGCGACGTTGCCCGGCAGCAGCAGGTTTGGCGCCAGGTCCGTCGTGTCCACGCAGGAGGCGCACGCGAGGCCGGTGGCCGGGCCCGCGGGCGACGTGGAGCCGGCGTAGTTGAAGGACACCTTGGCCGCGCTGACGGCCCCAGCCTGGAGGTGGGTCGTGGCGATGGCGCCCGTCGCGATCTCGCCCGCCTCGACGCAGCCGGAGCAGGCGAGGTCCGATGCGGCGCCCCCCTTGGTCGCCGACGCGGCGTAGGGGAAGGCGACCGCGGCGTCCGTCACGCAGCCGGAGCAGGCGACGTCACCTGCGACCATCGCGTAGGGCGTGGCCCGCAGGGGCTGGCGCGGCAGCGTCTCGGTGTCGACGACGGTCTCCAGCCACAGGGGGTCCGGGCCGGCGAGGAGGGAGGGCGGAAGCGAGAGGGTCACGTCAAAGACGCCGGCCTCCACGGTCACCGCGGCCTGGGTATCGGTCCATGCGGCGGTCCCCCCCGACGCCACCGTGAACAGCCGGAAGGTCATGGCGAAGGTCCCCGACGCCGGGGCCCCGCCGCCCGTTCGGACGAAGCCCTGGACGGAGGTGCCCGTGGGCGCCGCCTGGGTCGGCGTCGCCAGAAGGATGACGAACAGAGCGGGAAGGATGGCAGTGCGCATCGTCGACTCCGGAGTGGGGACCAACGCATCGTACCAGCATTTCAGGGCCAAGGCTCGGACGCAGATCGGCTGGGAGCTACGCGCTGTCGCGGCTGAACGGTGGGTGTCGCCGGAGCGTCAGGGTGCCAGCGTCGGATAGAACCCGAAGTCCACGCTCCAGCTCGCGCCCGCCATGGGGGCCACCGAGCCGGGCTCGCCGCCGCCGGCGCTCACCCCCCAGGTGGGACCGGCGGTGGGGGGCAGCACCACCGAGAAGGGCGTGAACTCCACGGAGACCGCCGGGCAGCCCTCGTTGATCGCCCCGTCGCAGTCGTCGTCCAGGGGAGTCGCGCAGTCCTCCACCCTGGTGGGGCCGGTCTCGTTGCACGTGGTGGCGAGGCCGCCCGGCGCGCAGACGGTGGTCCCTGTCTGGCAGAGGTCGTCGTCCGGTCCGTCGCACGCCTCGCCGAGGCCCGGGAAGCCCTCGTCCACCCCGCCGTCGCAGTCGTCGTCGAGGCCGTTGCAGATCTCGACGCTCCCCGTGCCCGCCTCGTCGCAGGTGGTCGCCAGTCCGCCCGGCGCGCAGACGGTGGTGCCTGTCTGGCACAGGTCGTCGTCGGGCCCGTCGCAGGGCTCGCCGAGTCCGGGGAAGCCCTCGTCCACCGCGCCGTCGCAGTCGTCGTCGAGGCCGTTGCAGGTCTCGACGCTCCCCGTGCCCGCCTCGTCGCAGGTGGTCGCCAGTCCGCCCGGCGC
>BTVJ01000129.1:0-15947 GCA_045863395.1 Myxococcales bacterium
TCGAGGCGGGCAGCGGTCACGGCAACATCACCGACTACCTGCTGGGCGGCGGCGCGACCGTGGTGGCGACGGACCTGGAGCAGTCGGCCCTGGAGCGCCTGCGGGCCAACTACAGTGCGTACGACAATGTGTCAGTGGCCCGGTGGGACATGACGCGCCCCCTGCGGGTGCCCGCCGGCGGGGAGCCCGTGGACACGGTGGTCTGCCTCAACGTGCTCGAGCACATCGAGGACGAGCAGGGCGCGCTGCTCAGCGCGCGGCGCCTGCTGGAGGGGACCGGCGGGCGCCTCGTGCTGCTCGTGCCTGCCCATGACGCGCTGTTCTCGCCGCTCGACGAGAGCGTCGGCCACGTGCGGCGCTACAGCAAGCGCTCTCTCCTCGACGCCCTGGATGCCGCCGGCTTCGAGGTGGACCACGTGCAGTGGTTCAACCTGCTCGGCATGCTGGGCTGGTGGTTGAACGGCAAGGTGCTGGGTCGGGACCGCCTGCCGAGCGGCCAGCTCGGGCTGTACGAGGCCGTGTCTGGGGTGTGGCTCCAGGTGGAGAAGCGCATCGACCTGCCGGTGGGGCTCTCGCTCATCGCCATCGCCCGGCCGCGGGCAAGCGCGACCCCGGCGCTGTCCGTGGTGCAGGACGGCGCGCCGTGAGGAGCGCGCTCGGGGCCCTCGTCCTGCTGTGGACGGGCGTGGCCCACGCCTTCAGCGTGTCGCTCTCTCAAGGAAACGTCATCCGCTGGAAGAAGCCGGCGGTCACCTACGCCCTCCACCCGGCGGGGTCCGCTGACATCAGCGACGGCTCCGACCTGCAGGCGGTGCGGGCGGCCTTCAAGCAGTGGCAGGACGTCACCTGCACGACCATCAGCTTCACCGAGAAGCCCGGCAGCACCAACCTCGCGCTGACGGCCCTCGGTTATGGCACCAACGGCGTCAACGAGGTCGCGTGGGTGGAGACCTCCGCCTGGGTGTACGGGTCCTACGTGCTCGGGGTGACGTCGCCCGTGTTCTACACGGACGGGTCGATCATCGAGGCGGACATCGCCCTCAACGGATACCAGCAGAAGTGGTCCACCAAGGGGGGCGGGGCGGACGTGGCCAGCACGGTGCTCCACGAGCAGGGGCACTTCATCGGGCTCCAGCACGTGCTGTACGGGTTCAGCGCGCAGGATCCGCCGACCATGGCGCCGACGGTGGACCCGGGGGGCAAGACGGCGACCCTCCACGCGGACGACAAGGCGGGGGTCTGCTACCTCTACCCGAAGACCGCCGGCTGTGCCACGGACGCGGACTGCCCCTACGTGGTCGATGACGGCCCTCAGGGGGAGGTCTACGCCGGGAAGATGAAGTGCAGCGGAGGGCTCTGCGGAGGGATGAGCAACCAGCTCCCCGAGGGGACGCAGGGACTCGGGGAGTCGTGCTCCTCCGAGTACGACTGCAAGGACGACGGGGCCTTCTGCCAGATCCAGGGGGCGAGCGGGGGGACGTGCGCCGTGGAGTGTGCGAGCCCGGCAGCAAACGACTGCCCGGCGGGTCTGGAGTGTATTGGCTGGTCCAACGCCCCGGGGGGCGTGTGCCTGCCGAAGTCCGGCGGTGGGGCGACCAAGGCAGACGGGGCGCCGTGCTCCTACGGCAACGAGTGCCAGTCGCTGCTGTGCGTGGGCGACGGGCTGACGGGCACCTGCCGGAAGAAGTGCGCGCCCGGCAACGACGCGGCCTGCGGAGCGGGCATGGTGTGCGCCAAGCTCCAGGGGCAGTCCTATGGGGCCTGCGTGGAGGGCGACGGGCCGGCGCTGAAGGGCGCGGGCGAGCCCTGCGACGGCGGCCAGGAGTGTGCAAGCGGGCTCTGCGTGGGGCTGACGTCCGTGGCGTATGCGTGCGCGGACGCCTGCGTCGGCGGCGCCTGTACCGAGGGCTTCGGCTGCGTGGACCTGGTGGGCGGGGGCGGAGCGTGCCTGCCGGTCGGTGAGCTTGGAGAGCTCGGCGCCACCTGCGAATACAACACGGACTGCAAGAGCGACGTCTGCATCAAGGTGACGGGACCGCAAGCGCCGCCCGACCCGTTCTGCACCCAGGAGTGCGGCGAGTGCCCGTGCGGCATGGAGTGCGTCGAGTTCGTGGGCGGTGAGTCCTTCTGCCGCCCCGCGAAGAAGGTCGGCTGCGTGGCGACCGGGCTGCCCTGCGCGGCGGACGGCGAGTGCGTGGGCGGGGTGTGCGACGGGGGGCTGTGCGCCCAGGCGTGCTCCGTGATGGCTCCGGCGTGCCCGGCCGGCGAGGCGTGCCGCCCGCTCGCGGGGACGGCGGGCGTGTGCGACCGGCCCGGGGGCGGGGCGCCCGGGGGGGCGTGCACCGACAACGACGACTGCTCCACGCTCTTCTGCGGACAGCTCGAAGGGACCGGCGTGTGCCTCGTGCCTTGCGACCCGGCTCAACCCCTGTGCGGCGACGCCTTCGTGTGCGAGCCCGCCGGCGCGCTCGGTGGGTGCGTCGCGGCGCCCGAGGTGGTGGACGCGGGAGGCTCCGATGACGTGGGGCAGGGTGACACGACCGGCGACGTGACGACCTCAGTGGATGCCTCGACGGGTGCGGACGCGCCCGGGCCCTCTGGCGGCGGCGGCCCGGGCGGCGCGCCGGGCGGCGGCTCGGGCGCGGGCTCCGGGTGCAGAGCGTCCCCCACCGGCGGGGCAGGCGCCCTCGTGTGGGCGCTCCTCCTGCTGCTCGCCTGGCGGTCTCGCTTGCCGAAACTCCGCGGTTGACGCGGCCTCGCTCCGGGTCCTATCCTCGCCCCCGACCAGCGCCGCGCAAGGCCACAACCCGGGAGCCGCCCATGAGTGACATCGCGTATCAGGCCGTGGACTACCGCCTCAATGAGCTGAACCACGAGTACGGACCCGGCGTACACATCGTGTCGGACCCCTTCGCGCTCACCCGGCTGGCGCGCCTGTGCTCGCCGGAGACCATCCAGCCCGAGGTCGGGCGCCTGGTGCGGGAGCTCTACGAGGACCTCATCAAGACGGTGGTCAACGCCGAGTTCCCCCGGAAGCTCGGGCGGGTGCCGAGCCGCATGATCCAGTACACGAACCGCGGGTACTATGAGGGAGTGCTGGTGGACCCCGACACGGAGGTCACGACCGTCGACATCGCGCGCGCCGGCATGATCCCGTCGCAGACCTGCTTCGACGCGCTGTGCGGGCTCCTGAGCCCCGGGCATGTGCGCCAGGATCACCTGATCATGAGCCGCATCACCGACGCGGGCGACAAGGTGACCGGCGCGGGCATCGGCGGCGCCAAGCTCGCCGGCCCCATCGACGGGCGGATCGTCTTGTTCCCCGACCCCATGGGCGCGACGGGCAGCTCGCTCTCGACGGCCATCCGCTTCTACAAGGAGCAGGTGGAGGGCACGCCGCGGAAGCTGATCGCCATCAACCTGATCGTGACGCCCGAGTTCATCCAGTGCCTCGGCGCGGACCACCCGGACGTCGTCCTCTACGCCTACCGGCTGGACCGGGGCCTGTCGTCGGAGGCCGTGCTCCGCACCGTCCCGGGGACGCGGGTCGGCGAGGAGCGGGGGCTGACGGACACGCAGTACATCGTGCCGGGCGGCGGCGGCTTCGGCGAGATCCTCAACAACGCCCTCGTGTAGGGCCACGGGAGAGCGGGCAATGCCACCGATGATCAAGGACAAGCACCTCCACGTACTGATCAGCGAGGAGCAGATCCGGGCGCGGGTCAAAGAGCTCGGCGAGCAGATCACCCGCGAGTACCAGGGGCAGGAGCTGGTGGCCGTGTGCGTGCTGAAGGGGTCCTTCCCGTTCTTCGCGGACCTGGTGCGGCACATCGACCTGCCCATGGAGTGCGACTTCCTCGGGCTGTCGAGCTACGGCTCGGCGACGCGGACCTCGGGGGTCGTCAAGATCACCAGCGATCTGACCCGCGCCATCGGCGACAGGCACGTGCTGGTGGTCGAGGACATCGTCGACACGGGCCTGACCATGAACTACCTGCTCGAGAACCTGTGGACCCGGCGCCCGGCCAGCGTCAAGGTGTGCTCCCTGCTCTACAAGCCCGCCAACACGGTCGTCGACGTGCAGATCGACTACCTGGGCTTCACCATCGAGGACCGCTTCGTCATCGGCTACGGCCTCGACCTGGACCAGCGCTACCGCAACCTGCCCTACATCGGATACCTCGAGGCGTGATCACGCTGCGGTGGCACGGGCACGCCGCGTTCACCGTGACGGCGGGCGCCCTGAGGGTGCTCGTCGACCCCTACAGGCCAGGCGCGCTCGGGGGTCGCTTCCGGCTCCCCCCCATCGAGGAGCCAGCAGACCTGGTGCTGATCACCCACTGGCACGAGGACCACTCGTGGGTGGGGGGGGCACAGCGCGGTGCCCTCGTCGCCGACACCACCGGAGAGTGGCTCGGCGTGCCGGTGACCGCCGTGGCCGCGTTCCACGACCGGGAGGGAGGGGCCCGCATGGGCCTCACCCGGATGCTGGCGTTCTCGCTCGGGGGGCTCCGCGTCGCACACCTCGGGGACATCGGCGTGCCGCCTACCGACGCGCAGTGGGAGGCGCTCGGTCCGGTGGACGTGCTGCTCGTACCCGCCGGCGGGACCTGGACCATCGACCCCGCCGAGGCCGTCGCCGTCGCCGTCCGGTCTGGCGCCTCGTGGGTCGTCCCCATGCACGTGGCGAACCCGTCCATCGATCTGGCGCTGGCGCCGGTGGAGGACTTCATCGCGGCATGGGAGGGGGCGGTCCAGCGCATCGGTGGAGACACCGTGACGTTGTCCGAGCCGCCTGCATCGCCCGTCGCCGTGCTGCTGGCTTGCGGAGCGGGCGCGAACTTGGATACAACGGACCCACCACCGGAGAGGACACCATGAGACACTTCCGAACATGGGCAAGGATCGCGGTCCTCGTGCTCCTGACCGCCCTGCTGGCCACCGCGGGTTGTCGCAAGATCAAGACGATGACCGGCATCGGGGAGACCATCGAGTCCCCGACCCCGGGCACCCCCGAGGCCACGGTGCAGAAGGTGCTGGAGGCGGGCCTGGAGTCCCAGGAGCTGGCGGGGTGGGAGAAGTTCCAGCCGTTGCTCCACTCCTCGCAGCAGACGCCCCAGTCGCTCAAGAACTGGCGCCAGTTCAACTTCGTGAACCTGCGCAAGAAGGTCGGCTTCTACGTGAAGGACCAGGCCAAGATGTCCTTCACCATCATGGACGAGGCGGAAGGGGAAGATCAGACGGTGACGCTCTTCCTGGAGAACACGGCCTCGGACATGCCCACCCCATGCACCCTGCAGAAGGACAAGGACGGGTCCTGGCGCATCACGAAGTGCTCTCTGTGAGCGGGACGAGCGTGACGCCGGACGGGTCCGCGGTGAGCTGAGCGGTCGCTCCCTCCCGCAGCCCCCCCCGCAGGATCGCCTCCGCCACGGCGGCCTCCACCAGGCGCTGCACCGTGTGGCGCATGGGCCGGGCCCCGTAGCGGGCATCCCACCCGCCGTGGTCGATCAGATAGGAGACAACCGACTCGTCCGCCTCGTAGCGGATGCGCTTCTCCCGCTCCAGGCGGCGCGACGAGTCTGCGAGCAGGAGTCGCGTGATGGCGACCACGTCGGCGCGGGTCAGCGGCTGAAACACGAGCTTCTCGTCGATGCGGTTCCAGAGCTCCGGCGGGAGCGCCCGCGCGGCCGCGCCCAGGGCCGCGTCGCCCCGTGTGGGGGAGGCGCTGCCGAAGCCGATAGGGCGCGACGCGGCGTCAATGGCGTCCGCGCCCAGGTTGGACGTCATGATCACGACGGCGTTGGAGAAGTCGACCCGCTTGCCGCGCCCGTCGGTGAGCCGCCCCTCGTCGAGCACCTGGAGCAGCAGGTTCCACACGTCGGCGTGGGCCTTCTCGATCTCGTCGAGCAGCAGGATCTGGTAGGGGCGCTTGTGCAGCGCCTCGGTGAGCTGCCCGCCGGCGTCGTGGCCCACATAGCCGGGCGGTGAGCCGATGAGCTTGGCGACGGCGTGGGACTCCGAGAACTCGCTCATGTCGAAGCGCGCGATGGCGTCGCGGCTCTGGAAGAGGAACTCCGCCAGAGCGCGCACCGTCTCGGTCTTGCCGACCCCGGTCGGCCCGAGGAACAGGAAGGAGCCGATGGGCCGCGACGAGCTGAACCCCGCGTAGTTCCTGTGGATGACCCTGGCGATGCGCTCCAGGACCGCCACGTGGCCGACGATGCGCTGGCGCAGGAAGGACTCCATGGCGAGGAGGCGCTCGCCGTCACGCAGCATGAGCTTCTCGACGGGCACGTCGGTCAGGGAGGACACGACCTGGGCGATGTCCAGCTCCGTGACCTCCGCGCGGCCGGACCGTCGCACGCGGGCACCTGCCAGATCCAAGACGTTGACGGCCTTGTCGGGCAGGCACCGGTCGGTGATGTAGCGGGCGCTGAGGCGCACGGTGGCTGCCAGAGCGTCGGGGTGGTAGGTGACCGCGTGGTGGTCCTCGTAGCGCGGGACCAGGCCGTCGATGATGCGCCGCGCCTCGTCCTGGCTCGGCTCGGGCACGATCACGGGCTGGAACCGGCGCTCCAGGGCCGGGTCTCCCTCGATGTGCTTCTTGTACTCGCGCATGGTCGTGGCACCGATGCACGGGAACTCGCCGCGGGCCAGGGCGCTCTTCAGGTCGTTGGATGCGTCGAGGGGGCCGTCGCCCGCGCCCGCGCCGATGATCGTGTGGATCTCGTCGATGAAGATCACGACGCGGTCCTTGCCGCGGCGGACCTCCTCTTTGATGGCGCCGAGCTTCTCGGCGAAGGAGCCGCGGAGCGAGGTGCCGGCCAGCAGCGAGGCCGTGTTCAACTCAACGATCACCCGGCCGCTCAGGGCGCCCCCTGCCCCGTCGCGGGCCACCAGGGCCTGAGCGAGGCCCTCTACGATGGCGGTCTTCCCGACGCCCGGGTCCCCGACCAGGCAGGCGTTGTTGGCGCGGCGCTTGTGCAGGATGTCCAGGATCTGATTGAGCTGCTCGGCGCGGCCCACCAGCGGGTCGATGCGCCCCTCCTCCGCCTCGATGGACAGGTTGCGCCCGAGCTGCGTGAGCATGGGGAACTGCTCGGGGTCCAAGGCGTAGCGGGAGGCGGGCGCCGGCTCGGGTTCCGCGGCCTGCTCGTCGGCGTCGTCCTGGGGCAGGAGGAGACGGTCCGGGTCCACGGGCGCGACCAGCATGCGCTCCAGCGCCGACGGGTCGGGCACCTGGGGCACGGGCCCCGTGGCGCGGACGCCCAGGGGTCGCGGCCCCCACGCATCGCGCTGCGGGGCGGACAGGCGCGCGAGGGCGGCCGTCCGGATCATCGCGGGGTCCACGCCCGCCTTCTGGATCATGCGGTAGGCGATGGTCCCTGAGATGCGGCACAGCGAGATGAGCAGGTGCATGGAGCTGCAGAGGGAGGCTCCGGCGCCGTCGGCGATCTGCTGCATCTTCATGCGGAGGCGCGCGAAGGTGTCCGTCGCCTCCTGGGGGCCCTTGAGCTGCCTGAGGGCGTCGGAGAGCACGTCCTCGTCGAGGCCGCGGTCGGCGAGCACCTGGTGGGCCTTGTTCGGCACCGTGTAGAGGGCGAGGAGCAGCCACCCGGAGTGCAGCGGCTTGCGGATGGACATGGCCATGTCCTCCGCCTCGCTGAAGATGCGCTTGACCTCGAGGCTGACCGGGATCGTCATTCCGGAGGGGGCTCCCGTTGGGGTTGCGGACTGCCGGACGGCCCGGTGTACCACACGGGCGCGCGGGCACGCAACGCGTGGGACCGCGGTCGTTGAAACGCAAACGCAACCTTGGCGCTCGTGCGGCGTGGCCGTATACTGCGCCGCCATGACCGCCCCGCGCGCCGTGCTGTTCGACCTGGGCAACGTGCTGTGCACGGTGGACGTGGGGCGTCTGCCAGCCGCCTGGGAGGCGGCCACTGGGGCTCCCTATGCAGCGCTGGCGGAGGCCCTCTTCACCTCAGGGCTGAAGCACGCCATGGACCGGGGCCAGGTCGGGGCGGCAGAGGTCGCCGCCCGGGTGAGCCAGGTTGCAGGGGTCTCACTCGATATGGAGTCGTTTGCAGCGATCTGGGGGGCCGTGCTGCTCCCCTGGCCCGCAGCCAACGCCCTGGCGCTCCGGGTGACCGTCCCGGCGGGGCTGCTCTCGAACACGGACCCCATGCACCACGCCTACGCCCGCTCGCTGTGCCCTGCCCTCGCTGCCCTGCGACCACACGTGGTGTCCTACGCCGTCGGGGCGCTGAAGCCGGAGCCGGCCATCTATGACGCCGCCGTGGAGGCAATGGGGATGGCCGCCGGGGAGATCCTGTTCCTCGACGACCTGGAGGCGAACGTGGTGGCAGCTCGTGCGGTGGGGCTCCGGGCGGAGGTCGTGCGGGACCTCGGAGACCTGGAGCGGGCCCTCACCCCGGTCCTGGGGCCGCCATGAGCGCCATGCCCCGCTGGCGGAAGGCCCTGGCGCTGGGGGTGCTGGTGGGCGCCATCGTCCTGGCGATCAACGAGCTGCAGAAGGGCCAGGGCCACGAGGTGGAGCTGGTCCTCGCCCTGACGGACGTCGACTGGAGCCGCACCGACGAGGCGGGGCGGCGCGAGCTGATGACGCGCGAGAAGCTGTCGCGCCTCGGCGTCCTGCTGACCACCGACGACGGCGAGGTGATGCTGCGCAGCAGCTTCGACTTCGGGCGCGGGGAGCCGCCCTTCGCGACCACCACGGGGGCGGTGAGCGTGCCGGCGGGGAGCTACCGGTTGAAGGCCACGCTGCACTTCCGCGCCGACGACGGCACGGAGGCAGTGCAGACGCGGGTCCAGGTCCTGGTCGTCGAGGGCGACGGCCGCATCGACGTGAGGCTGTGATGATCAAGGTCGCGGTGCTGATGGGCGGCCGGAGCGGCGAGCACGACATCTCGCTCCTCTCCGGCGAGGCGGTGCTCGGGGCGCTCGGGGCGGGGTACGCGGCGGAGGCGGTCCTGCTGGAGCGCGACGGGACCTGGTGCTTCGGTGGTGAGCGCCTGTCGCCGGGCAGAGGGCTGGCGGAGCTGGAGCGACGCCGCCCGGACGTGGTGTTCCCGGCGCTGCACGGCCCCATGGACGAGGACGGGACGGTGCAGGCGGCGCTGCTGCTGCTCGGGATCCCCTTCGTCGGCAGCGGCGTGGCGGCCAGCGCCGCCGCCATGGACAAGCCGCTGACCAAGCACGTGTTCCGTGGGGTGGGCGTCCCCGTCGCGGCGGACGTGACGGTCGACCGGGAGGAGTGGCGCCGTGACGCGGCGGGCGTGTGCGCGCGGGTGGCAGCGCAGGTCGGCCTGCCGGTCTTCGTCAAGCCGGCGCGCCTGGGCAGCAGCGTGGGGGTACATCGGGTGACGAGCGCGGACTCGCTGGCGGCGGCGCTCGACGACTGCGTGGGCCGCCACGGGGTGGCGCTGGCCGAGAGCCTGTTGGTCGGGCGCGAGCTGACGGCGCCCGTGCTGGAGGACCCGGCGACGGGGGAGCCCCAGGCGCTGCCGCTCATCGAGATCCGGCCCCTGATGGGGCACGCCTTCTTCGACTACACGGCGAAGTACACCGACGGCCACAACGAGGAGCTGTGCCCCGCGCCGCTGGATGCGGCGACCACGGCGGCGGTGCAGGCGCTCGGGCTGGCGGCCCACCGCGCCATGGGGTGCCGGGGGATGTCCCGCACCGACTTCATCCTGACGGAGCGGGGCCCCGTGGCGCTGGAGATCAACACGATCCCGGGCCTCACCCGGGAGTCGCTGATCCCCAAGGCGGCGGCCGCCGCAGGGCTGACCTTCCCCGAGCTCATCGACCGTTTGATCCGGTGCGCCCTGCGGGGGTAGGGCCCGGCGTCAGGAGCTGCACGAGAGCATGGAGCAGCCTGCGCGGTCTCGTGCCCGATCAGGGCGCTTGGCCGCGAGAGTCTCGCGGCCGGGCTGCTCGTCGTAGGAGCGGCGCATCATGTCCAGCAGCTCGTTGACTCCGCACGGGTCGCCCTGCTCTGCCGCGTGGATGGCTTGCTGGCGACGCGGTCGTCGAAGCGGAGGTGCTGCATGGACGCGCCCTCGGTTGGAGCCAGGGCAATCGCACCTATCGCACGATGCCGAGCAGCAGGCCGACGTCGCGTGCCCAGGCGAGGGTCGCCGCCACGGCCTTCGGGTCCACGTCTCGCTCGCGCCAGGCCGCCGGACGGCCCGTTGCATACCAGGCGGCCAGATCCACCGCGTCACCCCACGCTCCGCACGCGTCACAGCCCCAGGTGCCCCCCTCGGTCCACACGGGACGGCGCAGATCCGTCTGGGAGACCCGCGGCGCCTTGCACGCCGGGCACGGGCCCCAGCGCTCGCGCAGCTTCGCAGCCCCGGCCACCCGCAGAACGAGGCGGGCCGGGAGGTACGCGAGCGGCGCGAGCGGGTCGCGGCTCACGCGCTAAAGGGCGGTCAGGGTCTGGACACGGCAGCGCGCGGGCCGCAGAAGCGGTGCCCCGTCGGGCCCCACGGGGTAGGACTCCGTGGGAGACGGCGCGGCCGCCTCCACCATGGTGCATTGAACGCGGACCCGCTTGCCGTCCTGGGCCCTCAGCGCCTCTGCCGGGACCGCGTCGGATGCGCCCAGGACGTGAACGTCGTCCCCGGTCTTGAGCGTGTACTCCACGCCCATGTACGCCTCGACGGATCGGGTCGGGGGGAGCGGCGCGTAGATCAGGGTCCCCTCCAGCGTGCGCACGTCGGGCGGTGCGGGCGCTGGACTCTTCGCCGCCGGCTCCGTGGCGGACTTGGGCGGATCCGCGGCCTGCGCACTGGCGCAAGCGCTCACTCCCACGACGACCCATGCGATGGCGATGACTGACGAGCGGCGCTGCAAGATCGACCTCCAGAGTGGCAAGGGACTCAGCGGGTGGCGAGCGCCGAGTCGGGCGACAGCGTCTTCAGCTCCCGAATGGGGGCCAGATCGCTGTCGAACGTGCAGACCCCGTCCTGCTCGTCCCCTTGGCTCGTGCGGAGAGCCCGAGCCCGTGCAACCGACGGCGCGAGGCCTCGCTCCTCAATGGAGCGACCCCGCCTGGTTCGACAGCCCCTCCCAGGGGCCCGCGACCCGCGGCCAGAGCCTCTCGATCCGGTCCGCGTGTGCCTTATACCATTCCTTGGCCTTCGCCTTGGTCCGGGAGAGCTTCACGAGCATGTCCCAGGTGGTCTTGAGGTGGGACTGATCCTCGCGGCGGTTGCCGAGGCCGTAGCGCCACCTCGACACGTTGCGGCCGCGGTAGCACCGGAGCAGGCACGACTTGAACTCGGGGGTCAGCTCGCCGACGAGCTTCTCCACCCGGGCGTGGCGGCCCTCGAGATCCGGGTTGTCGAGGATCCGCTGCAGCGAGAGCAATACGACAGCCGTCTGGTTGACCGTCTCCAATCGTACCGCGTGGCCGTGGTTGAGCGCAGGTCCGGCGAGGCCATCGCCCTCACGCCGGGCGCCCTCGACCCGGTGCCCGCCGGAGCGGCCGTCAGAGCTCAGCGGCTTCTCCAGGAGCTTGAGGTGGTCCGTGAGCACGCGGTCGAGGGTCCGCCGCTGGCCGGGGGTCGCCACCTCGCGGTACTTCTCGACGATGCTGATCACGACGCCGGTGATGATCGCCGCCAGCCCGTCGGCCGGAGAGATGAAGGTGCGCGCGCCCCCCGTCCGCGGGCGCACGGTGGCCTGGCGCGCCATGTCGAGGAACGCCACGAGGTTCCCCTTCGGGGTCTTGCGGAGCTTCCCCTGCAGGATCTCCTTCAGCCACGGCAGCGGCTCCCCCGAGTACCGGAAGCGGGCCCTGGCGGAGCGCGCGGCGCCGGCCGAGGCAAGCTCGCGATCATCCCCCTCGTCCTCCTCCTCGACGGCCTCCTCGGCTGCCTGCCCGCCAGGCGCCACCATCTTCTTCTGCTCGGCGAACGTGAGCCCCTTCAGGGCGTGCAGGGGCGAGCCCGCCGGGCCGGGGGAGTGGGCCGCCGCTCCTCCGATCTTCTTCGTCTTGTGCGCCAGAGCCATCACGGCACCCGAGCGTTCAGAGGGGCGCGCCTGGGGGACGGCCCACGGTCTCCGTTTGGCGACGACGCGCGGTCGCCGCCCCTTCGCGGTGATTGGGTCACTATCCACCCAAAACGGGCCGCCCGTCTACCCCAGGAATCGCGCCGGGGGCCGGAAGGCGGACGCGCTGGAGTCGGCGCACCAAGGGACTTGTGCGCCGTCCCGCGGCGCGGCACCCTGGGCTCCCAGGAGGAGACCGCCATGTCCGACACCCGCCCCTCCCAACGCGCCCTCCGCGCGGCCGAGCGCGCGCTTGGCCCCTGGTGGCGCGCCACCTCGCCGCGCTTCATGGGGACGGACCGCATCCCCGGCGGCGGCCCGCTCCTGTTCATCGGCAACCACACGCTGTTCGGGGTGCTCGACGCGCCGCTGATGTTCATGCACCTGTGGCGCGAGCGCGGCATCGTCCTGCGCGGCCTCGGCGATCACACCCACTTCAGGATCCCCGTGTGGCGCACGCTGCTCGCCCAGTTCGGCGTCATGGACGGGACCCGGGAGAACTGCGCCCGGCTGATGCGAGCGGGGGAGCACCTGCTGGTGTTCCCGGGCGGCGGCCGCGAGGTGTCGAAGCGCAAGGGCGAGAAATACAAGCTGATCTGGAGGGAGCGCCTCGGCTTCGCCCACATGGCCATCGCGTATGACTGCCCGATCCTGCCCTTCGCAGCCGTGGGGGTCGAGGACATGTTCGACATCGTGCGGGATGCGGACGAGCTGCTCGCGGGCCCCCTCGGCCACGTCGCTCGCCGCCTCGGGGTGCGCAGCGACGTGGTCTGGCCGGTGGTGCGCGGCCGCCGCAGTCTGCTCCCCCGCCCGGAGCGCCTCTATTTCCACTTCGGTGACCCGATCCAGCCCCCGCCGCCGGGCGACGACCCGCACGCAGCAGCCCGCGGGCTGCGGGATCGGGTCAAGGCAGCGGTCGAGGCCGGAATCGAGGAGCTGCTCCAAGCGCAGCGCGACGACGCGGGGCACGGGGCGCGGAGCCGCACCGCCGCGACGGACGCCAGTGGGTGGCGCTGAGCGCGGCGGCGATCCAAGGTAGGTCCTCGACGGGGTCGCCGCCACGGCGGTCCACCCCGGGGGCCTCTCTGGCCCGCCAGGACATCCACGGCACGGCATCGGGCGTCAGAGGGTGTGCGATGTTCCGCCCCGGTCAGAGCCCGGCGGCGAACGCCTCGCCGTGCAGCTCCCGCGCGAACCCGACCAACCGCGCCTTCTCTGCTGCCCCGAGCCCCCTCCACGCGGCCCGAAGCGCGGCCGCGCCCGCATCCGTGGCCGGGATGCGGGAGATTGCCTCCACGGCGACCGCCTCGCTCTCGCTGCGCGTCGCTCGAGCCAGCAGGGGGAGCGCCGCCGGGTCCGCAGCCACAGCCCGCATCGCCTGCAGGATCTCCACGGGCGAGCCGGCGTCCAGCACCTTCTGGAGCGCGGCCGTGCCGGTGAGTGCGGGGGTGGGCTGGGGTGCTACCGACTGCTTCTCGATGGAGAGAGGCCCCGCCCGGGGGATTCTCGCCGTCATTGGAGTGCGCGCCTCAGGATCGAAGGGCTCGCGCTTCACGAAGCGCAGCTCCAGGCCGTCTGCGACGGGCGTCAGCGCCGGGTCGTCCGCGATCAGCAGGCCGTCGAAGTCGGTGACGTTCAGCACGCGCACCAGGTCTGCCGGCGCCGGCGGAGAGTCGAGCCAGCCGGCGTCGCGGGCGAGGTCTGCCAGGCCGCGGTCCAGGTGCCGGCCGTAGGCGCGTCCCGTCCCGTCCACGACCGCGCGGCGCACGCCCGTGCCTGGGTATGCATCCGGGATCGCGACCGTGACCACGCGCAGCCCCAGAGGCCCCGGGTCCACCCGCGCCTCGGCAGTCTGCGCTCCGCTCTCGCCGGCCAGCGACGCCCGGAGCGCCTCCTCGACGGCCGGGGGCGTCTCCGCCGACACAGGCGGGGCAAGGGAGATCAGGGCGATCAGAGCCATCACGGACACTCTCGCAACGCCAGTCATCCTCATGGCAGCTCCTCGATTCTCTCGCTCGCGAGACGGCGGTACCCAGCTCCGCGCGTCCGGCATGCGGGTCACGTTGACCGTCTGCGCCGTCGGCGCCTGGAAGTCCTCGCCGCACTTCGGGCAACGCACGTCTGTCTGATGGAACCACGACATCGGTCACTCCTCTATGCGCACGAAGCACGAGGTCCTTCCAGTCGAAGGCCGCGTCGATGCACGCGGCGCGGCCCTCGAACACCGCGTCGATCTGGCCCTGGCACGCGGCGACGGCGTCTTCTGCCTCCATCTCCTCGTACCCCCTTGCGGCGGCGCGCGCGTCGCCCTCGAGGATGCGCAGGACCGCCTCCGGGACCTCGAGCGGCAGCCAGGGGCCCGGCGAGAGATCGGGGGCGATGACCAGGCGCCAGCGGCGGAGGGCGGCCCCGGACGAGAGCGCGAGCTGCAGCGCGCGGCGCGTGGCGTCGTCGTCGGCGAGCAGGCAGGTGACGACGTCGAGGCGCTGGGGCCCGGAGTCCTGGTCGGTCCACAGGGCGCGGATCAGACGATGGACCAGCGGGGACGTCTGGGTGACCCAGAGCAGGCGCAGGACGTCCACCTCGTGGGAGGCCAAGCCGAGGCGGCGGGCGAGCGTGTCCAGGGGCGACTGCGGGCTGGCGGCGGCGCGGCGCGCGACGAGCTGGTGGAGGTCGCTCACCTCGGTCAGCCAGGGGTCCGGGGGCTCCGGGCTGCGGAGCGCGGCGAGGGACGCATCGAAGGTGGACGGATCCGCCAGGCGGCGCGAGAGGGCGCTCAGGTCGGCGAGGTGCCGTCCGGCCCTGTCCACCGGCGCAAACCGGTCGATGCGGGCGAGGACCAGCTCCTCCTGGTCCTTTCGACACGCTGCGTGGTCCCGGTAGGGGCGGGTCATCCCAGCTCCGCGCGTAGGGCGCAAGCAAAGGCGCTGCCGTGGAGCTCATCGGCGACGGCGACCGGCTCGGCTGCTTGCGCCCGTCCGAGGGGCGCCCACCCCGCCGCCAGCGCCGCGGCGAGGCCGGGCAGATCCGGGGGAAGCGTGAACAGCGCCCGCACCCAGAGCCCCTCGGTGGGGCGCCCGGTCGCCGGGACGAGGGCGGGGATCGCGCGCGGATCGCGGCTGCCGGCGAGCGCATGCACGGCACCCATCGCCTCGGCGTCGGGCCCGTCGAGGGAGCGGATGGCGGCGGTGACGGCGTCGATGGGCACGGGCCCAGAGGGCGGCTGCGAGAGCGGGGCCAGAGAGATGCGCGCGCCGTCCCGACCCACGTGAAGGTGGAGGCGCCACGGCTCCTCGTCGAAGGGGCGGCGCACCGTGCCGGTCAGCGCCAGCGCGTCGCCGCCCTCGACGCGCAGGGGCTCCGGGCCGTCCGCCGCGAGCAGGCCGTCGAAGTCGGTCGCCGACAGGGCGTCGAGCAGCTCTGCCGGCGCGGGGGGCGCGTCGAGCCAGCCGAGCACCGCCGCCAATGCCGCGATGCCGCGGTCCAGCGCGGCGGCGTAGGGGACGCCCTGCGCGACGACGGCCGTGGCGACACCCGCTCCAGGGTAGGCGTCTGGCGCTGCGGCACCGATCACCGCAGTGCCCGCCGGTCCGGGACGCCGCTGGATCTCGGCGGTCGCAGGGTCGATGCCGCGACCTCGCAGGGCGTCCCGCATCGCGTCGACGAAGGCTCGATCATCCATGTCTGCTCCGGGGCTCCGGTGAGGGGCTCATGTCTACCACACGGGGCGCTCGCCCGGCGACCGGCGCCGGCCCGCTGGAGTGATTGCACACCAGCTTGGGCCGGTATGGCATGGCCGGGAGCAACTCACAGGGTCAGCAACAAATATGGGCGCGGCCCTCATGCGCCGAGTTCGCGGC
>BTVJ01000130.1:0-15336 GCA_045863395.1 Myxococcales bacterium
CGGGACGAACCGCGCGGCAGTGCGGCAACTTCGCATCCCCACCGAAAGGACACGCCTCGCCGCCTGGGACGCCGTCCCGGAGCTCGTCGCCCAGCGGACGCCCGAGCGGGTGCTCGCGGTGCTGGAGCGACTGGAGAGCCACTGGTAGGGGCGGTTGCGAACACCCGTGCGCTGCCCTGGCATCGGCGCGCCTTCCGAGGTGGGAGCTACCCCTCGACCCGCCCCAGCAGCCGCAGCAGCGCGTCCAGGATGGTCAGCGGGTGCGGAGGGCATCCAGGGACGTAGAGGTCCACCGGCACCAGGCCATCAACCCCGTCGTTGACCTCCGGGTGGCCGCGGAAGGGGCCGCCCGCGATGGCGCAGGCCCCGACCGCGATCACCAGCTTCGGCGCCGGGATCGCCTCCCACGTCTTGCGCAGCGCCAGCTCCATGTTGGCGCTGACGGGTCCGGTGACCAGGATGCCGTCCGCGTGGCGGGGCGACGCCACGAACTGCACGCCGAAGCGCCCGAGGTCCCAGCCCACCGTGCCGAGGACGTTCGTGTCCGCCTCGCAGGCGTTGCAGCCACCAGCGCTCACCTGGCGCAGCTTGAGGGAGCGGCCGAACAGGCGCAGCAGGCCGCCTTCGAGGGGCTGGAGCGGTGGGGGCGCCCCGCTGGCGAGCCCCTCCCGCGTGCGGGAGCCGAGGCTGAAGGCGCGCCCGTGGGCGATGGCCCCGGTCGGGCAGGCGTCGGTGCAGTCCGTGCAGAAGAGGCAGCGGCCCAGGTCGACGGCGGGAGGGTCGAGCGTGATGCAGTCCGTCGGGCAGGCGGCCACGCAGGCCGCGCAGCCGGGCTCGCAGCGCGCCCTGTCGATGGCCGGAGCGCCGCGAAACCGCTCGGGCAGCGGCGGGGGAGGCCCGTCCGGCCACGCCATGGTGCGGTGCCCCTGCCGCACCCGTTCCAGCAGTAGCTTCCACATCAGAGGTCGTGCCCGCAGTAGGAGAGGTTGAAGCTCTTGTTGCAGAGCGGGAAGTCCGAGATGGGCTGCCCGCGGAGCGCCAGCGCCAGCCCGGTCCAGTTGTGGAAGGACGGGTCGACCACCTTGACCGCGGAGAGCCCGTCGGGCCCGGTCAGCGCCACGTGGGCGATCTCGCCGCGCCAGCCCTCCACCAGGGAGACGGCGACGTGCCCCGGCCGCAGGGGTCCCACCGGCGCCCGCAGCGGCCCCGGCGGAAGGGTCGCGATCAGCTCCCGGATGAGCGCCACGGACCGCTCGTGCTCCGCCCACCGCACCCGCGCCCGCGAGAGCACGTCGCCACCACCGACCGGCGGCGCCACGTGCAGGGCCCGCCAGGCCCCGGTGGGGTGGTCGGCGCGCACGTCCCGCCCTACCCCGCTGGCGCGAGCCGCCGGCCCCACGAGCCCCACGGCGCGGGCCTGCTCCTCGGTCACCGTCCCCGTCCCCTCGAAGCGGCTCATGACCGACGGCTCGTCCCAGAGCAGCGCCACGGCGCCGGCGCCGTCCCGAGCCGCGGCGTCGATGCGCGGCAGGAGGCCGTCCGGCAGGTCGAAGCGCACGCCGCCGGGCACCAGGAGGCCGCGCCCGAAGCGGTTCCCGCACAGGGCGGCGGTCAGGTTCAGCCAGTCTCCGCGGACGCGGCCACAGAAGGACGCCGTCGGCTGGTAGGCGACGTCGTTGGCGAGCGCTCCCAGGTCACCCACATGGTTGGCGAGGCGCTCCAGCTCCAGCGCGATGGCGCGCAGCCAACGCCCCAAAGGCGGCACCTCCACCCCGGCGAGCGCCTCCACGGCCTGGCACCACGCCGTCGCGTGGCCGATGGTGGTGTCGCCGGCCAGGGTCTCCGCCAAGTGGAGCGCGCGGGGACCGAGGAGGCCCCGCTCCACCCCTCTGTGTTGGTACCCGAGCGCGATCTCCAGGTGGAAGACCTCCTCCCCGTGGCACTGGAAGCGGAAGTGGCCGGGCTCGATGATGCCAGCATGGACGGGCCCCACCGCCACCTCGTGGACGCCCTCGCCCTCCACCCGGTAGAAGTCCTGGGCGCCGGGCACGTCGCCCGGGGCCGTGAAGCGCACGGGGTTGGGCCACGGGTGGCCGATGAGCTCCACCCCCGCCTGCTCCCGGATCTCCCGCTCGAACAGGTGCACCTCGGGCCGCTCTGCCACCAACGAAGGCAGCCGATCCCCGAGCCGCGCGCGCCCCACCCGCAGGAGGCCCGCCCCGTCGTCCACCACCGCCACCAGCTCCGGGCCTGCCGCGAAGTACGCCACCACCCGCCCGCTCCGCAGCAGCGCGTGCAGCTCCTCCAATTCGACTAGAGCCGGCAGCGGGGCCGCCTCCCCGTTCCTCAGCACAGCAACGCTCATGGCACCGCCAGCCAGGCCACGGTCGCCTGAATCAGCGCGTCCACCGGCGCCGGGATCGCCACCCCGAGCCACAGGGACAGGAGCAGGAAGCCCACGATGGGGCTCGACATGAGCGCGGTATCCTTCCACTGCGTCGGCCCCCCCTCGCCGAAGGAGACCCGCAGGACCGTGCCCGCCATGCCGATGAACACCACCATGATCGCCGCCACGAACAGCGCCGCGATCAGCGCGTGACCCGCCGACAGGGCCCCGAGCACGATGGTCAGCTCCGACAGGAAGGGCCCGAAGGGCGGCGCCCCCGTCACGGCGAAGAAGCCCAGCAGGAACAGCCACCCGGACACGGGCACCCCGCGCAGCGCCCCGGTCACGACGTCCGACGACTTGCTCCCGTAGGCCCGGTGCAGGTTGGCGGCGGACAGGAAGACCACGCCCTTGGTCACGCCGTTGGTCAGCAGGTGAAGGAGCGCCCCGTAGCGGGCCGCGCCGCCGACCCCCGTGCCGACGGCGAGGATGCCCATGTGCTCGACGCTCGACCACGCCAGCATGCGCTTGATGTCCCGCTGCCCGAGCATCATGGCCGCCGCGAGCCCCATGGACAGGAGGCCGAGCACGACCAGCATGTCGCTGGCCACCTCGCCCTGGCCCGCCAGCGAGACCACCCGAAAGACACGAAGGACGGCGAGGAACGCGGCGCTCGTGACCCCCGCGGCGAAGAGCGCGCCGACCAGCCCCGGGGCCTCCCCGTAGGCGTCGGGCTTCCAGGCGTGCATGGGGGCGAGGCCCATCTTCGTGCCGTAGCCGACCAACAGGAGCACGAAGGCCGCCTTGACCCACGGCGCCGAGAGCTGCGGCGCCACGGCGGCGAGGTCGTCGAAGAGCAGAGACGAGTGGACTCCGGCGTGCAGCGCCGCGTAGGCCAGGAAGAACGTGCCGAGCAGCGCCAGGGCGACGCCCACGGACCCGACGAGCAGGTACTTCCAGGTGGCCTCGATGGAGCGAGGGCTCCGGTTGAAATAGATGAGGGGCGCCGCCGCCAGCGCCGAGCCCTCGATGGCGACCCACATGATGCCGAGGTGCTGAGCCAGGATGGCGAGGGTCAGGGTGCCGAGCAGCGCCGAGAGGCACGCCACGAAGACCCGCGTCGTGCGGGTGCGGAGCCGCAGGTAGCCGACGCCGTAGACGGAGGCGCCGGCGAAGACCACGGACACGAGCGGGAGAACCAGACGGGCCGGCGGATCCAGCGCGAGCCACCCGGTCGTGGGCGGCACGTCCAGCGCGAGGAGCGCGCCGCTCAGCCCCAGGTGGCCCAAGGTCGTGGCGACCAGGACGAAGGGGCGCATCCGGTCCGAGGACACCAGGAGCGCGACCACGGCGCCCACCCAGGGCACGAGCAGGAGCGCGACGTCCATCTCACTCCTTCAGCGAGGACAGCTCGCGGGTGTCCATGGTGGAGAACTCACGCTGGATGTGATCGATGATGATGCCCATCACGAAGATGCCCACCACCAAATCGAGCAGCGCGCCGACCTCGACGAGCAGCGGCACCGCCTCCAGCAGCAGCAGACCGAACAGGAAGATCCCGTTCTCAAGGACCAGGTAGCCGAGCACCTGGTTGATGGCCTTCAGGCGCGTCGTCAGCAGCAGGAAGCCGGTGAAGGAGGTCGTCAGGGCGGCGGGCACCAGCAGGCGCATCTCTTCGCCAGCGATGAGTGGGAGGGTGCGGGTGAAGGCCAGGGCGAGGCCCGCCCCGACGGCGCCGAGCAGCATGGACGCGCCCAGGCTGATGAAGGGCTCCACGGCCAGCCGGATCTGCGCCTTCTTCATGGCGCGCATCAACATGCCGGGGATCACCACCCCCTTGAGGGCCCCGGTCAGCGCCGCCACGGCAAAGGCGCGCACGTCGAGCGTCTCGTGGACCAGCAGCGTGAGCACCCCGAGCACGAGCCCCTGTGCCCCGACGATGCGGATCACGGCCCGGATGCGGCTGGTGCCCAGCGCGAACACGTTGAGCACGAAGAGGAGCACCAGCAGCGTGTCGGTCCACCAGGCGGCCATCAGCGCACCATCAGCAGGAAGGCGAAGGCGGTGAGCAGAGCGGCCCCGGCGATGAGGTCGGGCGCCTTCTGCAGGCGCACCCGGGCCGTGACCGACTCGATCACGCCGATGCCCATGGCGAGCACGACCAGCGCCGCGAGCACCGCTGCGCGTCCGAGCCAGGGCGACTCGACGGCCGGGAGCACCAGCCTTACGATGACCGCGCCGAGCACCATGAGCTTGAGGGCGGCGCCGTAGAGCACGGCGCCAAAGAGGGGGCCGCTGTGGTCGAGGACCATGACCTCGTGGATCATGGTCAGCTCCAGGTGCGTGTTGGGGTCGTCGAAGGGCACGCGGGAGCACTCGACGAGCAGCACCACCACCAGGCCCACCACGCAGAGCGCGACGGACGCCACCGCGCCCTCCACCGGGGCGGAGAGCATGGGGCCGAGCGAGAGGGCACCCGAGAGGCGCACCAGGCACAGGAGCGCGAAGAACACGGCGAGCTCGGCCAGGGCGGCCCAGGTGACCTCCCGGGCGGCGCCCATGCCCTCGAACGGGGAGCCGGTGTCGAGGGCCGCCGCCGCGGTGAAGAAGCGCCCCAAGGCGAGCAGGTAGGCGAAGAGGACCAGGTCCCCATCGAAGCCAAGGACGGACTCACCGGGGCCGAGCGGCACCAGCAGGCCCGCGATGAGGGTAGCGACCACGCCGACGGCGGGCGCCAGCGGAAACACCCACGTCGTCGTGCGGGAGAGCACGACGCCCTTGCGGGCGAGGCGCAGCAGGTCGCGCCACGGCTGGAGCAGCGGCGCGCCCGCCCGCCCCGCGAACGCAGCCTTCACCCGGTTGACGACCCCCACGAGCAGCGGCGGGAAGAGCAGCAGCAGCGCAAGGTCCACGACCTGCGCAAGCGCGGTCATGGGGGTCATCGCGCCCACAGCGTCTCCAGGATGGCGTCGAGCGGCAGCGTGCTCGCCAGGAGCAGGAAGGCCGCGAGGAAGATGGTCAGCACGTAGAGCTGCACCCGCCCGCTCTGGAGCGCCCGCAGGCGGCCCAAGGCAGCGCCGGTGCGACGGAAGGCGGGCAGGATGAGCCGCTCCAGGACCGTGTCGTCCACGTGGGTCTCGAAGCGGGTGGCGGGCGGGTGGAGCCCACTGATCGCAGGGCGGTGGGTCCGCGGGCGAAGCGCCACCGCCAGCAGGCCCACGAGCCCGTCCGAGAAGGACGAGGCGGTGTACTGCATGCGCGGCGTGGGCACCGCGTAGCCACAATCCCAGGTCCCGGTGCGGGGCGCGGCTCGCAGGGCGCGGGCCTGACGCCAGGTGAGGAGCGCGACCCCAATGATCAGGACGGCCCCCGCCACGCTCAACGGCCAGAACGGGACCAGGGAGGCAAGCGGGGGGAGCGCGGGGCCTCCAAGAGTGGCAGCCACCCGGTCGAGGGCGGGCGCCAGCAGGGCGGGGAGCAGACCGATGCCGACACACAGCGCCGCGAGGACCACCATGGGGGCGAGCATGGCGGCGGGGGCCTCGTGGGCGGTCTCCGCGTGCTCTGTGCGCGGCTCACCCAGGAACACCGCGCCCGTGACCTTGACGAAGCAGGCGACCGCGAGCGCCCCCACCAGAGCGAGCAGGGGGGCGGTGATCGCCACGAGCACCACCCCGCCCGGGGCCGCAGTCCGGAACAGCCCAAGGTAGACCATGAGCTCGCTGGCGAAGCCGTTGAGCGGCGGCAGGCCGGCGATGGCGACCGCGCCCACCACGAACAGGGCGGCGGTGCGAGGCATTGTTCGCGCGAGCCCCCCGAGGCGGTCGATGGCGCGCGTGCCCGTGGCGTGGACCACCGCCCCGGCCGCGTAGAAGAGCAAGCTCTTGAAGATCGCGTGGTTCCAGACGTGGAGTAGCCCGCCTGCGATGCCGAGCACCACCCACTCGGGGCGCCCCAGGGACCGCCCGATGAGGGCGAGCCCGACACCCATGAGGATGATCCCCACGTTCTCGATGCTGTGCCAGGCCAAGAGCCGCTTCAGGTCGTGCTGGCCGAGGGCGAAGGCGACCCCGAAGACTGCGCTCGCGACGCCCAGGGCCAGGACCAGCCCGCCAAACTCGACGGGTGCATCCCCCAGGGTCGCGACCCGCACGATGCCGTAGACCCCCACCTTGAGGAGCACGCCGGAGAGCAGCGCGGACACGTGGGTGGGAGCGACGGCGTGGGCCCCCGGGAGCCACACGTGCCCGGGCATGACGCCCGCCTTGACCCCGAAGGCTATGAGCCCCAACGCGAGCACGGCGGTGCTCCCCGATGGGAGGGGCGCGAACCCGAACGTACCCGTCTCCTGGTAGATGGCGGCAAACAGCAGCCACAAGAGCAGCGTCGAGACGTGGGTGGCGATGAGGTAGACGAGGGCTGCCTGCCGAGCCTCCTCCCGGTGGTGGTCGGTCGCCACCAGCGCGAAGGCCGAGAGCGCCATCACCTCCCAGGCAGCGAGGAACGCCACCCCGCTGCGAGCGAGCACCACGACGGTCATGGCCGCGGCCAGCGCACCGAAGCCGACCCGCACGGCCCGGTGGGAGGTGGGGTGGGAGGCCTCCGACCAGTAGTGGGTCGCGTAGAGGGCGCCGAGCGCGCTGACGAGCCCGATGGGCACGAGGAACAGCGCGGCGAGAGGATCCAGGGCGAAGGAGAGGGCGCCGCCAGGCACGGCCCACGGGACCTCCGCGACGGACCCGGGCGCGCCGAAGAGCACCCCGAGCCCCGCGAGAGCGACAACCGCCCCACCGAGGATGCTGAGGCCAGCGGTGACTCGGGTGGGGGCGACCAGGGCGAGCAGCCCCGCGAGCAACAGGAGCCCTGAACCGGCGAGGGCGACTCCGACGGCGCTCATGGGAGCTCCCAGCGGCCGTGGACACGCGGCGGTCTGAACCGATCCCTGTGCCTCGCGCGGTGGCGAACGGACGTCCCGAGACCCCTCAGGGGGCCGTCCTCAGTGCACTGGGAGCGCAGCAAGGCGCGCACCTCCGGTCCAAACCCGGGCGCAGCATCTTCCCGCCCCCCCAGGATGTCAAGCGGTCGGTCCCTCACTCCTCCCCGAGCTTCCTGTAGATGGTGCGGCGGTCGATGCCGAGGATGCGGGCCGCCTCCGCCTTGTTGCCGTCGACCGCGTCGAGCACCGCGCGGATGTAGGCCCGCTCCACCTCCTCCAGGGGGCGCCCACCGAGGGCGGCCAGCTCCAGCGGGCTCGCGTCGCGAGGTGGTAGATCCAGGTCCCCCAGGGTCACCGTGTCGTGGTCAGACAGGGCGACCGCCCGCTCCAGGGTGTTGGACAGCTCCCGGACGTTCCCCGGCCACGGGTGGGAGACGAGGGCGCGCAGGGCCGCGGCGCTCACTCCCGTGATCGCACGGCCCAGGCGGTCGCCGATGCGGGCCAGCAGCGTATCGACCAGCAGCGGGATGTCCTCGCGCCGCTCGCGCAGGGGGGGGATCTCCACGCGGATGACGTTGAGGCGATAGTACAGGTCCGGCCGGAAGCGTCGGTCCTTGAGCGCCTCCTCCAGGGGGCGGTTCGTCGCCGCGATGACCCGCACGTCCACCGGCACCTCCCGGGCGCCCCCCACCGCGCGGACGCGGCCGGTCTCCAGGGCCTGGAGCAGCTTCGCCTGGGCCTCCAGGGGCAGCTCGCCCACCTCGTCGAGGAACAGGGTCCCACCGTCCGCCTGGAGCATGAGGCCCGGGCGATCCTCGCGGGCGTCGGTGAAGGCGCCCCGCCGCACGCCGAACAGCTCGCTCTCCACCAGAGGTAGGGGCAGCGCAGCGCAGTTCACCTGGATGAAGGGGCGGCCCGCGCGGGCGCTCCCGTCGTGGATCAGGCGGGCGACGAAGCCCTTGCCGGAGCCGCTCTCACCGGTCACGAGCACGGTGGAGTCCGTGCGGCCCGCGCGGACGCTCAGCTCCAGCACCTTGCGCATGGCCGGGCTGGCGGCCGCCGAGGCGTCCGCCGCGCGGGCCGAGAGGGACTGGCGCAGCCGCACGATCTCGCGACGCATCTGCCGCTCGTGCAGCGCCCGGTCCACGGCGCGCACCAGCACCTCCAGGGGGAACGGCTTGGTCACGAAGTCGCACGCCCCTTGACGGAGCGCGGTCACCGCCATGTCGATGCTCCCGAAGGCGGTCATGAGCAGCACGAGCTGCCCCGGGCGCCGCGCGTGGATGGCGCCGACCAGGTCGAGGCCCCGCAGCTCCGGCATCTCCACGTCCGCCACCACAAGGTCGTAGCTCCCCGCATCAGGGCGCTCCAGGGCATCCCGCGGAGAGGTGGTGCCCACCACGTCGTAGCCGGCCTCCCCGAGCGCGTCCACGAGCAGATCCACCAGGTCCTGGTCGTCGTCCACCACCAGGATGCGCCCTGCTTCCTTCATGTCTCCTCCTGCGCCGGGATGTCCACCTCGAACCGGGCCCCCACGGGCGACGAGCGGAACCGGACCGCGCCCCCGTGCTCCGTCACGATGCTCTTGACCACCGAGAGGCCCAACCCCGTGCCCCCCTCTGCGGCGCGGGTCGTGAAGAACGGCTCGAACAGGCGCTCCTGCATGTCGTCGGGGATGCCCGGACCCGTGTCCTCCACGGCGATGCGGACCGCCCGCCGCGCGCCACCTGGCCCCTCGACCACGGCGCTCTCCAGCGAGACCCCGACCTCTCCGCCCGACGGCGTGACCGCCAGCGCGTTGGAGACCAGGTTGAGCACCACCTGCTGGACCTGGTCGGCGTCCGCCTGCGCGACCAGGCCAGGCTCCGCGTCGAGGCGGACGTAGACACCCCGGCGCCGCGCGTCGTACTGCACCAGGTCCAGGACCTCACGCACGGGCCCCTCCAGCGCCACCGGGCCGATGACCGCGGGCCGCCGCCTCGCGTAGCTCAGGAGCTGCTGCACGATGCGCCCGATGCGCTCCACCTGCGCCACGAGGATCGCGGAGGTTGCCCTCACGCGCGCCGGGTCCTCGGCGGCACCATCCAGCATGCGCGCCCGGCCCCCGAGCACCTGGAGTGGCGACCCGATCTCGTGGGCGAGCCCCGCCGAGAGCTGCCCGATGGCGATCAGCTTGTCCGCCTGCTGGAGGGCCCGATCGAAGCGGAGCCTCGCGTCCGCCGCCTCCGAGAGCTGCAGGCGCGCCGCCACGAGCTCGTCCAGCATCGCGTTGAACTCGCGGGCCACCTCCCCCACCTCGTCCCGGCGGCGGGCGACCAGCTCGGCGCCCAGGTCTCCCCCCCGCACGCGGCGCATGGCGTGGACGAGGCGCGCTAGCGGGCGGCCGATGAGGACGGTCCCCACCAGCAGCCCCACCGAGGCGGCCACGACCACGAAGAGCGCCACAGTGGTGGCCACCGCGCGGCGGGTGGAGGCCACGTCCGCCTGCAGGGAGGCGAGGGGCGTCGACACCACCAGCGCGCCGAGGGTGCCGCCCCGGTCATCGAGGAGCGGCAGCCCCAGAGCGAGGCGGGGCGGCTCGGTGTCCAGCTCCCAGGAGTGTGCGCCCCCCCGCTGGACGGCAGCCAGGGCGCGGCCCGACGCGGCCGTGGCCAGCGCGCCCGACGATGCGGCGACCAGCTCCCCCGCGGGACCGTGCAGGAAGACATCCACCAGAGGATCGACCCGCTCCAGCAGCTCCAGCGTCTCGGTCACATCCTGGAGCTGGCGGTCGCGCAGCGCGTTCTCGACGGCAACCTGCAGGGTCCGCCCCAGGAGCCCCAGCTCTCGCCGCAGCGCTGCCTCCAGCTCCTGGCGCTCGGACGCGACGAGCCACAGCCCGTAGCTGCCGAAGAGCACCAGGCCGGCGAGGGCGATGGCGCCGGAGATCTTCAGGGAGATGCGCACCCGCCGCTCCAGTGTGACAGAAATGTCGACACCATGGCAGAAATGCAGTCACAGATCCAGTCATGCTGCCCCCTCCCCGGCGCATCGGAATGCTCGTCCTGAGCACAACCATCCAGGATTCCTCGAATTCTGCGGCGGACGCGCCAAGCCACCGCGCCTGGCACGGGGCTTGCGAACGGGACCGCCGCCCCGCAGGGCCGGTAGGTGCCCTTGGCTCGTCGCGCGCTCGGTGGCCGCATTCTCCTTCGTGCGGGGAGCGCGCGGCGTGGGACGTCCGGCGCCGGCGGGGCACCAAGCATGAGCTCGGAGGCGCTCCATGGTGAGGATCCTGCTCGTCGCCGGCATGGCCGCGACCCTGACGCACCCGGCAACGACCCGGGCAGCCTCTGTCCCGAGCGGCTGGTCCTGCGTGCAATGCACACATACCCTCGCCTCCGCGGGAGGACTCACGGAGCTCACCGAGACCGCGCCCCTGGACGCAGCATCCGGTGGCCCCACCACCGAGGCGTCCCTCACCACGGGCCGCTCCCCCCGGTTCTGGCTGGTGCTCGGCGCCGGGGTCCTGGGTCTGCTGCTGGTCGTAGGCCTGACCTGGCTCCGGTGGGAGGACCGCTCGTGACCTTCCCGACAGCCGGTCACCGAGTTTTGGCCGCCGCGCTGTGGGCCCTGACCCTCTGGGGCGCCGCCGAGGCCCGCGAGCCGGAGATGATCCCCGAGGAGGAGCCGGACCTGATCGGCCGCACCGCACCCGAGATCGAGGCGCCGCTGCTGGACGGCGGGCAGTTTCGCCTCAGCGAGCACCGGGGCACCCCGACGGTGATCTCCTTCTTCGCGAGCTGGTGCACCCCGTGCCGCCACGAGCTGCCGGCACTGGCGGCCATGCTCCGGGCCAGGGGTGACGTGCGCGTGGTCGCGGTCAACGTGGACAAGGAGCGGGCGGCCGCCGAGCGCTTCCTCCGGTCCCTGAGCGGCAGCGTGGAGGGCCTCCCGGTCGCCCTCGACGCCCACGCGGTCTCCCTGGGAGCCTACCGGGTCCTGAGCATGCCGACCCTGTTCCTGGTCGACGCACACGGCACCGTCAAGTTCCGCCGGGTGGGCTTCAGCCAGACCAAGGCCCTGAGCGAGCTGGAGGCTGCCATCGAGGAGCTTGCACGATGAGCGCACAGACCCGCCGGTGGCCCCTGGCGCTGCTGCTCCCCCTGGTGCTGGCCGGCGCGGGCGTCGGCGGGCTCCTGACGTGGCACCACGAGCGCGAGCTCTACGGGGGCGCCGAGTCGCAGGACGGGCTCATCGGGTGCGAAGAGTCGGCGACCGTGAGCTGCGACCTCGTCAACACCAGCGAGCACTCCGAGATCCTCGGCGTGCCCATCGCGACCCTCGCCATCCCGGTGTATCTGCTGGCGGCGATCCTGTGCCTGGGCGCCCTGCGAGGGCGCGCGGGGACCCTGCCCCTGCTGGCGGCCATGGGGGCTGGCGCGACCGCATACTCCGCGTTCCTGTTCTATGTCTCCGCCGTGCAGCTCGGCTACGTGTGCGCCTGGTGCCTGCGCCT
Organism: Myxococcales bacterium; assembly: GCA_045863395.1. GTDB lineage: Bacteria > Myxococcota_A > UBA9042 > JABWCM01 > BTVJ01 > BTVJ01. The sequence goes on from BTVJ01000130.1 coordinate 11,821, forward strand.
GTACGGGGTCAACGCGGCGATGCTCGCCCTGCCGCTGCTCGCCGGGTCCCTGCGGGCGCCGCGCCCGACCCGTCGCACCATCGCGCTGACCGCCGTGACCTTCGTGCTGCTCGGCACGGTCGCCGTCGCAGGCCAGCGAACCTACCGCGCGACCCTCTTGGAGCAGCGACCGCCGGAGCTGACCGCCGTGCGCATCGCCCCCCTCCCGGAGCGGGTGGAGTCGGCTCCGGCACCCGACCCCGCGGGGCCACCGCCGGTGTCCGAGGTAGTCCTGGCCGGCGACGAGGGAGAGCTGCGACTTCCCATCTCCCCGGACGACCCGTGGCGGGGCAACCGCTCCGCCACCGTGACGGTGGTCGAGTTCGCCGACCTCCAGTGCGGCTACTGCAAGCGCGCCGCGGCCCAGCTCGACCGCCTGTACGCGGCCTACGCAGACAGGGTCCTCTTCGTGTTCAAGCACTTCCCCATGGACCCGGCGTGCAACCCGGGCGTCAAGAACCGCCTGCACGGCAAGGCGTGCGTCGCGGCCAAGGCGTCGGTGTGCGCGCAGCAGCAGGGCCGCTTCTGGGACTTCTCCCACCTGACGTTCAAGAACCAGCACGCCCTGGACGCGAAGATCCTGCGCACCTACGCGGAGCGCGTCGGCCTCGACGTCACCTCCTTCGACGCCTGCATGGCGTCGGACGTCCCCACGCAGCAGATCCGGCGCCACGGAGAGGAGGGGGCGGCGGTGGGCGTCAGAGGGACGCCCCGCATCTACATCGGCGGGCAGCTCTATCGGAGCGGGGCCTCGGCCGAGCAGATGGCCATGGCCATCGAGGTCGCCTTGGGCGCGACGGAGGACCAGGCGAGGGTGCTGACGGCCTCCCTCGCGGAGAGAGACGAGGCGATGGCGCAGGAGGTCCCCGCCGACACGCCCCCACTCCGCACGGTCGCCATCGGGTCCATGCGGTTCCGCATGTTCACCTTCGAGGGGGCGCTCTCGGAGGACGGCCGCGCAGAGAGCGGCAAGCGCCGGATACCCGCCACCAACATGAGCTGGTACGCCGCCCGCGACGCGTGCGCGGCGGCTGGGCTCCGCCTGTGCAGCGAGAAGGAGTGGGTGGCTGCCTGCCAAGGGGAGGAGCCCGTGGACGACAACGGCAACGGCGCGTACGCCGACGACATCGTCGAGGGCACGAGCTACCCCTACGGCGACTACCACGAGCGAGACCGCTGCTGGGACGGCAAGGAGGGCGAGGGGTCCCGCCCCGTCTACACCGGGGAGCTGCCCGCGTGCGTCTCCACCACGGGAGTCTACGACCTCACGGGGAACGTGGAGGAGTGGGTCGGGCTCACCGAGGGCGAGGCCGTCCTGCTGGGCGGCGCATTCGACACGGCGAAGGACCACGCGCGGTGTTACCGCCGCAACGACTCCTTCGGCGCCGGGCTCGCCAACCGCCGGACGGGCTTCCGCTGCTGCGGAGACTGACGGCCCCCGTAACTGCAAAGTTTGCGCGCCTCCCCGGCAGTGGGTACCGTGGTCCTCATGCTCGCACACCTCGTCGTCGTGACAGCGTCCTGGCTCCAGATCCTGCAACCGCCGGTGGTGACCGGCCCCCGCGCGGCCGAGACGCCCGTCCGCCTGGAGCGCGCCTCGGCGACCGTCCCGGTGGAGGCGAGCGTCCTCGGCGCCCTCCCCCCCCTGCGCCGCGCCCCCGCCCTCGAGGTGGGGCGAGCCTGGGTCGCCGCAAAGGGAGTGCCGGACACGGCGGAGCAGGCGCGCCACGTCGAGGAGCGCCGGCTCCTGGCCCTGGTCGCCGACGACCTGCTGCCGATCACCACCCTGGGCGACTCCTTCGGCCGCACGCTGCGGCTCCGTGACCGCTGGCGGAACCGCGGCTGGGCCTCGCCGGAGATGGTCGCCGTCATCGGGCGGGCCGCGGAGCTGCTCGCCGAGCGCATGCCGGGCGTCGTCGTCACCGTGGGAGACATCTCCCAGGAGGGGGGCGGCCAGATCCCCTACGGCACGCGCGTGCAGATCCTTCGCGACGGCCCCGTCAGGACGCCGGCCACCGATCTCCTCGCCAGGACCCACGTCCGGTTCGGGCACGTGGAGCGCGTGGAGACCGTGGACCCCCGTGAGGCGTTCCCCATCGAGGCGTCCCGGTTCGCCAGCTTCGAGGACCCGGTCCTCGTAGACACCCGCGTCACTGCGGCGTCCGACTGTGAGGGCTGCCCGCTGGAGGCCCGGGTGGAGACGCGGCGCTTCTGGCTGGCCGACCCCAAGGAGGGTAAGCGCGTCGGGCGGTGGCTCGTCGAGCTGAATCGACAGCTCCGCGGCGCCACGGTGGTGTCCCGTTCCAAGGAGGGTCAGGGGCCCGAGCGCCTGCACCAGGCCGTGTTCATCCAGGGCGACCGCCAGGTGGAGATCATCGCCCGCCGCAGACCGGCGCCCGGCCTGCGCCTGGCGGACCTGGTGGAGGTGCGCAGGGCGACCTTGGACCCGAAGAAGCCCGGCGTCGCCATCTCGGAGTCGCGCTTCCTGCCCGAGCAGACCGCGGACGGCACCCGCGTGGTCGTGTGGCGCTCCCTCTACGAGGCGACGCACGTCTCGCACCTCGCGGGCCGCGACGCGGACATCAGCTACGTGACGACCTCGATCCCCTACCAGTTCACGAAGGAGATCGGCGAGATCGACGTCGAGGGCAGCCGCGCCTGGGTCGAGATCCTCGCCGAGGCGGCCTCCGACGTGGGCGCGACGGTCGACGGCATGCTGATCGACCCCCGGGTGCGGTCCCGCCTGTCCAACGGAATGTCGAAGACACGCAAGGAGCACCCCGCCTGGGGGATGATCCGCAGCTCCCGCGGCCACGACTCCCACATCCACCTGCGCCTCCGCCCGGGCTTCGCGGCCGTCGCGCGGGCCGCCCAGGACTGAGCTTCCCAGACTCCGCGAGAGGGTGTATCGTCCGCGTCGGCCGCCCGCAGGGCAGGCCGAAGCGAGGACACACCCAGGGAGGTCGTGATGCTCAAGGAATTCAAGGAGTTCGCGGTCAAGGGGAACGTGGTGGACATGGCGGTCGGCATCATCATCGGTGCCGCCTTCACCACCATCGTGAAGGCACTCGTGGACGGGATCATCATGCCGCCCATCGGCCTGCTCACGGGCGGTGTGGACTTCTCCGAGCACTTCCTCGTGCTCAAGGAGGGCGCCAAGGTGGCCGGCCCCTACGCGACGGTCGCCGCAGCCCAGGAGGGCGGGGCCGTGGTCGTGAGCTGGGGCGTGTTCGTCAACGCGCTGGTGAACTTCACGCTGGTCGCCTTCGCCCTGTTCCTGGTGGTCAAGCAGATCAACCGCCTCCGGCCCGCACCGGCGCCTGCGCCGGCCCCCGTCACCCGCGAGTGCCCGCACTGCCTGTCTGCCATCTCCAAGAAGGCAACCCGCTGCCCCCACTGCACGTCCGAGGTCGCTCCCGTTGCCTAGTAGGGCGTCGCCGAAGTAATGATGCAACCGGGAGGGCCGATCCATCCCCG
>BTVJ01000131.1:0-15017 GCA_045863395.1 Myxococcales bacterium
GTCGTTCTTGCAGACGGTGCCGCCGCACCCGGGGATGAGCTCGTGCTTGCAGGTGCTCGTGGCCAGGTCGCACCAGTCCTTGGTGCAGGCATCGCCGTCGTCGCAGCCGCGGTCGCTCTTGCACGCCGTGCCGCCGCAGCCGGGGATGGGCTCGTGCTTGCAGACGCCGCTCGCCAGGTCGCACCAGTCCTTGGTGCACTTGTCGCCGTCGTCGCACTGGGAGGCGTCCTTGCACCAGACGACGCCGCAGCCGGGGATGGGCTCGTGCTTGCAGCTCGTGGTCGTGAGGTCGCACCAGTCCTTGGTGCAGGGGTCGCCGTCGTCGCAGAGCGCGTCGTTCTTGCAGATGACGCCGCTGCACCCGGGGATCTGCTGGTGGGCGCAGCTCGACGTCGTCAGGTCGCACCAGTCCTTGGTGCAGTCGTCGCCGTCGTCGCAGAGCCCGTCGTTCTTGCAGGGGACCTCGCCGCAGCCGGGGATCTCGTCGTGCTTGCACAGCGCGGTCGTAGGATCGCACCAGTCCTTGGTGCAGGGGTCGTCGTCGTCGCAGGCGGCCGGGTCCTTGCACGGCACCTCGAAGCAGCCCTTGAGCTCGACGGGGACCGGCCCGCAGGCCTCGGCGCACAGCCCGGCCGGGGTGCAGATCCAGTAGTTGTCACAGGTGGCGCAGTCCTTCTCGCAGGGCGCCGAGAACCCGAGCCCCGCGTCGTAGCAGTCGCAGGCCGTCTCGCAGGTCGCCAGGCAGGCGTCGGGGCAGCCGTCGCCGTCGGTGTCCGTCGCCTTCGTGCCCGCCATGCACTTGATGGGGTCGCAGCAGGCTCCCGGGTGGGCCACCGAGGCGCTCGCCGCTGCCGCATGGCACGCGTTGGGGTACGTGACTCCGTCGCAGCCGCACACGGGCATCAGCTCCTTGGTGCAGACGTGGGGCGGGACCATGCACTGGCCCATCTGATCGCCCTGGCCGCACTCGCCCGCCGGGTACTGGCAGAACTGGCCCTTGGGGCAGCCCTTGCCGGTGATCCCGCCGCAGGGGAGCGGGCAGGCTCCGTTGTGCGCCTTGGCGACGCCCGCCTTGAGCCGGTTGCAGTCGCTGGAGTAGGTCTTGCCGTCGCAGCCGCACACCGGGTCCCACCCGCGCAGGCAGGTGGCCGGGATGGTCTGGCATTGGCCGTCCGAGGAGCCGCACCCCGTGGGGATGCACTCCTGGCCCATGTCGCACTGGGCGCCGGGCGCTGCGCTCAGCGGGTTGCACGGCTTCGCGCACTCGCCGCCGTGGGCCATGGAGCCGCCGGCCGCCGCCAGCTCGCAGTCGTTGCCGTAGGTCTTGCCGTCGCAGCCGCACACGGGCTTCCACACGTCGGGGCAGGCGGTGGGGCGGGGAACGCACACGCCGTAGGCGCTGGGATCGTCGCAGAGGCCCGGCCGGTGGCGGCAGTACTGACCCTTGGCGCAGGCGAGGCCCTTTGGACCGTCGCAGAGGGTGGCGCTCAGCTCGGCCTCCGACTGCCTCGGCTCGCCGGATGCCGGCGTCACCTCGGAGAGCACCCCGTCCTGCTCCGCCGGCCCCTCGCACCCGGCGACCAGCGCCAGGGTCACGAGCCCCGCAATCCACACACCGCGAGCCATCATCTCAGCACCTCCGACATCATTTGGGTACCCGGACCTGCCGGGGATCTTGTAGATGAGCGACCAGCGCAACACGCACCACGCGAGTCCTGCTTGACCGTTCGCCGTCGCCGGGCGCGCCGTCGAAGAAAATTCCGGGGCGGTCCCTTTTCGCCTGTGCGTCCGGGTCGTATCGTAGGGCCTGTCCCTGTGAGCGCCAGTGATACCGGAGGACGCGACGATGAGCAACGACGATCAGCCCGAGAGCCCGCTGCTCGGCCTGCTGCGCGGGCGCGCGCACGTGGGGCCGGACCTGAAGGTCCACCTCTCCGAGCGCGACGGCGCGGATCTTCACGCCAAGATGCGGCAGGCCTACTGGTGGATCACGAACAACGCGGTGATCTGCCCCTACTACGACGTGGAGTTCGGGACCCGCTCGAAGCTCACCAATACGGCCGGCGACGAGCTCGTGCTGCACGACGACATGAGCTACAGCTCCTTCGTGCTGATCCCCATGCTGACGCTCTTCACGTGCCGCCGCGCGCTGCTGGTCGGTGGGCCTGGGCGCGGCAAGACCACGTCGGCCGTCCTGATGGCGCTCCTGTCCGGCATGACCCGGGAGGACGTGCGGCGGTCCATCCTGCGCGGCCACCCGCAGCTCACCATCTCGGACCTGCTCGGGGCGCCCCTGCCGTCGGACATGATGCGCGCGGACGATCTGAGCGAGGTCAAGATCTCGTGGCGCAAGTGGATCGGGGGGCGGGTCAAGATCATCGACGAGTACAACCGCATCCCCACGAAGACCCAGTCGGCGCTGCTGTCACTCATGGGCGACGGCTACGCGGAGATGTTCGACCAGTACGTCCACGCGGGGCGCTCGAGCTGGTTCCTGACGGCCAACGACGACGCCGGCGGGGGCACCTTCCAGGTCATCGAGGCGCTGAAGGACCGCATCGACGTGGTGGTCCGGGCCGTGCCCTTCAACTCGGCGTTCATCCACTCGCTGCTCCAGCGCATCGAGGCGGGGCAGAGCCCCGAGGACATGGTGCCCTCGGAGATCGTGTTCAGCGCGGCGGAGCTCGACGCCATCCACGACGCGATCCTCGCCGTGGACGTGCCCCCCGAGGCGCTGGACCGCCTGTCGTTCTTCCTCGGGCAGCTCGACTTCTGCCGCATGGCGTCCATCCACTTCGAGTACAAGAACAAGGACACGCTGAAGCTCGCCGGCCAGTCCGTCGCGGGCATCTGCAACGAGCAGTGCCCGCTGGACAAGCGGGTGCATCTGTGTACGCAGACCGAGAACGGCGTCTCCGCGCGCAGCTACCAGACCTGCCTGCACTTCGCGAAGGCCCTCGCGTACTTCCGGGGGAACAAGGCGGTCCAGGTCGACGACCTGCGGCAGATCGTCCCCTGGGTGCTGCACGACAAGCTCGCGCCGAACAGCCGCAGCGCGTACTTCGACACCAAGGGCAGCCGGGCGCTGCTCCAGGACCGGGTCGCGTGGATCCGCACCATGCTCGACATGGCCAACGAGCAGTTCCTGCGCCACGAGCCCCTGCGGAGGCGCGTGACGGCGGAGCGCGCCCTGCTCGACAAGGGGCTGGCCGGGGTGGAGCTCGCGGAGGTGCAGCGGCGCATCGGCCGGGTGACGGCGCAGATGGAGGAGCTGATGCGCAAGGCCGAGCTGAGCGGGCCCGTCTACGAGGACCTGATCCACCTCAAGTCCATGGTCAGCCGCTACCAGAACTACGCGCAGTGGCTGCGGCAGAGCACCAGGTAGGGCTACTTCGCTGGCGCCGACTCGGGGGGATCGTCCCAGCCCAGCGCCTCGTCCACGCTCTGCTGCGTCTCGTTGATCTTCTCGATCTCGGCGACGGTCTCCGGGTTCTTGCGGAAGGCGAACCACCAGACACCGAAGGCGCCGGCGGCTCCGAGGATGCCGAGGATGGCCAGGATCGACACGATCTTCTTGCGGGCTGCGCTCATCGGGTGCCTCCGCTGTAGCTCGGGAAGGTGACGGGGCCGGCGTGCCGCGCCGGCTCCGATGACTCCACGCTGCACGGGGCGTGCCGGACGCCAGGGGCCGCGTCGTTGCTGGGTCTGGCACGTCGGGGAGTGCGTCGGAGGGGCTCTCGCGCTGGGATGGTGCTCTCAGAGTGAGATGGTTCAGCCCGCGGCCAGCCAGTCGCGGAGGGGCTCGAAGTAGAAGTCCAGCCAGCCCTGGCGGTAGCGGGCGCCCTGGCCCTCCGGGATCTCCGTGTGGCGCAGGGTGACGCGGGTGCCCGACGCGATGGGCTCCAGCAGGATCTCGACGCGGGAGTCCGGGGCGCTGCTCGGGAACTCGGACGTGCGCCACGCCTGGACGATGCGGCGCCCCTGGGCGAGGGTCAGGTGGCGGCCGTCGATGTAGCCGTCCCAGGCGGTGAAGGAGCCGCCCTCGATCGCCTCGCCCGTCGCCTCCGCGCCGGTGAACTCCGTGTGGAGCGCCGGGTTGGTCCATGCCTCCCAGATCGCGCCCGGTGTCGCGTCCAGCTCCTCGACCATCTCGAAACTGTCGGTGCTCATGGGTGTCGCCTCCTGTGCGTGGCCGGATGGGAGCACATGCGGGCTGCCGATGCAATCGCGCTATGGCCGGATGGGGGGCGCGCGGCTAAGATGGGCCCCCATGGGTGACGACCGCATCGCGAGCATCGAGGAGGAGGCGGCGCGGCGCTTCGTCCGCTGGGACCCGGGCCTGTGGCGGGCCGTGCTCGCCGGGCCCGCCCGGGAGCTGTCCGACGGCGTCGCAGCGCATGGGGAGGGGGCCCTGCCCGTGGTGGAGGGCTACCTGCGGCTCGTCGCCCACGGCATCGGGCACGGCTACCTGGTGCCCGCGGAGCTGGGGGCCGCCAACTTCTTCACGCTGGCGTTCACCGGGCTCATCCCCCGGCTGCTGCCCGCGCTGGCGCCCGAGCGGTGGCCCGCCACCCTCGCCCAGTGCTGGAACCTCGGCGAGAACCTGGAGACCGCCCCCCCGTGGGTGCGGCGGCTCTTGCTGCGGGCCGGCGGTGAGCTTCGCAACCTCTCGGACCTGGAGTCCGTGGTGTCGCGCATCGCGCGCGTCGCCTGCGATCCCCCCGCGGTGCGGCTCGGGACGCGGGCGCGGACCGCGTGGGTGTCGCTGGCCGAGGACTGGCGCTTCCTGCCCGGGGCGGTGCACTTCGTGGCGCCGGCCGTCGCGTGCGTCCACGAGCGCAGCGGCGGGGGCACCCTCTGCGTCGCGCTGGGGGAGACGCCGGAGGTCCTCGGGCCCACGGGGTGCGACGCGAGCCCCCCGTGCTCGCGGGAGGCGCGCCTGCTGTCCACGGCGCGGGCGTCGGACCCGGGCATCACCGGGGTCTACTGCGCCGCGAGCAACGAGTGGCGGGTGGTCGCGACGCTGGTGACCTCGCAGCACCTGGTGGTGCTCCTGCCGGCGGAGGGGGGCTGATGCTCGAGGTCGGGCGTCGTCGCAAGCAGCGCTCCGCGGACGTGGCGTCCGCGTGGGCGGAGGCCCTCGACCTGTGGGGTGTCAGCGTCAACCTGAGCCCCCCCGAGCGGTGGGTGAAGCCCACGGGGGGAAGCTCGGAGCCCCTGGCGTACATCGACATGGTCCGCCGCCAGGTCGTAGTGAACCTCGCCCTGCTGCAGAAGCTCGGGGTCTGGACGTCGCTGCCCGCCGTCCTCGCCCACGAGGTGGGCCACCACGTGCGGTTCCCCCACACCCTGGGGCTCTCGGCGGCCCTGGAGGTGCTGGAGCAGCGCCTGCTCCCGGGCCTTGGGCAATCTCTGACCAACCTGTTCTTCGACCTCCAGGTCAACGAGGTGGTGGGGCGGACCCACGCGGAGCAGCTCTGCGCGGTCTACCGCGCCTTCACCAAGGACGAGGCGCCGGGCCCCGTCTACGGATTCTATCTCGCCGCCTACGAGGAGCTGTGGGGGCTCGCGCCGGGAGCACTCTCATCCGCGGCGGCAAGCGCAAAGCTCGAAGAGGAGTATCCTGGGTTCAGGGGTGAGGCGCGGATGTTTGCCCAGACCTTCTGGGCGCTCGATGACGTGTATCTCCAGTTCGTGTACTTCTGCTCGGTGATCCAGCGGTACATCCCAGACCCGCCGAAGCACCGGACCCGGGTGCCCATGGGCGGCGACCTGCCGCGCCCCGGGGTCGACGACTACGCCGGGGCGCTGTACGGGGGAGCGGCCGTGGAGCGCGCCCTGGACGAGGCGCGGGCGCGCGGGTGGATCGAGGAGGGGGTCGGCGAAGGCGGAGACGCCCTCGGGAGCATCGGCCGCATCGTCGCGAGCCGGCCCGGAGACGCCCAGGGCGAGTTTCGCCGGGCCCTGGTCGGACAGCACTATCGCCGGCTCGTCGACGAGCACATCTTCGCGGTCCCTCCGGCGACGGAGGGACCCGCGCCGGACGCCTTCCTGCCCTCGACGGTGACGGAGTGGGAGCCCGGCGACGACGTGCGATCCATCGACTGGACGCAGTCCATCCTCACCAGCGGCGGGCTCGCCGCCGTGCGCCCCATGCGGCGGGAGCTGCTGCCCGACGAGCCGAGCGGAGACGGGACGAGCCTGCCCGCCGTCGAGATCTACCTGGACACGAGCGCGTCCATGCCGAGCCCGGCGGCTGCGGTCAACGCCATGACCCTCGCCGCGCAGATCCTGTCGGCGGCGGCGATTCGCAAGGGCGGGAGGGTCAAGGGCGTCGTCTACTCTGCCGGCCCCCCCCTGGTCTCCGAGTGGATGCAGGACGAGGAGACCGCCCGGAGCTTCCTGCTCCACTTCATGGGCGGGGGCACCGACTATCCCTTCGCGCTGCTGCGCCAATCCTGCGCGGACCGCCCGGACGCCACGCGGGTCATCGTGTCGGACAGCGACTTCCTCTGGAACCTGAAGGGGGAGGGCGCCATGGAGGCGCTGTCCTACGCCGCTGACCGGGCGCCTCGGGTCGTCGCGCTGCTGGCCCTGCCCTACGCCAAGAGCGAGGAGGTCGTGGCGCAGTTTGCTCCTCTGACGGGGCGAGATGGGTTTCGCCTCGTCCCCGTGACCAGCTATGCGGATCTCGGGGGGGCGGCCCGGGACCTGGCCCGCGGCCTGTTTGGGGAGCGCCCATGAGCTTCGATCTCGTGCGGATCCAGCGAGAGGTGGCGGAGCGCCCGCTCCTGCAGGCGGCGCCCCTCGACCTGGCCGTCGCCATCGTCAACGACACGCTGCGCATGGCGGGCGCGGTCGTCGTCGTGGACGAGGCGTGGGCGGAGTGGGAGCGCAGCGCGAAGCCGCTCTGGGCGGAGCAGCTCGGCGTCGTGGGTGTGCTGCTCGCCCAGACGTCGCTGCGGGCGGCCACGGTGGAGGCCATCCGCGGGCGGGCGGTGAAGCCGGCAGTGTGCCTCCGCGCCTTCTTCGAGGCCATCGAGCCGCTGACTGCCGAGCTCGTCCGCACCAACGTGTTCCGCCGCGAGGAGCTGCTGCGCCGGTGGATCGAGGCGTGGGGCGGCGAGGTCGCCGGCGAGGCCCCGGAGCAGTCGGCGCTGCGCCTCGGCCAGCTCGACTACCGGGCGGCGCTGCGGGAGCTGGACCGCGCGGACAAGGCCCGCAAGGCGGAGGCGGACCGGCGGGCGCGGCTCCTGCGCGAGGCGCAGGAGCGGGAGGCGGCGGCGCGGGGGTGGCGGGAGTGAGGGGGCCACATCGACGGGGCCCGTCGCGAGCCTCTCCTTGACCTCGGCCACGCCGGCGCTGAGCCGGTGTTGTCGCCAGCGGCCCCGTGCTGCTACCTTCGGCGCTCGTGGAGCCCGACCCGATCCCTCCGGCCCGGAGGACGACGATGAGCCTGTTCGACCCGACCGCGCCCCGCGCCCCGCTGCCGCCCTCCGCCCTCGATCTGGCGCTGACCGCCCAGCTCGTCGTCGCCTGGGCCGGTGAGGGCGGCGAGGAGCCGCGCCTCGGCTGGTGGCGCTGCGACCTCGTGTCCGAGTTCGGCGGCGAGGACCTGTTCCGGCGGCTGCTCCCCGCCACCTGGCCCTGGGCCACGCTCCAGGGCGCCCGCGAGGCCGCCCGCCGCCGGGACGCCGAGCTGCGCCGGCAGGCCGGCGACCCGGACCGCCTGATCACCCTGTACCGCTTCGGCTTCGAGGTGGACGAGCGCATCGAGGAGCGCCTGCAGGAGCACAAGCGCGCGGGCCGCGCCCCCCGGGAGGCGCTCCCCGGCCTCGCGCTCCTCGACGACGCCTTCTCCCGCCCCCGCTTCCTCGACTGGCTCCAGGGCCACGGGGACGCCGCCTACACGCCCACCCCCACCGGCCGCCGCCTGGACGCGCCGCCCCTGGGCCTCGACGCCCTGGTCCGCACGCTCGTCGCCGCCCTGGCCCCCCTGGCGGACGCCTGGCCGCTGCCCTACGCCCGGAGCAAGCCGTGACCGCCGAGCAGACCGCCGTCCACACGCGCCTGCTGAAGTGCGCCCTGGAGGTCGAGCCCTCCCGCGCCTTCTGGGCCCACGCGGACGGCGCCCCGGTCACCCCGGCCCGCGCCTTCGAGGGGTACTGGTTCGGCGCCCGGAGCCTGCCGCGCACCGAGGACCTGCTCGCGATCATGCGCGCCCGCTACGAGGCCTACCCAGCGGCCCTCGCCGTGCTGCACCGGTGGTCGCCCATGGGGCCCGACACGCGGCGCCTGGTCTGCCACTGGCACCTGCAGCTCGCGGACCCCCTCTACCGCGCCTTCACCGGTGCCTTCCTGCCCGCGCGCCGCTCCGCTCGCCCGTCGGTCACCCGCGACCTGGTCGTCACCTGGGTGGGCAGCCAGGTCCCCGCGCGCTGGACCCTGGCGACGCGCATCAAGTTCGCGAGCAAGCTCCTGTCGGCGGCCCACGCCGCCGGGCTCGTCGCCACGACCCGCGACCCGCGCCCCCTCGCGCTGCCCCGGGTGCCCGACGACGCGCTCGCCTACCTGCTCCACCTGCTGCGCGAGACCTCCTTCGAGGGCACGCTCCTCGACAACCCCTACCTGCGCTCGGTGGGGCTCGCGGGCGCCCCCCTCGAGGACCGCCTGCGCGCGCTGCCGGGCGTCTCCTTCCGCCGCCAGGGCGACCTCGTCGACCTCGCCTTCGCCCACGACGGCCTCGCCGCCTGGGCCGCCGCCCTCTGCACCCCGCCCGCCCCCGCGGAGGAGGCCGCCCCATGACGCTGCCGCTGCTCCACCAGTCGCCGCTGCAGCAGGCCTTCGCCGCCCTGCGCGCGGACCTGATCCATGAAGACGGCCCCCGCATCAGCACCATGCGGAACTACCGCTTCGCCATCGTCCAGTACGACCCGGCCGACGAGTTCAAGCTCCGCGCCGAGGTCCAGCGCCTGAGCGCCGACCTCGTCGCCAACGGCTGGGTGGTGCTCTCGCTCGACCTGCACCGCCTCGTCCTCGACCGCCTCCGCGCCCAGGGCCCGGGCTGGGTCGAGCGCGTCATCCAGATGGAGCGGCAGATGGCGGCCATCGAGCCCACCCGCGGCCTCAACTACCTGAAGTCCAAGCTCTCGCCGCTCATCGAGGGCCCCGCCGGCGTCGCCGCCGACTGCGGCCGCCTGATCGCCGCCCACGCGGACGCCCACCCCGACACCGTGGACCGCACGCTCGCCCTCATCGGGCGCGCCGGCGCCCTCTACCCCTTCTTCCGGTCCTCGGGCCTGCTCCGCCACCTCGACGGCCGCACCCGCAACGTCCCCGTGGTGCTGCTCTACCCGGGCGAGCGCCGGGGCCCGACGGGCCTCTCGTTCATGGGCGTCCTCGAGCCCGACCACGACTACCGGCCCCGGATCTACCCATGAGTCCACCCATGAACCCAGCCATGCGCCCACCCGCGACCCCACCCGGGAGCCCCCCGAAGGAGACGGCCATGCCGATCCGCGAGCTGTTCACCTCGGACGTGACCCGGGACATTCCGCCGGTCGTCTACTTCCACGAGCAGGGCCCGGACAAGCTCGCCGCCGAGGTCGCCGAGTACATCGTCACCGGCGGCTTCTCCGACGGCCACCCGAGCCACCGGCGCGTCCCGAACGGCATCCACGAGCAGTACGTCCACCTGCTGCGCACCATCGCCGCCGAGCTCGACCGCCCGGGCGGGCCCGACCTGCCCAACTCATGGATCTCCGGCTTCTACGGCTCCGGCAAGTCGAGCTTCGCGAAGCTCCTGGGCCTCGCCCTCGACGGCGCCGCCCTGCCCGACGGCGGCTCCCTGGCCGAGGCCTGGCTCCGCCGCGACACCTCCCCCAAGGCCGCCGAGCTGCGCGACGCCTGGGCCGCGCTCCGCCAGAAGATCGACCCCATCGCCGTCGTGTTCGACATCGGGGGCGTCGCCCGCGACAACGAGCACATCCACGGCACCGCCGTCCGCCAGGTGCAGCGGCGCCTCGGCTACTGCAGCACCGAGCCGCTGGTCGCCGACTACGAGCTGCGCCTCGAGCGCGACGGGGAGTGGCGGCGCTTCGAGGACACGGCCCGCGCGGTCCTCGGCCGCCCCTGGTCCGACGTGAAGGACCGCGCCCTGGCCGAGGAGGACTTCTCCCTGGTCCTCCACACGCTGCACCCCGACCGCTACACGGACCCGATGTCCTGGTTCCTGAGCCGCGGCGGCACCCACGCCCGCGCCGAGTCCCCCGAGGAGGCCGTCGCCGCCATCCGCGACATGCTCCGCTTCCGCCGCCCCCAGGCGACCCTGTTCCTGGTCGTCGACGAGGTCTCCCAGTTCGTGCTCTCCAACAAGGACCGCGTCGATCGGCTCCGCGCCTTCGCCAGCGCGCTCGGCGCCGTGCTCCGGGGCCGGGCGTGGCTCTTCGCCCTCGGCCAGCAGAAGCTCGACGAGGAGGCCGACGACTCGTTCCTCGTCTGGGCCAAGGACCGCTTCCCGCCGAAGCTCCGCGTCCACCTGGCGGCCACGAACATCCGCGACGTCGTCCACCGGCGCCTGCTCCAGAAGCGCCCCGACGCGGAAGCCGCCCTGCGCGCCCTGTTCGAGCGCCACCGCCCGGACCTCAAGCTCTACGCCTACGGCTGCGAGGCCGTCACCCCGGAGGAGTTCGTCGAGGTCTACCCGATGCTCCCGGGGCAGATCGACCTCATCCTGCGGCTCACGACCGCGCTGCGCACACGCTCGGCCCGCGCCCAGGGCGACGACCAGGCGATCCGCGGCCTGCTCCAGCTCCTCGGCGAGCTCTTCCGCGACCAGGCCCTCGCCGAGCAGCCGGTCGGGGCGCTCGTGACCCTCGACCAGATCTACGAGGTGCAGCACACGGCCCTCGACTCGGACGTCCAGGCGTCCATGGCGCGCATCCTCGCCCAGTGCGCCGCGGACGCCGACGCGCTCCTCGTGCGCGCCGCCAAGGCCGTCGCCCTGCTCGAGCTCATCCAGGACACGGCCCCGACCGACGCGCGGCTCGTCGCCCAGTGCCTCTACGACCGGGTGGACCGCGGCAACCAGGTGCCCGCCGTCACGGCGGCCCTCGAGGAGCTGCGCCGCCGGAACCTCCTCGGGTACTCGGAGAAGCACGGCTACAAGATCCAGTCCTCTGCCGGCGAGGAGTGGGAGCGCGAGCGCCGCGACATCGGCGTGCCCCGCGAGACCCTCGTCGACGTGGTCCAGGGGGCCCTCACGTGGCTCCTGGCCACGCCCGACCGCCCGCGCCTGCTGGGCCGGCCCTTCCCCTGGGCGGGCTCCTTCTCGGACGGCCGCCGCGCCGACGACGTGACGCTGGTCGACCCCCGCGACGAGGCCGCCGTGCGCGTGGACTTCCGCTTCCTGAGCCGCGAGGAGCGCGCCGAGGCCGCCTGGGTCAAGCGCAGCGACGAGACGGCGCTCCGCGACCGGCTGGTGTGGGTCTCCGGCGAGGCCGACCACGCGGAGCACGTCGCCCGCGAGCTCGCCCGCTCCCGCGCCATGGTTCGCAAGGTCGAGCCGCGCCGGGAGTCGCTCAACCCGTCCCGCAAGCTGCTCCTCCAGCAGGAGCAGAACCGCGCCGAGGAGCTCGACACCCGCGCCCGCGAGGCCATCGCCGCCGCCTTCATGGCCGGGCGCCTGTACTTCCGGGGCCGCGGCCAGTCCCCGAGCGATCACGGCGCCTCCTTCGCCGTCGCCCTGCACGCCGCCGCCACCCGCGCGCTGCCCGACCTCTTCCCCCACTTCGTCGCCACCCAGATCCAGCCCTCGGAGCTGCTCCAGCTCCTCGAGCCGGAGCTCTCCGGCCCCTCGCCCAAGCTCCTGCCCGACGACCTCGGCATCCTGGAGCTCGACTCGGGACGCTACGTGCCGGCCTGCAGCGGGGTCGTCCCGCGCCGCGTCCAGGAGCAGGTGGAGGAGGCCGGGGGCCTCGCCGGGGCCACGCTCCTCGCGCACTTTGGCCGCCCGCCCTACGGCTACACGGCGAGCCTGGTCAAGGCGTGCGTCGCGGGCCTGCTGCGCGCCGGCAAGGTCCGCGTCCAGCCGGACGGCGGCGCCGAGCTGACGGCGATCCGCGACGCCGGCGTCCGCGACGTGTTCGAGAAGGACCGCGACTTCCGCCGCGCCACGGTGTTCCCCGCCGGCGAGGACGACATCGGCCCCTCCGCCCGCGCCCGCATCTGCCGCTTCTTCGAGGAGCGGCTGCGCCACCCGCCCATGAACCGCGAGGACCACGTGATCGCCGACGCGGTGGCCGCCCACTTCCCGGCCCTGGCCCGGCGGCTGCGCGACGTGGCTGCGCGCCTCGACCGCCTGCCGGGCTCCCCGGACGGCCCCGCCGTCTTCGCCGCCCTCGGCGACGCCCTCGAGCGCTGCCTGGCGACCTGCCGCCAGACGAAGCCCACGGTGAAGCTGGTCAAGCGCCACCTCGACACCCTGCGCGACGGGGTGGACCTCGTGCAGCTCTACGACCACGAGCTCACCGACGAGGCGATCCGCGCCGTCCGCGCCGCCCACGACGTGCTCGCCTTCCAGGTCGCGCAGCTCCGGGAGCTGGGCGTCCTCGACGGCGGAGCCACCAACCTGGAGGTCGCCGCAGGCCGCGTCGCGGAGCACCTCGCCACCGAGCGCCCGTGGCGGGCCATCGAGTCCTTGGAGGCGGACCTCGCGGAGCTGCGCGCCGCTTATTCCCACGAGCGCGGCCGCCTCCTCGCGTGGCAGGGGCAGGCCGTCGAGGACGCCCGGGGCCGCGTCAAGGCGCGCCAGGGCTTCGCCACCCTGACCGCCGACCAGTCGCACGCGGTGCTCCGCCCCATGGCGGTCGTCGCCACCGACACGACGGCCGGCGCGGTGGCCCCGCCGCTCGCCGCCCTGCGCGACCCGTTCATGCTGGCGCTGCGCCGCGCCGAGGAGCACGCGAACGAGCTGCTCGACGACCTGCTGAGCGAGGGCGCGCGCCCGCTGGTCACCCGCGTCGACCTGCGGCTCCACAACCGCGAGGTGGCGACCGAGGCGGACGTCGAGGCGCTGGTCTCCGAGGTCCGCCAGCGGCTCCTCGAGCAGGTGCGCGCCGGCGCGCGCATTAGACTCGTGTGAGGGAGCTGATGCTGAGATCCATCGAGCTGACACGTTTCAAGAGCTTCGAGCACGCGGAGGCCAGGCTGGGCCCGCTCACGCTTCTCGTCGGTACCAACGCGTCGGGAAAGAGCAACGTCCGCGAGGCCCTGCGGGTGCTCCACGGCGTGGGCCTGGGGTACGCGGTGGCGGACATCCTCGGCGAGAAGTACGGCCCTGGCGGGATTCTCCAGTGGCGCGGGATTCGGGGTGGCGCCCGGGAAGCGACCTATGAGGGAGGGGGACGCTTCCGCCTCGCTGTGAAGCTCGACGGGGTTGGCGACGACCATGGGCGCATCTGCTACTGCGTCGAGGTGGACGTCACCGACCTGTCGTCGGGGCCGCGGGTAGTCCGGGAGCACCTGCGAGTCGACAATGCCTTTGTCTTCGACTCTCACCCTGAGAGCGACCCCCTCGAGCAGCGAGGGGAGCACCAGATCCGGGTCCGCTACCCGCGTCAAGGCGATCACAAGCGGCACGGCCGGACCCTGGAGTTCTCCTCGGCGCGCCCCGTCCTGACCCAGCTCGCCGAGCGTGGCCGTGAGCCAGGTCACGTGCGCGCTGCGTGTGAGATGGTGTCGAGTGCCTTCGCGTCCATGCGCTTCCTCGATCTGGATCCAGACGCCATGCGCCAGCCTTCGCTGCCTGGGCAGCTCGTCTTGGGGGACCGGGGAGAGAACCTGTCCTCGGTTCTCCAGGGAATCTGCCAGGACGCGGCGCAGAGGAGGACACTCCTGGAGTGGCTTCGCGCCCTGACTCCGACGGACGCCACGGATCTCGAGTTCCCCGTGGATAGCTGGGGGCGTGTCCTGCTCCATCTCCGGGAGCGCAGCGGCTTCGAGGTGTCCGCCTATAGCGCCAGCGACGGGACCCTGCGGTTCCTGGCGCTGATTGCGGCGCTGCTCAGCAAGGATTCGGGGCACGTCTACTTCTTCGAGGAGCTCGACAACGGGATCCACCCGACCCGACTCCACCTCCTGCTGGACCTCGTGCAGCGCGCCTGCCAGCGGATGCGCGTCCAGGTCATCGGGACGACCCACAACCCGGCGATGCTCGCCTTCCTCGACGAGCAGGCTCGGAGCGACGCTCTGCTCGTCGTTCGAACTGAGGACAGCCCGGGCTCACGCCTCGTTCCGATCATGGACCTGCCCGAGGCGCGGCGGGTCCTCGCCTCGCAGGACCTGGGTCGCCTCCACCAGGCGGGGTGGCTGGAGGATGCCGCCGTCTTCGGTGAGCCGGATAGGGAGGAGGCGCCGTGAGCCTGAATGTGCTCGTCATCCCGGAGGACTTCCGCAAGGACCAGTATGTGCTGAACCCGATCATCGAGAAGATGGTCGAGGTGATCGGGCATCGGCCCCGTGTGCGGGTCTGTCAAGATCCGCTGCTCGGCGGGGTGGGCGAGGCGCTGAAGTGGGACCGCATCGTCGAGATCATCGACCGATACCGCGGCATGACCCGGGTGTTCCTGCTCCTGGTGGATCGCGACGGTGAGACGGTTCGGCGCGCGAAGCTGGACACCATCGAGAGGCGCGCCGCGACGGAGCTCTCAGGGACGAACCGCGTCTTTCTGGGGGAGGGCGCGTGGCAGGAGATCGAAGTCTGGGTGCTCGCAGGGCTGAAGGACCTCCCGAAGGACTGGGTGTGGACCGAGGTTCGGGCGGAGCGCAACCCCAAGGAGCGCTACTTCCTCCCGTACACGGAGAGACGCGGTCTGTCCGACGCCGTCTATGAAGGCCGCGACACACTGTCTCGCGAGGCCGCTGCCAACTACGCCCGGATCCGACAGCTCTGCCCCGAGGACGCCGGGCGGCTCGAGGAGCGGCTGCGTGCAGCCCTGGGAGCCTGACCCGTGTCGATG
>BTVJ01000132.1:0-14932 GCA_045863395.1 Myxococcales bacterium
ACCCGGGCGCCATCGACGAGATCGGGCGAATGAAGGCCCAGATCGACCAGCGGGCCACCCGCGCCACCCGTCCGGGCGAGCGCGGCTTCGACCTGAAGCTCGGGGAGGGCGGCATCCGGGAGATCGAGTTCTTCGTCAACGCCCTCCAGCTCGTCTGGGGAGGGCGCGCGCCCCACGTGCGCGACGTGTCGACCCTGCGGGCGCTCGACCGCATGATGTTCGCCGGGCTCATCCGGCCCGACGACCACGAGGCCCTGCGCGACGCCTACCTGCTGCTCCGCCGGGTCGAGCACCGGCTCCAGATGCGGGAGGACGCGCAGGTCTACGCCCTCCCCACCGATCCCGCTGCCCTCGACTCCCTCGCCCGGGGCATGGGCATCCCGGGGATCCCGTCGGGTGGCACCCTCTCCGCCGGCACCCCATCGTCCGGCGCCTCCGCGGGCGAGCGCCTGCTCGCCCTCATCGCGGCCCACGCCCGCCGGGTGTCCACCATCTTTCGGGGCCTCCTCCACGCCCAGGTGGCCCCCGACCCCGGCGCTGAACTGGCCTCCGTGGCCCTGGACGAGCAGTCTCCCCACGAAGCGCGCCGGGACGCCCTGCGCTCCCTCGGCTTCGCGCAGCCCGACGCGGCCCTCGATCTGATCCGCTCGCTCCAGCACATCCCGTCGAGCCCGCTCCACGCCCGGCACGTGGCCCGGCAGGGCGCCCTCGCCCGCACGCTGCTGTGCGACGTGGCGCGCTCCTCGGCGCCGGACCAGGCCCTCATCCGCCTCCGCGACCTGATCCGCACCCTGCAGGACGGCTCCAGCGTGTACGGCCTGCTGCGCGACAGCGCGCCGGTCCGCCGCATGCTGATCACGCTGTTCGCAGCGAGCCCCTTCCTGGCCCAGGCCGTCATCCGGCGCCCGACGCTGCTCGACACCCTCGTGTTCCAGGGGCGCGGTCCTGCGTGCAAGGCTCGCGACGACATGGACGCCGAGCTGGGCCGCCTCCTCGACGGCGCCGACCTGGGCACTGGCCTCGACCTGTGCCGGCGCTTCCACACGGAGGAGCTGGTGCGTATCGGGCTCCTGGACATGGCCGGCGCCCTCGACGTGGAGTCGGTGGGCCACCAGCTCACCGACCTCGCCGACACGCTCGTCGCCGCGGTCCTGCGCCTGACCCGACAGGATCTCGTTGCCACTCACGGCCCCATGGCCGGCGCCCTCGCCATCTTCGGGTTCGGCCGTCTCGGCGCGCGGGAGATGGGCTACGGCTCGGACCTGGACATCCTGTTCGTCTACGGGGGCAGCGCAGCCCACGACCCAGCGCTCGACCGCCACGGGTGGTTCACCCGCCTCGCGCAGCGGCTGATCACCAACGTCTCCTGCCTGCTCCCGGGTGGCCGCCTGTATGAGGTGGATACGCGGCTGCGGCCCAGCGGCAGCCGCGGTCCGCTGGTCACGTCTCTCGACGCCCTGCGCGCCTACCACGAGGGCAGCGCCGCCCTGTGGGAGCGCCAGGCGCTGATCAAGTGTCGCTTCGTCGCTGGCGATGCCACCCTGGCCGCCCCCATGCGGGAGCTGCTCGACCGCGTGGTCTTCATCGCGCAGCCCGCCTCGACGCTGGTCCCCGAGATGCGCCGGATCCGCTCCCGGGTCGAGTCCGAGGTTGCCCGGGAGGGGGGCGGCACCTATAATCCCAAGCTCGGGCGCGGCGGGATCATGGACGTCGAGCACATCGTCCAGCTCCTGCAGCTCGTCCACGGCGCAGCACACCCGGAGCTCCGCAGCGGGAGCACCTTCGAGGCGCTGAGGGCCATCAAGCAATCCCGCATCCTGCCGGCTCAGGCGGCGACGACGCTCCTTGACGCGTACTCGTTCCTGCGGCGGCTTGAGAACCGGATCCGTGTGGTGAGTGACCGTCCCCCAACCTCGCTGAGCGCCCTCGACACCAGGTCCAACGATCTGGTACGAGTCGCACGGTGCATGGGGTACGGTGACCAGCCTGGGGAGCCAGCCACGCGCCAGCTCCTGGTGCACTACGAGCGTCACACGGGGAGCGTGCGCACACTCTACGACCTGCTGCTGCCGGAGGGCGACCATGGTAGACAAGACTGACTTCATCTGGATGGACGGCGAGCTCGTCCCCTGGGACCAGGCCAACGTCCACATCCTGACCCACACGCTGCACTATGGTCTCGGCGCCTTCGAGGGGATCCGCGCCTATGAGCAGGTCGACGGCCGCTCCGCCGTGTTCCGCCTCACCGAGCACATCCAGCGCCTGTTCAACTCGGCGAAGCTGCTCGGCATCGAGGTGCCCTTCAGCCGCGACACCATCGAGGCTGCGTGCATCAAGGTGCTCCAGGTCAATCGCATGAGGGCGGGCTACCTGCGCCCCCTCGTGTATGTGGGCATGGGCGCCATGGGCCTGTTCGCCATCGACAACCCCATCAAGGTCGCCATCGTCGCGTGGCCATGGGGGGCGTACCTCGGCGAGGAGGGGCTGCGCAAGGGCATCCGCGCCCGGGTGTCGAGCTTCACGCGCCACCACGTCAACTCCATGATGTCCAAGGGGAAGGTGCCCGGCCACTACGTGAACAGCGTGCTCGCCAAGCGGGAGGCCATGCGTGACGGCTACCAGGAGGCCATCATGCTCGACACCCAGGGCTTCGTCAGCGAGTGCAGCGGCGAGAACATCTTCGTGGTGCACCGGGGCCGGGTCCAGACCCCCGAGTACGGCTCGTCCATCCTGGGCGGCATCACGCGCGACACGGTGATGACCCTCGCCAAGGACGCCGGGCACGAGATCCGCGAGCACAAGTTCCCGCGCGACGTGATGTACCTGGCCGACGAGGTCTTCATGACGGGCACCGCCGCCGAGATCACGCCCGTGCGCGAGATCGACAACCGGACCATCGGCAACGGGGTCCCGGGTCCCGTCACGATGGCGCTCCAGGAGCGCTTCTTCCGGCTCGTGCGCGGCAACGACGAGCGCTCCCGGGAGTGGTGCGCCACCTATACCCTCTGAGCCTCGTGGACAACCTGACCCGACTGCACGCACGCCTCGACGCCTTCTTCGCGCGGGTGGTCGAGCGCCACGGCGAGCACATGGCGTGCGCGGCAGGGTGCAGCGGGTGCTGCCAGCAGAGCCTGTCGGTGTTCACCGTGGAGATGGACCGCATCCTCGCGGCCGTCGATGCGCTCCCACCCGCGGCGCGTGATCGCCTGCGCTCGCGCGTCGTGGCCGCCCTCGCCGCAGCGCTCCCCGCGGATGAGACCCCGTGCGTCCTGCTCGAAGACGACCGCTGCACCGTCTACGAATCGCGGCCGTCCATCTGCCGGACCCACGGGGCGCCTGTGCAGCTCCCGCGCGAGGTGGGTGACGGCCGCGACGTGTGCCCCCTCAACTTCACTGGGCGCCCGCTCTCCGAGGTCCCCTCGTCGGACGTCCTGAGCCTCGACACCCTGAATGAGACCCTGGCGGCGGTCAACCACGTGGCCCTGACGCCCGGCCGGCCCGCCCGGGTCGACATCACTCGCGCCCTCGCCGCCCACCTCGATGGGTGACCTCGGCGAAGTCGCACCCACTCGGTCGCAATTGGCGTTGCCGCGACGATCCCCGCGGTGGTAGGCTCCACACCCTCATGAGAACCCGCATCATCTCAAGCGTCCTCGCCCTCGCCCTCGCCTCCTGCTCCGACGCGGGGGGCACCGTCTCTCGCTGCGTGCCGGAGGGACAGTGCCAGGAGCTCCTCGCCCACCAGTCCGTGTTCACCTCCGTCGGTGGTGACCCAGGCCGCGGCAAAGAGATCTTCGACGCCCGCTGCTCCAAGTGCCACGGCGAGGACGGCAAGGGGGTCCGGGGCCAGACGACGGTGGATCTGACCAGCGCCGCGTGGCAGCAAGGGCACACGGACAATCAGGTGCGCCTGACCATCTTGCGGGGCCGAGGCATGATGATGCCTGCGTTTCCCCTGGAGGAGCAGGAGCTGAAGGACGTGGTGTCCCACGTCCGGACGCTGAAGATCGCGCCGCCGGTGGTCGAGAAGGGGTATTGAGGGGCTGAGTCCCCGCGCCTCTCGGGCGTGGGATTGAAACGGCCTACTTCGTCACGGTCGCTGGCTGGGGGGCCTTGGCGGCGTCCTCGCGCTTCTTGAAGTACGCCTCGAGGTAGATGATCAGCGGGCTGGCCACCGCGATGGAGGAGTACGTTCCGACCATGATGCCCACGAAGAGGGCGAAGGCGAAGTCGCGGATCAGGCCGCCGCCCAGGAACAGGATGGAGACGACCACGAGCAGGGTCGTGCCCGAGGTCAGGATGGTGCGGGACAGGGTCTCGTTGATGCTCAGGTTGATCACCGAGCCCAGGTCCTTGGAGCGGAACTTGCCCACGTTCTCGCGGATGCGGTCAAACACCACGATGGTGTCGTTCAGAGAGTATCCGACGATGGTCAGCAGGGCCGCGATGATCGGCTGTGTGAACTTGATCTGCACGATGGCGAACACGCCGAGGGTGATCACCGTGTCGTGGATCAAGGCGACGACGGCGCCCGGAGAGTAGCGGAAGTCGAACCGCAGGGCGATGTAGAGCAGAATCCCGATCAGCGAGTACAAGATGGCGATCAGACCTTGATTCAGCAGGTCGCGGCCCACCGAGGCGCTGACCGACGTGGACGACTCCACCTCGATGAAGGTCTCGCCGAACGCTCCCTTCAGCGACTCCGTCACCTTGTTGCTCAGCTCCTGGATGGTCACGGTGAAGGTCGTGTCCGACATCAGCGCGACCTTCTTCTGCTTCTCGAGCTTGTAGACCTTCTCCGAGGCTTCGAAGGCGGCCGCGCCCTCATCGCCAGCGGCGGCGTCCTGCTCCGCCAGGTTCATGGACTTGTAGTGCTCGATGTCGAGGCGGCGCTCGGCCTCGCTCTCGATGGCGATGTCCGTGAAGCCGGCCTGGCCGAAGACGGCGCTGATCTCTGCGGTCCGCTCCGTGATGCCCGCCTCCGCGGGGAACTGGAGGTAGAACTTGTCCTCCCCCTCCTCCGCGATGTCCACCCGCAGGTCGTCGCCGAAGCGCGCCTTGAGGGCTCCGCGGAGTGCCTCCTTCTTGTCGTTGGACACCAGGGTCGTCAGCTCCGTGAAGACCACGAAGCGCTTCGACTCCTCCCCCGCCTCGGTGCCGATGTCGAAGTCCTGCACCTCCACCTGGGTGCCGGACTCGCCCGTCTCCTTCTGGACGAGGGCGTCGATGGACTCCTTGATCTTGCCCCGGTCCACCTGGGCGTCGTCCTTGAAGGCGACGATCAGCTTGGTGCCGCCCTTGAAGTCGATGCCCAGGTTGAGCCCGAACACCAGCAGCGCGACGAGGCTGATGAGCACAGCCGACCCCGAGATGCCGAAGAAGAGCCTCCGGCGCCCCATGAAGTCGTAGTTCGTATCTGGCTTGATGAACTCCATGCGCCGTACTCCTCAGATGCTCAGTGTCGTGACGCGCTTGCGCTCGAGGATGAAGTCGAAGACCGTGCGGGTCACGTACACGGCCGTGAACACCGAGCAGACGATGCCGGTGAGCAGCACCACCGCGAAGCCGTAGATGGGGCCGCTCGTGTAGTTGAGCAGGATGATTCCCGCCAGCGCCGTGGTCACGTTGGCGTCGAAGATCGTCCAGAAGGCCTTCTCGTACCCGGCGTCCACCGAAGCCTTCGGTGAGCGTCCGCCGCGCAGCTCTTCTCGTATACGCTCGAAGATCAGCACGTTGGCGTCCACCGCCATGCCGATGGTCAGCACCAGGCCCGCCATGCCCGGCAGCGTCATCGCTGCATTGAAGCTGATCAGGATGGCCAGGATGAACAGCACGTTGAGCAGCAGCGCCAGGTTGGCGATCCAGCCGGCGCGGCGGTAGTAGACGACCATGAAGATCACCACCAGCACGCTGCCTACGATGAGCGCGAAGGAGCCACTGCGGATGGAGTCGCGACCGAGCGATGGTCCGACCGCGTGGTCGTGAACCTTGTGGACGGGGGCCTTGTAGGCGCCGTGGTTCAGCACGGTGACCAGCGCGCGGGCGTCGGCCAGGATCTCGTTGGGCGTGCGGTTGCCACCCATGGTGATCCGCGCGCGGCCGCCGGAGATCACCTCGCGGATGCGCGGAGCGCTCGTCACGTCGTCGTCCAGCATGATGGCCATGTCCTGGCCCTCGTACTGGCGCGTGACCTCCTCGAAGATGTCTGCCCCCTCGCCGTTGAGCTCCAGGTTGACGGCCCACACGTCCCGCTCGTCCGGGACCACGGCCGCCCGGGTCAGGTAGTCGCCGGACAGCTCGATCTTCGAGAACAGGTAGTGGGTGCGCCAGTAGCTCTCGGTGGTGACGTTCCCCGACTTCTGCTCGATGAGCTCGAAGCCGATCATGTGGTCGTCAGGAACGTCCAGGGTGGAGACGAAGCCGACCAGCTCGCTCTTGCGCTGCGCGCGGACGATGGTCTCCTTGTAGTTGGGGTCGACCTCCAGCTTGATGGTCTTGGCCTTGTCCGGGTTCGCCGCCTTCCACTGATCGAGCACGCCCTGCTTGTCCGCCAGGAAGTTGGCCGTGTGGTCCACGATGCGGAAGGTGAGCTGAGCGGTCTGGCCGATGCGCTCCCGCACGATGGCCATCTGGGCCTTGTCCACGCCCGGCATCTGGATGTCGATGTCGGTCTCGCCGTTCTTGCGCACGTCGGGCTCGACCAGCCCGAAGGCCTCGACTCGCTTGCGAATGATGACCAGGGTCTCGTTGACGATCTCGTCCTTGACCTGCTCGATGGTCTGGTCGCTCATCGAGATGAGGACCTTCGCCCCATCCGTGTCGACGACCTGGTACCGGTCAGCCCAGATGGACATGAACTCCGAGTCCACGAGCTCCGCATCGGCCTCGCTTGCGAACGTGAACTCGACGGTGGCGAAGTCCGTGACCTTGCTCGCGATGGCGTCGCGCAGCTTCTTCCGCTCGTCCTTCGACAGGGCCTCCGGGTCCTTGCCGTCCCGCTCGGACGCCTTGTCGATGACCCGGTCGACGATGGTGAACCGGAGCCGGTTGGAGTTGTCGCGGATCGCCTTCTTGTAGTCGACGGTGTACCGCAGCTCCAGGCCACCCTGCAGGTCGAGGCCGTAGTTGAGCGTCTGGGAGAAGATGCCAGTGTACCACGCCGGCAGCTTGTCCTTGCCCACGAGCGTCGGCAGCACGTAGAGCAACGCGAAGACCGACAGCAGGATGAGGAAGAACCGTCGCCAGATGCGCTTCTTTTCCATATCGTCCCTAGCTCCTCGGGATTCTGGTCCAGACCCGGGTCGAGAAACTGAGCTGCAGGGGCACGAGGTGTGCCTCGCCGGCCCTACTGCGTCTTGCTGAGCAGAGATGCGTCCTTCTGGGCGCCTCCCTCCTCCGTGGAGGACTGGCGGCCCGCGACGTGGCTCTTCAGCACGCGGATCACCGTGTCCTTGGCGACCTCCAGGTGCACCACGTGCTCGTCGATCTGCGCGATGCGCCCATAGATGCCGCTGTTCGTGATCACCGTGTCACCCCGCTTCAGCGAGGTGACCAGCTCCTTGTGCTCCTTCGCCCGCTTCTGCTGCGGGCGGAAGATCAGCAGGTAGAAGATGGCGATCATGATGCCGAAGAAGATCAGCGTCTGGAGCATGGAGCCGCCCTGCGGGGCGGCGGCCGGGTCGCCGGCGGGAGCGCCGGCGGGCGCTGCGGGCGCTCCGGGTGCTGGCTCGCCTGGCTGGAGGTTGCTCTGCGCGAAGATCGCGGCGCGAAGGAGGAGGTCCGTCATCTGCTACTGCCTGTCGTGCTTCGCCCCGCGCAGATGCGGGGCCCGTGGTGCCTTCGCGACGTGAATCGTCCCCGAGACGGTACGAATCGGGACACCCCGCCCACGAAAAGCGAGGCTTTCTACCAAACCCCCGTCGGAGCGGTCAACCATTTTCAAGGGCATCCCCTCCCGCGCCCGTCCCCCGGCGCTCCAGCACGCCCTGCATCCACGCAGCGTAGCGACCCTCGAAGATCGCTGCGCGCGCCTGACCGACCAGGTCCAGGTAGAAGGCCAGGTTGTGGATGGTGTTGAGCACCGTGAAGAGGACCTCCTTGGCCATGAAGAGGTGGCGCAGGTAGGCGCGGGTGAAGTGGGCGCATGTGTAGCACGCGCACGACGCGCTGACGGGGCGCACGTCCTCCCGGTAGGCCGCGTTCTTGATGACCAGGTCGCCCTCGAAGGACAGCAGCATGCCGTTGCGCGCGTTGCGGGTCGGCAGCACGCAGTCGAACATGTCGACGCCCGCGGCGATGGCGTGCAGGATGTCCTCCGGCTTGCCGACCCCCATCAGGTAGCGCGGCTTGTCGGCTGGTAGCAGCGGGGCGGTGAAGCGCGTGAGGCGCACCATCTCCTCGAAGGTCTCGCCCACGCTGAGCCCACCGATGGCGAAGCCCTCGAAGGGCAGGGCGGTGATCGCCCGGGCGTGCTCTGCCCGCAGGTCCTCAAAGAGGCCCCCCTGCACGATACCGAACATCGCCTGGTCCGCCCGGCTGCGTGCCTCGGCGCAGCGGCGCTCCCAGCGGGTGGTGCGCTCGATGCTCGTCTGGATGGTGGCACGGTCCGCCGTGGACACCGGGCACTCGTCGAAGGCCATGGCGATGTCCGAGCCCAGGGTCTCCTGGATCTGGACCACCCGCTCCGGCGTGAAGAGGTGCGGCGAGCCGTCGATGTGGCTGCGGAACTCGACCCCTTCCTCGCGGATCGTGCGCAGCCCCTCCAGGCTGAACACCTGATACCCCCCCGAATCGGTCAGGATCGGGCGCTCCCACCCCATGAGGCCGTGGAGACCCCCGTGGGCGCGGATGACGTCCAGGCCCGGGCGCAGGTACAGATGATAGGTGTTGCCGAGCACGATACGGGCGCCGACACCCCGCAGCGCCTCGGGGGTCATGGCCTTGACGGTGCCCGCGGTGCCCACGGGCATGAAGATGGGCGTCGGCACCTCGCCGTGGGTGAGGCGCATGGTGCCGGCCCGCGCGCCGCCGTCCGTCGCTTCGAGGGTGAAAGAGCAGCTCATCGGATCAGCATCGCGTCGCCGTAGGAGTAGAAGCGGTAGCCCCGCGCCACCGCTTCGGAGTAGGCGGAGAGCACCCGCTCGCGCCCGGCGAAGGCCGAGACCAGCACCAGGAGGCTCGACCGCGGGAGGTGGAAGTTCGTGATCAGGCCGTCGACGACGCCGAAGCGGTGGCCCGGCCGGATGGTCAGGTCGACGCGGCGGTGCCCGGCCCGCACCGCGCCGTCGTCGGCGGACCCCTCCAAGACGCGCACGGTGGTGGTGCCGACCGCCAGAACGCGACGGCCCGCCCGGCGGGCGTCAGCGAGGGCGTCGGCGGTCTCCTCGGGGACGTGGGCGTGCTCCGGCTCGACCGCGTGGGCGCGCAGGTCGCCCGAGCGGACGGGCTCGAAGGTGCCGGGCCCCACGTGCAGGGTCACCCGCAGCACGGGGATGCCGCGGGACCCGAGGGCGTCCAGGATGCCCGGCGTGAAGTGCAGTCCCGCCGTCGGGGCGGCGACCGCCCCCTTGGGGCCCGCGTAGACGGTCTGGTAGCGCTCCCGGTCCGGCTCCCCGGCGTCCCTCTTGATATAGGGCGGCAGCGGAACGCGCCCCGCCGCGTCGAGCACCGCCCACGGGTCCCCGGCGAAGGTCACCCGCGCGCGCCCGCCTCCCAGGGTCGCCGTCACCGTGACCACGCGCTCTCCCGGCAGGCGCACCACGTCCCCCGGCTTGAGCGGGCGGCTCGCGCGGGTCATGCAGGTCCGCTCGCCCGGCGCGTCGTCGGGCGCGGGGGGCAGCACGAGGAGCTCCACGCGGCCGCCGGACGCCTTGCTCCCGACCAGGCGCGCAGGGACGACCCGGGTGTCGTTGACGACCACCACCTCATCCCCCCGGAGCAGCTCCGGCAGCGAGGCGAAGCGCTCGTGCGCGAGGGTGCCTCCGTCGCGTGGCATCACCAACAGGCGCGACCCGTCACGCCGATCACACGGGACCTGGGCGACGGCGTCAGGGGGGAGGGCGAAGTCGTAGGCGTCGAGGTCGTGGTCCGGTGCCAGGTTCATGCGCTCGCTCGGGTGGGCGACTCGGGGCGTGCATCGTAGCGGCCGGGCTGGCCGTGTCAATCGTCCCGGTGACACGGACGGCGTGGTCTGCCCCCTCCGCCTCACTTGCCCATTGCGGGGCCTCGGTCGTCGTGCCACGATTCCCCCCCTTCCGAAGGCGGGCCTGGACCCCGGGGCACAACGATGGCCATCTCCAAGAGCAAGACGCTCTCCTACCGCATCGCGCTGGCCTCGGGCCTGTCCGCGGCGCTGATCTTCATTGCCTACGTGCTCGTGATGGTGTTGGCGGGGACGCCGCTCTTGCCCGACCACCCCTCCCAGTTCGCGGTGCTGTCCGTGGCGCTCGGGTTCCTGGGCATCGGCGTGCTGATGCTCGTCGTGCAGCGCCTGGTGGAGCGCCTGCTCGGCGCCCGTCTGGCGCGCCTGCGCGCGACCGTGGCGCAGGCGGCCGCGGGCAACCCCGTCGTCCGCGCCGCAGAGGACAGCGAGGACGAGGTCGGGGAGCTGTCCGTCAGCTTCAACCACCTGCTCCGCACCATCACGGATCTGAGCGCGCGGAACATCGACAGCGACCTGGAGCTTGGGGCCGCGCGCCGGGAGCTGACGCTCAAGGCGACCATCGAAGAGAAGAACCGCATCATCGAGGCGACCAACGCGCGCCTGGAGGAGCGCCTCCATGACATCTCCACCTTGCTGGATCTGTCCCAGGCTCTCAACCAGGACCTGGGCCTCGACGGCGCCATCACGCGGCTCGTGGAGTTCGTGTCGCGGCGGCTGCGGGTCGACTGGTTCGTACTGCTGCTGGCGGACGAGGCCGGCGAGATCCTGGAGGCGCGAGGGGTGTGGGGCTTCCCCCGGCCCGAGGACCTGGTGGGCGTCACGTTCACCCTCGGGGAGGGCATCGTCGGCACCGTGTTCGAGTCCGGCCACCGCATCGTGCTGCCCGACATCGCCGCGGAGGAGCGCTTCACGAGCTTCAAGGGGCGGGCCCAGATGTCGGGGTCCTTCGTCGGCATCCCGGCGCGGTTCTCAGACAACCGGGTCGGCGTGCTGGCGTTCGGGCGGCGCCGCCTCGATGCGTTCGAGGCGAGCTACGTGGACTTCCTTCAGATCGTGACCAACCACGTCGCCATGGTCATCCGCAACGCGCGCCTCTACGAGCGCATGAAGGAGCTGGCCACGCAGGACGAGCTGACGGGCCTCGCCAACCGCCGCTACCTGCTCCAGCGCATGGAGCACGAGTTCCGCCGCCACAAGCGCTTCGGGACGCCCATGGCGGTGCTGATGGTGGACGTGGACCACTTCAAGCGGGTCAATGATCGGTACGGCCACCCCGCGGGCGACGCGGTGCTGCGTGAGGTGGCGCGCGCCCTGGAGAGCGCGGTCCGCGACGTGGACGTCGTCGGCCGCTACGGGGGCGAGGAGTTCTCCGTGGTGCTGCCGAGCACCCGGAGCGACGCGGCGCTGCTCGTGGCCGACAAGGTGCGCCTGGCGGTGCAGGAGCGGTGCACGCGCCCGGGGGACGAGGGGGCCGTGACCGTCAGCGTGGGCGTCGGCGTGGCGTCCGAGACCACGGACACGGTGCACTCGCTCATCGACATCGCCGACCAGGCGCTGTATCGCGCAAAGACCGGCGGGCGCAACAGGGTGGGTGCGTAGGAGCGTCGCGACCTGGCAGGGAGCGGAGGGCTCGTCAGGGGAGCTGCCCGAGGAGCACGAGCGCCAGCATCCCGCCGCCGCCCGCCGCGATGGGGATGGAGAAGTTGTCGTCCACGCGGCGGCTCACCAGCTCGGCGAAGGCGCCGAGGGCCGAGGCCGTGGCCGCGACGATCAGGGCCGCTCGCCAGGGCAGCTCCGGGTGCAGGCCGAGGAGCAGCGCGGCGGACAGCACGAAGCCGGTCAGCAGGAACGCGGTCGTGCCCTCCAGGGAGCGGCCGTTGATGAGGCGGATGCGCCCCCAGCGCCGGCCGACGAGGGCGGCGGCCGGGTCCGCGAGGCCCAGGACGGCGACCGCCACGGCAGAGACCATGGGTGGCACGGTGAGCGCCAGGATCAGGAGCGCCGTGGCATACCAGGTCGCCGAGTTGACGCGGAAGCGCTCGTGGGCGTGCGCCACCTTCCCGAACACCCACATCAAGAACTGGTTGGCGCGGGCGCTGTAGCGCCGGGAGATCTCGCAGCTCCAGGAGAACACGGCGAAGGCCGTGGCGACGGTCACGAGGAGGGTCGGGGAGCGCCAGATCTCGATGGTCAGGAGCGCGATGAGCGCCGAGCTGACATGGAAGACGTTGCGGGCGTAGTTGGTCGGGCGCAGGCTCGGCACGTGAACGGACCAGGCGTCCAGGCTCTTCGAGAGTCCCTCGTAGGCGTGGTGGAGCTGGTCGCGGTACTCCATCCAGTGCGCCCGGGTCGCCGTGCCCGACGGGTCGACGGCCGGAACGCGGTCCCGGAGCAGCGCCACCAGCTCGCGCAGGCGCGATGCCAGGTCGGAGTCGTGGGCCATCTCGGCGGCGCTCTCGGCCAGGCCGGACATGCGGGACTCGAGGTGGGAGATGCGCGAGCGCACGGCCGCCTCGAGGTCGTCACGCCAGCGGGCCGGGTCCAGCTCTTTGAGGATGCGGTGCAGCTCCAGCGCGAGATCGCGGCTATCGACGGCGATGGTGCGTGTCACGGGCGCTCTCCCGGGCGCGGTGGTCGTGGTCGACGTTCAATCGGGGGGGTGCGCGCTCACGATCCCGCCGCGCGTCCCGCCCCCCCGAGCGCGGGCAGCATGCACCGGAACGGGCCGGGCGACAAGCCTTTTCGGTGCTTCGTCGTGTGGAGTCGGAGGGTTCCGTCCCGCGGAGGCAGCTCAGCCGCGGCCCTTGCCGAGCCGCTCCATGACCATCTTGAGATCCTCCCACGTGGGGCGCTTCCACCGCTCGTTGCGCAGCAGTGCAGCTGGGTGATACGTCGGCATCACGGGGATGGGGAGGTGGGGGTACTCGTGGAAGCGGCCCCGGAGGTTCGAGATGGTGGCGCTCGACTCCAGGAGCGATTGGGACGAGATCCGGCCTAGCGTGACGATGACCTCGGGCCGGATCGCCTGGATCTGGGCATCGACGAACGGCCGGCAGGCGGCCTGCTCGTCGGGCTCCGGGTCCCGGTTGTTGGGGGGGCGGCACTTCACGATGTTCGCGATGTAGACCTCGCTCCGCTGGAACCCCATGGCCCCGATCATGCGGTCGAGGAGCTGGCCCGCGGGGCCCACGAAGGGGCGCCCCTGCTGATCCTCGTTGGCGCCCGGGCCCTCGCCCACGAAGAGCAGCCGCGCGTCCGGGTTGCCCTCGCCGAAGACGAGGTTCGTGCGGCCCTGGCAGAGCCGGCAGCGGCGGCAGTCGCCCATGCGCTCGCGGACCAGCGCCAGGCCCTCTGCGCCGCGGGGCACGTCGTCCATGGGCGTGAACTGGAGCCGCGCCGGAGCGGGCCCGGGCGACCTGGCGGACGCGGGGGCCTGTGGTGGGGCCTGTGGTGGGGCCTGTGGTGGGGCGCCGCGCCCTGCGGCGGGGCGATCCGCGTGGAGCGGTCGTGGCCCGGGGGCGAGGGCCGGGATGACCGGCAGCGGGCGGCGGGTCGCCCCGGGAGGGCTCGTCGGGGCGTGGGTCTCGCCCCACTCCCGCTCCTCGCGCAGGCGCGCGCGCACGTCCCGCACCAGCGAGCCCAGCAGCGCGCGCACCGACCAGCCGTCTTCCGCCATGAGGCCTCCTGCCCGGCGGAGCATAGCTGCGGCTCCCGGTGGGGACAAGGGCGGCGTCGCCAGCGTCGGCCCCATTGTGTATCGTTGCGCGCAGGAGGTTCCCATGAGCCGAGGCAGCAAGGCGATCAAGGCGGCGGCGCGCTCGTTGAGGAGCCGGCCTGGGTGGGATCCCCAGCGCCGTGCCAGCGAGACCGACGAGCAGCGGCTCGCGTCCGCGATGCAGGCGCACCGCAACGAGGGGGTCTACGAGTCCGCCGGCGCCTGCGCGGCGTGCGGGGAGCTGCGCGCGGAGACCGGCGACGCCACCGCGCTCTGTGACGAGCACCTGGCGGCGGCGCTCTGACGCGGGGCCGCTCGGCCGACTCCTGCGCTACGGGTTCGGGGTGGGCGTCGGCGACACGCCGGGGGGCTCGCTGCCGCCCTCGTCGCCGGGGTCGAACGCGCGGGTCGGCTCCCCCTCTGGCGGCGCCTTTGGGGTGGGCGCCGGCGGAGGGGTGGGCTCAGGTGTCGGCTCCTGGGGCTCCGCCTTGGGCACGGGCTCCAGGTGGGTCGGGACCTCCTCCACCCGGGGCCGCTGCTTCGTGATGACGATCTCGACCCGCCGGTTGCGCTCCCGTCCCTCCTCCGTGTCGTTGGAGGCAACCGGCTCCACCTCGCCGAAGCCCTTGGCGCTGACCCGCCCCCCCTCGATGCCCGCCATGAGCAGGTAGTCGGCCACGGCCTGGGCGCGGAGCTGCGAGAGGGTCAGGTTCGCCTTGTCGCTGCCGAGTGAGTCCGTGTGACCGGCGATCAGCACCTTCTCGATTTCCGGGTGGTCCCGCAGGATGCCGACCACGTCGTCCAGGAGCGGGTAGGACGACGACATGATCTCCGAGCGCCCGAAGGCAAAGTGGACCTTCTCATAGATCTGGATCCGGTCGCCGACGATCAGGGCCTTCGGGTCCGGGTCGGGGCAGCCGTCGTCGTCCTTGTGGCCGTTGACGGTCTCCGCCTCGTTGGGGCACTGGTCGTCCTTGTCGAGGATCCCGTCCTTGTCGTTGTCCGGGTCGGGGCAGCCGTCCTCGTCCTCGTATCCGTCCCGATCCTCCGGCTCG
>BTVJ01000133.1:0-14391 GCA_045863395.1 Myxococcales bacterium
ACCATTCTTCTGGCCTCCTCCTCATATTTTTATTTTTCCACCCCCCCCCCCCCCCCACCGTGACCCCCCACCGCCCGCCCCCCACTCGACGTGCCGACGCAGTTGCGGTAGAAGGCTCTCCCCCCCGCACAGGAGCCTCTCCATGATTGACCTGACCACCGAAGATACGCCACCGCTGGCGCTCCTTGCGTCCGTCCAGCTCCCGGACGTGGACGATGCGGAGCTGGACGAGTCCCTCGCCGAGCTCGGGCGGCTCGCAAAGACCCTCGGGCTGGAGGTGATGGGCCGGGTGACGCAGAGGCGCCCGCACTTCGACGCCGGCACGTACCTGGGGTCGGGGAAGGTCGCCGAGCTGAAGGAGGCCGTCGACACTCTCCGGGCCGACCACCCCAATCGGGGCGTCGTCGTGCTGCTCGACCACGAGGTGACGCCGTCCCAGGCGCGGCAGCTCGAGAAGGCGACCGGCGCGGACGTCAACGACCGGACCGCGCTGATCCTGGACATCTTCCACCGCCACGCCAGCAGCCGGGAGGCGCGTGCGCAGGTCGAGATCGTGCGCCTCGGGTACATGGCGCCGCGGTTGAGGGAGCAGCGCCGCGGCAAGGGGGAGAGGCAGCGCGGCGGCATCGGCGGCAAGGGCGCCGGCGAGAGCGGTATGGAGCTCGACCGCCGCAAGGTGCGAGACCGCATCGCCGAGCTGGAGGAGGAGCTCGCCCGCATCGCCCAGGACCGCAAGACCCAGCGAGCGCGCCGCCAGGAGCTGCGCCGGGTCGCCCTGGTCGGGTACACCAACGCGGGCAAGTCCACGATGATGAGGGCGCTCACGGGGAGCGACGTCTACGTGGCGGACAAGCTCTTCGCCACGCTGGACACGACGGTCCGCGCCTTGCAGCCCCCCGTCGACCCGCCCGTGGTGGTGTCGGACACCGTCGGGTTCATCCGGAAGCTCCCGCACGGACTGGTCGCGAGCTTCAAGTCCACCCTCGACGAGGCGCTGGAGGCCTCGCTGCTGCTCCACATGGTCGACGCCGCGGATCCGGCGCTCGATGCCCACATGGCCACCACCAACCAGGTGCTGGCGGATATCGGAGCCGGCAACATCCCCACGCGCCTCGTCCTGAACAAGTGCGACAAGGTCGACGCAGAGCGGCTCGCGGAGCTCCGGTCTCTGCACCCGGATGCCCTGATGGTGTCGGCGAAGTCCGTCGAGGACGTGGTCCTCGTCCACGATGCCATCGTCGCGGCCTTCGAGGGGCAGCGAGAGGAGGCGTGGGTGGCGATCCCGCACGCGCAGGGAGCCCTACGCGCCATGCTGCTGGCGGGGGCGGAGCTCATCGAGGAGCGCTACGACGAGGAGGCCGGGCACTACCGGGTCCGCGCGAGCGCAGGGCTCCTGGAGCGTGTCCGCGGCGCCTTGGCCGGTTGAAGGGGCGCGCGCCGGTGCGCTAGAGTGCGCCGCTTCATCGGAGAGCCCCAGCGACGGGGCGCGAGGGCGAACCATGGCAGCATCGGAAGAGCTCGGCATCATTGGGGTCGACAGCTTTCACTACTTCGTGAGGCGGCCTGACCGCTCCGCCCGGTTCTATACGGAGCTGCTCGGGTGGAAGGAGGTCGCTCGCGCGTCCGAGCCCATGGTGTGGGCGACCGGGCAACGGAGCCACGTCTACCAGGCGGGCGCCGTGCGCGTCGTCGTCAGCACGCCCGAGCGCGACACCTGCCGCGCCGCCCGCTATCTGCGGCGGCACCCGGCGGGCGTAGGCTCCATCACGTTCCGGGTCGAGGACCTGGACCGCGCCTGGCGCTTCCTGTCGCAGCACGACGGCACACCGGTGCACGGCATCCGGGAGACCCGTGACCCCAGCGGTGGGCGCTATCGCCACTTCAGCATCACCACGGCCATCGGGGACGTGACCTTCCGGTTCTGCGAGAAGAGAGACTACTCCGGCTTCGCTCCCGGCTTCGATTCGCAGGGCGTCGAGGCCCCGGTGGACAACCCCGTGGGGTTCCGCGCCATCGACCACGTGACGTGCAACGCCCCGACCATGGCGGCGGTCAAGCTCTGGTTCCAGCACGTCCTCGGCATGGAGCAGTGCTGGAGCATCGACTTCCACACGGAGGACGTCGCCGAGGGAGGCGCGAGCGGCACGGGGCTTCGCTCGGTGGTGATGTGGGATCCCCGGAGCGGGCTGAAGTTCCCCATCAATGAGCCGCTCCAGCCCTTCTTCAAGGAGGGGCAGATCAACGTGTTCGTGGAGCAGAACGCCGGACCGGGCGTGCAGCACATCGCGCTCGTCGTCGATGACTGCGTTCGTGCCGTGACCACGCTGCGGAGCCGGGGCGTGGAGTTCCTCACGACGCCGGGCTCCTACTACGACATGGCGCCGGCGCGCCTGGAGCAGAGGCAGGTCCACCCGGATCGCCTCGCCCATCGTCTGGACACGCTGCGCGAGCTGGGCATCCTGATCGACGGCAGTCCGGTGGACAACTACCTCATCCAGATCTTCCTGAAGGACGCCGCCAGCTTGTACGGCGAGCCCGAGGCCGGGCCGTTCTTCTACGAGCTGATCCAGCGGTGCGGCGACCAGGGTTTCGGCGGCGGCAACTTCCGCGCGCTGTTCGAGGCCATCGAGCGGGATCAGCGAGGGCAGGCATGATCGACTATCGCCGGGCCGGGCGGCTTCCCGACAAGCCGCACACGGTGTTCCGCGCTCCGGATGGCCGCCTGTACCACGAACACTGCTTCACCCGGGACGGCTTCGACGGGCCGTTCTCCATCCTCTACCACGAGCGGCCGCCCCAGGCGCACGGCGGGGCGGAGGCCGTCGCGCCTCTGTGGGCTCCTCGGGTGGCCGTCGAGGCAGGTCCACTGCGGAGGCACCACCTGCTGAGCCAGGCGCTCGCCCCGGGTGGCTCACCGGCGACCGGCCGCGTCCCGCTGCTGTTCAACGGCGACCTGACCGTGGGGGTGGCAAGACCGACCGAGGATGACCCGTCGTGGCTCGCCAACGGCGACGGGGACGACCTGTTCTTCGTCCTCGCGGGCGGCGGTGAGCTGCTGAGCTGGTTCGGACGCCTGCGCTTCGGCAGCGGCGACTACGTGTGCGTGCCGCGGGCCGTCGCCCACCGCTTCGTGCTCGACGGGGGGGCTCAGCACTGGTTGTGGGTGGAGTGCCGGAGCGGCCTCCGCGTGCTCAACCAGTACCGAAATGGGTGCGGGCAGCTCCGCATGGACGCGCCCTACACCCACCGGGACTTCCGGGCGCCGGTGCTGGAGCCCGTTGGGGGGCCGCGCGAGCTGGTGAGCAAGCGCGCTGATCGCTTCACACGGCACCTGCCGGATGGGGACGTGGCCGATGTCGTGGGCTGGGACGGTGTCGTGTGGCCGTTCGCATTCCACATCTCGCGGTTCTCGCCCAAGGCGGGGCAGGTACACCTGCCTCCTACCGTTCATGGCACCTTTGCGACCGGGGGCTCGTTGATTTGCAGCTTCGTGCCGCGGGTCGTCGACTTTGGCGCGGGCGCCATCCCGTGCCCGTATCCGCACTCCAATGTGCAGGTGGATGAGGTGCTGTTCTATTGCGACGGGGACTTCACGAGCCGGCGGGGCGTGAGCGCGGGTTCCCTGAGCCTCCATCCGGCGGGAGTCCCCCACGGGCCGCACCCGGGGGCATATGAGATCAGCATCGGCGTGCGGGAGGTCCGGGAGCTCGCGGTGATGATCGACACCTTCGAGCCGCTGGCGCTCACAGCGGCAGGGCAGGGAATCGACTCGCCGACCTACGACGACACCTTTGCGGGAGGCGCGGCATGAAGCTGGCCACACGGCGCAACGGCACCAGGGACGGGGAGCTGCTCGTGGTCTCGCGGGACAACCTGCGCGCGACCCGTGTGGACGTCGCTCCGACCCTTCAGGCGCTCCTCGACGACTGGGAGCGGCTGGCTCCGAAGGCTGAGGAGCTCTACGCCCAGCTCAACGCCGAGGTCATCGGTGGAGAGCCGTTGGAGGCGGGGCAGCTCCACTCGCCGCTGCCAAGGGCCTATGCCTGGATCGATGGCAGCGCCTACATCAACCACATCGTGCTGGTGCGGAGGGCCCGCGGGGCGGAGCCGCCGGCGACCCTGAGGACCGACCCGCTGGTGTACCAAGGGGGGAGCGACACCTTCCTCGACCCGACGGGGGAGATCCCGGTGGAGGACCTGGCGTGGGGCGCCGACTTCGAAGGGGAGATCGCGATCGTGACCGGGGACGTGCCGCAGGGGACGGCCTCGCGGGACGCAGGGCAGCATGTTCGGCTGCTCATGCTCTGCAACGACGTGTCGCTGCGCAACCTGATCCCGGCGGAGCTGGCCAAGGGCTTCGGCTTCTTCACGAGCAAGCCGTCGAGCGCGTTCTCGCCGCTGGCCGTGACCCCCGACGAGCTGGGCGATGCCTGGGTGGACGGGCGCGTCCATCTGCCGCTGCTGACCCACCTCAATGGGGCGCAGTTCGGTGACCCGGACGCGGGGCCCGAGATGCACTTCTCGTTCTATGATTTGATCGCCCATGTCACCAAGACACGCGCCCTGGGGGCAGGCACCATCATCGGGAGCGGGACGGTGAGCAATGAGGATACGGCGCGGGGCAGCTCGTGCCTCGCCGAGCGTCGCATGCTGGAGATCATCGCGACCGGGGCCGCGGTGACCCCGTTTCTGCGCTACGGCGACCGGGTCACCATGGAGATGCGGAGGGGGAACGAGAGCCTGTTCGGGCGCATCGATCACGTGGTCGCGCCGCCTCGCGGCGCCGGGAGGTCCTGAACCATGGAGCTGACGCTGCTCGGCTACTTCCGGTCGTCGTCCACGTGGCGTGTCCGCATTGCCCTCGCGTGGAAGGGGCTGGCGTGGGAGTCGCGGCCGGTCCACCTGCTCCAGGGGGAGCAGCACGCAGATGCGCACCGTGCCTTGAATCCGATGCAGCAGGTGCCCGTGCTGCTGGTCGACGGCGAGCCCGTCGCGCAGAGCGTCGCCATCCTGGAGCTGCTGGAGGAGCTCGTGCCGGCGCCCGCTCTGATGCCAGAGGGGGCGCTGGACCGGGCGCGCGTGCGGCAGATGGTCGAGATCGTCAACAGCGGCATCCAGCCGCTCCAGAACCTGCGCACCATGCAGCGCCTGGGGTCCCTGGGGGTCGAGCCGGACGCGGTGCAGGCCTGGTCTCGTGAGTGGATCGCGGAGGGGTTTGCGGCGCTGGAGACCCTCGTGACCCGCTTCGGCGGTGCCTGTTGCTTCGGGGACGCCGTCAGCCTGGCCGACGTGATGCTGGTGCCGCAGATGTTCAATGCCCGCCGGTTCGCGGTGGACATTGAGGCGCACCCGGCGCTCTGTCGGGTGGAGCAGCATCTGCTGGCGCTCCCCGCGTTCCACGAGACCAAGCCGTAGGTGGGGGGGCATAGGTGGGGGGTCAAGCCTACTCAGTTCTCATATTCTGGCCCGCCAGAATATGAGAACTGAGTACACTTGACCCCCCTGCTTCCTACTTCTTCGCCAGCACCACGTCGAAGGCGCAGTCGTACCCCGGCTTGCCGAGCGCGGGCACCAGCGGGCGGATGTGCGTCTCGTCGTCGGACTTGCAGGTGGAGCAGGGATCGTTGGGCTGAAGGTACGGGTCGCCCTCGAAGTAGAGCTGCGTCGTTATGGGCCAGTAGCCTGGAGACGAGACGGTGAAGTGGATGTGCTTCGGCCGGAAGCTGCCGTTCTGGGGGTAGCCTCCGGGGATGATCGTCTCGAAGGCGTAGGCCCCGGTGGCGCTGGCCAGCATCTGACCCCTGAGGCGGTACTTCACGGTGCTGGAGTCGTAGGTGCCCGTCGCGTCTGCTTGCCAGACGTCGACGAGGGCGCCCGCGAGCGGATTGCAGGCTGCGTCGACCACGTAGCCCGCGACGTACAGGCGCTCACCGGGCTCGTCCGGCCCCGCGATGACCGTCGTCCACGGCGGGCCCGCCAGGTAGTAGGGTCCCTTGGCGTCTGGGCCGGTGACTTCGCACACCTCGGGAGGGCCTGTGTCCGGGCTGCCAGCGTCGGTGGATTGGGTGTCCGCCTGGCTGGCATCACTCGTGGCGTCTTGTGAGCGGGTGCTCCCGTCGGCGCTCGTCGAGCTGCCATCTTCGGAGGTGGCCACGTCGCTGGCCCCGGCGTCGAGCGCCCCCGGTCCTCCGTCGCTGGCGTCCGGGCCGGCGCCCGCGTCGGCTGCTCTCGGTCCTCCGTCGCTGGCGTCCGTCTTGGCGTCACTCCCGCCGCGAGCGGCGGTGTCCTTGCCTGCCCTTGCGTCCTGGCAGCGGCAAGCGGCCGTGTCACCCGCGCCGTCCGCGGGCCCTGCTCCGCCAGGTGTGTCGGGCGTGTCGAGTGCGTCGGGCGTGTACCCGTCATCCGACAGCAGGGTGTCGGCGGCGCCGTTCGCGTCTCCCTGGCACGCCAGCCAGCCGGCGGGCGCCACCCCGAGCAGCTTCAGGAACGTGCGGCGGCTCGGGGCCTCTTTGGGCTTGCTCATGACGTCTCCAGGTCGAGGGGAAGGTGTGAGGATAGCGCGCCGCTCCCCTCCGCTCAACTGCTGTTGCACCGCTCGCCGGAGCTTGCCATGCTTGCGCGCCGAGAGGGCCGGCATGGGACGTGAGGACGACCGGGTGGACAAGCTCTTGTGGGGCACCGTGCTGCTGGCGGGGCTGCTTGTCTTTGCCTTGGGTCAGGCATTGATGCGTGGCGGGGGCGGAGAGCCGGCGCGGCGGTTGCTCGACCTGGTCGGTGCGCCCGTCATGGCGCTGGAGCCTGTGCGGGACGCGGTGCAGACGTCCCCATGGCTGCCTGCGGATTCGGTGATCGCGGACCTCCCCGGCGGCTACCCCGTCGTCGCCGCCACGCGCCCGGTCCCCGTGTGGGAGGCGGTGCGGCTCGCTGGGGGAGAGCCGTGAGCGACGCGGCCCGTCACGGCGCGCTCCTGCGGCATGCCGCGCGCAACCTGCTCCGCCGCTGGCACAGGAGCCTGGCCATCGGCGTCCCCCTGGCGGTGGCCATGGCGGTCGCCACCACGGCGACCCTCGTGGTCGACGGCATCCGGCGGGACGCCGCCCTGGCGGCCGCGGCGGCTCCGGACATGGCGCTCCAGCGCATCGATCAGGGGAGGCTCGTGCCCATCGAGGTGGCGCCCATCGAGGCGGCGTTGCGGGGGACGGGCCTCGTCGCGGAGGTGCGGCAGCGGGTGTTCACGCTGCTGCCGGCACCCGGTGAGGAGTCGGGGGGGGCGCTGGCGACGCTGGTGGGGGTGGACTGGAGCGTTGGGGGGGCGGCCGTCGTCGGGCGCGTTCCGGAGCCCGGCGAGCGCGGCGTCGTCGTGCTGGGGCAGGGGGTCGCCTCCGAGCGGCACGTCGCGCTTGGCGAGCCCTGGAACATCGTCACTCCGCGTGGCCTCCATCCGCTCACCGTCGTGGGGCTGCTCTCGGACGGCGTCGCGGTCCACGGGGCCAACCTGGCGCTGACGTCCATCGAGGACGCCCGCGCCATCGCCGGGGTCCCCGACACCCACGCGACGGAGCTCGCCGTGACGCTGGTGGCCGGCGCCGATCCCATGGCCGTCGCCGAGGACGTGACCGCCCGGTTTCCGCGGCTTCGCGTCATCGGTCGCTCCGCGGTGGCCCGCATCCTCGACGCCGTCTACGGGGGGCGCTCCGGGGCGTTCGTCACGATCTGGCTCATCCTGCTGCTGGTTGCGCCGGCCGTCGCCTGGGCGCTGGGGCTGGACGTAGCGGCGTCCGAGCGGCACGAGATGGGGGTCCTCAAGGCGCTCGGCTGGTCCACGCTTCATCTCGTGGAGGCGCGCGTGCTGGAGGCGGGGTTGCTCGGCGTCCTGGCGACCTTGTCGGGAGGGCTCGTGGGCACGACCTTCGCGCTGATGGGGGCGCCGGGCATCGCGGGCCTCTTCCTCGGCTGGACGGAGATCTACCCCGCGTTTCCGCCCCCGCTGGCCTTGGAGCCCGCGAGCGCCCTGGCGCTGCTCGCGTTGGGGGTGGTGCCCTTGCTCGCTGCCGGGGCCATCCCGGCGTGGCGCGTCGGTTCTACGTCTCCCGACGCCGTGATGAGAGACTGATGGTCGCAGGTCCGCCGGTCGTGTTCGATGCCGTGGGCAAGCTCTACCGGGGGCCTGGCGGCGCCGTGGTCGCCCTGCGAGGGGTGTCGCTGAGCCTGCCGGCCGGGGGGGGGCTTTTGTTGGTGGGCCCTCCTGGAACGGGCAAGTCGACGCTGCTCGCGCTGGCTGGCGGCCTCCTGCGCCCGACCACAGGCGAGGTGCACGTCGGTGACCGGGTGGTGAGCCGCTTGCCCGAGCACGCCCTAGCGCGCTTCCGGCAGGAGAGCGTCGGTGTGCTCTTCCAGGCGTTTCGGTTGCTGCGTGGGCTCACTGCGCTGGAGAACGTCGAGTTGGCGCTCGTCCCGGCGGGCCTGAGCAGGCGGGAGCGGCGAGAGCGGTCGGGCGCGGCGCTGGAGGAGCTGGGCATGGCGCACAGGGCCGAGTTCCGCGTGAACGACCTGAGCGGTGGGGAGCAGCAGCGGGTTGCGCTCGCGCGGGCGCTGGTGGGCGACCCGGCGCTGCTGCTGGCGGACGAGCCCACGTCCAGCGTGGACAGGACCACGGCCGAGGCGGTGCTGTCCCGGCTGCTGGAGCGGAAGGAGGCGGGGGCGACCGTCATCCTCGCCTCGCATGACCCTGGCCTGGTCCACGCTGCGGGGCTCGTGGATCGGGTGGCGCGCTTCGAGCCGGGCGGGGTGGTGCATGTGGAATAGCCTGACCGTCTCCCACGTGGTGCTGACCATCGTGGCGACCGGCATGATCCTGGTCGGGGCCATCGCTGGGGTGCGCATGGCGTGGCGGTGGCCCCTCGGGGCTCCCCTCGGCGAGGACCGGGACGCATATGATCGCCAGCACCACCTGGTGGTGACGCTCCTGCGGGTGGGCACGGTCGCGACCCTGGCCGTCGTTCCCCTCTGGTTCTGGGCGCTTGCCTCTCTGGTCCCCGCCGTCGAGGGCGGCATGTGCATGGCCTCGGTGCACAACCTGGGGAGCCCCGGCTCCTGGTTTGCGTCCGGCCTCAAGGGCGCCGTGCCCGGGCTGCTGCTCTACTGGCTCGTCGTGGATCGCGCGGATCGCCGCCGCGACGACGAGGCGCTGCTCCCGCACAAGCTGAGACTGCTCCCGCCGGTGGCGGTGGCGGCGCTGTCGTCGGCGGTGCTCGACCTCCACTTCCTCTTCTCTCTGGAGCTGGGCCCGTCGCCCTGCTGC
Organism: Myxococcales bacterium; assembly: GCA_045863395.1. GTDB lineage: Bacteria > Myxococcota_A > UBA9042 > JABWCM01 > BTVJ01 > BTVJ01. The sequence goes on from BTVJ01000133.1 coordinate 9,302, forward strand.
ATGACCCTCTTCGACGGACCGGGTCTTGGGGCGGGGGTCGACGGCAAGCCCGGCTGGGAGTGGACCTCGCTGTTCTTCGCGGCCGTGCTGCTGCAGGTGGGGCTCGTGGCGGTGGGCCGCTTCGGCCAAGGAGTGCGCACGCTGACCCTGCTCGTGGCGCCGGTGATCGTGGTCTCGCTGGTCCTCGCCCTCCATACGCGCCTCGGGTCCGCCGTCATGGAGTTCTCCCACCACTGCATCTTCTGCGTGTGGAAGGAGGAGCCGCTGTCGTTCGTCGCCACCGTGTCCGTCGCGCTGGGGAGCTGGTGGCTCGCGGCGCGCGCTGCGCTGGGCCGCGCGCTCGGAGACCTGGGTGGGGGGAAGGGCTTGGGGGCACCGCTCGCGCTGGTGCTTGCAGGGACTGGGGCGCTGGGGGTGCGGGCCGGCGCGCGCGACCCGCGCCGGGTCAAGCCTACTGTCATAGCCAAGTGGTGGGGGTCAAGCCCACTCAATTCTCATATCTGGCGCGCCAGAATATGTATGGTGGGGGTCAAGCCTACTCAATTCACATATCTGGCGCGCCAGGATATGAGGATTGAGTAGGCGTGACCCCAACTGGTGCGCGATCCTCACCAGCCCTGACGACCACCTATTGCCGTATCTGTGAGGCCGCCTGCGGCCTGATCGTCGACGTGGACGCAGCGGGACGACCCAGCGGGCTCCGCCCCGATCCAGACCACCCGACGAGCGCCGGCTACGTGTGCAAGAAGGGCGTCCGGTTCGTAGAGGTGGCGTCGCACCCCGAGCGCTTGCTGCGCCCCCGCCAGCGGGACGCGGACGTCCCCTGGGACGCGGCCCTCGACGACGTGGCGCGGCGGCTGCGCACCATCCTGGAGGCTCACGGTCCGGATGCCGTGGCCCTCTACACGGGCAACCCGCTCGGGTTCAGCTTCCTCGGCACCCTGGCCGCGCAACGCTTCGCCCAATCCCTGGGCACACGCAACGTGTTCAGCGCGGGCAGCCAGGACGCAAACAACAAGTTCGCGGCGGGGCAGCTCATGCACGGGAGCCCGCTGCTGGCGCCCATCCCGGACCTGGAGCACGCCGACCTGGCCGTCATGTTCGGCACCAACCCCGCGATCAGCCAGTCGAGCTTCGTGCACCTGGCCGGCGGGACGCGCGTGTTCGATGCCATGGTCGCGCGGGGGGCGAAGGTCGTCTGGGTGGATCCACGGCGCACGGAGAGCGCTCGTCGCTGGGGTGAGCACCTGCCGATTCGTGCGGGGACGGACATCGCACTGCTGCTCGCGCTCCTGCACCGCTTCCGGGACGCTTGCCCGGAGCCCCGCGGGGCCGTCGAGGGCCTCGACCGGCTCCTCGCCGTGGCGGCGCGCTTCCCCATCGACCGCGCCGCTGCCATCACGGGGATCCCTGCGGCGCAGATCGAGGCATTGGCTGAGCGCATCGCGGCCTCGCCGACGACCACGTTCCATCTGTCGACAGGCGTCAACATGGGCGGCTTCGGCACGCTGGCCGTGGTGGCCCTCCAGGCGCTGGCGTGGCTCACGGGCAACCTGGACAGGCGGGGCGGCCTGGTCTTCGCGCCCCTCGCCGCCCCGTTCGCGCGCCTGGCTCGGAGCCTCGGCGTGGGCAAGGCGCAGAGGCCGAGCCGCATCGGTGGGTTCTCCCCGACCATCGACACGCTCCCGGCGGCCGTGCTCGCCGACGAGATCCTGACGCCTGGGGAGGGGAGGATCCGGGCGCTCGTCGTGATCGCGGGTGACCCTCTCCTGTCCATTCCTGGGGAGGGGCGGCTGCGCGAGGCGTTGTCGTCCCTCGACCTGCTGGTGACCATCGACCTGTTCCAGAACGCGACGGGCCGCCTGGCCCACTGGTGTCTCCCGGCTGCGAGCTGGCTGGAGCGCTGGGACGTCGCGACCACGACGATCCCGCTCCAGACGGCGCCGCTGGTGCAGTGGGCGGGCCCGGTCGCTCCGCCGCCCGGCGAGGCCCGCACCGAGGCGTGGATCATCGGGTCGCTGCTCCAGCGGCTGGGCCACCGGGCGGCCGGAGCCATGCTCCGGCTCCCGTATGACCGTTGGCTCCCCTCGCGGGGGTACGGAGTGAGGACAGGGAGCGTCAAGCCGGGCAGCTACCTGGGACGTGGGCCGCTGACGCCCGGAAACCGGGTGCGCTTCTGGGATCCGGTCCTCGACGCGGAGGCTCGGCGGCTGGAGGAGACGGAGTTTGGTGACGGGTTCCTGCTGATCGGGCGCCGCCAGAAGCTGGCCCACAACTCGTGGCTGAAGGGAGGTGTGCGCACAGAGTCCGCCGTCCCGACGGCCTATCTGGCGGCCGAGGATCTTCGCCGGATCGGCGTCGACGGCGGCGGTCGCATCGAGATCGGTACATCGGCGGGGACCGCGGTGCTCGACGCGGTGCCCGAGGCCGGCATGAGCCCCGGCACGGTCTGCATCCCCCACGGCCTCGAGGCCCTCAACGTCAACGCGCTGATCCCTTCGGGCGTCGCTGCGGTCGAGCCGGCGAGCGGTCAGCACAGGATGACGGCGGTCTCTGTGGAAGTGCGGGCGGGGTAGTTGACCCCGATCCTTGTCCCCGAACCTGACCACCATCCTGACGGGACCCCCAACGGGGCTACGAGAGCAATCGCTGGAGCCAGGGGCGGTCGCCGGCCAACAGCAGGTCGCGGGTGGTGGCGTAGGCGTCGGGGCCGAGGGGGGCCGGGCGGCGCTTCGCGTGGGCAGCGCGGTTGCGGAGCGGGGCGAGGTGGTTCGCCAGGTGGGAGACGCGCTCGGTGGGGTCGGTGTCCGTCAGGGCGCGGCGGGGTCGGGGCGGGAGCGCGGCGATGGACAGCGCCAGGTGGTGTGCCAGCGGGTGGGTGCCGGGCGGCGGCGTCGACGCCAGGACGTCGAGGGGGGCGGTGGCAAGGGTGTCCGCGAGGGTGCCGGCGGCGCCCAGGGTGGGACCGCCCTGGGACTCCATGCGGCGCAGGGCCTCGATGGCGCGGGCGGGGAGATCGGTGCCGGAGCTTCGCTGCTCGCGGAGCCAGGCCGCGTCCTCGCGGGACAGGCGCGGCGTGATGGAGCGCATGAGCGGAGCGAGGGCGGCCTCCGTGGCGCGGCCCAGGTAGAGGACCGCCGGTGCGTGGTCTCCATCGAGCGCGGGTGCGATGGCGCGAAGGCGCTCCGCCATCGCAAGCTCGCGGAGCAGGGCGGCCGGCAGGTCTGCGGCCCAGGCCTCGGGCGGCGGGGAGACGGCGCGGGGGGCGAGGAGGCGCTCCCGCAGCAGGTCGAGCAGTCGCCGCAGCTCGCGGGCGAGGCGGTCGGCTTCGGGGCTCTCGGCGGCGCCTGCGCGGGCCACGAGGGCGTCCGCGTCGAGGATCGTCCGGCGGCGGGCTGCGAGGAGCGTCGTCACGTCCACGCCGGGGGTGTGGAGGTCCGCGAGGACGTCATTGATCGCGCCCAGGTGCCGTGCGGTCGCAGCCAGCAGCGCGGCCTGGCTCGAGATGACCTCGTCCTTTCTGGCGAGCCGCGCTGCCCGGGCCTCGGCGGCGAGCGCCTTGCCCACCTCTTCGACGTCCACGCCCGGCAGGGCCTCGCCGAACGGGCGAGCGAAGGTCCGGGCCAGCTCTCCCGCACGCTCCTTGTCGTCGGGCGGCCACCCCGCCGCGTCCTCCAGGCCGGCGAGCAGAACCGTCGCGGCGCGGTCTGCGACGCGCACGAGGGCGGGATCCGGCGGGAGGGCGCCCAGAAGGCGCCGCTTGGGGACAAGGGTCGGGAGTGCCACAGCGCGCTCCAGGGCGGCGAGGGCCAGCGCTCGGGTCTGCGGTGTGGCGCGCCGCGCCTCGAGCAGGAAGGAGACCAGCGCCATCCCCTGACCGCCGGCGCGCCCGAGGAGCCCGAGGTCGGCCAGGGGCGTCCCGGGCACGGCGAGCGCCGCGACCTCCGGCAGGTCGCCGAGGCGTGCGGCGCGAGCGACGAGGCGCCCCTCCAGCACCTGGAGGGCGCGGTCGAGGGCCTGAGGTCCGACGCGGGCGTGCAGGGCGGCCCGCGCCTTGGCGCACGCCCGCAGGTCGTCGCCGCGGGTCGGCATCACCTCGGCGCGCGCCGCCTCCAGGCAGGCGAGCAGGGAGTCGTAGGCGGCGACGTCGCCGAGGGCCAGCGCGGTGCCGTAGACCCAGCAGGCGAGTCCCACGGCGTCCACGCGCGGGTCGTCGAGGGGTGCCGTGGCCAGATGCCCACCGGCCTCGATGATCGGGGCCAGCGGCGGAGAGAAGGGGGCACCCTCGGCGGTCGCGGTGGCGCGGATCAGCGCGACGGCGGACCGCACAGCCTCGGGGTGGGCGATCAGCCACGGGCCGAGCTCCGTCAGGCCGGCGCTCCCTCCGGGCGGCGGCTCTGCACCGGAGCGGCCGTCTGGCGACTCGGCTGCGAAGACATCCCACGCCGGCGCGCCCGTGCGGAGCGGGAGCCACAACGCGAGGGCGGCGCGCGCCACGCGGTGGTCCTGCAGCGGGCCAAGCCCGAGCCCCCACCCCACCGCCGACGCCAGCTCAATCGGGCACCGCGAGAGCCCGAAGCCGCCCGCCCCGAGCGCCGCGTCCACCTCGCCGAGCAGAGTGGGGTCCGCGACCCCCAGGCTCGCGGTCCACGCGACGAGCCCCACCCACCCGAAGCGCGGCGAGGGGGGCGGTCCTGGCTGCCCGGTCTCGGCCAGAACCGCAGCCACGTCCGGGGTGGGCGCATCCGCAGCGCGAATCGTACGCACGGTGAAGCGGAGCGCGCTGGGGTTGGGAGAGCCGAGCCGGGTTGCTCGAACGAAGCACGCGGCGGCGGCCAAGGGCGGCTCCCGGGGCAGGAGGTCGAAGGTGCCGGCGGCGAGCATCGCTCGCACCTCGGTGCCCCTGGTCAGCCCTGCCGCGTCTACTAGAATCACACCGACACCGTGCCACGAAGGGGCGTGGTGGGGGTCGAGGACCACGGCGCGCGCCTTCGCGAAGGCCTCGGCCCGCAGGGGATCTGTCTCGCGGAGGGCCTCGGCCAGCTCTGCCCGCGCCACCGCGACGGCCTCGTCGCCCCGGTGGTCGCGGC
>BTVJ01000134.1:0-14306 GCA_045863395.1 Myxococcales bacterium
TTATCACAGAGACCCAGTTTCGCACGTTTGCTGCCATCCAGTTTTCAAAGAGCCAGGGCCTGCGATTTGCATCCGGCCCGTCAGGCGAGGAGTGATTATCTTCAGGGCGTCTGCGATGTCAACCGCTTTTTTTCGCCCCTCGTCTTTTCAGCTCGTGCCGCCGTCCTGCGGCCCCAACCGCGTCGACCTGCGTCTTCGCGGCGTCCAGCATGGTCGCTGGACGGGATGGCGTATGTAGCGCGAGGGGCGTGTCGTGGTCAAGCGGTTTTTCGCACCCGCGCCTACGCATTCAACAACCGCTCGTATTTGCTGCGGTATTCTACGAGATGCCGTAGTCCTTCATCTTGTAGAGGAGCGCTCTGTGGCTGATCTCCAGGTGCTTCGACGCTGCGGTTCGGTTCCCGCCGGTCTTCACCAGGGCCTTCCGGATGAGCTCCTCCTCGATGACGCGGGTCGTGCGCTTGATGGACAGCTCCCCGGACAGCAGGGTGAGCTTGATCCGGTCGCGCGACTCGACGACCTTCTCTGGGAGCACGTCGACCGTCACTGCATCTCCCTCCGCGAGCACGATGGCCCGCTCGATGGTGTTCTCCAGCTCTCGCACGTTGCCGGGCCAGCCGTACTCCATCAGGCACTTGAGGGCGTCCGGGAGGACGCGGTCGACGCCGACCCCGAGGCGAGCCGCCGTCTGCTTGATGAAGTGGTCCACGAGGAGTGGGATGTCCTCTGGACGGTCGCGGAGCGGCACCACATGGATGGGGAGGACGTTGAGGCGGTAGTAGAGGTCCTCGCGAAACGCGCCGCGCTTCACCTCAGCGGCCAGGTCGCGCACGGTGGCCGCAACCACGCGAACGTCGATGCGGGTCGAGCGCGTGTCACCGACCCGGCGGATCTCCTCCTCCTGGAGCACGCGGAGCAGCTTCACCTGGAGCGCCAGCGGAAGCTCACCGATCTCGTCGAGGAACAGCGTCCCGCCGTTCGCCTCCTCGAAGAGGCCGCGCTTGTTCTGCCAGGCGTCCGTGAACGCCCCCTTGACGTAGCCGAACAGCTCGCTCTCCAGCAGGTTCTCGGGGATGGCGCCGCAGTTCACCGGGACGAAGGGCCCCTTCGCCCGCGGGGAGTGATTGTGGATCGCGTGGGCGACCAGCTCTTTGCCGGTGCCGCTCTCCCCCGTGATCAGGACCGTGCTCTTGTAGGCGGCGATCTTCTGAATGACCCGAAACAGGCGCATCATGGGCTCGCTGCGGGCCACGATTGTGTCAAAACTCGCGCTCCTGGACTGGCTCGCCTTCAGAGCAGCGTTCTCGCGCCGGAGTCGCTCCCGCTCCTCGGCCTTGCGCAGCGTGAGGAGCAGCTCGTCACCCTTGAAGGGTTTGGCGATGTAGTCGTAGGCACCGAGCTTCATGCACTCGAGCGCCGTCTCGTTGGAGCCGTAGGCGCTCATCATGATCGTAGTCGGGCGAAGGTGCAGGCGATCGAGGGCGCGCAGGAGATCCAGGCCGCCCATTTCGGGCATCTGCACGTCGCACAGCACCAGGTCGTAGGGATCCCGACCGAGAGCGGCCAGGGCCTGCTCTCCCGTGGTCGCCAGATCCACGGCGTAGCCCTCCTTGCGCAGGATGGTGCCCACCATCTCGCCAAAGCTCTTCTCGTCGTCGATCACCAGGATGCGCAGCTTCAACGTTCCTCCACCATCAGCGGGTCAGAGCAGGGCATCAGCGCCATGCGCCCATAACATCTTTTCATACCACCGCAAGATTTGCGCCGCCAGCCCCACGGTCGGCCGACGGCGTCAGGCGATGTCACCCGCAGCATCCGCGGGATCATCCGGGGCGCAGGGCAGCTCGACGACGAAGGAGGTGCCGTCCCGTGGGGTGCTGCGCACGCGGATGTCGCCGCCGTAGGTGGTCACGATCGTGTGGCAGATGGAGAGACCGAGCCCCGTGCCAGCGCCGGGGCCCTTCGTGCTGAAGAAGGGATCGAAGATGCGGATCAGGTGCTCCTCCGGAATCCCCGGCCCCCTGTCCGCGACCTCCACGAGTGCCTTGTCGCCGTCGCGCCAGACGCGCACCGTCACCTGGCCCGCTCCGTCCATGGCATCCGCCGCGTTGAGCAGGAGGTTGACGAGCACCTGCTGGAGGCGGCCGTCGTCGATGCGCACTCGGATGGAGGGCGCCTCGAAGATGGTGCTCGCCTTCACGCTGCGGAAGCGCTTCTGCGGCGCCAGCAGCTTCAAGCTCCGGCGCGCCACGTCGCAGGCGTCCGCCGTGGCCGACGTCGCGCTCGTCGGGCGCGAGAAGTCGAGGAGATCCTTGATGATGACATTGACTCGCCGCGCCGCGGCGTCGATCTGCCCCGTGTAGTCGCGGAGCTCGTCCGGGGTGCAGTCGTCCCGCTGCATCAGCTCGACGTATCCCAGGATGATGCTGATCGGGTTGCCGATCTCGTGGGCGATGCCGGCGGTCAGCAGGCCCACCGAGGCCAGCTTCTCGGAGCGGACGAGGCTCCCGTGTGCATCCTGCAGACGGCGGTTCAGCTCCCGCGCCTCGCGGAGCTGGGCCTGGTGGCGCGTGGTCGCGTCCTTCAGGCGGGCCGAGAGGCGGTTGAAGGTCGTGGCGAGCACGTCCACCTCGTTTCCCTCCGGGTCCGGGAGCGCCGGACCCACCTCGAAGCCAAGCGCGGACGAACCCTCCACCTCGGTCGCGTGGAAGCGCTCCATGGACCGGATGACGCGGCGGACGGGGGCCACCACGAGCCGGGTGAGGACCAGGTGTCCGATGACGACGATGAACAGGAGCACCACGGCCGCGAACAGGAAGACGAGGCGGTCGATGAGCTCCACTCGCTCCCGGATGTGCCTCGTGGGCATGACCAGCAGCAGGTCCGCGACACGGAGATCCTGGTCGGGCAGCTCCACCGATGCTCTTACCAGCAGGCGCTCTGCCGCGCCGGTCCCCACGTACGCGCTCGTGATCGCGCGGGTGCCCCCGCTCGCCCGCAGCACCTCGGCGTCGACGAGCAGACCGAGCTGCGGCCTCTGGCTCGCCAGAGCGGGCTCACCCAGACGGTCCAGGAGGATCGCGGCCTCCGCGCCCGCGGCCTCCGCGACGAGGTCCAGGCGCCGAAGCAGCTCCTCGGGCGCCTCCCCCTCCGCCCCTCGCTCCAGCGAGCGGGCCAGCACGGTTGCAAGGGTGTGCGCCTGGCGCGCGCGCTCCTCGCGGAGGGTGGCGGTCTGGACTCGAGCCGCAAACAGGTAGACCAGCCCGAGGCCAACGACGACGGCCACGGTGAGCGTGAGGAGGATCTGTAGTCGTAGGCCGATGCGCCTCACGGTCCCCTCGGCGGAGCGGCCCTCACAGCCCGAGCCAGCCGACGACGGCGTCCCGGATGAAGGACTCGAAGTACATCCACTCCAGCGCCGCAAGTGCAAGGAACGGACCGAAGGGGATCTCCATGGTGCGGAAGCCCTCTGGGGCCGGGTCGCCCGCGGCGCCCTCCACGTCCACGTCGCCCTCCCCGTCCACGTCGCCCTCCACGTCCACGTCGCCCTCCCCGGCCTGCCCGCCAGCCGCTCTCTCCGCCCCGCCGCGCCCCACACCCGCCACGTAGAGCACGATGGCCGCCACCGTCCCCTGCAGGGAGGACGCGAAGAGGACGAACACGACCGCCTCGTAGCCAAGCCAGGCCCCGAGCATCGCCATCATCACGAAGTCGCCGCCCCCCATGCCCTCGCGGCGCCGGACCAGCCAGTAGACCTGGATGATGAGGAAGATGATGCCACCGCCGAGCGCCGCGCCCAGGGCGGACGTCGCCAGGTCCACGCCAGTGAAGCTCCCGATGAACGGCGAGACGCCGAGGCCGACGACGAGCCCGCCGACCGACAGCTCGTGGGGGATGATCCGCAGGTCCAGATCGATGAACGTGATCGCGACCAGCAGCGCAACGAAGGTGAAGCGGAGCACCCAGACGGCGAGCACGTCGCCGAGCGCGGCGTCGGGGACCATGCGGACCGCCAGCATGAAGGTGGCCAACGACAGGACGGCGGTCAGCAGCTCCACCAGGGGATAGCGGGGCGAGATCGGCGCGCCGCAGAAGGCACAGCGCGCACGGAGGGCGACCCAGGACAGGATCGGGACGTTGTGCCACCAGCGGAGCGTCGCCGAGCAGCGCGGGCAGTGGGACGGGGGGCGCACCACCGAGTGGCCGTGGGGCAGCCGGTGGATGACCACATTGAGAAAGGAGCCCCAGATGGCGCCCCACACGAAGGAGAGCGCTAGCCAGAAGGAGTACAGCTCGCCGGTGAGATCCACGGGCGCGGCTCAGCGCACGGAGAAGGTGCCGACGCGGACCCTGTTGCCGCCGTCGTGGAGCACGCGCCCCCGGTCGAACTCCGTCACCTTCATGCGCTTGTCGTTGGCGGTGTTGTAGAAGCCGATCCACACGTCCTGGGGCCCGCCCGGGGTACCGAGCGGCACCTCCTGGGCGTACTCGTCCACGACGATGTCACCGGGCATCCAGTGCCGGGTCTGGAAGCAACCGACACACCCCTTCTCCTCCGGGTCGCTGGACATGTTGAGGACGTAGTGGTCGCCGCCGATGCGGTTCGAGCTGCCTGGCTTGTCCACGTGCATGAACAGCCGCCAGCTCGTCGAGGTCTCCTTCAGCACCTTGAAATAGAAGAAGATCTTGAACTCTTCGCGGCCGCGCACCGCGTCGCTCTCCATGCGCCAGGCGACGAGCTCCAGGGTGTCCTCCCAGTTGACCGAGGTCCGCTTGATACCGGGTACTTGTGCGAGCTGCTCCTGCGTGATCACGTGGTCGGCGATCCAGTTGCGGCTCCGCTCGCCATCTTTGAGGTGGCTGGTGGCGAGGACGATGCGCGAGGAGCGGTCATCGAGCACCGGAATGTGGCGTCCACCCGAGAGCTTGCGGAACTGGTGGTTGAGCTCGCTGAACGACAGCTTCGGCAGGAGGAAGAAGGTGCGGCCGCGCTCGGCCGCCGTCGCCCCGTGGTCGCGCGCGTCCTTGTGGTCGATGGTGTACGCGCTGCGGAAGCTGTCGTCGCGGCCCGACGACGGGCGCCCCTGGACGTGCAAGGTGTCCGCCGTGTTGGAGGTGATCGGGAGCTGGCGGCCGGCGCTGTCGATGAGCAGGAACCCCGCCCACTGGTTGTCGGTCCACCGCTTGTCCTCATCGACGAGGAGGCCGTCCTCCACCCGCTCGGCGATCCCCGCGTCACCGGGCCAGTCGCGCCGCCCGTCGCCGTCCAGGTCGTTGGCCTCCGTGAAGCCCTGCACCACGCGGACCTGGGAGCGCCCCCCTTCCGTGGAGAGCTTCACGGGCACGTCCGCCTCGTTGAGCAGGATCTGCATGACGCGGCTGCGGTCCGAGACCTCGGGGATCCCGCGCGTATAGAAGTTGTACTCGTCGCTCGCCCCTCCGAAGGAGCCGTGCTTGAAGAGGTCATCCTCCGGGCCGCCGGCGTTGGCCTCGCGCCAGGTGTCGATGATGTGCTTCTGCGACACGTGGAAGGAGAGGTCAGGCACGAAGCGCTGGGCATAGAGCATGGTGCTCAGAAGCGCGCACACCACGAACAGGGGGACGGCGACGCGGCCGCGCTCCATGTGGAGGAGCAGCCGCTCCCCGAGGCGCGCGGAGAGCAGGCGCCGGACCAGCCCATCCGGGCTGCCCGGGAGCAGGCGCGCGCCGATCGCTTCTCGGCGCCCCCACAGGGCGCTGAGGCCCAGCAACGCCATGAGCCCGAGCAGGATCTTCACGTCGCGGGCACCCCAGAAGACGTAGCGGATCGTGTCCTCGGGCTCGCCGTCCGGGTAGAGCTGCGGCACCAGCTCTCTCCACTTCTGTACGTAGGGGATCAGGATGGAGCCCGCGATGGCCAGGCCGCCAAGGACGATGGCTGCGAGCAGCCACCCGGGGCGGCTCGCCAGAGCCCGTGCGATGAGTGGCACGGCGATGAGGGCGGCGAGGCCGAGCAGGGCCCAGAGCTCCGGCGGGGTCATCCACGCCTCCTTGCTGAGGCGCACCGCCATGTACAGAAGCAGGGCTGCCGCGGCGCCCATGGCCGGGAGCCAGCGGTCGGCTCCGTTGGGGAAGGCGCGGCGGAGGCGGCCTGCGTCTGCCGGCGGCGACTGGGCGGCACCCGCGCCGAGGATGGCGGAGCCCACGAGGGCGACGCAGAGGGCCCAGAAAGCGGGATCCAGGAGCGTGCTCCCGATGCCGTAGCCCTCCGGGAAGCGGACGCGGGCGATGGCGTCGATGAGGCTCACCGCGCCGACGACGAGCAGGGCGGACAGGGCGACGCGGGGCTTTTCGAGACCGATCAAGGCCCAGCCGCGCGCCACGAGCCGACCGACGGCGCGAACGGGACGCGACGCGAGCTCCCGCCGGCGCCGCCCCCAGGCCGTAGCGGTCAAGACGAGGGCAACGAGCAGCGCCGCGAGGGCGAGGGCGCCGATCACGTGCTCGGGGCGCCCCAGCACCTGAGAGGGGAAGGCGTGCTGCTCGGCGCCGAGCCGAGCGGCCTCGGGGAGCTTGAAGGCCGCGGAGAACCGGCCTCGCATGGAGAGGACCAGGTCTGCCGCGAGGGCGGCAGCGAGCACCGAGACAGTGACCGCCAGGGGGCGAGGGCGCTGGAAGAAGCGCGCGACACGCAGCGCGACCGACCCGAGCTGGGAGAACGCATTGATCAGCACGACGGTGCTCAGCAGGAGGATCGCCATGAGCGACCCCGGCGCCTTCAGGTCCACGGGGAACAGGAGCCCGCTCTTCTCTTTGGTGAAGGGCGGATCGTAGGCCAGGAACGACACCAGGGGCTCGGGGGATGCCTTGATGTCATGGACGAGGATCAAGAGGATGCCGCCGACGATGACGGCGGCGAAGCGGTCCAGGGAGCCCTCCGACAACAGGCGATCCAGCAGCAGGCCGAGGGCCACGGCCAGGGCCGGGGCCACGGGCAGGACGACGTGGGTGAAGTCCTTGAACATCACCATGTGGAGGACGAGCGGCACGCAGAACCACAGGAAGATCAGCACCTGGACGCGACCGACGGTGCGGCTCTCCGCGTCGGCCTCGCGGGCGTCGGTGCCCCAGAAGGTCCGCGCGCCGGCCATCAGGCGACCCAGCGCAAAGGGGACCAATGCGGCCCAGGGCAGCGTCCCGAAGCCGAGCTGTCGGATGAAGTAGTCGAAGTTGCGGTTGTCGGGAGACGGCCCCTTGCCGTGCAGGCGGTTCATGAAGCGGAAGTGATCGAAGAAGGTCCACTCGTCGGGCGAGAACACGAGGGCCAGCGCCACGGCGAAGGCGGCGAGCACCCCGAGGGTCGCGATGAGGGTGTCGCGCCGCAGGTCCAGGGTCGCTCCGACGTAGGCGACCAGGATGGCCGACAGGATCAGGAGGCCGAAGAGACCCTTCGCCAGGAAGACGAGCACCACACCCGCGGCGAGGGCGGCGAGCGTTCCCGTGAGGGACCCGCCCCGGACCACCAGAAGAAACGAGCCGATGGCGAGCAGCAGCGACATGGCGAAGGGCGCGTCACCGCTCAGGTTGCGGGCGGCGGCAAAGGCGAGGGGCATGGTGACGAGGGCGAGGCTCGCCAGCAGCGCCACCCGCTCCCCGAGGACGGCGCGCGTCATCAGGTAGAGGGCCAGCACGCCGAAGAGCACGACCAGCGCGAGGGGGAACCGCGACGACCACTCGCTGAAGCCGAAGAGCTTGTAGGAGCCTGCGACGAGCCAGGCGTCGAGCACGGGCACGGACCAGGTGACGCCGTCGCGCTTGTGCTGGACGCGCATCCACTGCACGCCCGGGACCGCGCCGAGGGCGTCTACCGCTGCCTCGATGCTCGTCACTACGGGGACCGGCACGCGGGTCATGGGTTCGCCCTGCAGGCGTGGGGCGAGCCGGGCCTCTGCCGCGTCACCGAGCCCTTCGTCCAGGCCAGCGGCACGCACGAGCGCGAGGCCCGCGCGGAGCGAGCCCAGGGCGTAGCGCTCCTCGACCTGCCCCTTGATGGCGTCCGTCGACGCGTAGAGCACGATGGTCGCGCCATCGTTGCCGGCAGCCAGCCCGTCGAGGAGGCCCGCCACCTGCTCGGGGGACTGCTCCTGGCCACCCGCCGTGAGGAGCAGCGTGGCGTCGATGACGATGGCGTGCCAGGCGGTGGCGTCCAGGGCGGCGCGCGCCCGGGTCCAGATGGCGCTGGGCGCCGGCCGCTCACGGGCGGCGCGATCCCCCGCCAGCTCCGCCGGGCCGTCGACCCCGAGGTCGGGGTAGCGGGAGCGGATCGCCTCGGTCAGCGGGTAGGCGGAGGCTTCGGGGCCCTCGACCGTCGCGGCCGGCTCGGCCACCAGCACGCGCGCCCCGCCGGCGATGGTGCGCGCGACCGACGCCCGCTGCATCTCCCAGGGGTCCCAGAGACCGAAACGCCCCAACCCTGGGAACAGCACCGCCGCGGCCACCGCCAGGACCACCAGCGCCCAGAGTGGTCGATGGTGGTCGCGGGTGAAGCTGCGAATCTTGTGGAGGCCCGACGGGCCGTCCTTGGTGGGCACCATGAATGCTCCGACCGGCTGCGCCGGCACGACAATTGCTAAATAAATACGAATGGTTGGCGCTTTACACCCGGAGGCGCGGCCTTGCGTACTGTACGAGCGAAGCCCGCGCAACGCAAGGACAAGTGCCGCGCCAGCGGGTGAGCCCTCGACGCGAGGGCAAATCGTCGCTAGTGTCTGGCCCCCCCAGAAGGAGGAGCAACCATGGGAAGCAAGACGGGTGGAGGGAGCGTGCCGGCGCTGCCGTGGCAGAAGGGTTCGGCCCTGGCTCGCAGGTGGGGCGACGCCACAGGGATGGAGAAGCTCGACGCGATCCTCTCCTTGGAGAGTCCGCGGGAGCTGGTCCAGTCCATGCGGGGCGACGAGCTCCTGTGGCTGGTCAAGGACATCGGGCCAACGGACTGCCTGCCTCTCCTCGCCTTCGCCACCGGCGAGCAGTGGCAGACCTTCGTGGACGTGGACTGCTGGCGGGGGGACCGGTTCGCGGCCGAGGTCTTCGAGGAGTGGCTCACGACGAGCATGGCGGCGGGCATCGAGGCGGCGTCCACGCTGCTGCACGGCGTCGACAAGGAGCTCCTGGTCCTGATGCTGATGAGCTTCGCCACGGTCCACGAGAAGGACGTGGAGACGGGCGAGATCCCCGACTCCAAGGACATCCTCACCAGCCCGGACGGCGAGTTCGTCATCGAGATGCCGGCGCGGCACCCGTCCATCCCCCTCGTCGACCGGGCCCTGCGCCTGCTGTACGCGCAGGATCTGGAGCAGGCGCGCATGGTCCTGCGGGCGACGCGCTGGGAGGTCGCGTCGGGGACCGAGGAGGAGCTGCTTCGATGGCGCGCCGGGCGTCTGGAGGAGCTGGGCTTCCCGACCCTGGAGGACGCGCAGGCGCTGCTGGAGCTGGTGGCCCCGGGCGACGCGAAGCGCCAGATCCTGGAGGGGCTCGACCGGGCGGGGCCCGCGAACCAGGCGCCGTCCACGGTGGGGCGCACGGTCGCGCTCACACTGCCGGACCTGGGCGAGGCGTCGCTGCTCCTCCAGGCCCTTGACGCCATCGCCGACAGGGAGGCGAGCGACTCCGTGGTGACGTCAATCACCTTCCTGGTCAACGCCCTGCTGGTGCTGGAGCGAGCCGACTTCGGCGACGTGGAGGCGCAGCGCGCCGCCGGGCACCAGGCGCTGGCGATGCTGAACCTGGCGCTCGACCACGTGACCGGAGGGGACGCGCCCCTGGCCGCCCGGGTGCTCGAGCGCGTCTGGCTGCGAGACCTCTACCGCATCGGCGCGTCGCTCGTGGAGCCCATCCGCCGCAGGGCCGCGAGGCTCAAGGCGCGGACGACCGGCGAGGGAGGGCAGTCGTTGCTCGACGCTCCCATGGACGAGGCCATCGCTGCTCTCGCGAGGCGCCCGCCGCGGATGTTGGCCGGGGTGTCCCGGGAGGGCGAGGGCAGGCTGCGACCGGTTCGGACCATGGAGGAGCTGCGCACCATGCGCGCCGTGGTGGAGCGGGCCGAGGCCATCGTCGCCTTCGTGGAGCTCCGGTTCGGCTTCACGCCGGCCCGGTTCGACGCGACGGAGCTGGGCATCAGCGAGGACAGCCGGACCCACGTGCGCCTGTCGACCCTCGTGCTCACCGCGTTCGCCAACGCGGCCATCGGGCGCGGCCTCTCGCTGGAGCCCTTCGGGCAGGCATCCCTCGACCTGCTCGTGGCTGGGTTCACACGGCCGGATGCACAGGGGCGGAGCCTGGGTGATCGCCTCCGGCTGGCCCTGGCGGGCGCCACGGCCGTGCCTGACGATGCGCCGCAGAGAGAGCGACGCCGCGCGGCGCACCTGCGCGCGTTCCTCGAGGAGTGCCTGGAGTCTCTGGAGGAGACCCTCGCCATCGCGACCCCTGGCGCGCCCCTGGACCCGCGGTTCATCGGGTCGGTGCTGTTGGTGCGGGACGAGGGGTGATCGGGGCCGGGGGCAGGCCGCTCCCCGGACTCGACGGGATCGGCCGCTCAGCCGGGGATCTTGCCCACGAGCGTGAAGCTGATCACGAGGGAGTAGATGACCAGCGACTCGATGAGGGCGAGGCCGAGGATCATCGGGGTGAACAGCTTGTCCGAGGCGCCGGGGTTGCGGGCGATGCCCTCGAGGGCCGCGGCCGCCGCGCGGCCCTGGCCGAGCGCGCCGCCGAACGCCGCGATGGCGATGCCGAAGCCCGTCGCGAGCGCGACGTACTTTCCGACGGTGAAGTTGTTGTCGGCGACGTCGCCGTCGGCGGCGAGCGCGATGCCCGCGAACAGCAACACGTTGAACAGGGCAAGGGCCAGGGTGAGCAGGGTCTTCTTGGCGGTGGACATGGTCGGGTTCCTCCTTGGTGGATGTCGAAAAGGGTCTACCGTTCGAGTCGTCGAAGGTTCGGCTAATGGTGCGCGGCATCCTCCAAGGCGATGGAGAAGTACACCATCGTCAGGAGGCAGAACACCAGGGTCTGGACAACGGCCACGAGCAGGCCGAGGAGCATGATCGGCAGGGGGACCAGCACGAAGCCGAAGCCCAGGAAGATCCCCATCACCTTATGGTCCCCGAACATATTGCCCATCAACCGGAGGGCGAGAGAGATCGGGCGAGCCACGTGGCTGATCATCTCGATCAGGAACATCAGGATCATGAGCGGGAGCGCGTACCACGCGATGATCGGGCCAAAGAAGTGCTTGAAGTAGGCGAGGCCGCTGTTCCGGACGCCATACCAGTGGGTCGCGAGGAACACGGTGAGCCCGAGCGCCAGGGTGGTGTTCAGGTTGTCCGTCGGCGGCAGGAAGCCGGGGATCATGCCGAGGACGTTGCTGAAGAGGATGAACGCCGCCAGGGAGGCGACCAGCGGCAGGACCTTGCGCGCCTTCTCGGCGGACATGCCCATGCTCGTCTGGAGCATGGTGAGGATGCCGCCGACGATCACCTCGAAGAACACGGTGGCGGAGAGCTTCGTCTCGGGCACCACCGCCTTCTCTGGATCGGACAGGCGCTTGCTCACCCCGACCGCGAGGAGCGCCAGGAGCACGAACACGACGCCCGCCATGACCACGTGAGCGACGCGCCCGACGGGGGACTTCTCGATCCAGGTGTTGCCGAGCATGCCCTGCAGGTTGTGGAACAGCCCGGGCATGAGCTGCTGCGGCAGCGACCAGTGGTCGCCCTCCGCGGCGTGGGCCCCCTCGGCGGCCTCGGGAGCGGCGTGGCCCCCCTCCGCGAGCGCAGGGCCGGCCAGCAGCAGCAGCGACGTCACCGCGAGCAGCCAGGCTGCGCGGAGCATGAGGGGCCTCTTCACCAGAAACGACATCCGACTCACTCCCGATGCATCGGAGCGCTCTCCGGGCGAGCGCCGGAGCGCGCCTGGTCGAGCATCGTGCGATACGACTCCACGAAGAGGACCACGAAGAGCGTGGAGATCCCGACCACGAACGGGATCACGTCCACCCTGACACGGACGACCAGGGCGTAGGTGACCGCGATGAGCACGCCGAACTTGGCGAGGAACAGGAGGATGAAGAGCGAGCGGCTGCGTGGCGTCGAGGCCGCGATGCGCCGGCCGATCCACGCGATGACGCGGAAGTTGATCACGGAGAGCAGGACGCCCATGGCCATGCTCCACAGCGCGTGGCCGAACCCGAGCACCAGGCCCGACCCGAGCAGCAGGAGCGCCCCGACGAGCAGGTTCGTCCGCTCGACCGTCCTCAGGAACCGTGTGATCTGCGCACTCACTCCATGATCCTCGTCGCCGACATCACCGGCCGTCATCGGCGTCGCCGGAGGGCTGCTCCGGCCCATCTTGCCCGCCATCTCGGCGCATCTCGTACAGCGCCTGCCTGCCCACGCGGAACACCGCGCGGAAGGCAGCGCCGATCCCGCTCAGGAGGAACAGGATCGTCATCCACGGGGCCGACCCGAGCTTGCCGTCGAGCCAGGAGCCCACCAGCCAGCCCACGAACACCGAGATGCCCATCTCGAGCCCGAGCGACCCGTAGGACGCCGCCGTCATCCAGCTCGAGCGACGCCCCGGCTGCTTGGCCGGGTCGTCGGGGTCACCTGCCGGCTGCGGCCCGCCCGGCATCCTGTGCGCGTCGCCCAGCGTAGCTCCCCGGAGGCCCAGCGGCCCCATCGGGCGCCGCCTGACCCCATTCTTCAATGATTCTCAAACGTTCGGCAAAGAGCCCCCGAACAACCGGGCGTTTGTCTAGCACAGCCGCCCCCGTGCGTCAATGCCCTTCGGCCACAAGGGGACGGCACGCGGCACGCCCGCATGACGCGCTACGTCAAGAGGAGGCGGAGGGCCGAGCGCGCCGCCCCCAACCGTGCGGTCGACGACGGTTGCCGCGACCCACCGGA
The DNA here is from genome assembly GCA_045863395.1 of Myxococcales bacterium. Classification (GTDB taxonomy): domain Bacteria; phylum Myxococcota_A; class UBA9042; order JABWCM01; family BTVJ01; genus BTVJ01. Next base: position 12,942 of record BTVJ01000134.1, read on the forward strand.
GACGCGGGCCCTCCGTTGGCGGCCACGACGTCACGCGCCGGGCCGAAGGAGCGGCCTCGATGGTCCCCGCAGGCCTGCGCTCCCCCCGCCCGTCCCCGCGCAAACACTTGCTCGAACTGGTGTCACCCATCCCCACTTTGTAACCAATGTCCTGGCCAGGACAGATAAGTTGCTTGATCAAGGTTCGTGGGGGGAACACAGTAGGCCCTGTGCCCACGTGCTGGCAGTCTCCTCTTGCGAGACGCACGATGTGCTTGCCAGCACCTTCGGGGCTGGACTTCGGGCGCAGGGCCGTGCACCGACGACAGGCGCCCAACCGAGCACGGTGACGAGCTTCCGCTGCTCAGTGGCCTCCCGCACTTCGGGAGGAAGAGGGCGGCGTCGCGAGTGGCAGGAGAAGGTGCCTCGGCCGGCCGAGTGGGGGCCCACTCGGCACGACCGGGGCCAGACGGTGCGCCGGGCCGCACCATCGAGGAGGACACCATGCTCGTGCGTGCTCTGGCAGCGCTGACAGTCAGCGCGACGGCCGCGATCCTCGGAACGACAGCTCTGGCCGCCCCCCCCGAAGGTAGAATTTACGGTTTCCCCGCACCTTGCTTCGAGCTGGCGGGAGCCTGACTCCGCCGTGCTCCGCTTCGAGCTGCCGCCCGTCACGTCCATCCAGATCGCCCGCCTGAGGTGTCCGACGCCGGCTCCGTTTACATCAGGAACCAGGCAGTCCATGCGGGTCACACCTACCAGTTCGCAACGACGGGATTGACGCGGAGCGAGGACACGGTGATGCACCTCCGAGGAAACACGGGCGGAGGAGGGGGCTGGCAGTGGCTCGCCTCGAACGACGACATCTTTCACTCCGGCTGCAACCCGCTCCCGCCCGGTGTCACTACCTACTCCTCGTGCATCCAATACACGCCCTCGACGAGCCACCAGGTGAGCATCACTGTCCACGCCTACAGCGACGCAGCGCGGGGGCGGATGGACTTCTGGGTCTACGATCTGGACGCCGCCAACCCTGTCATCTTCCGCGGCTCCAACGTGGCGTTCGCGGGGCGGGTCATCAGGACGTATGCGTGGAACGGGAGCAATCACCTGATCGATTGGGTCGCACAGGAGCGCCTCAACACGGCCTACGTCAACGGCGGAATGCAGCTTCTGAACCTTCTCGTGCTTCTTGGCTCGGAGCACCTGTACGCCTCCGAGAGCGGCATGGTCGGCGGCGTGTACCAGGGCATCTGGGGGCAACCGGAAGCCGTCCTCTACGAGTCTCGCGCATCGCTAGAGGCCCAGTTTCAAGGCGCGGGGGGCGCCGCATGTTGACGCGCATCGGAAACCGCGCAAATCACAGCACGCCGGAGGGGGACTGGC
>BTVJ01000135.1:0-13917 GCA_045863395.1 Myxococcales bacterium
CTGGCAGCCTGGCGAGACCTTGGAAGGACAAGGCCCTGCCTGCGGCCTCGCCAGATTGCCAGCGGGGCGCATCGGGCCCCTCGATGGATCAGGTTGTTATGCACCGGCGCCTAATGTGAAGTAGAGCTGACGGACGGGCGAGGGCGGATCGTCGCTCCCGGCCCGGTCCCCGCAGTCAGCCCAGCGCCCGCGCCACCGCGCCCGCGACCTGCTCCCGGTCGTAGGGCTTGCGCAGGAAGCCGAGCACTCCCTCCATCGGGAAGGCGTCCAGGTCCGTCTGGCGCAGGTAGCCCGAGCACAGGACGACCCGCACGTTCGGGTTGAGGCACCGCATGGCGTTGAGGGTCTCGCGGCCCCCCATGCGCGGCATGACCACGTCCAGGAGGACCAGGTCGATGGATCGCCACCGCATGTCGTAGATGTCCATCGCCTCGACGCCATCCTCGGCCAGCAGGATCTCGTAGCCCAGCTCTCCGAGGATGTCGGTCATCAGCTCCAGCAGGACGGGCTCGTCGTCCACGACCAGGATGGTGCCGGTGCCGGAGCGGAGGATGGGGCTCCGCGGAGTCGCGGGGTCCGGGAGGCGGTCGCTCGCAGGGAGCCAGATCTCCACCACGGTGCCGTGCCCTGGCGTCGAGCGCACGTCCATGGCGCCGCCGTGGGACTCGACGATGCGGTAGGTGATCGCGAGCCCGAGCCCCGTCCCCTGGCCTGGCGGCTTCGTCGTGAAGAAGGGGTCGAAGGCGCGGCGGAGCACGGCGTCCTCCATGCCGTGGCCCGTGTCCTCCACGCGCAGGGTGACCCACCGCTTCGCCGGCGCGCCCGCGAGGCAGGCAGGCGGCTCGGTGGTGGCCCCGACGGCCAGCCGCAGCTCGCCGCCGCCCGTCATGGCGTCCCGCGCGTTGGAGCACACGTTGAGCAGCGCCTGCTGGAGCTGCGTGCGGTTGGCCTCGACGCGGGTGTCCAGGTCACCGCGCTCCACGCGCACGCGCACGTTCGCGGGCATGGTGCGGTCCAGCAGCGAGCCCAGCTCCCGGAGGAGCTGCCCCGCGTCGATGACCTTGCGCTCGGGCTCCGTATCGCGGCTGAACGCCATGAGCTGCTGGGTCAGCTCGGCGGCTCGGTGCGCGGACTCCTCCACCCGCGTCACGTGGCGCTGGAGCGTGTCGGCGGCGGGGATGCGGGACCGGAGCAGGCTCGCGTGTCCCAAGATGCCGGAGAGCAGGTTGTTGAACTCGTGGGCAATGCCGCCGGCGAGGGTGCCGAGGCTCTCCATCTTCTGCGCGCGGACGAGCTGCTCGCCGAGCTCCGCCTCCTCCGTCACGTCCTCCGTCAGGATCATGGCGCCCTTGAGCGCGCCGGACCCGTCGCACAGCGGAACGCCGCGAACGTTGAGCCGCAGGACCCGGTTCGAGTAGGGCGACGTCAGCGTGTAGTCCCGGAGGTCGAAGGGCTCGCCGCGGAGCAGCCCCTCGAGGCGCCCTCTCACCTTGGGCTCCTGCGCGGTCGGCAGGTCTCGAACCGAGTCGCCGAGGCGTGGGTAGGGCGCCGCGGGATCCAGACCCATCATGCGAAGGTGGGCGGCGTTCGCGTCTACGACGCGCCCCTCGGCGTCCAACACCAGGATGGCGACGGGCGCCTCCTCGAAGACCACGCGCGCGCGCTCGGAGCCATCAGGGGAAGAGGGGTCGTGCCCAGCCGCAGGCGGAGCGGCGAGGGCGAGGGCCAGCAGCTCGTCATCGAGCGCGGGGCGGAGGCGGCCGTCGCCGTCCGCCTCTCGGAAGGCCGCAGCGACGGCTGGCAGGGAGCCTTGGGCGACTACCGGGGTCGGGCCCTCCGGCACCTCGCCGCGCAGCCGACGCTCGATGCGCGACGCCAGCTCCGGTGCGCCGGGCACTCTGCGTGCCACGGCGGCCCCAACCGCCTGAGCCGCCTCTCGAACCCATGCCTGGTGGTCCATGTCACCCTCCCGTGCGGTGGCCCGAGGTAGCTCAGGCGTCGCCGGCCGCCCGTGCCCCGTCCAGGGCGCGCCTCAGCCCGGTCAGGAACCGACGTACTTCGCGGATCATGCCCTCGGGGTCCCCCCCATGCGTCTCGATGAGGCGGACGAGCGCGCTCCCCACGACCACCCCGTCGGCGTGGGCGCCGACCGCGGCAGCTTGCTCCGGGGTCGCGATGCCGAAGCCGACGGCCACCGGCAGCCCCAGGCGGGCCCGGAGGGCGGTGACCCGCGCGCCGAGGTCCGTCGTGTCCCCCAGCGCCGCGCCGGTCACGCCCGTCAGCGAGACGTAGTACACGAACCCGCCTGCCACCCTCTGCACGGCGTCGACGCGGTCGTCGCCGCTGGTCGGGGTCAGCAGGGAGATCAAGTCCAGGCCCTGCGCTGCCAGGGAGGCTCGCAGCGGGCCCGCCTCTTCGGGCGGCAGGTCCACGACGAGGAGCCCGTCCACCCCCGCCTCGGCGCAGCGCCGCGCGAGCTGGTCCCCGTAGTGGTGGAACGGGTTGTAGTACCCGAACAGGATCACCGGCGTGTCGTGGCGCAGGCGGAAGGTGGCGACCAGGTCGAGGATGTCGTCGAGGGAGATGCCGTGCCGCAGCGCTCTCTCGGCTGCGCGCTGGATGACCGGGCCATCCGCCATGGGGTCGCTGAACGGGACGCCGAGCTCGATCAGGTCGGCCCCTGCCTCTGCGAGCGCCTCCAGCAGGTGAGCCGTGGCCCCCGGGTCCGGATCGCCTGCCGTCAGGTAGGGGATCAGCGCCGGCCGGGTCAGGCGGGCGAAGGTCTGCGGGACTCGGCTCACGGCGCGCCTGGGTTCGAGGAAGGCTCCCGATGGTCGTAGCACGGAACCGCGCGCCCGGACAAGCGCGGGCGCGCCGGCACAGCGCGCCGTGCCGCTCGGGCGGCCGTTGACATGCGCGGAAGCCGCGTGCTAATCGTCCGCGGGCGCCGCTGGCGCGCCGGACGAACCCGACACCAGGAGCATGCTCATGGCTCTCACGCCCCAGGAGATCTTCGAGGACCAGATCGCCACACGCCTCGAGGACGACCCCGACAAGGCCGCGTCGATCAACGCCGTGTACCAGTTCAACGTCTCCGGCCCGAACGGCGGCACGTGGACCGTGGACTGCAAGGAGGCCGATGTCTACGCCGGCGACGCCGACGACACGCCCGACTGCACGATCTTCGTCTCCGACGACGACTTCGTGGGCATCGTGGACGGCTCCCTCAACGCCATGCAGGCCTTCATGGAGGGCAAGCTCCGCGTCGAGGGCGACATGTCCCTGGCCCTCAAGCTCCAGGAAGTCCTCAGCGACTAGGACGCCCGAGGGGACACCCCATGACCAGCCCCGGTGCCCGCCCCTTGGTGGGCGTCCGCGTCATCGACCTGACCCGCCTGCTGCCCGGCCCCTACTGCACGCTGCTGCTCGCCGATCTGGGCGCCGACGTCGTCAAGGTGGAGGACCCGGGGTCCAGTGACTTCGTGCGCTGGGTCCCGCCTCTGGTCGGAGCACACAAGCAGATGGGCGCCGCCTGGGTGGCGCTCCACCGCGGCAAGCGGAGCCTCTGCCTGTCCACGCGGGTTCCCGGGGGGCGCGATGCCCTGCTGCGGCTCGTGGAGACGGCGGACGTGCTCGTCGAGGGCTTTCGCCCTGGCGCCCTGGCGCGCGCCGGCCTCGGCGTGGACGTGCTCCACGAGCGCAACCCCCGGCTCGTGGTGTGCTCCATCAGCGGGTACGGCCAGGAGGGCCCCTACAGTGACCGCGCCGGCCACGACATCGACTATCTGGCCCTGTCCGGGCTGCTCGGGCAGACGGGCGCCGCGTCGGACCACCCGGGGCCCCTCGGGTTCCAGGTGGGGGACATCGGCGGCGCGCTGATGGCTGCGCTGCGCATCGTCGCCGCGCTGCACGAGCAGCGCCGCACCGGCCGCGGTGCCTGGCTCGACGTGTCCATGACCGAGGGAGGGCAGCCCTTCTTGGCCCTGTCATTGGCAGGGGCGGTCGCCGGCGCAAAGTCGCCGCCGCGAGGGCGGGACCAGCTCAGCGGGGGCCTCGCGTGCTACGCGGTCTACGAGACGGCCGACGGCGGCCACATGGCGCTCGGGGCGCTGGAGCCCAAGTTCTGGGCGGCGTTCTGCGCGGCCGTCGGGCGCCCGGAGTGGACGCCCCGCCAGTACGAGGGGGCCGGCCGCCCCGAGTCGTCGCCCATCGCCGCAGAGGTGCGGGCCCTGTTCCGGTCGCGGTCGCGGGCGGACTGGGAGGCGCTGTTCTCGGCCCACGACTGCTGCTGCGAGCCTGTCCTGGGGGTGGATGAGGTCCTGGCCCACCCGGCCAACGCCGCGCGCCAGCCGGAGCTGTCGCTGGAGCACCCGAGGGAGGGGGCCCTCAGGGCCACTCGGTCGCCGGTGTTGGACCCGCACCACGCGGGGGAGGCTGGCGCTCCGCCGCTGCTCGGGGAGCACACCCGCGAAGTCTTGCGCGAGGCGGGCCTCGACGACGACGCCATCGACGCGCTGATCGAAGGCGGCGTGGCGAGACAAGGCTGACTCAGGGCGCGTCCAGCGCCGCGGACACGGCCGCGAGCGCCTCGGGCGGTGTGCCTCCTTGCGCTGCAACCTGCACGATGCGCTCGGAGAGGGCCCGGTACAGGGGCAGGACGCCCGGTGCGGCCCCGAGGGCGGCGACGTGGGCGGCCACGGTGGCTGCGTCGCCTCGGCTGGCAGGCCCGGTCAGCGCCCCGGGGAGGCCGGTGGCGCGCAGGTTCCCGAGGGTGCCCTCCATGAGCGGGAGCAGCGCCTCGAGGGCCCGGTCCCTGTCGACACCGGCGGACACGAGCGCCTCTACGGCGGCATCGGCCAGGGCGACCAGCGCGTTCGATGCCAGGACCGCCGCAGCGTGATAAAGCGGCTTCGCGCACGCCGTGATCACCATGAGCTCCTTCCCCAGAGGCGCCAGGAGCTCGCGCGCCGCCGCGACGCCCGCCGACTCACCCTCCGCGGTGAAGGTGGCGGCTCGGAGCGGCCCGGTGCGTGCGTCCCGAGCAAGGCTCTGGAGGGGGTGCAGCGAGACGACGGCCCGAACTCCCGGAGCCCCCTGGCGCAGGATGTGCGCAGGCTCGGCGCCGGAGGCGTGCGCCAGCACCACACGGTCCGAGAGGGCCCCAGAGGTCCAGAGGGACCGGGCCGTGTCCTCGAGGGCGCGATCCGGTACCGTGAGCCACACCCAGTCGACAGACGGCGGGATGTTCGCGCCGACATGCACCGGCACTTCCGCGAGGGCAGCCATGGGCGCGCTCGCGGCGCTGCGGCAGCAGAGGCCCAGCACGTCGTGCCCCGCCTCCGCGCACAGCCGGGCGAGGGCGGTGCCGGCTCGGCCTGCGCCAACGACATAGATCCTCATGCACCTGCTCCCACGGGCCCCTGGTACAGCCCGTTCTCGATCACATAGGCCCACACGCCGCGCGGGACCAGCCCGTCCGCCCTCTGGCCTGCCGAGAGTCGTCGCCGAATGTCGCGGCTGCTCACGTCCGGCAGCGGCGGCGACGCCACATACCCGTCGGGGGTCGGGGCACCTGCGCGGCCAATGACCACCAGCGGGACTGTCCGCTCCAGGCGGTCGAAGTCCTTCCACTGGTGTCGCTCGGCCAGCAGGTCCGTGCCCACGACGAGCGAGAAGGCGATGGCCGGGTGCTCCGCCCGGAGGTGGTCCACCGTGTCGATGGTGCGGCTCGTCCCCGGGAGGCGGTGCTCGACATCGCACACGAGCACCCGCGCCCCGAAGGGCTCCATGGCCAGCTCGCACATGCGGTGGCGGTGGGCGTAGTCGGCCAGGTGCCGCCCCTTGGCGAAGGCGTGGCGGCCGACGGGCATGACCCACACGGCGTCCACGGGCTGCGTCGAGAGGACGTAGGCCACCGTCATCACGTGGCACACGTGGGGCGGGTTGAAGCTCCCGCCGTAGAGCGCGACCCTCATGGCGCCTCGGGGTACAGGAGGTGCGGGCGGCGGCGATCCAGGAAGGACTGACGGTCCGGCTCCATCTCTGCCACCAGGTCATCCACCGTGGCGCCTGCCTCGATGAGCGCTCGAAGGCGGCTCGTGCCCAGCAGGAGGTCGATGGCCGGCCGGTCCCCCACGAACTCGTAGGCCTCGCGGCGCCAGGCGAAGTGCTCGGGCCAGAGGCGCCGGGCGGCGACCAGCACGGCCAGGCCCGCCTGGACGGGGGCGAAGGCGCCTCGATCCGTGACGTGGAGCTGCACGCCGCCGCAGAGCGCCCCGGCGTGCTTCTGGAACGTGGGCCGGAACCACAGGGGGCGGGGTACGCAGCCGGGGAGGTCCCGGAGAGCGTCGGCGAGCGCCGGCGGCTCGATCCAGGGGGCGCCGAAGACCTCGAAGGGCAGGGTGGTGCCCCGCCCCTCGGACAGGTTGGTGCCCTCCAGCAGGCACAGGCCCGGGTAGACCAGCGCCGTCGAAGGCCGCGGCATGTTGGGTGAGGGGTTCACCCACGGGACGCCGGTGTCGTCGAAGTGCATCCCGCGTCGCCACCCGAGCATGGGCACGATCTCCAGCTCCACGTCGATGTGGCGCTCCTCTCGAAACAGGAGCGCCAGCTCGCCGGCGGTCATGCCGTGACGGGTCGCGAGGGGGTGCATGCCCACGAAGGACGAGAACCCCTCGTGGACCACGTTGCCCTCCACTGCCAGGCCGCCGATGGGGTTCGGGCGGTCGAGGACGACCATGTCGATGCGAGCATCGGCGCACGCCTCCATGGCGAGCATCATCGTGTAGACGAATGTGTAGTAGCGGCTCCCTACGTCCTGGACGTCGTAGACCAGCACGTCGATGTCCGTGAGCATCTCGGGGGTGGGGCGCAGGCTCGCCGCCGTGTGGCCGTAGAGGCTGTGCGCCGGCAGGCCCGTCAGCGGGTCGCGTGCGCTCTCCACGCCGGCCATGTCCTGCTCCGTCCCCCACACCCCGTGTTCGGGCCCGAACAGGGTCGTCACGTTGACCCCGAGGCGAGGCAAGGCGAGGGCCAGGTGATCGAGGGCCGACGTCACGCTGGTCGGGTTTACGAGGAGCCCGACCCGTCGCCCCGCCAGCACCCCTCGGCGTTCGTCCAGGACGCGGTCGGCCCCCGTGCGCACGTTCATCTCGCCTCCTCTGCGTGGCAGTCGGTGCGATCCTATGCACACGGGGCGTGGGCGCAAGTCCATCGAAGACTTCCGTGTGCCGTGCCTCGCCCCCTGCGTGGGCTTGACCCCCTCGTGGCCGGTGGGTAGGTTCGGAGCATGACGAACGAGGCCCTGAGCAGCGAGCCCACCCTGGTCCGGCGGCCCCACACCGCGTACTCCGGGACCCCCTATTTCGACGAGGACCTGCAAGCGCCACAGAGCGCGGCGCACCGCATCATGGTGGGCGAGACGGTCCCCATTCTCGCTGCTGTGGCCGCCGAGGCCGGCCTGCTCTTTCTCTCCGATGAGCCCATCTGGTACCTGCACCCCGAGACCGATGAGCAGAAGGCCTACTACGGGGACTGCGTGCTCGCCCGACCCACCGACGTCACCAGGATCACCGCCGATGACCTCCTCCTGGTCATCGAGGTCGTGAGCACCAATGACCGGCGCAAGGAGAACAAGGACCGCTGGTTCCAGCGCATGCTGAACGAGTTCAATGGCGTGCCCGAGTTTGGGCTGGCCTATCCAGACCTCGACGACCCGCGTGCGCTGACGTGGTTCAGGTTCTCCGAAGGGGAGTACGTGGCCCACGACATGGGCCCGGGGGCCAAGGTCAGCTCGGAGGTGGTCCCAGGGCTCGATCTGCTCGTGCTCCCCCGCGATCAGTGGAGCAATGGCCACAAGATCGACATCTACTATCGTGGGCAGCTTCGCCTCCGGCTCGCCGAGGTGCGACGTCGCGCCGAGCAGGAGAGGGCGCGCGCCGAGCAGGAGAGGGCGCGCGCCGAGCAGGAGAAGGCGCGCGCCGAGCAGGAGAAGGCGCGCGCCGACCGCTTGGCGCAGCAGCTTCTAGCCCTTGGTGTCGATCCCGGCACGTAGGACGCCGTCGACCGAGCGAGCGGGGTCGACACACTGCGCTGGAGCTCGGTTACGGCTCCTCCGAGGCCTTCCCCGGACGCTCCGCCGCGAGACGGGCATGACCACCAGCCAGGCGCTGGGTGGCGCCTGAACCGCTGCGTCGGGTCGTGCTCCGTGAGTGGCGCCCCGGCGGCGCCCCGGGTCCTGTCGCTGCCGGTTTCCACCTTGATGCACCCGCTCGAATGGGCCATCCTACGGCGACGAATGGCGTTCTCGATGCGGCTCACCCGGTGCGCCTCGGTCTGGATCGCCTCGGCGCCGGCATCCGCCGCGCGTCATCGGGTCTGGAATGGCAGCCTGCCGCTGGAGTGTGGTTCATGAGCAGCGAGCCGATGGGTCACGGGGCCGCGGGTGCAGCTCCTCGGGACAGTGCGAAGGTTCCGCGGCTTGGGGGTGGCGCCAGGCAAGGATCCCAACGACCGGCTGGCCGGCTCATGGCCCGTGGTCTCGTGGCGGTCCTGGCCCTCGCGGCCCTCGCGCCCCTCCCAGCCTGCCCCTCCGACGACGCGGCGACGGGGGCGCAGGACGTCCCTGACGCGGGCGTCCCGGACCTCGCGCTCGGCGTGGCCGCCGATACGGGCTTCGGCGGCTCCAAGGACGTCCCCATCGTGTACGACGCCGGCCCCGACACGGGGGTAGGTCCCTGCGTGACCCCGGGGGGCCTCCTCTGCGAGTGCCAGTCCAACAAGGACTGCGGCTCGGGCTACTGCGTCGAGACGGGCAACGGCCAGGTCTGCACCGACACGTGCCTCGAGAACTGCCCCGAGGGCTTCGCTTGCGCCCTGCTGAGCAACTCGGGCTCGGACGTCACCTACCTGTGCCTGCCGCGCTTCCCGCACCTGTGCGACCCGTGCCGCTCCGACAACGACTGTCAGGGCTACTATGGCTCCGGCAACCGCTGCGTCCCCACCGGGGGCGGGGCCACGGGGAGCTTCTGCGGGACGGTGTGTACGAGCGACGAGGACTGCCCGGCTGAGTACGAGTGCGCGGAGGCCATCCCCGACGCTCCGAAGCAGTGCGTGCCCCGGGAGGGGGAGTGTTCGTGCTCGTCGTCCGCCATCGCCAGCGGCCTGGACACGGCATGCTCCGTGACCAACGAGGCGGGCACCTGCGCCGGGGTGCGCGCCTGCGCGTCCATCGGGCTTCTGGAGTGCGACGCGGCCGAGCCCTTGGTGGAGGAGTGCAACGGCAAGGACGACGACTGCGACGGCATGGTGGACGACGACCTGCCCGAGATCGAGTGCACCGTCGACACGCCGGCGGGGCCATGCCCTGCGGTCATGGTGTGCACCAAGGGGGTGCTCAAGTGCCAGGGGGACGGGCCCGCCGCCGAGGTGTGCAACGGCAAGGACGACGACTGCGACGGCGAGACCGACGAGGAGGGGGCGTTCGGGTGCAACATCTTCTTCGCGGACGTGGACGGCGATGGCCACGGCCTCGCGACGGACACGCGCTGCCTGTGCGAGCCCACGGTGGGCCACGACGCGAGCAATGCGGGTGACTGTGACGACGAGGACCCGTCCGTCTACCCGGGGGCGACCGAGATCTGCAACGGCAAGGACGACAACTGCAACGGGCAGAAGGACCCGGAGGGCTCCGACGGGTGCACGGTGTACTTCCAGGACGTGGACGGGGACGGCGCGGGTCTCCTGGGAGACGCCCAGTGCCTGTGCGTCCCCAAGGCCCCCTACACGGCCAGCGAGGGCGGTGACTGCAACGACACGAACCCCGCCGTGCTCCCCGGGGCGCCCGAGAAGTGCAACAACATCGACGACGACTGCAACGGGGTCGTGGACGACGAGGGCTCGAAGGGCTGCCTCTTCTACATGAAGGACGCCGACGTGGATGGCTACGGCCTGGACGCGGAGGGCGCGTGCATCTGCTCGCCCAAGTACCCGTTCACCGCGCTCAAGGGTGGCGACTGCGACGACGTGGACGCAACGGTCCACCCCGACACCGTCGAGAAGTGCAACGGCAAGGACGACGACTGCAACGGGCTCCTCGACGAAGAGAGCGCCATCGGGTGCTCGCTGTTCTTGCTGGACGCCGACGGTGACGGCTTCGGCGTGGCGGGGGACGTGCGCTGTCTGTGTGATCCGGCTGCGCCGTACTCGGCGAGCGCCCCCGGGGACTGCAACGACAAGAACCCAGCCGTCTATCCAGGGGGGATCGAGGTCTGCGACGGCGTCGACAACGACTGCAACGGCCTGGTGGACGAGAGCGGGGCTTCGGGGTGCGCCCAGTACTTCAAGGACGTGGACAAGGACGGCTTCGGGGTGGCGGGGACGGCGCTCTGCCTGTGTGGGCCCAAGGGTCAGAACACGGCCCTGCTCGAGGGCGACTGCGACGACACGAACCCTGCGGCGAGCCCGTCCGGGGACGAGGTCTGCAACACGCTGGACGACGACTGCGACGGCGTGGTGGACAACGAGGGGGCGACGGGCTGCAAGGTCTACCTGACGGACGAGGACGGCGACGGCTTCGGGGTCACGGGCAGCCTCCACTGCCTGTGTGCGGCGTCGAAGCCCCACACGGCGACCAAGGGCGGCGATTGCGACGACAAGGACCCGGACGCCTGGCCCGGCGCGGCAGAGCGCTGCAACGGCAAGGACGACGACTGCGACGGCGAGGTCGACGAGGGCGCGGCAATCTCGTGCGTGCCCTACTGGCTGGACGAGGATCAGGACGGCTTCGGGGTCGGCAAGAGCACCTGCGCGTGCATGCCGGACGGGCTCGTCTCCGCCACCCAGGACGGGGACTGCGACGACGACGCCCAGGACGTGTACCCCGGGGCGTCCGAGGTGTGCAACGGCGTGGACGACGACTGCGACGGCATCGCGGACGAGGCGTTCTCGTGCCCCCAAGGGGATGTGGACACGGCGACGGAGGCGTGCGGGAAGTGCGGGTCGCGGTCCCGGAGCCGCGTCTGCGACGCCTCGTGCGGGTACTCGGCGTGGGGGGCGTGGGGTGAGTGCGCGGGGGAGGGTGAGTGCCAGGCCGGCGCCTACCAGAACGAGCAGGAGACTCTGCCCTGCGGCAACTGCGGTGGCCAGTTGCGCCAGCGGACGCGGGTCTGCAGCGGGATGTGTGGATGGCAGCCCTGGTCGGACTGGATCGACATCGGCGTCTGCGCCGGAGAGGGGACGTGCGCGGCGGGGGCAGTGGAGACCGAGACCCAACAGATCCCCTGCGGCCTGTGCGGCACACAGACGCAGCAGCGCACACGCACCTGCTCGCAGGGGTGCGGGTGGGGCGGCTGGTCCGCATGGACCAACGTGGGCGTCTGCGAGGGCGCCGGCGTCTGCAATCCCGGCAAGGTAGACACAGAGACAATGATGGAACCCTGTGGGGCGTGCGGCACACAGCAGTGGCAGCGCACCCGCACGTGCACCGACGGCTGCCTTCTGGACGCCTGGTCCGAGTGGGTCAAGGTGGGGACGTGCGCCGGAGAGGGGGCCTGTATGGCGGGCGTGGTGGACACGGAGACTCGCTTCGTCTCCTGCGGATACTGCGGAATGCAGCAGCAGAAGCGGACGCGGCAGTGCTCTGACTCCTGTGGTTGGGGCGGTTGGAGCGAGTGGTCGGACGTCGGCGTCTGCGAGGGCGGCGGGGAATGCACCGCTGGCCAGGGCGAGACCGAGAATACGGTGGAGCCCTGCGGAAACTGTGGGAGCCAGCACAAGACGCGGAGCCGTGTCTGTGCGGCGAGCTGCGGCTGGGAGCCCTGGTCTCAGTGGCTGGACGTGGGTTCGTGTCAGGCGTCCGGGGTGTGCTCGGCCGGGGCGTCGGACAAGGAGACCACGACCGTGCCCTGCGGCTTCTGCGGCACCCAGACGCAGGAGCGGACCCGGCTCTGCGACGCGGGCTGCGCGTGGGGAGAGTTCAGCCAGTGGGCGGACGTTGGCTCGTGCCAGGGTCCTGGAGTCTGTGCGCCCGGTGAGGAGCAGAGCGAGTCTCAGCAGATCCCCTGCGGAAACTGCGGCATCCAGTCGCAGACCCGGACGCGATCATGCTCTGCCCAGTGCGGGTGGGGGCCGTGGTCTCCGTGGACCAACGACGGCACGTGTCAGGGCAGCGGCCCCTGCACCCAGGGGCAGGTGGACACCCAGCTCGGCGCGGTGGCCTGCGGGTACTGCGGGCAGCAGCAGCAGTCCCGGTCGCGGGTGTGCGACGTGAGCTGCCAGTGGGGAGCCTTCGAGCCCTGGCAGACCATCGGCGGGTGCGTGGGGAGCGGCTCATGCGAGGCTGGGACCGTGGACGTGGACCACCAGACGGTCTCGTGCGGGCTCTGCGGGACGCAGCAGCAGTCCCGAGAGCGCACCTGCGCCGCGGGGTGCTTCTGGGGCTCGTGGGGGAGCTGGACCAACGACACGTCCTGCACCGGCGAGGGGGTGTGCCTCGCCGGCACCACGGAGGACCAGGAGCAGTACGTGAGCTGCGGGAGCTGCGGCCAGCAGAAGCAGACCCGGACCCGCACCTGCGCCTCGGGGTGCCAGTGGGCGCCGTGGAGCCCCTGGCAGAACGCCGGGGTCTGCACCGGCGAGGGCACCTGCGCCCCGGGCGCGATGGAGACCCAGGAGCAGTGGGTGAGCTGCGGGGCGTGCGGCCAGCAGAAGCAGACGCGGACGCGGAGCTGCTCGGGCGCCTGCGGTTGGGGCGCCTGGGAGCCATGGCAGAACGTGGGCTCGTGCACCACCGAGGGGGTCTGCTCGCCGGGCGAGTCCGAGACCCAGGAGCAGCCCGTGAGCTGCGGGAGCTGTGGCACGCAGACGCAGACGCGGACCCGGACCTGCGCGTCGTCCTGCTCGTGGGGGACCTGGAGCGCGTGGGACACGGGCGCCCCGTGTCTGGGGCAGGGGGTCTGCTCCGTGGGCCAGTCTGATACCCAGACCCAGTGGGTGAGCTGCGGGAGCTGCGGTCAGCAGCAGCAGCAGCGGACGAGGACGTGTGACGGCACCTGCTCATGGGGCTCCTTCGGGGCGTGGCAGAATGTCGGGACGTGTACGGGCCAGGGCGTGTGCGCACCAGGGTCCGCCGAGAGCCAGGACCAGTGGGTCACGTGCGGCTACTGCGGGCAACAGCAGCAGACTCGCTCGCACACGTGCACCTCGTCGTGCTCCTGGGGCACGTGGGGGAGCTGGCAGAACGTCGGCTCCTGCCTGAACCAGGGTGTCTGCGGCAGCGGGCAGACCGAGAGCCAGAATCAGACGGTGAGCTGCGGGAACTGCGGCTCTCAGTCTCAGACGCGTTCGCGGACCTGCTCCACCTCGTGCTCTTGGGGCACGTGGGGGAGCTGGCAGAACGTGGGCTCATGCTCGGGTCAGGGTGTCTGCTCGCCGGGAGCCACGGAATCTCAGACGCAGTATGTGTCCTGTGGTCTCTGCGGCTCCCAGCTCCAGGTGCGGACACGGACGTGTACGTCCTCCTGCGGCTGGGGAGCCTGGAGCTCGTGGCAGAACTCGGGCTCTTGCACCGGCCAGGGAGTGTGCTCCCCCGGTGCAAAGCAGATGGAGAGCCAGATCGCCGCGTGCAGCGGCTGCTCGAGCCGCGAGCAGGAGCGGACACGCACCTGCTCCACGAGCTGCCAGTGGGGCGCGTGGGGCTCGTGGGTCAACGTCTACAACTGTCCGTCGAGCTGCTCGTGCTCCTGGAACAGCGGCACCAACTGGCGCTGCTGCGGCCACCACAAGTGGCAGTACTGTCTCTCTGCCGGGGTCTGGAGCAGCGCCTGCGCCGCGTTCAGCGACGGGGCGAACCAGTGCCCATAGGTGCCGGTGCACAACAACCTGTGCCATTCGGCCCCCGCTGCATCCCCGCTGGCAGCC
>BTVJ01000136.1:0-13574 GCA_045863395.1 Myxococcales bacterium
CTTGCCGTCGTCCACGAAGGTGACGGCCTCGCGCCACAACTCCTCACTGGCCGATGAGAACAGGTCGCGCTTGATGGCGTCAGCGAACGTCTGCACGTACATCTCGCGCGAGGACCCGTCCGTGCGCAGCCCCACTTCGTTGTAGCCGCTCAGACCCTTGCGGGTCCGGTGCGCCATGTAGACGTTTGGATATCCGCTCTCGTACAGCTTGTTACAGGTCAGCGCCGCCTCGGCGTTGTTCTCCGGCAGGATCCACGCCTTGCCGTAGTACCACGCCACCAGGAGGGCGTACTCCGCCAACTCCACCGGGCCGAGCCACTCGTCCGCGATGTACGCGACGTGCCGCGCCCTGGCGCGGTCCATCACAGACACCACGGCCCGATCCCGGCCGATGCCCTTCGACACGTCCACACCAATGCAGTAGCTCGCGTCGGGACGTGGGCCTTCGAGGATGTTCAGGATCGGCACGCCAGGAATGAGGCGCGTCTCGAACCGCAGAGTGCTCGGCTTCGCGTGGGCCTCCTCCAGCACGTTGTAGCCCTCGGCACTGATCGTCCCCTGCATAGGCGGGTGGCACTTCGGCAGGAACACCCGCTCGATCTTCGCGTTGTCGAAGCGACACGTCCCCGTCGCGGTGAATGCCTCCAGGTCGTCGGAGGGGAACTCCTGGCGGAAGTTCCGGACCTCGTTGTCGCACTTGTACCGGATGCACCACCGGCGCCACAGCAGGCGTGACCAGGTGATGTGGTCCGGGTGCGCCGCAACCAGCTTGCGCTCGTCTTCGTCCATGCGCAGGCGCTCTGACCGGTTGTGAGCGGCCGAGTCCATGCCGGCGAGCGCCAAGGCCAGCATGTCCTCGAACATGGCCTCGTCGCTCTCCGTGGGGACGTAGGCCGGATACCCGCGCAGGTGTGAGGCGTCGTAAAGCTGGTGAAGGAACCACGGCAGGAAGATCGCCCGGTAGCCGCCCTCCCCGAGCTTGGCCTTCTGCCAGGTTTCCCAAAAAAAACCAGACATTCCGTTGGCGGTCGACTCAATCAGGAACGCCACGTCAGGGCTCTCGGGGATGCTGTTCGCGAGGGCCACAGCGATCTCGCCACCGCGTGGCCAGAACGCCACCTCCGTCGCGTGCACGAAGTCGACGCGGGAGCCGCGCCCGATGCCTCCCGAGCCCTGCCCGGCCGCGGACACCTTCTGCGTCCGCCCCGCCGCACAGTAGACCATGAGGCTGGAGCCGAGCCCCGGGTTCGTCGCGCGGTAGCCTCCGTCCGGGTTGTCGTACTCCAAGTTGCGGCCTGCGGCGCGGCGCTTCATGGGGCGCATCCATGCCGGCAGGTTCTGGTCGAATGTCTCCTGCATCGCGAACAGAGTCTTGGTGAGCGGATCGGAGTCAGCGACAACGGTGATGTTCGCGTTCCGGCGGAACATCAGCATGTGGTGGGCCATGCCCTGCGCCCACGTCGAGATCCGGTGCCGACGGGCCTTGAGGATCACCAGGCGGACCGGGCGGCCCGTCGCCAGCTCCTCCTCGTAGATGTCGTGGACCAGGCTCTGCGTCGAGAGCATCGGCCCCCAGGGAACCACCTTGCTGTCCTCGTTTACGACCTTGAGAGCCCCGCCCAAGTAGGAGCGCCGGTCCCGCCGGAACAGCTCCAGCATCTCCATCTGGCGAGCCTGAAGCTCGGCGCGACTAGCCCCTTGTGATGGCTGCATTGCGCCTCATGTCCTCGAGTTCCTCGAGCATGTCTTCGATGCTCGCCACCCGATCCTGTCCAGGCGGGAGCGGCCCGTAGGCACCCGCGATCTTTGCCGCCCTCTCGATAGCGCCGATGCGATCCCGCAGGATCTTCGCCTCGCTTTCGTTCTTCGGGTCCGCGAAAGCGCAGCGAAGCGCCATGAGTGCGAGCAGGTGTCGCGTTCTGTTGCCGGAGATCCCGTCCTCGTCCATCGCCTCGGACAGAAGCTCCATGGCCTTCTGCTCGGATTGGGAGAGCTTCTTCCCACCCATGGCGGGGATGGCGGGGACCTGAGCGCGTGGCGGGGGGGAGTAGCCCGTGGGCAGTATCGTCTGCTGGCCGTCTTGGGCCTGGATTACGAGCGACGAGTCCTTGTTCCTTTGCTTGGGCATACGCTGACAAGCAGCGTACCAGCGGCTGCAACGTCCCGTCCACCCAGATGAACGTAGCGCCCCACCATGCGCGCTGACGTGTGCCGCATGTACTTCATGATCAACTGGTCGCTCGCCCCCCGCGCCGCGAGCGCCGTCCCGCAGGAATGACGGAGCCCGTGGAAGCTCACCCGGGCCACCCCGGCGCAGCGACACGCCTCTGCCAGCCACTCGTTGACCTTCGCGGCGTGAAGCGGGCGCCCGCGCTTGCTGTGCAGCAACGTGGGGCTGTTGAGCATCTTGGCGTGCTTCCATTGCTCTTGCAGAGGCCCGATCTCCTCCGCGTGCAACTCGTAGGTCACGGTGGCGTTGCCCTTGGTCGAGGTCGCCTCACCGTCCGCGGCCATGTGCTGGAGCACCCGCACCCGGGCACCCACCGACCCCTTCTTCGCGCCATCCACAAAGGTCACATCCTGTGGGCGAAGCGCGCGAACCTCCCCGTTGCGCAACCCGAGCCGCCCCGCCAGCCAGATGGCCAGCGCAGGCACCGGCTCCAGCGCCCACCACACCGCCCCCATGAGCTTCTGGAAGTCCTCCGGGTTCAGGTAGTTGTCGAAGTCCTCGTCGAGCTTCTCTGCCCGGCGGACTCGGACCTTCGCGAAGGGGTTGCGGGAGCACACCTCCCACTCGATACCCTTCTCGAACACCCGAGAGAAGAGCTGCACGACGTTCTGGCGCGTCGACGCGCTCAGGCCTGCCGCCGCCAGGGCCGCCGCGAAGGCGTCCGCCTCGCGGATCGTGACCTTCCCCACGTCCTTCTCGCCGATATCGCCTATAGACAGATGGGCGCGCAGGTAGCACCCGCAGACCCGCAGGCTCGAACGTTTGAAGCTTTGGGGGGCGGCTACCGTGAGCCACTGTTCGATGAGTTCCTTGACCAGCATGGGACACCTCCTGTATGTGCAGACAAGCTACAACATACGGAAGTGCTGTCAAGTGTGAATCTGTAGCGTTAGTCCGCGCCCGGCTCTGGCGCGTCGGAGGAGGGGCCCCACCCTCCGCGCTCGGCGGGGACCGACTCGGGGGCGGGCTTGGCCTTGGTCGAGCGGCTGGACTCGGGGAGCTGCTGGCGTGGGGGCTCGTCGGGCACCGTCACATCGCCCTCGATCATGGGCCCCACCGCGTCGGGGTCGCCCACGTCCGTCGCGTAGGCGTCCGTCATGAGGCGCCCGCCCTCGATGCGCGTAACGCGTTCCTCCGACCCGAACGCGGCCTCCGCCTCGGGGGTGAGGGTCAGGCTGTGACGCAGGCGCTGGATCGCGCTCTTGCGCGCCATGCGGTCCGGCCACTGGTGCCACGGCGACTCCGGCTCCTTGCCCGGCTTCGCGTACCGGATGGCGTTCATATGCGCCTCGGACGTGTCGCGGATCTTCGCGAGGTCCGACCCGGACAGCCACTCGACCGGGCCGTCGGTCCCGTCGAGCATCACGGCGCGGGCGTAGGCCCCGACGATCTCGCCACGGTCGCCCTTCAGGTAGGGCTTGTGAACCACGCGGTTGCAGCCGAGGTCCACGTCGATGTCGTCCGCCTCGAAGACAGCGTGCGCGATGATGCACTTCACGCCGCCGTGCCGCTCCATGAGCTTCCGCGAGCCGTGGTAGCCCATCTGGAAGTTCGCGACCATGAGCCCGCGCCCGGCGTCGTCGGTGCCGTACCGCTTGTCCCGGCGCGGAATCAGGAACGCCTCCTGCATCGTCGGGTCGAAGCTCAGACCAGCCGCGATGCCGCGGAGGATCCCGCCGAACAGGGTTGCCGGCACGCACTCGGCCAGCTTCGGCGTCGTCTGGATGCACAGGAGCGCCGTCTCCATGACCACGCCCGGGTCGATGTTGCGTCCCGCGAGCCGCTGGATCTCGCTGGCCTTCTTGTCGAACCATGACCGCATGGTGTCCTGCACCCTCTCAGGGCGCTGCGCCACCGCCTGCACGGGGCGCCTCTGCACCTCTTGTCCCGCCATCGCCTACACCTTGCCCTTGCCCTTGCGGGCCTTGTAGCGGAGCACCCTGAACCGCGACTGCTTCATGAACCGCGGCCGGGTCTGCTCCCACTCCTGCTCCTCCTGCGGCGACAGGTCCTTCCTGACGCCCCACGATCCCCCCTGCTCTGCGTTGGTCAGCGCCGACCCGTCGAAGAACGTGCCCGCATCCGCGCCGTCGAGCAGCACCCGCAGCATGTTCGCCGTCTGGTCGGCCGCCGCCTTGGCCGACTTCGCCGCGGCTTCGATCTCCTTGACCTTGGCTTTCTCGTCCTCCCACTGCTGCACCAGGTCAAACGCCTCGTCGGAGAGCTCGCGCACACCGACGGCGGGGCGACCACCGACCCACACCTTGACCGCCTCCGTCGTCGACTCGTGCCCGTCGAGCATGGTCACGTCCAGCTCCGGCGCCTTGACCTTGGCCCAGAACGCGGCCGACTCATCGCGAAGCTGCGCGATCTCCTGCTCGTCGCGGCGGAAGAACCGGATCAGGTCCCGGTGCCCGACCAGGGCAAGCACCATGCCCATGGTGAACAGGGGCCCGAACACCAGCATCCCGTGCGCCACCTGAAGCGCGTAGCTCTCGGGCAGGGTCGCGGCCTTGGTCGCCTCCCCGGTGGCGTTGTCGTCGAGGTGCTCCCACCACCCCTCCTCGCGCCGCGGGTACTTCACGTCCAGCACGACCATCTCCCCGTTGGGGTGCATGGCGATGGCGTCCGCCGAGTACAGGTTGTGCTCGTCGCCCGGAGTCATGGAACGGACGGTGGCGCCGATCTGCACAACCAGCCAGTCGGGGTGCGAGACCCGGAAGCCGCGCACGATGCCGTGCTCCATCTGGCTGCCCCAGAACCGGGGGGAGGACTCCCCCTCGCGGTAGTCGGGCTCGTCCTCGATGGGTGCCTCGGAGCGCTTCTCCAGGTACAGGGCGCCCCTGCCCTTGAAGCGGTCGACGCCACGGATGGCGCCGCGGTCGCTCCCGCCGATGCCCTGCCGCCTGGCGAACAGCCAGTCAGTGCGTGACAGGTCCCCGGTCCAGCAGACCACCTCGACGTTGCAGTAGGCTTCGAGCCACGCGCAGAGAGCGGCGCGGCGCGCCCCCTCCGGCATCGGGCTCTGCTCCAGCGCCAGCACGTCCAGGCGGGCAAACAGGTCACCCGTAGCGCGGCTCTCGCCTTTGCTTTGCCTCAATTCCATGTTCTCTCCTTCGCGGGTCACGCCCGCAGCTCGCGCAAGTCAGGGCCAAAGACGAAGATGTCCGGCCCACAGATCCCCCGGATGCGACTCTTGACCGTCTGGCCCCTGCTCTCCCCCAGCACGTCCAGCGGCACGTTCGAGCTGAAGACCGTGCGAAGTCCCTCGTGCCCACCCTTCGCCCGGTGCTCGTAGCGGTAGCCCAGCAGCTCCTCGTACCAGTCGCCCCGAGCGCCGGTCCACGAATTGGCCCGGCCGCACTCGTCCACCACGAGGAGCGGGATGGTTCGGAGCTCCGGGGTCGCCCACTCCGCCCACTGGTCCTTGTTGGACTTCGCCGCAGAGGCGATGGCCGCTAGGCGCTGCTCCGAGACGATGGCGACGTTGAGCCCGTCTTTCCAGCAGCGCGCCGCCAGGCGACACACGGCAAAGGTCTTGCCCGTCCCCGCCGAGCCGTAGATGAACGCCCCGGCGCGCTTGCCCTGGCGCACCGCGTAGAGCGCCTTGTACGCCTCCTCCAGCCCCGGCTCGCAGTCGGTGTGTGTCGGCGCTCCAAGCGGGTCACGAGGCCACCACGGGGGCGGGCTGTCCTTCACCGCTGCCCACGAAGGCCATACGTCCCGGTGAGACGCTCGGGTCCAGCGGTCGGCCGCCAGCTCAGACAGCGCCACGTCATGCGTCACCGCGCACACCGTCGAGTCCGGGTCGTCGAAGCGGGTCAACAGCGGCTTGTCGGATAGAACGCACTGAGGGCACGACCCGTCCGCCGAGTAGTCGCCGCGGTAGTGGACAGGGATCCGCACCGTCGGGTGCTTCGAGCACGGGTAGCTCTGAACGGGCTGTGGGTTGTCGGAGGCGTCGATGCACGCTTGCCGGACGTGGGCCGGTGCGTTCTCCGCGAACGCCTTGCGCAGCTCGGCCTTGTTGAACGCGGTGCCAGCGTGCGCCGCTCGCGCTGCCCGGCTGATGGCGTCGTACATGTTCGTGCTCAAAACGGTATCTCCGCGTCAAGGGCTGCGACTTCTTCAATGCTCATGCCCGCATAGGCCCTGGGGGCCATGTTCTTGTTCTCCGCCCACGGGTTGTAGCCGTGGTTGGGGTTGAAGCTCCCGTCCGGGTTCGTTGGAGCTCCCGGGGCCCCGAAGCCTTTGCGTTGGCCGTTGACGGGGGCGCCGCTGGGCTGTGCGCCCGCTCGCCACTCCGCCTCCAGCTTGCCGTCCTTCCTCGCCCGCTCCATCCAGGTCCCCAGAGCGCCCGTCGTGTTCGTGTACCTGCGCCCCTTCGGGCTCTCCTGCCAGTCCTCAAAGGCAGCGATGCGCCACTTCCAGTCCACTGGCCAGCCGAGGAGCTTCTCCCGGTCGATGGCCCAGCGGACCACGCAGTCAACGGTCTGCGTCGCCGGCCCGTCGGTTCTGGCAAGGGCTCGAAGCTGGTACTCCACCAAGGGCTGCATGTGCGCCGGGACAGGCACAGGCTCGGGAGGGGGTGTCGGCTCCTTCTTGGCCTTCCTCTTCGGCGCAGCCGGTTCCACGGGAGGCGGCGCGAGCGCGAAGCCTCGCGCGCTACCCTCCGAAGGAGGGTTCTTGTCTTGTCTTGTCTCCTCTACTCTACTCTCCTCTACTCTAGGCGGAATTTTCCGGCAAAGTCCGGAACTTTCCGGAACTTTCCGGAACAGGCCGGGAAGCTCTGAAACATCAATAAACTCCGTTGGTTCAGGGCTGCGTCGCTGTCGGCGCTTCCGTACCATCTCGCGCGGCTGGTCCGCCTCCCACCCACCGAACTCCGCCCACAAGGCTCCATCATCCGCCTTGTACAGCCCGATCAACTGCAACAGGGCCATCTCGATGAGGGCGGCCTCGACGTCCTCCAGGGAACGCTGAGACGCTGGAGTGCACATCAGCTTGATGCGCAGCGGGTCTACCTGGACCGCGCCGTAGTCGTCAGCGTGCAGCGGTAGCCGCATCGCCAGGATCTGCCCGTACTCCGAGAGCATGGCGTGCCTCGGGTCGGTGCACACCGCCTTCTGCGTCGCTCGCCAGTCGGCCACGGCTCACCCCGCCTCGTCGCTGTCAGCTCCATCGGCGGCCTCAGGAGCGAGGGCGAGCCCCAGCGTCCTGAGCAGCTTCTCCAGTACCTCATGGCCCTTCGTGCGGCCCAGCTCGCAGTTCACGATGACCGCGTACCCCACGCCAGCCTCGACGGCCAGCTTCTCCCGAGACCAGCCCCGCGCTTCCCTCGCCTCTCGAATGCTCTCGCCAACATCAACCATTGCGGCACCTCCATTGCCGGCATGGTGCCACGGACAATTTTGTTGCACAAGTGAAAAAACATTGTCGATTGCGCTTGCATCCATCCCGAAGGTTATGCATGATGGCCCCAGATGGACGGCAACACGAAGGAGGACGACGATGCTGTACGAGGTAGAGCGCGAGGACGTGGACCCGGTCTACACGGCCACGGTGACCGACGCGAATGGAGCGGCGCAGCTAGGGCTCCCGGACGGCGTGGTGGCGACGGTCTACCGCTGCACCGTGAGGCACATCACCCAACCCGTCATGGCGGCGCTCCTCAACGCCTGCGTCGATGGGCGCCCACTCCCGTGGGACGAGCGGGTTCCTGTGCGGCGGTACATTGGCCAGCCGGGGGACGGGCCGAACCTTGGCAACGAGGGGCACGGGGAGGGGGAGTCGTGATCTACACCTTCACGCTGAACCTTCCGCCCACGGCGAAGGGTCGCCCCCGGGTGGCGATGCGCGGGAAGGGCGATGCGGCGCGTCCGACGATGTACACGCCCCCGAAGACCGTCTCATTCGAGGCGGCGGTAGCCCATGCGGCTCGCGCTGCCATGGGCCCGGTGGTACTGGAAGGCCCCATCCGGCTCGACATGCTGCTGGTGCTGCCGCGCCCCGGACGGTTGATGCGGAAGTCGGACCCATCGGGGCTCGTGTACGCCCCGAAGAAGCCGGACCGGGACAACATGGAGAAGGCCGTCATGGACGGCATGAGCTCGTGTTGGCGCGACGACGCCCAGGTGGTGCGCGGAGAGCCGATCAAGGTCTACGCGGAGAAGAATGGGCGTCCGCGGACGATGGTTCGCGTCGAGGTGCTCGACGAAGGCAAGGGGCTCCCGGGGTTGCTCGATTGGATCGTGCGCCCCGGACCAACGGAGGAATGATGGGCTGGCTGAAAGGCAAGAACGGCGACTACGTGTCGCAACTGCGGGAGATGCTCGCCGCAGGATGGACGGGCGAGCAGGTGCAGAAGCTACTCCGGTGGTCCGATGAGCAGTACGGCCTCGTCATGGCCGGAAAGCGCATCATCGGGAGCCGGGAACGCGCCCTGGTCGAGAAGTGGCACAACAGAGCTCCGCTCGCCGCGTTGGCGACGGACGACGAGACGAAGACGGAGGACACCGATGTTCCACAAGCAGAAGCGAACGCTGGACCTGAGCAACCTGCTGTGCCGGCAGGAGAAGCACGGCCCCGACGAGACGGTGCCGGCAGTGGACCTGTCGGTCAGCCTCACCGTGGCCGTCGAGGAGCTTGAGGAGCTAACCCCCGGCGTGTCCGCCCTCCGGGGCGCCGTGTCCCTGTCGGACCTTCCCGACGTGGGGCCCTTCGACGTGGAGGTCGAGTGCGACGGGATGGATGGGCCCGTGCTTGAGCGCGGCACCTACCTGCGGAAGCCGCGGGCTGACGTGGCGTACACGGCCCCGAGGACCCCGAAGCCCAAGCCGGCGCCGAAGCGCGTGGTCGACGAGGCACAGGAGGCGCTCCCTGGCGTTGAGACGCCACCGCCCCAGGAAGAGGCGCCCTTGCCCGTCGAGGATGCCACGGAGCCCGTGGGGCGCCACGACTGCACGCTGAGCGGCAAGATCGCCATACACACGGACGAGAACTTCCCGTACTTCGCGCTGCACGATGCCGTTGGCGCGACGGTCGCGGTGACCTTCATGGAGCACGCGGCGATGCGTGCGGAGGTCGAGGAGCTGCTGGTCGAGACGCCGGTGCAGACGTTCATCGACTGCCGCGGTGAGCAGCTCGTCATTGAGGACAGGCGCCGTGAATTCATTGGAGCGGTCGTCGCCAAGCGCCAGGCCGGGGAGGAGGTCGCGGCGGCCTTCTGGCGAGTGTCCACCGACTTCGCCACGCGGTACGCGCCGAAGCCGATGGAAGTCGCGCCGTACCCTCACGAGGAGGAGGCGCCAGACCACCCCAACGAGTGGGAGCTGCTGCCTGGGGCGTGGTTCAACCGGGCCGACGTGATGTTGACCGCGAGCGGCATCTACGAGGCGTCGCTGGCGCCGGAGAGCAAGGCTGCGCTGCCTGCCAAGCAGGTGGTCATCCGCACCACGAAGGCCCTCTCGGGCAAGAAGGGCAACGTGCCGGTGCACCCGGCCTTCATGGCGATGGTCGAGGCCATGATCGCTGAGTGGGACCAGATCACGAAGGATGCGCTTGACGCGTCGGACTCCGGGCATGAGACGGAGGAAGGTGCCCAGGTATTGGCATAGAGAGGCAGCCTTGAACTTCCCCGATGACTGGAGCGTGTTCTTTCGCAGGTGTACCCGTGGCCACCTGTGGCATGAGAGCGAGGGGCGTGAGTGCGGTCAGTGCTCTAACGAAGAGTCTGACCGGGAGCAGAAGCGGGAGTATTGGCCGCTGAACGAAGCTGGCTTCACCATGTGCCCGGACCTTCCGGGTCGCGAACGAGACTGTTGTGAAACTTGCGGCTGGCCGGCAGGTCGGCACACGCCGTTCTGATTCTTGAGGACGAAAATGAGCACAATCGTTAGGTTGAAGATCGACGGCGTGAAGCGCATCCGCGCGGCGGAGCTCGTCCCCGACCCCAAGGACCCCGCGATCTGGCTGGCCGGGCCCAACGGCGCCGGCAAGAGCACCGTGCTCGACTCCATCGAGTACGCCCTGGGCGGGGCCAAGGCACTCCCGCCGCAGCCGATCCAGACGGGCCAGCAGACGGCCCGCATCGTGCTGGAGCTGAGTGACGGGCTCACCATCACCCGCAGGATGCGCCTGGCCGATGACGGGTCCTGCGAGTCTACCCTCGTGGCGGAGCGGGCCGGCGCAGTGTTGCGCAAGCCCCAGGACGTGCTCGACGCGCTGGCCGGCAAGGCGGGCATGGGCGCGCCGATGATCCTGGACCCGCTGCGGTTCGTCCGGGAGACGACCTCCCAGGCCGCGACGCTGCGGGCGGTGGCCGGCATCGACACGAGCGCGCTCGACGCCAGGATCGCCGCGCTGGAGGGCGAGCGCCGCGACTGCGGCCGTGACGGCAAGCTCCTCGCCGGACAGGCGGCAGAGGCCAGCGCGGCGGTCGGGCCGGAGCCCGCCGCACCCGCCGATGCGCCGCCGTCCACCGCGGACGCGGCCCGCGCCGCCCTCGCCGCGGCGAGCGCAGAGGGTGCGGAGGCCGAGCAGCTCGCCGAGGCCCTGCGCCTCGCGACCAGGGAGCGGGACACCGCCGAGGATGCGGCGGCCCGCGCCGAGAACGAGGTGGACCGGCTGCGCCGCGAGCTGGAGGCGGCAGAGAGCGTGGCCGCGACAGCGTGCACCGCCGCGGACGCAGCCGCCGACCGCTACGACGCCGCGCACCTGGCCGCCGCGGCCCGGCCCGTCCCCGACCTGTCCCCGCTGCGTGCGACGGTTGAGGCCGCCATCCAGGCCGACGCGGAGGCCCGCCGAGCCGCTGACGTGGCCCGCGCCGAGCGCGTGGCCTGGGACCAGCGCCGCCAGCGAGCGGAGCGGGTGGCGCAGCAGACGCAGGAGGCCCGCGAGCGGTACGCGGCGCTCACCGCGCAGATCGAGACCGCGAGGGCAGAGCGAGTCGCTGCGATCGAGGCCGCGAAGTGGCCGGTCCCGGGGCTGGGGATCGACGGCGACGTGGTCACCTACCGAGGGCTCCCGCTGGAGCAGGCGTCGCAGGCCGAACAGCTCCGGGTGGCGTGCGCCGTGGGGCTCGCCCTGCGCTCCGAGATCCGGGTCCTGCTGGTGCGCGACGCGAGCCTGCTCGACGCCGAGTCGCGACGGCTCCTCGTGGAGCTCGCCCGGGAGCACGACGCACAGGTGTGGGCAGAGGTGGTCGACGACGACCCGGAGCCGGGCGACGGGGTGATCATCGTGATGGACGGGGGGGTGAGGCCATGAAGGGCGAGTCGCAGATCGACATGCGCGGACTGCGCGCCGCGCAAAAGAGCATCGAGGCCGAGTGGCCCGACTGCACCGTGTCCGTCGGGCTCATCGCGTGGGCAGGGCCTGGCGAGCCGGACAGGCGCAGGCACGTCGACTATAGCGCGTGCGTCCTGCGGGACACCGTGATCGCCTACGCCCGGACCGGCGAGCCGGGCGAGCTGCTCGACGCGCTCCGGGCTGACACGCTCACGCACGACGTCTCCTGCGAGACGGAGGCTCCCGATGACCGCGCCTGACCCGGATCTCGCCAGCGCCACGGACCGCTGGCCGTGTAGGCGCGCCGCGATCCCGGCGCTGGCCGAGGCAGTCTGGCGGCTCATCTTGGCGCTGGAGGCTGCGCTGGTGTGTGAGGAGAGGCAGGATGTGCAGTCGTGACGACGGCGCCACACGAGGAGATGGCACGATGCCCGCGCTGATGATCCTAGAGCTGCTGCATCGCGCAGAGGCGGAGCGCGACAGGGCCGTCGCCGCCTTGTCCCGCGTCCTCGTGGCCGCCCTCGGCTGCGAGTGCCAGGATGGCCACGCCTGCCACGTCCACGGTGACCCGCTCGGCTGCGTGGACAGGGCCGTCGGGCACATCGACGACACAATCGCAGACAACATGCGCCTCGCCGACGAGGCCGAGTGCATCCATTCGCGCCTCACGGCGCGCGGCATCGAGGAGCACGAGTCCGGCGTCTCGCGCGTCGGGCCCGGAGAGGGCAACGACCCAGGGCCACGGCGCGACCTGTTGGAGCGCGTGGACATGCTGCTGGACGGACTCGACGCCGCCCGCGAAGAGCTGGAGGAGTACATCCGCGCCACCAGGCTGCGGATCGGGTGGCTGGAGGAGCACGCGCACGCGCTGGAGGCAGAGCAGGCGCGGGCGCGGGCCCGCACACTGACACCCTCGTGGAATGACCGCGAGGATTGACGCCCCGAGAGGGGCAAGGAGCGAGACCCCGAGAGGGGCAAGGAGCGAGAGATGACCATCACGAGAGACGACCTGCCGCAGTACGCGGCGCAGACCCGGCAGTACCGCAAGACCGCGGTGACGAGCGCCTTCGAGCTGACCGAGCCGCACACCATCTGCATGCCAGAGGGCAGCATCGATGCCCAGGCCGGCGACTTCTGCTGCATCGACTCCCGCGGCGAGCCCTACCCCTGCGCGCGGGACGTGTTCCTCCGGACGTACGAGGAGGTGCCGATGGCCAGGCTTGCGGACGAGCCGATGCTTCAGTGGTTCGAGTATGCCCACCTGCCATCGAAGCTCCAGGATGTGAGCAAGCCCTTCGCCGAGCTGGCGATCCGCATCGTGGCCACACTGCCCCGCAACCCCGAGCGCACGGTGGCCCTCCGCAAGCTCCTCGAGGCCAAGGACTGCGCGGTCCGGGCGCTGCTGTCCACGTAGGCACCAAGCCCGGGGCGCCCGCGGCCCCGGCAAGGACACTGGAGGGACCCCGATGACCGCGTTTGACCTCGACCTCGCCCGCGCGCTCGGGGCGGGCGGGCAGCTACGACAGGAGGATCGGATGGACAGTCCCCGCCACCACGCCTGGCGCATCGTCCGCGACGGCGGTCTCACCGCCACCTGCGAGCGGTGCGGGCGCATGGAGATGCTCGGCTATGTCCCCGCGCGAGCGCTCAGACTTGCGACGAAGGGTATCCAGGCGCTAAGCGCGCATGACGAGGCAGTTCTCGGGGAGTGGGTGGAGGCGCTGTATGCCGGGGACGCTGCCTGCGACGACGGGGACGCCTGCACCACCGGCGACGTCTGCGGCGGCGGCGTGTGCTCGGGGACGGGCGGGACCCAGTGCAACGACGGCAACCCGTGCACCGACGACTCCTGCAAGGAGGGCGTGGGCTGCGTCTACGTCGCCAACCAGGCCCCCTGCGACGACGGCAACGCCTGCACCACCGGGGACGCCTGCGCGGCCCAGAAGTGCGTCGGCGGCCCTGCGACCCAGTGCGGGGACGGCAACCCGTGCACGGACGACTCCTGCGACCCGGCGACGGGCTGCAAGGCCACCAACAACACGGTGCCCTGCAACGA
>BTVJ01000137.1:0-13223 GCA_045863395.1 Myxococcales bacterium
CGGTGTCCGTCGTGCCGCCGCCGCCGGTGTCCGTCGTGCCGCCGCCGCCGGTGTCCGTCGTGCCGCCGCCGCCGGTGTCGGTGACGCCACCGTTGCCGCCGCCGTCATCGTCGCTGCCGCATGCGGGCGCAGCAACGGCCAGGCCCAATGCCGCCGCAACTGCGAGGAACCTCCGCGCTCGAACCTTCATCTGTCTGCCTCCTGGTGCTGTGGTGTCCACGACTGTGGTCGGGGTTGTAAGTATAGAGGGTCGAGTTGTCAATTCCACATTTCATGCCGGGTCGTGATCGGTGTGCTGTTCGTTCGTGTAACTGATTGTAAATAAATGCGAACTGTGTGTATCCTGGCTTCTTGGGGCGGCCTCGGCGCTCCGGCAGCACCGTGCAGCGGAACGAACCTTCCACGGTCGCCTTGAGGCACCGCCTGCGTGAACGGCCTCGATTTGCCAGCGATTTCCCGACCGGCGGACGACTGCCCCCGGGTGGTGGCTCTGCCTGGGCGGAGGGTGTCCTTGGCTTGCGTCCCTCGAACGATCCGGGCTAGGATGCGCGCCGCCCGTGCGGTCCACCCGCAGTCCCAAGGAGGTCCTCCAGCCATGCGGTCTGCTCTCGCGTCGCTCCAGATCACAAGGGTCATCGCCGCAGCGCTCCTGCTCGCCGGAGCGTCAGGCTGCGGAAGTGACACGGGCGCGACGTGCCCGCCCGGCGCGTTCCTCGATCCCGTCCAGGCCTTCTGCGTGTCCTGTCCGCAGGGCACACCAGGCTACGTGATCCACACGTCTCAACCATCGGCTCCGTCGGGTGGAGGAGGCACGGGGAGTGGCTCCGGTGCCGTCGACACGGGTGTCCCGGCCGCGGACGCGGCCACGGGGATGGGCGACGCGGTCACGGGGCTCGACACCGTCATGGCATGGGGGCGCTCACCGACGATGGAGCGCCCACGGAGTCCGACGGCGCCGCGTCCGGGGCCGACTCCGGACCGTCCGGCGGTGCCGGGGACGCTGTCGGGACGGGGGGAGCCGGTGGCAGTGGTGGATTGGGCGGGACGGGCGGACTCGGCGGGGCCGGTGCGACGTTCCCAGATCCGCCGGACGCGACGGGCTGTAACTGCCCCCTTGCCTTCTACTGCAAGCAGCTCGCGAGCGGGCCCACCTGCGTGTCCCACTCCTGCCTCAACAGCGTGCCCCAGGTCCAGACGCCGGGGACCGGAGGCGCCGGCGCGGACGTGTCTGGCGGTGACGCCGTTGCGCCCACCACCGACGCCAAGGTACCCGCGGGTGACGTCGTGACGCCCGGCGAGACCGACCTGTAGGGACCCCGCCAGGAGCCAGCCATGCGCAAGGCCGACAAGGAGCGCGTTCTCGTCGAGGTCACGAGCAGAGCGGTCGCCAGCAAGATCGCCGCGGCGCGTGACGGCAGCGGTCTCCCCCTGGAGAACCTGCTCAACGACACCCTCTACCACGAGCGCAAGCGCCTCGAGACAGAGCCCCGCAACGCCGCCCGCAAGCACGACCTGGCCTTCTGGAACGAGATCGGGCGCGCGCTTGGCCGCGCCTCCCAAGAGGAGGTTCGTGACCTGCTCAAACGCGTCGTCGAGCGCTATGTCATCGAGATCATGGGGAACTTCAGTGACTCCGTCTATCGGGTCGCGACGAAGGCCCTCCCCATCGGCCTCGGCGGCCTGCTCAACGCCCTGTCGCCTGCGCGCCTGGTCACGGGCTTCCCGTCCTTCCCGAGCCTGGACGACACGCTGATCATCCAGGGTGACGTCGACACGCTGCGCTCCCTCGACGAGAAGGGCACCATCGTCATGGCCCCCACCCACCTGTCCAATCTGGACAGCATCATCATGGGGTGGGCCATCTACCGAATGGGGCTGCCTCCCTACCTCTATGGCGCTGGGCTCAACCTGTTCTCGAATCCTCTGATCAGCTTCTTTATGAACAACCTGGGCGCCTACCGGGTGGACCGGAAGAAGAAGAGCGCCCTGTACAAAGATGTCCTCAAGGAGTACGCGACCTGCTCCATCGAGCTGGGCTACGACAACCTCTTCTTCCCCGGGGGGACCCGCTCCCGGTCCGGCCTCGTCGAGCAGAAGCTGAAGCTCGGGCTGCTCGGCACCGGTCTTGGCGCTTACATCAACAACCTCCGAACGGGGCGCCCCAGCCCGAAGGTCTTCGTCGTCCCGGTCACTCTGAGCTACCACCTCGTGCTCGAGGCAGAGACCCTCATAGACGACTACCTCAAAGAGGCCGGGAAGGCGCGCTACATCATCACGGACGACGAGTTCTCCCGGCCACGGCGCATCGCCACCTTCCTGTCGAACCTGGTCAACCTGGACGCGCGCATCTACATCACGGTGTGCCCGCCGCTGGATCCCTTCGGCAACCGGGTGCTCGCCGACGGCACGAGCGTCGATGCCCGTGGGCGCGCCATCGACATCGAGCGCTATGTCCACGTCGGCGGGCGGCCCGACCACGACCCCTGGCGGGACCAGGAGTACACGCTGGAGCTGGGTGACTCGGTGCGTGCGTCGTTCCTGGCGAACAACGTGGCCATGTCCACCCACCTGCTTGCCTTCGCCATGTTCCGGCTCATGAGAGACCGAAACCCCGGCTTGGACCTGTATCGCCTGCTGCGGACCGGCGGCGACGAGGACAGCATGGTCCTGACCGATGTGTACGCCCGGGTCGATGCTCTCCTCGGGCGCGTGGGCAACCTGGTCCGCGACCGCCGCATCCAGGTCGACCCGCGCCTGGACGGCAAGCCCGTCAGCGAGGTGGTCTCCGACGCTCTGCGCCACTTCGGCACCTACCACAGCCACGCAGTGGTGGAGCGGCGGGGTGATCGCCTGTTCGCCGGAGACATGAACCTCCTCTACTACTACCACAACAGGCTGGTCGGCTACGGCCTGGAGGCGAAGGAGGCCGCATGAGCGCGCGTGAGACGGTCACGGTGGTCGGCGGCGGGAGCTGGGGGACGACGCTGGCTCATCTCTTTGCTCAGAACGACCACGACGTGCTGCTGTGGGTGCGCCGGGCCGATCAGGTGCGCCAGATCAACGAGGAGCACCGCAACGAGCGGTATCTCCCGGGCTACGCCATCCACCCGGGGGTCTCGGCCACCGAGGACCTGGAGCGCGCCATGCGCCACTCCCGCGTCGTCGTGGTGGTCGTGCCGTCCCACGCGCTCCGCTCCGTCGCGTCCGAGATGGGGCGCCACGCGACGGGCGATCAGCTCCTGATCAGCGCCACCAAGGGGCTGGAGCGGGACTCCTTCAAGCGAATGACCCAGCTCCTGGCCGAGGAGACCTGCTGCAAGAAGCTCGGCGTCCTGAGCGGACCCAACCTGGCGCGCGAGATCATGGCGGGCCAGCCGGCGGCTACGGTCATCGCGTCCCGGTATCGGGAGGTGGTTGCCGAGGGGGCTCGGCTCCTGGCGACCCCCATGTTTCGGGTCTATGGCAACGGCGACGTGCCTGGCGTGGAGATGTGCGGCGCTCTCAAGAACATCATCGCCATCGCCTCCGGTGTCGCCGCCGGGCTCGGGCTCGGCGACAACTCGCAGTCCATGCTGATGACGCGCGGGTTGGCTGAGATCCGCCGCATCGGCGAGGCGGTGGGGGCGACCCCGCTGACCTTCAGCGGCCTCGCCGGCATCGGCGATCTCATGGCCACCTGCGCCAGCTCCCTGAGCCGCAACCACCAGGTGGGGTTTCGCCTGGCCAAGGGGGAGTCCCTCCCGCACATCCTGGAGACCATGGTCCAGGTGGCGGAGGGAGTGAACACGGCGGAGATCGCACAGGCCTATGCGAGGCGCCTGGGTGTGGAGATGCCGATCACCGCTGGGGTCTGCCAGCTCCTCTTCGAAGGCATGTCTCCCCAGGACGCGATCCGGGAGCTCATGAACCGGCGCTCCACCTATGAGATTGATGCGACTCCCATTCACGCGTGACCGGCCGTCGCCGGAGTCCTGGTGCTATCCCCTGGACCGCAGCGACCAGCGGCTCATCGACCCTGACTGGCGGGGCGCCATCGTCACGTGTGACATCGACAAGACCTATCTGCGGACGCAGCTCGAGTCATTGAGTGGGATGCTGCGAGTCCCCATGGAGTTGGCCATCGACAAGCGGGCCATCCCAGGGACCGTGCCGATGCTGAAGGCGCTGCGTCGCGGCCCGGGACCGCAGCACCAGAACACGCCGCTCTACTTCGTGTCTGCGAGCCCGCCCCAGCTCCGGCGCGTCATCGAGCGCAAGATGCTCCTCGACGGAGTGGACTACGACGGGATCACATTCAAGGACTGGGTGGGCCTGCTGCGGGCAGGCCAGCCGTCCAAGCTGAGAAACCACATCGGGTACAAGCTCTCGGCCCTCCTGCTGAACCGTCGGGCCCACCCGGAGGGGGCCCGGGAGCTGCTCTTCGGGGACGACAGCGAGACAGACGCCATGATCTACTGGACCTACGCGGCGATCCTCCGCGGGGAGCTCCGGGGACCGGCGCTGCTCGACCACCTGGCGGTGCACGGCGTCGCCCCGGAGGACGGGGTCTACGTCGAGCGGCTGTGTCGCGATCTCGCCGACACCGATGCCGTGGAGCGAGCCTTCATCCATTTGGAGGTCGGGCGCGCCCCGGAGGCGTTCTCTACCTGGGCTCCGCTCGTCGTGCCGACCCGAAACCCACTGCAGGCTGTGGCGCTGCTCCGGCTCGCCTCGTACGTAGATGCCCGCGCCGTCTCCGACGTGTCCCACGACCTGCTCGCCGAGGGCGAGCTGGACGCGGCCGATCTGTCCGCGGCGGTCACGGACCTCGTGGATCGTGGCTTGGCGACGGAGACGGATCTGGCCGAGGTCCGTGAGCTCCTAGCCCAGGTGGTGTAGCGGCGAGTCTGAGCGGGCCCAGCACTCCGTCACTGCGCCCGGCTCGCTCGCCAGCTCGGGCCAGGAGCGGCCCGGGGTTGGAGTCCCCAGCGCCCGCGCCAGCGACGTGGCGCTCTTCGCCTCACCCGCGAGGAGCTGTCTCGCCCACGCCCGAAACGGGTGGTTGGGTAGCCGATCCCACCCCAGGGCGCGCTCCATGTCCTGTATCTCCCGTTCTCCGGCCCGTGACACCGGGTACAGGAACTCGTCGTCCGGGTCGTCGCCCAGCTTGGCGACGGGCTTGCCGTCCAGGTAGGCCTTTGCGCGCCAGTCCCCCCAGGGATCCACCGTCAATGCGACGACGAGAGTGCCACGGAGCGCGGCGCTCGCGTCTCGCCCCCAGGTGAAGATTCGATCTCGCTCCTCCGGCGCCACGACGGTCCAGTCTCCCCCCGGCAGGAGTGCCCACTCGCGCACCTCGAACGCTTGTCGCGGGTAGCCATTGGGGATCGGCGTGGCCAGTCGCCTGTACCCTTCGCCGTGGGCCACGGCGCACAGGGCATCTGCGACCCTGAGCTGGTCGGAGGTGGCGACGAACAGCAGCGAGCGGGTCTTCCCCACGTGTCTACTCGGGATCCGCGCAGCAGCGGAACCCGACGTAGGAGGCCGGAGACGACTCGAGGCGCTTCGGCGACCGGGAGCAGGTGGCCGACGCGTCGTCGTTGACGGCGTTGCCGCCGTTGACCGTCTTGTCCGCCGTCCACTCGCTCACGTTGCCGCTCATGTCGAAGAGGCCGTAGCCACTCTTGCAGCGCTTCATGCTCCCGGCAGGCTTGATCTCCCGCTCCTCGCCGTTCTCGCCCATGGTGTTGCAGGCGGTCGAGTCGTAGGTCTTGCCGTAGGGGTAGACTCCCCCGCACCCCCGCTTCCACTCGGCGCTGGTGCAGAGGCGGCGACCGCGCCCCTCACAGGCCCGCGTGGCTCCAAACCAGTCCACGTTGACCTTGGGCTTCTGCCCCGCCCCCGGAAACTCGTAAGGCTCGATGCAGAACGCCCCCTTCTCGATGACCTTGTGGCCAGCCACGGTCCTGGTCGTGCTCGTGCTGATCTTGCGCATCCCGGCGGGGCACTTCAGGTCACCATCGTCGTCCGGGTCGGGTGTCGCTGCCGCGACCACTGCGGCTTTCTGTGCCTCCTTGGCTGCCTTCTCCTCGGCCTTCTTGCGCGCTGCCTCCTCCTTGGCGGCCTTCTGGGCCTCCTTCTTCAGGCGCAGCTCCTCGTCCTTCTGCCGCTTGGCCTCGGCACGCTGAGCGGCGCTCATCTCTGCGAGGGCCTTCTTCTCTGCCAGTGCGGCCGCCTTCGCCTCGGCCTTCGCCTTCTCGCGTGCCTCGTTGGCGGCGACCTCGGCTGGCGTGAGCTCCTTCTTGGCGGCCTCCTCGGCCTTCTTGGCCTCTGCCAGCTTCTTCGCCTCCTCGGCCTTCTTGGCCTCCGCCAGCTTCTTGGCCTCCTCGGCCTCGGCCTTCTTGGCCTCCTCGGCCTTCTTGGCCTCCTCGGCCTTCTTGGCCTCCTCGGCCGCCAGCTTCGCGGCGGCTTCGTCTGCGGCTCTCTTGGCTGCCTCCTCCTCCGCTCTCTTGGCCTCTTCTGCCGCCAGCCGTGTCTGCTCTTCTGCCTTTCGGGCCTCCTCCGCAGCGAGGCTCTCTGCGCTCTGCGCGTCGCCGGACGCAGAAGACGCCGTACCTGCCACGGTCCCGTCCTCGGTCGCCTGTGCGGTGAGGGTCACCCCATCGGGCTTGCCTGCGTCGCCCGCCGCGGCGACCTGGGAAGCCGTGTCCGCCTGGGCGGTCTGGCCGGCGTCCTGCTGACCGGCGTCCGCCGCAGCGGCGATGGCCCCCGTGTCTGGAGCAGCGGCGATGGCCCCGGCGTCGTCCGGCCGCGCGGTCCCCAGCCCTGTGTCCGGCGCTGCCTGCGCGACGGCCACCGGCTTCGGGCCGTCGGCGGGGTTCCCCGTCGCGACCGCATCGCCCTTCTTCGCGGCGGGAGCCCCCGCATACTGGACGTAGGTGTAGATCGCGGCGCCCACGATCAGGACGATCCCCGCCGCCAGCGCGAAACGCGCTCCTGCGCCGCCCTTGCGGGGTGCGCTCGGGGTCGCCACCGCGCGCTCCTGTCCGCCGATGCCGGTCGCGGTGCGCGCTGACGCAGCCGCCTCCGTTGCCGCTTGCTTGGGGTGAGGGCGCAGAGGGACCAACATCACCTCCGCCATGCCGACGTCCAGGGTTGCGTCCTCGGTGTATGACGGTCGCTCGGGGCGTGCGGGCACCTCCGCGGCGGGCTCCTCGTCCCCCTCCAGCAGGATGGGCTCCTCCTCGTCCGGGGCGAGGATCAGGTCCTCGTCACTCGCCTCCACCCTGCGGTCCGCGGCGGGCTGGCCGGGGATGTGTACCCGCGCCCTCTCCAGGACGATGGTGGCGTCGTGGTCCTCCGGCATCGGGAGGCCCGTCGCGTGCTCCGCCTCCCCCGCGACGCTCCCCGCTTGCCGTGGTAGGGGCAGAACGCTGGTCTGCTGGCCCGTCGGACGTTCGTCCGTCGCGCGGCGACGGAGCCCAGCGTCCGCCAGTGCGGCCGGCAGCGCGTCCGCGGCCTCCTCGGGGAGCCCCGGGACGGAGAAGTCCGGCGCCCCGCCCCCGGCGAGCCCCCCGCCGGCATCCTCGGCCTCGGCCACCGCCATGACGAGCTCGACATCGGACTCGTCCCCGTCCGCCTCCAACACCTCGTCCAGCTCCCCGTCCAGCAGGATCTCGGCCGCCGCGTCCCCCTCCGCGAGGACGTCCTCGAGCTCGAGGTCGATCTCGTCCTCGCCCTCCTCGCTCGGGACATCTGCCCGGATCATCGACGTGGCCGTGAGGGAGTCCTCATCCTCCAGGGGAGCCCCGACGTCGCTCACGCCCGCCGCGGTGTCCGCGGCCTCATCCAGCGCGGTCTCGACGTCGGGGGCTTCGGCTTCTCCACCCTCGTCTCCGGCGGTCTCTGGCGGAGCTGCTGGCACCACCCTCGCGTCAAACCCGGAGTCCGTGAGCTCCTCGACGCCGACGACCTGCTCGACACCGTCGGGGGCGCTGTCCGGACGCGCCAGCGTCGCCGCCTTCGACTCACGGACGTGGCGCAGCACCTCCAGCCGGAGCCTGCTGTCCTCCAGCGTGTCGACCAGCGTGCGCTCGAACAGGTTGTCGTCCGCCACGAGGGGCCTGCCGTCCTTTGACAGCCACGCCGGCGGAGCGCTCGTCTCCAGCTCATCGTCCCAGTCGAGCGTGACCTCGTCCTCCGCATCGGACCCGGCAACGCGGGCGACGGGCTCGACCAGGGCCTCCACTCCCTCGGCACGGATGGACGCGGACGCCACCTCGGCCTCGGGGTGCCACGGCACGTCCTCCAGGTCCTCCGCCACGTCGACCGCGTCGGCCGGCGGGACATCGGACGGCATCGCGGGCGGGATCCACGCGCCCTCCGCAGCGAGGCGCTCGGCGTTGCGTGCGGCCCTGACGGCATCGATCTGCTCGATCTCCGCCGCGGTGAGCACGTCGGCCAGCGGGACCTCCGTGGTGTCCCCCAGGTCCGCCACGACGCGCTTGCCCTCCATGGGGAACGCGCGCCGGAGGTCCGCCAGGAAGCTGTCCACGGACGCATAGCGGGACACCGGATCCGAGGCCGTCGCCTTGACGAACAGCTCGTCTAGCGTAGATGAGACGTCCTCGGCCTGTGCTGAGAGCGGGATTCCCGGGCGCACCGCCGCGCGGGCGACCAGCTCCCCGGTGAGCAGGGCGAGGGCGAACAGGTCGCTCTGCCGCGACTCCTCGCCGGCCCGAAGGAGCTGCTCCGGCGCCAGGTAGTGATCGGCGAGGGGGTCCTCGCCCGTAGACCAGCGCACCTTCGCTCGCCCCACGAGGAAGAACGGGTCCGTGACCTTCACCGCCTCGCCTGAGACGAAGATGTTCTCGGGCTTCAGGTTCCCATGCACGCCGAGCTGGTGGATCCACCGCAGCGCCGACGCGACGCCCTCGATGACGAAGCGGACCTCGGCGGGGGACAGCGGGTCTCCCGAGTCGTGGCGGAGCATCTGGATGGTCCGCAGGTTCAGCCCCTCGATGAGGTCCTCGGTGACGAACGGGGGCGAGCCGTCCTCGGGGATCACCATGTCGTGGAACACCACGATGTTGGGATGCTGGAAGGCCCGAGCCCGCTGCACGCGGAACGCGTTCACCGCCCTGCGGTCGTCCTCGAAGTACGCCGGGTGCAGCACCTTCAGCGCGACGCCGCGCCTGAGCGCCAGGTCGATGGCCTTGAACACGGCCCCGATGGGGCCCTTTCCGATGTACTCGACGAGCTGGTAGCGACCCTGAAGGACTTCGCCCACCGGGGGAAGCCAGCGCTCCGTGACGACCATGTGAACCTCTTGCGGCGGCTCGTCCCACCGGGCGGGCTGCGGCGCGGGCGCGCCGGGAGACCGTGGCGGGTCGGGGCTTCGGGCCGGGCCCACACGGGCGCCCAGCCTTTTGCGAACGGCGAATGCTAACAGACGGTTATGGATGGAGGCAACAAACATCCAGCGACCCATCGGCCGTGTGCTGGCCTGAGGTCCCTCCCACCTTCCGGGCGTGTTGACCGCCCTCGGTTACAGCGGTATCTTCCTCCGACCCAAGGCGGAGGCGCGTTCATGGAGCGAGGTGAGGCTGCACGGCGCATCGAGGCCCTGCGCGAGGAGATCCGCGAGCACAACCACCGCTACTACGTCCAGGACCGCCCCACGGTGAGCGACTCCGAGTACGACCGGCTGCTCCGCGAGCTGGAGGGCCTGGAGGCCGCGTGGCCTGAGCTCCAGTCCGACGACTCCCCCACGCGCCGCGTCGGGGCGGCGCCCGCCGAAGAGTTCGCCAAGGTCGCCCACCGCACCCCGATGCTCTCGCTGCAGAACGCCATGGACGAGGGCGAGATCCGGGAGTTCGAGGCGCGCATCCGGCGCGTGCTCGGGGGGCACGCTGGTCCCATCCACTATCTGTGCGAGCCCAAGTTCGATGGCCTCGCCGTGGAGCTGGTCTACGAAGGGGGAGCCCTCACGGTGGGCTCGACTCGAGGCGACGGGCTGGTGGGGGAGGACGTGACGGCGAACCTGCGGACCGTGCCGTCCGTCCCGTTGCGGCTCCGGGGCGTCGGCGTCCCGGCCCTCGTGGAGGTGCGCGGCGAGGTCTACATGCCCGTCGCGGACTTCCAGCGCCTCAACGAGCGCCGCGCCGAGGCCGGGCAGCCCCTGTTCGCCAACCCGCGCAACGCTGCGGCGGGCGCCGTCCGGCAGCTCGATCCCGCGATCACCGCCTCGCGCCCGGTCGCCTTCTTCGCCTACGGGACGGGCACCGTCGACGGGGTGCGCTTCGCGCGGCAGTCCGAGGTGCTGGAGCGGGCGCGTCACTGGGGCTTCCGCGTGAGCGACCTGGTGGAGCGGTGCGAGGGCATCGAGGCGGTCATCGCCTACTGGCGCTCGATCCAGGAGCGGCGCGACGCGCTGCCCTTCGAGGTGGACGGCGTAGTCGTCAAGGTGGACGACGTGGCGCTCCAGGACGAGCTCGGCTACGTCAGCCGGAGCCCTCGCTGGGCCGTCGCGTGCAAGTTCCCGCCGCGCCAGGAGGTGACCCGCGTCCTCGGCATCGACGTCAGCGTCGGCAGGACCGGCGCCGTCACCCCCTTCGCCATCCTCGATCCCGTGCGCGTCAGCGGCGTGACGGTGTCGCGGGCCACGCTGCACAACGCCGACGAGCTGCGCCGCAAGGACGTGCGCATCGGCGACTACGTCGTCATCCAGCGCGCGGGGGACGTGATCCCCGAGGTGGTCGCCCCCATCCCCGAGCGGCGCGACGGTACGGAGAGGCAGTTCGACATGCCCACCACGTGCCGGGAGTGCGGCTCCGAGGTGACCCGCTCCGAGGGCGAGGTCGTCTACCGCTGCAGCGGCGGCATGCGCTGCCCCGCCCAGGTGAAGGAGAGCATCTTCCACTTCGCCAGCCGCCGCGCCATGGACGTGGACGGCCTCGGGGAGAAGCTCGTCGATCAGCTCGTCGAGCGCGGGCTGGTGAAGGACGTTGCGGACCTCTACCGCCTGACGGTGGAGGACGTCGCGGCCTTGGACCGCATGGCCGACAAGAGCGCCGGCAACCTGATCGCCGCCGTCGAGCAGAGCCGCCACCGACCGCTGGCCCGTTGCATCCACGCCCTCGGGATCCGCATGGTGGGGGAGCACGTCGCCGCCATCCTCGCTCGGCGCTTCCGCTCCTTGGACGCCCTGCTTGGCGCCACCAGGGAGGACCTCGAGGCCGTGGATCAGGTGGGCCCGTCCATCGCGGCGAGCGTCCACCAGTTCTTCCGGCAGCCGGTCAACCTGGACGTCATCGAGCGTCTGCGGGCAGGGGGCGTGGAGTTCCCACCGGAGGCCGTCGCCGATGCGCCGC
Organism: Myxococcales bacterium; assembly: GCA_045863395.1. Classification (GTDB taxonomy): domain Bacteria; phylum Myxococcota_A; class UBA9042; order JABWCM01; family BTVJ01; genus BTVJ01. The sequence continues at coordinate 11,352 of BTVJ01000137.1, forward strand.
CGACCGGCTCCACCCTGGCGGGGCGAAGGTTCGTTTTCACCGGCGGCCTCTCCTCGATGACCCGGGAGGAGGCAGGCGCCCTGGTCACCGCCCGGGGGGGCCAGGTCGTAGGGAGCGTGTCGAAGAAGACCGACTACGTGATCGCGGGCGCCGAGGCCGGCAGCAAGCTGCAGAAGGCGGAGGCGCTGGGTGTGCCGATCCTCGACGAGGCGGCCTTCAGGACGCTCCTGGCGCTCGACACGGTAGGGGAGGCCGAAAGATGAAGGCCATGCTCCTGGCGGCGGGGGAGGGCACCCGCCTCCGTCCCCTGACCGCCTTGCGCCCCAAACCCCTGGTCCCCTTGCTCAACCGGCCGATGATCCACCACGCCCTCGATGCCCTGCGTGCGGCCGGGGTCACCGAGGTCATCGCCAACGCCTGGTACCTCGCGGAGGCTCTGGTCGGCCGCCTTGGCGCCGGCCCCCCCGAGGGCCCCCGGCTCCAGTGGTCGGTGGAGCCGGAGCTGCTTGGGACCGGCGGTGGCCTCCGCCATGCCGCGGCGTTCTTCGACGGATGCGATGATTTTCTGCTGTTCAACGGTGATGTCTTGCTGCTCGCTGACCTCTCCGCTGCCGTGGAGGCGCATCGTGCGTCAGGAGCCGCTGCAACCCTGATCGTCACGCGCCGCCCTGACCTGCCCAAGGCGCTCCACAAGGTTGCCTGGGATCCGGGCACCGGTCGCGTGGTCGAGGTGGATGGCGTCCCGGCTCTTCACGGCCCCGGCTTCGCGCGGGGGATCTACACCGGCGTCTTGGTAGGCTCTCCGGCGTTGATCGAGGCGCTCCCCCCGTCGGGCGCAGCGTGCTTGAAGGAGGACGGCATGTGGCCGCTGCTCCGCTCGGGCGCAGCCCTCCACGCCTGCGAGTCGTCCGCCTACTGGTCCGACATAGGCAGCCCGGAGTCCTACCTTCGCACCCACGAGGACCTGTTGGATGATCCAGACCTTGGGCGCCTCCTGCCCGCTGACACCATCGAGGTCGAGGATGGCGTCCATGCACACAAGGCTGCCAGGATCGACGACGAGGCGGTGCTCCGTGGGCCCGCTCTCATCGGACCGGAGACGATCATTCAGGCTGGCGCGACCGTCGGGCCGCACGCGGTGATCGGTGCGCGCTGCACGCTGCCGCCGGGCTCCCGGGTGGAGCGCTCCGTGGTCTGGGACGGGGTGATCGTGGCGGGCGTCGCCGTCGATCAGGTGTGGTGGCCGCAGGGCGTGCTCACGGCTCCGCGCTCCACTCCGAGCCGTCGGTGAGCTCGACGCGCTTGACGATGGCGCGCACGGAGGCGGTCTCCGCCGGGATGAACGCACCCATCTCCTGCGTGGAGGTTGCCTTGGCCTCCACGAGCGTCGGCGCGACCTGGCTCCACGGGAAGGACTTGAGGACGGCCCCGTCGGGCCCCAGGTACTCCAACTCCAAGTGAACGCCCTGCACGGCCTGACCGCCGTAGTTGAACACCCTCATGGTGGCTCGCAGGTCCTCCCCCTTGCGCGCCATGGCCACGAACTCCAGGGCCACCGGGGCGCCGTCCGCGGGGCGCTCGGGCCACTCGGGACCCACTGCTGCCTGCGGCGGAGGGTCCTTGGCGGCGCCCGCGGGCGGCTCGGCCTTCTTGCACGCTGCCAGCGCGAGCACCGCGGTGAGGGCCAGCGCCACGCGGCTCACTCGAGCACCACTTGCACGATCACCACGGTCACGTTGTCCCGGCCCCCGTGATCGCAGGCGCCCTGGATCAGGCGCTCCACGGCGGCCTCCAGCTTGCCGTCGCACTGGGTGAGGACCTCCGTGATGCCCTCGTCGGTCACCTCGCCGGTCAGCCCGTCGGAGCAGAGCA
>BTVJ01000138.1:0-13133 GCA_045863395.1 Myxococcales bacterium
GCCTCCTGCTCCGCCGCGAGCGCCGCCTCCGCCGCGCCCCGCGCCTCCTGCTCCGCCGCGAGCGCCGCCTCCGCCGCGCCCCGCGCCTCCTGCTCCGCCGCGAGCGCCGCCTCCGCCGCGCCCCGCGCCTCCTGCTCCGCCGCGAGCGCCGCCTCCGCCGCGCCCCGCGCCTCCTGCTCCGTCGCGAGCGCCGCCTCCGCCGCGCCCCGCGCCTCCTGCTCCGTCGCGAGCGCCTCCTCGGCAACCGCCAGCGAGGCACGCTGACCAGCCAGGGCGGCCGCGGCCTCCGCAACCTCGTGCTGGAGCGCCTCGCACGCAGCACCGGAGGTAGCGCGTGCCTCCTGCTCCTCGCGCAGCGCCGTCCGCGCCTGCTCGAGGCTCCCCGAGATCTCCTCGGCTGCGGTGGTCGCCGCGTCCCGTGCGGCACGCACCTGAGCCAGGGTTGAAGCCAGCTCCTCGGAGCGCGCAACGGCCGCGTCGCGCTCGTCGAGAGCCCGCGCCGCGTCTGCCTCGACCTCGGCGAGACGCCGCTGGAGGCCCTCGACGGCCTCGCTGATCGCCCCCGCGGCAGCCAGCTCCCGCTCGGCGGCGGTCCGTGCGTCGCGAACCTCCTCCTGGGCCCGCCGAGCGTCGGCCTGGCCCAGCTCCACCGCCTGCTCCAGCTCGACCACGCGGGCGGCGATCGGCTCGACTCGCTCGAGCTCCGCCGCAGCCCTCCGCGCGATCTCCTCCGCCGCCTGGCGCCGCTGCGCTTCGGCTTGGAGCCGCTCCTCCGCCTGCGCGAGCTGACCCTCCCGAGCCTCCGCGAGCGCCTGGAGCCGCGCGGCCTCGCCCCTGAGCCGCGCGCTCTCTCCCTGCAAGGTCTCGACGTGCCCCCGGAGATCCGCGATCTCCATGGACGCCTGCTCCAGATCGGCCTCCAGTGCGTGGCGCCGGCGGTCCTGGCCCTCCCCCTCCTCCTCTGGGGCCAAGGGGCTCGGGCGCGTCCTCCCGCCCTCCTGTTCCAGGAAGACGGACTCGTCGATCACCGTGAGCTCGAGCTCGACGGGCACCCCGTCCTCGTCGACGACCTCCAGATTGAGCTCCACGGGAACGGCGCGGCGCAGGATGGCCGTCGTCCCCACGAGCCGCGTCGCGATGGTCCTGAGGTCGTCGTCGTCCAGCGGCTTGAACAGGTATGCGTCCGCCTTGGTGGGGAGCCGCCTGTGCGCCTCGAAGGTCTCGGGGCGCGCCGACGCCGAGACGATGAGCAGCGGCTGCCCGGCGAGCTGCGGATCCTTCTTGAACGTCCGGCAGTGGATGAACCCCTGCGGCACGTCCACGCACAGCACGACCAGGTCCGGCGCATTGGCCTGAGCCCAGGCGATGCCCGCCTCCCCGCTGTCCACCCGCTGGATGGTCGTCTGGTCCGGGTCCAGCAGGCGGCGAAGCTGGCGGTCGACGGACTCGTCGGTGTCGATGACAAGGATGGAGATCATCTGGGTTGTCGCCCGGTGCCTTGCTGTGGGACAGCGGCGGCCCTGCCGGTCGGCGAGCCGCGGAGTCCTTCGTGCTCCCCCCGGACCGCGCATCCTAGAAGCCACCCGGCGGATGTGTCAACGCCGCTCGTGCGCCAGGCGCAATGGGCTGGAAACCGTAAGCAGATGCACGCGGGAGGCGGGGGCGACGGAGGCGAGCCAGTCGCAAGAGCCGCCGCAGGTCGCGCCGGCCACGACCCGTCGGGGACGCCGCTCACCCCGCTGCCGACCCAGGCGCGCTGGGCCTCGGGCTTCGCAGCACCTGCCGCCACCGCGGACGAAGCCGTTGACGCGCCCCCCCCGCCGAGACGACAATCCGGGGGCTTCAACCGACGAGGTGCTCGATGGGTCGCGTGCTCCACCGTGTGCTCGCAGTTTGCGTTCTCGCCCTCACCGCCTGCGCCCAGGACCTGGGCGACATCGACCGGACCCAGGCGGGGCTCCTGCGCAAGACCCTCTTCGAGGGGGAGTGGCTCATGCGCCGGACCGTCATCGACGCCCCCTACGACACGGGGTGGACCTTCATCGGGGAGCAGGACGAGGCGGTGCGCATCCGGTGGGACATCCAGGCGGACAAGCTCGTGGCCTGGCGGGTGACGCCCCACGTGGACGGGACGGAGGACGCGGCCCCCGCAGGGGCCTGGCCCATCGAGGCCCACGTGGACGTCAAGCGCCAGTACAGCGAGGCGACCGGCGAGCAGTCCAACGTCATCGAGGAGAACACGAGCGACCGCCTGTGGTTCGAGCGCGAGTACATCCGCGTGGACTGGTCCAACAACCTGGTGCGCAGCTTCGCGTTCGTGGTGGACGGCCTGGCGCAGCAGCCGCTGTCCCACGCGCTGTGGGACCCGGCCGACCCGGATCGCTTCCTGGTCGGGGTGCGGACCTCGGAGGGCTGGACGGACACCCAGGACGACCGGGCCATCCGCGACCTGAAGGAGGCCCACTACATCGACTACGTGACCCGGGTGGCCGTGGAGCCGGACACGGTGGCCTTCGACGATGGGTACGGGGGCATCGTGGAGGAGCCGGCGTGCTGGTACTACCTGACCTACGACTGCGCGCCGGGAGTGGTGTCCGTGCGCAGCTCCTTCGTCCGCGTCGACGCGGTTGCCACGGGCTACGCCCCCCTGCCCTACCCGGACAACCGGGTGGCAAGAGATGGCGACGGCAAGCCCATCCGGGTGCGGTGGAACGAGGACGGCGACCTGGAGCGGGCCGCGACCGCGACGAAGGGGACCGGGGCTGCCTCGGCCACTACGCCGTCGAACCCCTACGCCGAGACCGACACGTCGGTGGCGCGCATCCCGTACTTCGACAAGTTCGGCTACTTCCGCATCGAGCGGGGCGGCTACGATCCGCTCTACGGCGAGGTGGAGAGCAGCAAGACGTACCTGGCCACCCTCTGGAACATCTGGCAGCGCTCGCGCGGAGACGACGGGAGCGCCCTACCCTACCGAGAGCGCGGCTACCGGCCCATCATCTATTACTTGTCGCCTGGCTTTCCCGAGCGTCTGCGGGATGCCGCCCAGCGGTCCGTCGACCAGTGGAACGAGGCGCTGCTGGCGACGGTGAAGGTGCTGGACCCGGATGGCGACCCGCCGAGGCTCTTCGAGCTGCGGGAGAACACCCGCACGGTGGATCCCGAGAGCGGGAAGGTCCTGACGCGCGGCGAGGTCATGGGCGACCTGCGGTACAGCCACCTCTGGCTCGTGGAGCAGCCGACGCGGGTGGGGCTTCTCGGCTACGGGCCCTCGGCGATCGACCCGCTGACCGGCGAGATCCTCTCCGCGGACGCCTTCATCTATGGCGCGGCGGGCCTGGAGCTGGCGGCCCGCGGGCGGGACATGGTGGAGCTGATCAACGGGCGCCTGGACCCCCAGGAGCTGGCCCTTGGCGACGCGGTGGCGCAGGCGATCACCACCGGGGCGACCAAGGTGGTGCCGCAGAGCGCGGCCAAGGTGAAGGAGATCGCCAAGGCGCACCGGGGCGCCGCGCCGACCGCGAACGCATCCGCCACCAAGGCGAAGGGGCCGCCCAAGGCCAAGACGGCCCCGAAGGCTGCGGCCAAGCTGGCCCGCCCGGCGGGCTGGGCGGACGCGCGCCTGGGCGTGGCGAAGGGCACGTCCCTGGAGGCGCTCCTGGCGTCGGACGCCCAGATCGTGGCTCTCAAGGGGGGCGGGACCCCGAACCTCGCCCGCACGTCCCCCCTGCGCTGGGCGACCCCGGCCCACCGCCGCGCGGTCCGCGAGCGTATGCGTACACTGGCGAAGCGCACCATCATGCTCGCCCCCCTGGTGGACGACGCCGTCGCGGGCCTCGCCATCGAGCTGAAGGACGAGGCGCCGGACAAGGTCGTCCTCCGATTGGAAGAAGCGATCATGCGCTCGACCATGGAGCACGAGATCGGCCACACCCTGGGGCTGCGCCACAACTTCGAGGGGTCGACGGACGCCCTGAACTACCACGACGGCTACTGGGACCTGCGCGGCGAGGACGGGGAGCCCCTCGACGAGCAGACCGACGCCCAGGTGAAGGGCCGCATGCGCGAGCTCCAGTACAGCTCCATCATGGACTACGCCGGGCGGTTCAACATGGACACGGCGGGCCTGGGGCGCTACGACCGGGCGGCCATCGCGTTCGGCTACGGGGGCCTGGTCGAGGTCTTCGAGCAGGCGCCGGACGACCCGCTCCTGGAGCTGGTCGCCTTCGACGACGACACCTACGACCGGCCGTTCACGCTCGACGGCGTGCTCCGCGACCTGCGCCACTACACGCGGATCCCGTCGCTGCTGGGCGGCAAGGCCGGCATGCGCAAGCGGACGCTGGTCCCTTATACGGAGGACGTGGCCGCGCTCATGGGGCGCCCCGCAAAGGACGCCTACGCCGCACAGCTCACGGGCGACGCCCCGTGGACCCGCTGGGAGGTCCCCTACCGCTTCTGCTCCGACGAGTACGAGGGCGCCACGGCCACCTGCCACGTCTACGACGCAGGCGCCGACGCGCACGAGATCGTCGCCGACGCCGTCGAGCGCTGGCGCGCGTGGTACTGGTTCTACGCCTTCCGCCGTGATCGCATCCTCTTCGACGAGTGGGACTACATGGACGTGATGTGGGGCCGCACCTACGGCCTCATCCAGCTCGTCTACCAGGGCTGGGTCTTCGACCAGTGGTTCAAGGCGGACACCTGGGAATGGCTGCGCCAGGACCCCGACGGCTTCGGCATCGAGGACGCGCCGTGGGAGGAGGCCGCCGACGCGGGCCTCGCGGGCACGGCCGCGGCGCAGCAGGGCCTGCGGTTCCTCTTCGAGGTGCTCGCCACGCCGGAGCCCGGCGCCTACATCTGGGACCCGGAGGACGCCTACTCGTGGCAGTTCGACACCGCCCCCATGGACCGGTGCAAGGGCGAGCTCGCGTGGGAGTCGGAGGACTGGTGCGCGGACGCCAACGTCCCCCTGGGCACGGGGCGCTGGTTCCTGAGCCTCTATGATGTGGACAGCGGCTACGGCTTCTACGACCGCCTGAAGTGGGTGGGCAGCTTCTACGACAAGCTGCTCGCGCTGGAGGCCCTGACCAGCCCGGACACGTACTTCCTGGGCATCGACACCTTCCAGTCGGCGGACGAGTGGGCCATCTCCATGAACCTGTCGTTCGGCGACGAGATCCGCCGCCTGCTCACGGGCATCGCCGCCGACCGGTTCGACCTCTTCGCGGGCACCTTCGACAAGAAGGGCAACTGGGTCCCCCCCGACCCCTTCGGCCCCCCGGCCTCGACAAAGGGCCCGACGGGCGGCGCGGTGGACCCCCAGACCAGCTTCACGGTCCAGCTCTACGCGCTCTGGTACGGCATGGCCTGGCTCAACGCCAACTTCGACAACTCCTTCAACGACTTCGCCAAGATCTGGCTCGCGGGCTCGGGCGAGGCCATCGACGTGGACCCGGCGAAGACCGTTGCGTTCACGAACCCCTTCAACGGCCGCACCTACGTCACCCTGCGCCCGGATGCTGGCTCGCCACCAGGAGTCGGCGCGACCATGCTCGACGAGGCCCACCGCCTCCTTGGCCTCTACGACGAGGCCAAGGCCGACCCGGACGCGGACGCGGGCCTGCTCGACTACTACGCCTGGCGCGTACAGAACCTCATCGAGAACGTGGAGGTGGTGCGCGGGCTCCACGACCTGTACGGGATGCTGGTGTTCTGAGACAGGGGAACACCTGCTGGAGCCGACGTGTTGGGCGTCCGGCGCGCCACGTGGGGGGCGCGCCTTCACCGGAGGGACCATGTCGCCGTTCGGACGCCGAGCCAACGGAGCGCGCCGCGAGCGCCTCCTCGCCTCTCCCCGCTTCGCCGGCGGGGTGTTCCACAACACCAACGGCGCGCGCCCGGGGCTAAAGCCTGGATCGGCCGGGGCGCTGGCCGGGGAGTACTTCCGCGGCGGGAGGCGCCGGGTGCCCGTCGCGCCGCTGCCCGCGGAGAGCCCGCTCGATGTGTGGCGGCGCCCCCCGGAGACCGGCCTCCGCACCACCTGGCTCGGGCACTCGACGCTGCTCCTCGAGATCGACGGAGCCCGCGTGCTGACCGACCCGGTGTGGGGAGAGCGGGTGTCGCCGACGCGCATGGCGGGGCCCAAGCGGTTCCAGCCGGTGCCTGTGCCAGTCAGCGGGCTCCCGCCCCTGGACGCCGTCGTGATCTCCCACGACCACTACGACCACCTGGACGCGCCCACGATTAGGGCGCTGGCCCTGACGGACGTGCCCTTCATCACGTCGCTGGGCGTGGGCGTGCACCTGGAGGCGTGGGGGGTGCCGCCCGAGCGCATCACGGAGCTCGACTGGTGGGAGCAGGTGGAGGTCGGCGCCCTCACGATCACGGCGGCACCGTCCCAGCACTTCTCGGGGCGCGCGCTGGGGGACCGCAACCGGACCCTGTGGTCGTCCTTCGCCCTGCGGGGACCCCGGCACGGGGTCTTCTTCAGCGGCGACACGGGCCTCACGCCCGAGTACGGTGACATCGCTTCACGGCTCGGCCCCTTCGACCTCGTGATGCTGGAGGTGGGCGCGTTCCACCCCGCCTGGGGCCACATCCACCTCGGGCCCGACAACGCGCTGGAGGCGCTGGCGCTCCTCGGCGGTGGGAGCTTCCTGCCGATCCACTGGGGGACGTTCTCTTTGGCGCTCCACGACTGGGACGAGCCCGCAGAGCGGCTGCTGGAGGTGGCCCCGACCCGAGGCGTGCACCTGGTGATGCCGCGGCTCGGCGACCCGGTGGAGCCGGACCGCGCCGTCCTCACTCCCTGGTGGCGCGAGGTGACGGCGCTGGAGGTGTCGCGCCCAGTGGACTCCGAGGAGCCTCCCGTCCTCTTGGGCGACCCCGTGGACTGACGCGCCGCGGCGTGTGCCTCCACTCGGGCGCCGCCCCGGAACAACGCCGCACATGCAAGCGTTGGCCACCCACACACGGAGGACGAAATGGACGAGATCACGAGGCGCGACGCGATGATCAAGGCGGCCGGGGTGGTGGCGGGAATCGCGGGAGCGGCGGTCGTGGGCGCCGCGGTGATGCCGGGCGCCGAGGCTGGGTCGGGAGCCAAGGCGGCCGCAGGTGAGCCCGGTCGGAACGAGCTCCTCACCGCGAAGGCAATGCCCACCGTCTACCTCCCCCACGGTGGAGGCCCGTGGCCCTTTGTAGACCTCGGCTTCGACCGCGCCGAGCTCGACCACCTGGCGACGTGGCTGAGGGCACTCCCGACGCTTCCTGCGACACCACCACGGGCCGTGCTCGTGATCTCCGCCCACTGGGAGGAGTCGGCCCCCACCGTGATGACCTCCGCGCGGCCGCCGATGCTCTACGACTACTATGGCTTCCCACCCGCATCCTATGAGATCACCTGGCCGGCTCCGGGCGATCCGGCCCTGGCGGCCCGGGTGCGCGAGCTGCTGAACGCCGCGGGCTTCTCCACGGCGGAGGACGCCCACCGCGGCTTCGACCACGGCACCTTCGTGCCGCTCAAGCTGGCGTGGCCGGCTGCGGACATCCCCACCGTGCAGCTCTCGCTCAAGCGCGGGCTGGACCCGGCAGAGCACCTCGCCATGGGGAGGGCGCTGGCGCCGCTGCGCAGCGAGGGCGTCTACCTGGTGGGCAGCGGCATGTCCTACCACAACATGCGCGGCTTCGGGAGCGCCGCTGGCCGGGCGGTCGCCGACGCCTTCGACGCGTGGCTCCAGGAGACGGCAGCCCTCCCCGCCGCCGAGCGCGACGCTCGGCTGGTCGCGTGGGCCCAGGCCCCGAGCGCCCGCCTGGCGCACCCGCGCGAGGAGCACCTCCTGCCGCTCATGGTCGTCGCGGGGGCGGCCGGCGCCGACCTGGGCACGACGGCGTGGTCGGGCAACGTGCTCGGCGTCCGGGTCTCGGGCGTGCGGTTCGGGTAGCCAAAGACCGCTTCAGCGCAATGGCGCTGCTGCCGTCGCAAGGCAGGCACGTGCGCGTCAACCCCGGCGCGCCAGGTAACCCAACTCTGTGTGACGGCCGGTGGTCTCGCCTCGCAGGTGGGCCGCGACCCCGACGAAGGGCGACCGCCAAGACTGCACCACCGTCCAGCCGCGAAGCAGGCACTCCAGGTCGGAGGCCGTGAGCGATTGCGGGTGGCCGGCGTTGCGAGAGCCCCCAGTGGCGTCCGCGACTTCGCATGTGAGGACGAGCCAGCCGCCCGGACACAATACGCGGTGCACCTCCCGCAGGGCGGTGGCCGGGTCATTGAAGTGGTCCAGGGCATTCGAGCACACGACGACGTCGAAGGTGGCCTCACCGAAGGGGAGTGCCTCGGCGGCGGCTGCCAGCATGACAACTCCGGGAGGAGGTGGCAGAAGGGCGGCATACTCCCTCGCCAGGTGGTCCAAGCCGACACGGGTCCCCGGGAGCGTCGCCAGGACTGTGGCCAGGCCGCATCCCACGTCGAGCACCCGCGTGTCGCCACGAAACCCGATGGCCGCCCGGATTCGGTCCAGGCACCTGTAACGAACCCAGTAGGACTCGACGGCCTGTCGCCTGCCCACCGCCCGAAGCAGGGGAGCGAGGTTCGTAGACTGCCAGTCGAGGGTCCAAGCCTGGTGCTCTGTGAGCCCGTGCAAGGAGGCAGCGCGGTCATCGGCCGAGGCCCTCCGGTTGGGCGACAGCTCGTTGGGGGTTGCCCCGTCGCTGGACCGATCAGATTGGCTTGTGCTCACTCTCAGGGTCTCCATCCAGACCACCACGGTGCTCTCATCTCCCCGGAGCGGTCTTTCCGATGAGCTGTTCGACCTCCGGCATGTCTATGCATTGCACGCCTGGCTGACCGACCCACGAGTCAAAGCGGTCATACCATCTCTCGGCATACATGTAGTCGTCATACTGCCTTGAGCTCCCGGCGCCGACCGGACGCCGGTAAAGCTGCCGGAGCCACCTGCTCCGCTCCGGGCGAAGGAGCAGCACCGCCTCGCCGTCCAGCACCGGGAGCAGCACCTCCTCCGGAACGAGGCCCGCCACGACGAGGAGGGGCGGCAGGCCGGCGTTCTCCTCGTGGAGTTCGAGCCTGCGGATCACCTCCACCAGCCGACCGTTCGCGTCGAGGATGCCCTTGCGAATCGGGATCGGATCCACGAGCGGACCCAGCATGTCCGTCAGCTCTACGACACGGTCGAACGTGCCCTGTCGGCTCGCCAGCGTACTCTTTCCGGCACCAGGCGGGCCGACGAGCCACGTCAGGCGCGCACATAGGGGTAGCGTCCAAGACTCCATGCTGACACCTCCTGACCTTCCTGAGTCTGCGAGAGGATCGGGTGCCGTGGCGCCGCCTCCCGGCACCACCGTGCGTCGGACGACACCCAGGACACCGCCAGCGCTCTGCGCGGGCGTTGTGTGGCGTTTCGACCGGACCGGTGCCAGCACGCAGAGTGGAACAGGAGCGCGTCGCCCGCCTCCAGTCGCGGCACGATGCCGGCAGGAGGCTGCCATGCGGCACCAGGGCTACCCGGCTGCGCCAGCCCCGTGTGGAGGTCGATGGACGCCCCCTTGGGACCGAGGTGAGACCCCGGCGCCACCTCGACGCCGCCATTCGACTGATCAACTGCGTCGAGAGCGAGCCAACAGACGGCCCCAGCCTCGGCCACGATGGGCCAGAACGCCCTGTCCTGGTGCCAACGAAACGGCTCGTGGCGGTCCGTCTTGCGCAGCAGGAAGTCCTGAAAGGGCACCACCGCCGTGCCCAGGGCCGTGGCCACCGCTTCACCCATGCTCATCAGAAGGCTGTGGACCGCGCCGGCCTCGTGGTGCCCCAGCGCGCCCATCCATTGGTCCATCAGGCGATCAAGGCCAGGCTGATCGGGGGGAGCTGGGGAGTGGGTATAGAGGATGCGGGCAGATCGCGGCGCGCCGCCGGCGTCCAGACGGTCCATGAGACCCAGCAGGCCACGCACATGGCCGGGTGTGACGAGACTCCGAACGACGCAGTAGCCGTCGGCCGCCCACGCGAGGGGATCAGGATACACGCTCAAGCAGCGACTCCTCGATGTAGATTGCCTTGATGCCCAGCCGGTCCGCCACGGCGAGCGCCTCCTCAGGCCGATGGGCGATGGGTTCGCCACTGCCGTTGAGGGACGTGTTGATGACTACCGGTGGGTGACCGCGAGCCTCGAGCAGGTCCAGGATCTGCCAGAGCCCCGACCCATCCTGCTCCGTAACTGTCTGAATCCTGGTCGTACCGTCCACGTGCAGAGCGGAGGGAATGAGCGCGGCTTTGGCCTGCCGTACTTGAGCGATCCTCAACATGTAAGGCGACGGGCCATCAAGGTCGAACCACGCGCTGGCTACCTCAGCCTTGACTGCGCAGCCGAAGGGTCTGAACGGCTCTCGATGCTTGATGGAGACATTCAGATGATCCCGCATCCCTGGCGGCGTCGGAGACGCGAGGATACTCCGGTGGCCCAGCGCTCGCGGACCGGCCTCGTCGCAGCCTCGGTACACGGCAACCACTTCGCTCGCCAGAAGCCGGTCCACGAGCCTCCGCAGCCCAAGCGGTCGGACCGCCCAGCCGTCCGCTGGGAGCACGGGCGCGGCCGGAAGCCCCAAATACGGACTGAACGACCCAGCGGAGGCGAGCACAGGAAACCCAATCTGCGCGCTCACGACAGCGGCAGCGCAAATCGCGAGCCCCCGGTCGTCGGTGAACGGGGGGACCGACAGCTCGTCCACGACGCCTCGCTCGATCAGGGCTTGGTTGGCGAGGCCGTTGAGGGCCACGCCGCCCGAGAGGCACACGCGCCTCAAGGCGCTCGCTCTGACGCCTGCGCCCACGACGTGCTGAACAATGACCTCGGTGAGGCGCTGGATGGACGAGGCGGCCCCGGGGTGCAGGGTGCCCGCCGACGTTCCGAGCTGTTCCTCGAGCCACGCGACGATGCGGGGCACCTGCCGAAATGTGTCGGGGTGTAGCTGCCGTGGGCACAGTTCGAAGGCTCCGCCCGGCAGGAGCTTCACATGGGGCTCGAACAGGCCCAGCGGTTCGCCATAGGCGGCCAGGGCCATGACCTTGCCCGCGGAGTGGTGCCCGGAGAGACCGCAGTACTCGCCCACCCCCCACCAGAGGCGTCCCAGCGAGTGGGCGGATGGCACGCGGACGAGAGAAGAGGAGAGCCCCTCCCGTCTCGCGACCGCTGCCATGGTGCTGGTGCCGTCTCCCTTTCCGTCGATGCTCACACACAGCGCCTCCTCCCACGGCGACGCGACCATGGCGGCCATCAGGTGGCAATCGTGGTGAAGCACCGTCAAGATTGGCGCCGTGGCGCCAAACCGGCGCCTGAGCAGAGGCTCGAGCCAACCTCGTCGCTCGGCCCAGAACGAGCGGTCTGCCACTGCGATGACATCGACTCGTCGGACGTCAAGCGCGTCCAGAAGCGCGATGATGGTCCGCTCGTCGATCAGACCGACGTTCTTCTCGCGGGTGACTCGCTCGGCCTCCAGGTTGACCTGGATGGTCCCCCGGTCGAGGACCGCGGCGGCGCCGTTGTGGTCCAGCCCACCCAGACCGAGAACCCTCATGGCGTCAGCTCCCCCCGCGCACCGAGGGCGGGGTGTGGGATCGGACCAGCACCGCGGCAGAAGAGCCTCGGGAGCTGGAGGCGTGAGACTCCCGCGGTGACCGGGCCGGGCTCGACTGTGCATGCGGCGGCGAATCCAGCCTGGGCGACGCGCTGCACGACCCGCTGGTCCCACGCCCCGTCGGGGTAGGCGAACAGGGCCGCACCGTCCCCACCGGTGTCGTCCAGCAGGCTGCGCGACGCGGCAAGCTCGGCGCCAAGCGCGTGCTCGTCGCAGTCTGTGAGCCTCTCGTGCACTGCGCCGTGCCCCCCGATTGCCCATCCCCGCGAGACGAGCAGGCGCAGGTCCCCCAGACCGACGTAGGGGACGGCGCCCTCCGCAACCCCGGCCAGGTGCGCAAGGGCGCGGAGCCGGTCGCGGCGCTCATCGGCGGCGAGGGCGGCAAGCCAGCGCCTTGGTGCCCCGAACGCCCACCCGCGCAGATCGTCGGCGAGCGGCCCTCCCCATGCCTGGATCCGTGCGCGCCAGGCCGGCAATTCGCGCCCCACCGCCACGCAGGCGTACCAGGCGTCGAACCACAACGGCTCGCGCGTGAAGACGGGGGCCGCGGGTACAAAGCAGGTCCCGACGACCCCAAGGCTGCGACACATCGTCGCCACCACGCCCGCAACCTCGGCATATCCGTCGTCGAACGTCAGCGCGACCCGCGAGCGGCCGATCCGACTCGGTGCAGCCAGAAGCTCGTGGAGTCCGACAATCAAATAGCGCTCCGCGATCCAAGCAAGCTGCAACGCAAACGCGTCCGGGGTGACTGCGGTCCCGCGCTCAAACCAGCACTCCGTGGCTGGCTCGCGCCGGCAGACCCTGTGGTACATGAGGACCCAGTCGTTCGTCATGGTGCCCACGCTCCCAACGCCTCCTCGATGGGCAGCCCCCCGAGACCCAGGTCGTCGTGGAGGCACCTGGCAAGTCCCCCCATCTCCACGGTCGTCCGCTCGAAGGAGGCCCCACGATACCGGGTCAGCACGTTGTCGCGAAGAGTGACCATGACCTGCTCTCCGACACGCACTGCCCGCAGTCCCGTGACGAATGGGCCATACCCCGGCTCCGCGTGGTGCCGCTCGATGGTCACCGCGAAGTCCTGCCACCTCCGAGGCGTGGCTGAGGCCTCGTAAACGCGACGAGGGTCGGGCTGGTCGGGCGACGTCCGCCATATGGCGACTCCGTCTCCCGTCGGGCGGGAGATCACGGTCCAGCCGAGGTGCTCCTGGCGGTGCTCTGCTTCCGCCGGAAACGGCCGCAGGTATGGTTGCCCGTTGCCGACATCGCAGAACCAAGCGCGGTCCCCGATCTCGACGCGCACCAGAAGGTGGTCGTCCGGGTGGCTTACACAGGCGCCGCAGAGGTGAGCCCGATACCCGAGAGAGCGCAAGAGGGCCAGAAAACTCACGCTATGGACGTGGCACGGGCCGCCGAGGCCGTCGATGCACAGGGCAATCGCATCAAAAGCATCATGATATCCGGGCCTATGGTGCGAGTGCGTG
>BTVJ01000139.1:0-12412 GCA_045863395.1 Myxococcales bacterium
GGCTCCGGCGGCTCCGGTGGCTCCGGTGGCTCCGGCGGCTCCGGCGGCTCCGGTGGCTCCGGCGGCTCCGGCGGCTCCGGTGGCTCCGGTGGCTCCGGTGGCTCCGGGGACGAGGACGCGGGCTCCTTCACGCGCGGTCCAGCGGGCGGGACGGTTGGCGGGCCATCGTCTCCCGGGACCGGCGGCTCATTCGGCGGAGTTGGCTCTGGTGGCTCCGGCGGTGCGTCGTGCTCCTCTTCGGGAGGGCCCGGCTCCAGCGTCCTCGGGCTGCTGCTCATGGCCCTGATACTGCGCCGACGCTGTCCCCGAGTTGCCTGACCGAGGCGCGAGTCACCGATGCACCTGACCGACTCCATGCCGTTCCCCGCCACGCGCCGACCCCGCCGGCCCAGGATCGCCCAATGCGCGCAGTAGCCATCGTGCAGGGTCCGACGGGGGCCGAGGTCGAGCTGGGACACGGAGACCTCGTAGGGCGTCTGCGGTCCGCCGCTCTGGTCATCGACGACCCCCGGGTCTCGGAAGCCCACGCCATGGTGAGCCTGCGCGGGGAGCGGCTGAAGCTCCTGCCCCTGCGCGGCCGCCTCTGGGTGGAGCACGCGCAGGTGAACCAGGTGGAGCTCCGGCCGGGACTGGTCGTCGAGCTGGTCCCCGGCGTCTCCCTCCGTGTGGAGGACGTGCTGCTGCCCGAGCGGCTGCTCGCCATCGAGGCGCCGTCGCTGGGTCTCCACGTGCTCTCCGGCGTGACCTCACTGCACCTGCTTCCGCGCCCGCGCCTCGTACCGGGCTTCGTGGGAGGGGCAGACGCGGTGCTCTGGGGAGAGGAGCTGACCTGGAAGCTCTGGCAGCCTCCGGGGACGGTGCAGGACCTCATGCCGGGTGCCCGCGTCCAGGTGGGGTCGCTGGCGCTGACCGCCGTGGACGTGGCTCTGTCGGCCAACCAGGCCCTGTCCACCATCTCCTCCGAGGCGCCCATCGAGCTCGTCGTTCACTACGAGACGGCGCAGATCCGTTGCGGGGACGGCACCGCGCTGATCACCGGGGTCCCGGCGCGCTTGCTGGCCGAGCTGGTCGCGTTCGACGGGCCCGCGCCTTGGGATGTCCTCAGCATCGAGCTCTGGGGCACCGGAATCGAGCGTGACCAGCGCCGCGCTCGCCTGGACATGGCCATGCTGCGCCTGCGGCGGCGCCTGCGCGACGCCGGTATCCGCGATGACCTGGTCGTCGCCACGGGGACAGGGCAGATCCAGCTCGTGCTTCGCTCCGGGGACCGGGTCGAGAACCGCTCGTGAAGCCCACCACCGGCTCCTCCTGGGTCCAGCTCAGTGGGCCCGGTGTCCTGAGCAACGCCGATCCGCAGCCCTGGCCCGACGGGGCGCCTCACCCCTTCTCCACGGCCGAGCCACTTCGCTATGAGCACCGCGGCCTCATCGCCGTGGGGGCGATGGGGCGCGTGGACCGGGTCTTCGATCACAGGCTCCTCCGCGAGGTGGCCCTCAAGACCCCCAGAACTCCCACAGCCGCAGCGAGGCTCGCGCAGGAGGCCTGGATCACCGCGCAGCTCGACCACCCAGGGATCGTCGCGGTCCACGACGCGGGCACCACCACAACCGGGCTCCCGTTCTACTCCATGCGCCTCATCCGCGGCCGGACCCTGGAGGAGGCGCTCGCCGCCAGCGACGGGCGTCTCGCGCTCCTGCGGCACTTCCTGACCGCCTGCGAGGCGGTGGCCCACGCCCACGGCCTCGGTGTCGTGCACCGGGACCTCAAGCCGCAGAACATCATGGTCGGCGACCTCGGTGAGACCCTCGTCGTGGACTGGGGTCTGGCCCGCCCGGCCGCGTCCGCCGCGGGCGACGCCTGGACCGAAGGGCTGCTCCCGCCTGGGCTCGGGACCGAGACCGTGGCCGGCGCCGTGGTCGGCACCCCGGCGTACATGAGCCCCGAGCAGTCCCTGGGGCTTCCCCCGCTGCCAGCGTCGGACGTGTGGAGCCTCGGGGCCATCCTGGTCCGCCTCGTGAGTGGCGCGCCCCCGTTCGGGGTCGGCGATCCGGCGGACATCCTGCGGCGGCTGCGATCGGAGCCGCCCCCCCCGCTGGCGCGCGTCGCCCCTGACGCCCCCCTGGAGCTGTGCGCCATCGCGGCGAAGGCCCTGGCGCCGGACCCGCAGCGGCGCTACCCGACGGCGCGCGAGCTGGCCGCGGACATCGAGAGCTTCATGGAGGGCCGCCGCGTCTCGGCGCATGCCTACCGGCCCGCCGAGCTCCTGCGGCGCCTGGCGCGCGCCTGGAGGGCGCCGCTGCTCGTCGGTGCCCTGGCCCTGACGCTGCTCGCCGCCGTCGGCGCCGTCGCCGTGCGTCAGACGGCCGAGGAGCGGGACCGCGCCGTCCGCGCCGAGCAGCGCACCTCCGAGGCGCTCCGGGTCGCCGACGAGCACCTGGCGGAGACGCTGGTCGCCCACGCGGAGCGGGAGGCGACCCACGGGCAGCGGCCCGAGGCCGAGCTGGCCGCGGCCGAGGCCCTCCTCAAGCGCGAGGATCCGGCCGCCCGCGGCGTGCTCATGGGCTTCGCGGGACCAGGCCCTGTGGCCGCCCGGGTCCTGCCCGCGCCCCCGTGCGAGCGCATCGCGCTGCACCCCGCCGCGACCCACGCGCTGTGTTTGGACGAGACCCCGGCCCTGTGGCGCCTCCTGCCCCTGGAGCGCCTGTGGACTGCGGGCGTCGTCGGTCGGAGCGGCGGCTTCGTGACCGGTGACACGGTGGCCATCGGCGACTGGCAGGGCAGGGTCCACCTGCTCGGGCTGGACGGCGAGCCGCTCACGCCCCCCCCAGCCTACGAGAAGGCCGAGACCATGGTCACCGGCCACGGCATCGCTCTGGTGCTGTGGGGCGACGTCGTGGCCCTGGCCGGCACGGGGCGGGATCACGAGGTGGTCTGTGATGCGCCTCATACGTCGGTCGGGGGCGCCAGCGCGCCGGGGCGCTTCGCGGTCTCGTGCAGCGACGGGTCGGTCGTGCTCGGGTCCGCCGGCGATCCTCGGATCCATCGTCTCCCCCACGCGGTGCCCCCGGAGTCCCTCGGGCACGCGCTGGTCCTGCTGCCGGGTGAGCGCCTCGCCATGCTCCATGACAAGGGGCGGCTGACGGTCCTCTCGCTGCTCGATGGATCGACCGTCCTGTCCACGGACACGGGCCTCCGCGGCGCAACGGCCCTGTTGGCGTCGGCGGACGGCGGCCTGCTCGCCGGCCTGTCCACCCACGGCGGCGTGCGCATCCTCGACGCCGAGTCTGGCCGGGAGCTCCACCGGCTCCCAGCGGCCCATGCCCGCGCCGCGGCGTGGACGTCCGACGGGCTCGTGACGGCCGGAGAGTCCACCGTGGTGCGGTGGTCGCTCCCCGAGGCCCCCCTGGCCTGGCGCCTGGGCGAAGGGGCGGGCGTCGCCACGATCACGGCGACTGGCGACCGTGTGTTCGTCGGGCGTGGAGATGGCCACCTGGAGGCCTGGCGAACCGACGGTGCACCGCTATGGCAGGTGCGCCTCGGCGAGCAGGTGGTCAAGCGGTTGGCTGTGTCCCCCGACGGCGCGCGCCTGTACGTAGCCTCCATGAGTCAGCGAGGCGTAGGGGTCCTCGACGGCGCGACGGGCGCAGAGCGGGGGCGGCTCGGCGACGGAGTCAACCGGCGCCTGGGTGTCCTGGCGGATGGCACGGTCATCGTGGCCTCCTGGAGCACCCCGCCCGAGGTGTTCGACGGTGCCGGCACCCCTCTCCCGGGCCCTGCCGCGGGCCGCACGCTGGATCTGGACGTGGACCCGGCTGGCGAGCGCGTCGCGCTGCTGGAGGAGCGCACGGGCCGCGCGCTCTGGTGGCCTGGCGACGTGTCCATCGGCACGTGGCCCGGCGCGACGGCCATCGCCGCGGGCGCGAGCTCCGCAGCGGTGAGCGCGGGCGGGCGGGTCATCGTCGCCAATGGTGGCGCCGAGCGGATCCACCCGGCGGGCGGATCGGTCACGGATCTCGCCTTCACGGCGGCCGGGCACCTGGTGGTGGCCCTCCTCGATGGGTCGGTGCGGGTCGCGTCACCGGACGGCGCCACCCTCGCCACCCTGCGGGGACACACGGAGCGCGTCGCCCAGGTCGTGGTCCTTCCGGACACGCTGCTCACCGGGAGCTGGGACGGCACGGTGCGGCGCTGGGGCCTCGGGCCGCTCCTGGCCGAGCCCTCGACGCTGTTTGCCGAGGTCGAGGCGCGGTGGGGGACGGGAGGTCCCTCTCCAGATTGACGACCACCGCGCTTCGGGGCGCGCCGAGTCCCCGCCGCGCGACCGGACAAGGCTCGCCACCAGCGCCCGCCGGAGCTACCCAGTGCGCGCCCCCGAGGCCGCGCCGGAGGTCTCCAGACGCACCGACCCGAAGCGCAGCGCCAGCGCCGGCACCACCACCATGTTCAGGAAGGTGGACGAGACGAGGCCGCAGAGGATGACCAGCGCCATGGGGGTCTGGATCTCGCTGCCCGGCTCCCCGCCGGCCAGCGCCAGCGGGAGGAGCCCCAGGCCCGACGCCAGGGCGGTCATCAGGATGGGGGCGAGCCGCTCCATGGCGCCGCGGCGGACGGCCTCGAAGGGGTCCGTGACCTGCTCCTCCTGCACCAGGTGCCGGATGTGGGCCAGCATCATGATGCCGTTTCGGGTCGCGATGCCGAAGAGCGTGATGAAGCCGATGATCGACGCCACCGAGAGCACGCCCCCGGAGACGAACACGCCCGCGACCCCTCCGATGAGGGCGAGGGGCAGATTGACCATCACGAGCGCCGCGTCCCGGCCGCTGCCCAGCGCCGCGAAGAGGAGCAGGAAGACGCCGGCGACGACGCCGGCACCGACCACGAGCAGGGTCCTTGACGCCTCCGCCGCGCTCTCGAACTGGCCGCCGTACTCCACGTGGTAGCCCGAGTCCAGGGCGACCCGGTCCGTGACGCGCGCCCGAATGTCGTCGACCACGCCGCGCAGGTCGCGACCCGCCACGTTGCACATCACCACGATCTTGCGCTGCCCACCCTCCCGGCTGATGGCGCTCGGGCCCAGGTCGCGGTCCACGTTCGCCAGGGCCCGGAGGGGGACCTGGGCCCCCGCGGGGGTGGGGATCAGGGTGTCTCCAACCGTGTCGACCTCGGAGGGGGAGCCTCCCGCGCGGACGACGAGATCGAAGGCGGCCTGGTCCTCCAGCACCTTGCCCACGACGCGGCCGCCGAAGGCCGTCTCCAGCGCGTGGGCCACGTCCTGCACGCGGAGGCCGTGGCGGGCGATCTCGGGGCGCCGCAGCCGCGCCGTGACGAGGGGGATGTCCGACTGCTCCTCGACCGCCAGATCCACGACGCCGCGCACGTCAGCCATGACGGCGCGCATCTCGGCCGCGAGCCTCCGCAGCTCGTACAGGTCGGGCCCGAAGATCTTCACGGCCACCGCGGCCCGGGTGCCGGACAGCATGTGGTCGATGCGGTGCGAGATGGGCTGCCCGATGACGACGCTCGCGCCGGGGACCAGGGTGAGGCGCTCGCGCAGCTCCTGGAGCAGCGCCTCCTTGGGGCGGTCCAGCAGCCGCAGGCGGACGTCGATCTCGGCGGCGTTGACGCCCTGGGCGTGCTCGTCCAGCTCCGCGCGGCCCGTGCGCCGGGCCACGGCGACGACCTCGGGCTGCTCGAGGAGGAGCTCGTCCACCATGCGCCCGAGCGCGTCCGACTCGTCGAGGGAGGTCCCGGGCAGCGTGACGACGCTGATGGTCAGGGTCCCCTCGTCGAAGTCGGGCAGGAACGACCGCCCCGCGTGCCCGAGCGCCCAGACCGACCCCGCCAGCAGCGCCGCAGAGACCAGGGCGAGGGTCCTCCACCACCGCAGCGCCAAGCGGAGCGAGGGCGCATAGGCCCGCTTCAGCGCGCGGATCAGCCACGGCTCGCGGGCGCGTGAGACCGCGTGGGAGCGGGGCAACCACAGGGAGGCCAGCGCCGGCGTGACGGTCAGCGCGATGACGAGGGACGCCCCCAGGGAGATGACGTAGGCGAGGCCGAGGGGGCGGAGCAGGCGCCCCTCCACGCCGCTCAGGAAGAAGAGGGGGAGGAACACGAGCACGATGATCAGGGTCGCGAACGCGATGGAGGACCGGATCTCCCGCGAAGCGTGGAGCACCACCGAGAGGGAGCTGCGGCGCTCCGGGGGCGGGAGCGCCAGGTTCTCGTGCAGCCGGCGGACGACGTTCTCCACGTCGATGATCGCGTCGTCGACCAGCGCCCCGACCGCGATGGCCATGCCGCCGAGGGTCATCGTGTTGATGGACTCCCCGAGCGCCCGCATCACGAGCACCGCGACCACCAGCGACAGGGGGATGGCGAGCGCCGTGATCGCCGTCGCGCGGCCGCTCGCCAGGAAGGCGAGCACGATGACCACCACCAGGATCGCCCCGTCCCGCAGCGCGGTCGCCACGTTGTCCACGGCCACCTCGATGAACTCCGCCTGGCGGAAGATGTGGCGCTCGATCTTCATGCCTGGTGGGAGCGTCCGGGCCACGTCGTCCAGGGCCTGGTCGATGCGGGCAGTCAGGAGCAGGGTGTTGGCGTCGGGCTGCTTCTGGATGCCGACGATCACCGCCGGGCGACCGTTGAACGCGCCCGTCCCGCGGCGCGGCGCGGCGCCCTCGCCCACGTGGGCCACGTCCCGGACCAGCACCGGCTCGCCTCGCATGGCGACGAGGGTCTCCTCCAGGTCCTCGGCGCGGTGGACGCGGCCCACGGCCTCGACGAGGTGCTCCTGGCCGCCGTCGGTGACGAAGCCCGCCGACGTGTTCTCGTTGGTGGCGCGCAGCGACGTGACCACGTCCTCGCCGGTCAGCCCATGGGCGGCGAGGCGGTCGGGGCGCAGCACCACCTGGAGCTGGCGCTGCTCCCCGCCGATGGGCACCACCTGCGACACGCCGGGCACCGCGAGCAGCCGCCGCCGCAGGGTCCAGTCTGCGGCGGTGCGCAGCTCCATGGGGGTGTGGGTGTCCGACGTCAGCGCGATGAACAGGATCTCGCCCATGATGGAGGACACCGGGGCGAGGACCGGGGGCGGCAGCTCGGGAGGCAGCGCGTCGCGCACGAGCTGGAGCTTCTCGCTGACCACCTGGCGGGCGCGGAAGATGTCCACCCCCCACTCGAACTCCACCCACACCACCGCGATGCCGACGCTGGTGGAGGACCGGACGCGGCGCACCCCGGACGCGCCGTTGAGCGCCGCCTCGATGGGGAACGTCACCTGCGACTCCACCTCGCGGGGCGCCATGCCGTGCGCCTCGGCGAGCACCGTGACGGTCGGGGCCGTCAGGTCGGGGAAGACGTCGACAGGCATGCGCGACGCCTCCCAGGCGCCCCAGCCGAGGACCCCGAGCGCGCAGGCGAGGACGACGGCGCGGTTGCCGAGCGCCCACCGGATGACCCCGTCCAGCATCGCCGTCCCCTCAGTGCGCGTGGCCGTGTGCTGGGACGGATCCGGCGGACGCCGCCAGCCGCACCGCGTAGGCCCCGCGGGTCACCACGCGCTCGCCGGCGGTGAGGCCGGAGCGGATCTCCACGAGCCCGCGGTCGCGGATGCCGGGCTCCACGGGGCGTCGCGCGAAGGACTCGCCCCCCACCTGCACGTACACCACGGGCTGCCCCCCCTCGTGGACGAGCGCCTCCCGCGGGACGGCGAGGGCCGTGACCGCGGGGCCGGTGACGACGTGGGCGCGGGCGCTCGTGCCCGGGAGCGCCGGCGCTCCGGGCAGCGCCCAGACGAGGCCCGCCGTGCGTGACACGGGGTCCACCTGGACGCCGCGGCTGACCAGCGCCTCCGCGGGGAGCTCCAGCGGGGTCGGGCGCCCCTCCACCTCGAACCAGACGTCCCCGGGGGCGTTGAGGACGCGGGCGAGGTCCGCCTCGGGCACCCGCGCCTCCAGCCACAGGTTGGTGACGTCGAGGAGCTGAAACAGGGCGTCGCCCTCGGCGGCCCAGGCGCCGGGCGCCACCTCGACGGACGTCACCAGCCCATCGAAGGGGGCGCGCACCTCGATGGTCGCCTCTGCATGGGCGCCCTGGATCGCCGCCCCCTGGGCCCGGCGCCGGGTGGCGGCGCGCAGGTGGGCGGCGGCCTGCTTCTCGGCGGACCTCGCCTCATCCACGCTGCGCGCGGCGACGATCCCGAGCGTGAGGAGCCCGTCGAGGCGCTCCCGCTCCCGCCGCGCTTGCGCGAGCTGGATCCGCGCGGTCTCGACCCCGAGATCGAGGGACGCCGCGTCGCCGCCGTCCGGGAGCCGAGGGGCGATGCGGGCGAGGACCGCGCCGGCCGCCACCGCACGGCCCACCGCCACGTCCTCGGCGACCTCCACGCGCCCCGCCACGGGCGCACCGACCCGCACGTTCCCCCCGGCCCGCACCCGGACGCTGGACCAGACCGCCAGGGATGGACGGAGCGTGTGGGCAGCGACGGGGGCGGTGGCGAAGTCCAGGCGCCACGACTGCTCCTTGAGGAACGTGATCAGTCCGGGCTCCTCGTCTGCGGGTGCGTCGGCGATGGCGGCCCGGTCCGCATGGACCGTCATCTCGCCCAGGTCGTGCTCGTCGCTCAGGTCCCCCGCGATGAGGCGCACCCGGAGGCGCCGGGGACCCGCGTGGATGGGCCGGACCACCGGCCGGAAGATGCCGGGCACCGAGGGACCGTCCACCTCGAAGCGCTCGTCCGGCGCGCCGCCGCTGAGCTCCGCGACGACGCGGCCGGCCTCGACGGGTTTGAAGTCTGCGAGGCGCGTCAGGTGGGCCGCGAAGGGCGCGTCCTCGCCGACGACCAGGGCGGGGAACTCCACGAAGAGCTCCGTGTGTGCGGCGAAGAGCGTGACCGCCGAGGAGGGGAGCTCCTCGGCCGCCTCCTCGGGCTCGAGGGGGTGGTCGTGCCCGTGACACGCCGCCAGGGCCAGCGCGACGAGCAGCAGCATCGCGCCACTCCCCGCGGTCGCGAAAGTCCGATGATGGGTCGGTGTTTTAGCCCGAGCGCGTCCCAAGAGGCGGAGCGTCTCCATGTGTCACATCCCTGCGATGAACCCGAACAGGGTCTCGGCCGCGTGGTGGAGGGGGTCGGCGAGCAGGGCCGCGGCGAGCAGCAGCGGGGCGAGGAGCCAGGAGGGGGTGCGCCTCGCGGCCGGCTCGGGGGACAGCAGCGCCTCGACGCGCCGGGGCACCGCGGAGCCTCCCAGGGGCGCGCCGAGGGCCGCGTGCGCCGGGGTCGCGAGGGCCAGCCGCTCGACGGCCAGCAGCGCCCGCGCGACGATGAGGCGGTCTCCGACGGCGGCCGCGGCCTCCGCGTCGCTCGCCAGCTCGGCGGCCAGGTCCAGTGAAGAGAGCAGCCGCCGGCGCAGGGCGGGGAGGTGCGCCGTCGCCAGCAAGGACGCGACGAAGGCGCGGAGCACGTCGCGGCGCCGGTTGTGAGCGCGCTCGTGGGCGATGACCGCCGCCAGCAGCGGCGCGGGCAGGTCGGCGACCAGCGCGGAGCTGATCACGACGCGGCGCCGGAGGAGCCCCGTGCTCAGGGCGATGGGCGTGGTGGTGGGGACCACGTGCACGTCCGCGTCCTCGCGCGCCCCCGAGAGCAGCAGCGCGACGGAGCGTCTCGCCCGGAGGGCCCCGAGCAGCGACGACGCGGCCCGCGCGCCCACCACCGCGACCAGCGTGAGCACGACGAGCCACGCGAGGGGGCTGCCCGCGCTGTCGGGGAGGTGCGAGAAGCAGAAGTGGGCGTGGTCTCCGCCGTGGGTGGTGCAGTGGTCACCGGCGAGGGAGAGCGCCTTGGGCGCAAAGCACAGCGCCGTGAACCCGAGCCCGGCGAGCAGGGGCGCACCGGACGCCACGAGGAGCCCCCAGGCGCGCCGCTCTGCCGGCAGCGCCTCGACGCGCGGGAGCCAAAGCCGGGTCGTGGCGGCCATGAGCAGCGCGACGCCCAGCGATACGCCCGCAGTGGCGCACAGCGAGAGCAGGAGCAGGCCCAGCGCGCTCACCCCTCGTGCTCCGCCCGGGCCCGGAGCCGCGCCTCGACCAGCTCCTCCAGGCGCTCCAGGTGCTCTGCTCCGGCTCGCTCCGTCAGGTCGACGAAGGCGCTGACCATCGCCCCCGGCTCCCCGTCCATCAACCGCTCCACGACCTGCCGCAGCGCCAGACGGTGCAGGTCCTCGCGCGTCATGGCCGGAGCGTACAGGTAGGCGTGGCTCACCTTCTGCCGCCGGAGCATCCCCTTCTCGTGCAGGCGCTTCAGCGTGGACTGGACCGTGTTGAGGGTGATCCCGCGGGGCCTGCCGAGCAGGTCGTGGACGTCCTTGACGTCGGACTCCCCCCGCTGCCAGAGCACGTCGAGCACAGCGAGCTCCAGCTCGCCGAGGGTCGGGGGCAGGTCGGGGATCGTCATTGGCGCGGCTCCGTCGGTGAGCGCACAGACATAGCCGCACCAACACCGACCGTCAATCGGTTTTCGAGGTGATGCCTTCCCCGCGGGGCACAGCGGGGGCACCCCATCGGCTCGTCGGAGGTGTTCGGGCGCCCTGCGGAGGTGCTCGGGCGCGGTGCGGAGGTGCTCGGGCGCCGTGCGAGGGTGCCCGGGCGCCGCGAGCTTCTAGAGGGAGAAGATGTAGGCGTTCCCTGTTCGCGTCTCGTACTTCACGACCGAGAACAGGTCGTGGGCGAAGTACATGTGGTGGGGCTCCAGGGGGTCGATGACGAAGCCACCGTAGCTCAGGTAGCCGGGGACCAGCGCGATGCCGGTGCCGCCGCACCCCCCAAGGATGCCCAGCCCCGGGTGCCAGCAGGGCCACGTGGTGCGGTTGCCGGTCTTCGGGTCAACGGAGACCGCAGCGCTCGCCCCGGAGACACCCACCGTCCAGAACACCTCGGCCCAGGGGTCCCACCGGGTCCAGCGATCACCGAGCCCCTCGGCGTTGATCGGCCCGGAGCCCAGCCCGCCCACGCTGTCCGCCTTGGAGATGAGCTTCCGATTGCCCGTCGCGAGGTCCACCTCGATGAAGAGCTTGTCGCTGACCGCGTACAGCTTGTCGCCCAGGATCTCGAAGGCGCGGAAGTCGAACTGGATGATGTCGTAACCTCCGCCGACATTCTCTTTCAGCGTGCTGGACTGCGCCTCGCTGGAGATGCGGGTCAGATACTCGCACGACGAGAAGTCGGGGGACAGCTTGACAATCGAAGGCCCGGGCATGCCGATGATCGCGAAGTAGTGGTTCCCGGCCGGGTCCATGGCCCAGCCCTCGCCGATCATCTGGACCACCTTCTTGCCGGCGATGGTGGACCCGTTGGGGCACAGGGTCTCCGCAGCGGCGGTCGCCTCGTCGAAGAGCAGGGTCCGGTCGCCGCTGACCGGGTCGACGCGCCAGAGCTTCGGAGGCGCGATCTCCGACGTGGCGCCCATGGCGTAGAGCATGCCGTCGGCGCCGACCTCCATGTCCATGATGTTGACGAACGCGGGCCCCGTCCCCACCTCGATGGTGCCCTGCACCGGGTCCACCGCGGCCCCCGACACGTACCGCCGGGCCGCCGTGTCCAGGTGGATGGCGAAGATCATGGTCTGGTCCTTCTTGTTGAAGGCGGACCACCCCACCGGCACGAACCACTCCCTGCCGATCACGGGACCGTTCCCCATCTTGACGGTGCTGGCCAGCTCCCTCATGCGCGGCCCCTCGCCGAAGCTGACCTGGATGGGCAGCGTGTACGGGCGCTTGCAGGGGTCCTTGAGCTTGCCCGCGCACCGGCAGTCGATGGGGAAGTCCGTGGGGTTGGACCAGTACTGCACGAGCGGGCACTCCGCCAGGTCGTACCAGGGGCTGTCCGTGTCGGTCGTGTGGCTCACGCACAGCGCGTAGGACTTGTTGTTGCCCAGCAGGTCACACGCCTCGTGCCAGAGGTTGTGGTCGGCCAGGTAGTCGCAGGTGCTCGACGTGACGTCGTAGCAGAAGCCCTCGCCCGTGCAGTCCTTCTTGAGGTAGGCGCACATGGACTGGACGTTGCTCGTGTCGCCCTCGCAGAGGCCGCCCTTGTACGGCATCCCCTCCGGGCAGAAGCAGTAGTGCTTGCCGTTCCACTCCTCGCAGGTCTGGAGGCTACCGCACAGGGGGCTCGCAGGGTTGCAGGACTGGCCCGCCTCGGGGGGGAGGGGCTTGTCGCCGCCCGTGTCCCCACCGCCAGCGCCGCCCGCGTCGGTCGCGCCTGAGTCCTGGGCGCCCACGCCCGAGTCGTCCGCGCCAGCTCCCGAGTCCAAGATGCCCCCGCCGGAGTCTTCCACGCCCCCGCCGGAGTCTCCTGTTCCTCCGCCTGAGTCTCCTGTTCCTCCGCCTGAGTCTCCGGCGCCTCCGCCTGAGTCTCC
>BTVJ01000140.1:0-12158 GCA_045863395.1 Myxococcales bacterium
GGTACCAACCCACGTGGGGCCACCTTGGGCCCGGCGCTCCGGGGATGGCAACTCATGTGGGGCCACCTTGGGCCCGGCGCTCCGGGGATGGCAACTCACGTGGGGCCACCTTGGGCCGGGCGCTCCGGGGATGGCACCTCACATGGGGCCACCTTGGGCCGGGCGCCCCTGGGGTGCCAACCCACGGGGTGGCACCGTGGGCCGGAGGGTCGCGGAGCCACGGCGCACGGGGTGACCGTGGTGTTTGCGTCCGGTACGCGTCGCCAGCGGAGGCCCTCCGCCGCCGCTCGCTACTGCACCCCGACGATGGTCCCGGAGATGGCCTGGAAGGGGATGCCGATGGAGGCCGCGTCCTTGGTGCCGTTGCCGTCCGAGTCGATGTCGTTCACGACGAGCACGTCGAGGAGGTTGAGGATGGTCTCCTTGCTGAAGCCGGCGGGGAACTGCTCCGCGGGCAGGGCGCTGACGGCGGCCTTGATGTCCTCCTTCGGGACCGCGCCGCCGATGATGCCCTGGAGCCCCGTGATCGTGCCGTCCGTCAGTGTGACCTCCGCCTGGATGCGCGCGCTGTAGATGGTGATCTGGAGCGGGAGCCCGCTGATGGGGATCTCGAAGGGGAAGGACGTGCCTGGGCCGCCTGCCGTCAGGACGCCGCCCTTGATGGTCGCCCCGGGGAAGGAGATCAGCGCGTTGCAGTCGTCGTCGAAGGCCGACGCCGACACCGTGTACGGGCAGCTCTGGGTCTGGAAGTCGCACCCCTCCGTAGCGGTCTTGGCCGTGAAGAAGTGGATGTCGTAGGGGGTGCCGTCGGTCTTGACGTCCGCGTGCTCCAACAACAGCAGGATGCTGCCCTTCGTGACCGCGTCGCCGAGAGCGTTGTTGGCGAAGCTGGCGACCACGCTCAGGGAGTTGTCGATGCCGTCCGCGCACTGCCCCGACGGCGCACAGGTCGCCGCGTTGGCATCCACGTCGAGCCCCTGTCCGGGCTTGCCGTCCTTGCCGATGGCCAGCGCGCTGATCTTGCTCACCGTGTCGGAGAACTCGGGCTGACAGACGCACGCCGTCGTGTCGCCCTTGCACTGCCCGGCCACGCAGACGTCGCCGGTGGAGCACTCCTTGCCGTCGTCGCAGGGCGCCCCGGACGTGGGCGTGGCTACGCACTTGCCGAAGCCGACGCAGGCGTCCTCGGTGCACGGGTTGCCGTCGTCGCAGCTCTTCGGGGAGCCCTTGCAGACCCCGTCCGTGCAGGTGTCGCCGCTCGTGCACGGGTCCCCGTCGTTGCAGAAGCCCAAGTTGGGCTCGTAGGCGCAGGCGCCGGACTCGGGGTCGCACAGGTCGACCGTGCAGGGGTCGTCGTCGTCGCAGATGCCCTTGCCACCCTGGCAGCACGGGTCCTCCGCGGGAACATGGACGCAGCCGCCCCCCGCATCGCAGGAGTCCACGGTGCACGGGTTGTCGTCGTCGCACGGGTTCTGTGGGCCTCCGATGCACGCGCCCGCCTCACAGGTGTCGCCGAGGGTGCAGGCGTCGCCGTCCGTGCAGTCGCCGATATGGGGCGCGTTGGAGCAGCCGCTCGCAGCCGCGCAAGTGTCGTCTGTGCAGGGGTTGTCGTCGTTGCAGTTGACCGGCGAGCCGCCCACGCACGCCCCATCGAGGCACAGGTCGCCCGTCGTGCAGGCGTCGCCGTCGTCGCAGGAGGCGGCCACAGCGGCATGGACGCACCCCGTCGCCGGGTCGCAGGCGTCACTTGTGCAGAGGCTCCCGTCGTCGCAGACGAGCGCGCCACCGGTACACACCGCGCCCTCGCAGTGGTCCCCCTGGGTGCAGGCGTCGCCGTCGTCGCAGGGCTCGTCCTCTCCAATCGGCGACCACACGGTCTGGCTCTCGCCGGGGCGGCACTCGCCGCAGCCCTGCTGGTCGCCGTCCGCGTAGCACTGGTTGCCGATGAGGCAGGCCCCCTCGGCGACGGTCGCGCCGCAGCCGCCGAGGCCGTCGCACGCATCGACCGTACAGGCGCGCCCGTCGTCGCAGGTGTAGGGGAGACCGACGCAGGCCCCGTTGGCGCAGCGGTCGTCCTTGGTGCAGGGATCGCCGTCGTCACAGACAGCGCCTTGCGGGCAGGGGCCCGCGTCCGCGATGGGGGCCGACGTATCGGAGCCGCCCCCGTCGCTCCCCACGACCCCGTCTCCCGAGACGCTGTCCGCCGGGTCGATGCCTCCCGGCTCGCCGATGTCAACGCTGCCGGCGTCGCCCGTCGCGCTCCCCGCGTCGCTCCCGCACGCGCCGAGCAGCAGGGCACAGACCATCCACCTTCTCACTTCACGTCTCCTTGCAGCAGGGTGTAGCCCTTGTCCCGCGTGACCTGCTTCAGATCCAGCTCCAGGGTGGTCCCCGGCGGGACCTGATCCGACGCCCCGGACAGGTCGATGGCGGGCAGCGGGAAGCCGCCCAGCGCGTTGCCCGCGAGGCTGTCGAGGAAGGCCGGCACGAGCTGCTCCTGGATGAGCCCGAGGACGACGCCCTTGAACCCGAACACCGCCGGATCCGTGAAGATCACGTCCGCCTCGATCTTCGTGATGTCCTGGATGGCGATGCCCAGCTCCTTGCCGTTGTCCCCGTCTTTGAGCTGGAACTCGGCGTTGGCCGCGAAGCTCACGTAGATGTCCATGTCCAGCAGCACGCCACCGAGGGTCAGGACGGCATGGATGTGCATGTCACCGATCTGGATCTCGATCTGCTCGGCCGGATTGCAGGCCGTCACGATGGGCGCCAGCAGGAAGTCGATGTTCAAAGACACGTCGCTGACGCCGTACTTGGCCAGGTCCACACCGGCCAGCAGCTCCGGCCCCACCGGGAAGGACAAGGCGCCCCCCCAGTAGATGCCGAAGAGAATCTGGTTGAAGAAGTCGTCGTGGAGCCCGATCTGCAGCGGCCAGTCCAACGGGAACGCGAACGGCTCGGTCTGGCCGCTCAGGCAGGCGGCGCGGCCGATGGAGCCGAGCACCGTGTGGGGTACCTTCTTCGGCGTGACGGCCGTCGCGTACATGCCGAGCTCCCCGCCCGGCGGCTGGAAGTTGAGCGTGGACAGGGCCGTCCGGAGCTGGATGACCACCGGGTCTCCCGAGCCGAGCAGCGGCGGGATGGTGAAGTCGCTGTTGAAGGCCAGCGACTCCAGGGCGCTGGCCACGATGGGCGGCAGGGCGTTGGCGATCTGGTCCTTGAAGGCGTTCTGGAGCTGAGTCGCGAAGGTGCCCTCGAAAAAGTTGATCAGCCAGTTCGTGAGGAAGCCGAGGACGCCGTCCAGCTTGATGTCGAGCCCATTGATTTTGACCACGGTGTTCTGCGCCGTGGCGTTGACCTTGCCCGTAGCCGCCTGGAGCGACAGCATCAGGTCCATGTCGATGACGATGCTCGTGGTCGTCACCGTGCCCGTCGCGTCGATGCCGAAGCAGTACCAGGCACTGCAGTCGGCGAAGATCTTGGCGGTCAGGTTCGGGATGGTCATGGTCATGTGCAGGCCGCCCGCGATGGACTTGAGCGCCACCTTGGCCTTCCCGTATTTGATGTCGTTGACGTAGATCTTGTAGCCGCCCTGCTCGGTCACCGGGTTCTGGATCATCGCTCCAATGTTGAACCCGCCGGCCAGCATCTCGAAGACCGTCGCCAGGTCGTTGACGTTGTTCGGGTCGTGGTCGCCGTCGTCGATGACCTTCTGGCCGAGCCAGATCTCCAGGCCATCCTCTACATAGGAGCCCACCGGGTCCGCCGCATCGATGGGGAACCACTCGAAGGAGAAGTAGAAGGACTGGACCGCCGTGCCCGTGCCGCCGATGCCGTCGATGGCCACGGCCTTGATGATGTTCATGCCGTGGGCGGGGGACAGCGTCGTCGAGAAGGTCCCGTCGGCGGCGAGGGTCACCGCCTTGTCGTTGATGGTGAACGTGGCGATGGGGGCGCCCTTGCTGGTCACCTTGCCGGTGACGGCCACGGAGGGGAGCCCATCCAGCGTCACGGCGCGCTTGGGGGACGTGATCACGATGTTCGGCGCGCACTCGTAGGACGCGATGGGCTTGTGGGCGCAGCCGGTGACCGGGTCGCAGGAGTCCGCCGTGCACTCGTTGCCGTCGTCACACGAGATGGACGTGCCCTTGCACCCGCCGTTGCCGCAGACGTCGTTCACCGTACAGACGCTGGCGTCGTCGCAGGGCTCCGTGTTGGGCGTGGCCATGCACCCGGCCTCGGGGACGCAGGTGTCGTCCGTGCACAGGTTGCCGTCGTCGCACACCAGGGGGTCGAGCCCAGCCTGGCACGACCCGCCCTCGCAGAAGTCACCCACGGTGCAGGCGTTGCCATCGTCGCACGGGTCCGGGTTGGGCGTCGCGAAGCAGCCGAAGGTGCCGTCGCAGTCGTCGTCGGTGCACACGTTGCCGTCGTCGCAGGGCAGCGGGTCGGGGCCGGCCCAGCACTTGCCGCCGGCGCACTGGTCGCCCACCGTGCAGGCGTTGCCGTCGTCGCAGGGGGCCGAGTTCACCGCGGTCTGGCAGCCCAGCAGCGGGTCACAGCCCTCGTCCGTGCAGGGGTTGCCGTCGTCGCAGCCGGCTGCCGTGCCCGCCGAGCACGCGCCGCCCGCGCAGGTGTCACCCTGGGTGCAGACGCTGCCGTCGTCGCAGGGGACGGTGTTGGGGGTGTTCACGCAGCCCCCTGCCCCGCACGCGTCGTCCGTGCACGGGTTGCCGTCGCCGCACTCCAGCGTGCCGGTGCCCGCCTTGCACTCGCCCGCGGCGCAGGCGTCGCCCGTCGTGCAGGGGTCGCCGTCGCTGCATGGCCCGGAGAGGGGCGCGTGGGTGCAGCCCTTGCCCGGGTCGCAGGAGTCCGACGTGCAGGGGTTGCCGTCGTCGCAGAGGCTGCCGAGGCTCACGCAGGCGCCGGAGGAGCAACGATCACCCGACGTACAGGGGTCGCCATCGTCGCAGGCCAGCGTGTCGTCGGCGGTCCAGGAGTCGAGGGATACTGGCGCCACGCACGCGAGGCAGATGACATCGGGGGCCGGATCCCCATCATCGTAGCACTCGCCGTCGATCAGGCAGGAGTCGCCCCGGATGGGGTTCTCGCAGCCGCCGAGGCCATCGCAGAGGTCGTGCGTGCAAGAGATCCCGTCGGAGCAGGAGTACGCGGTCCCCTTGCAGAACCCGTCCACGCAGGCATCCCAGCGGGTGCAGGGGTCGCCGTCGTCGCAGGGCTGGTCCTTGACGCAGGCCACCGGAGCAGGACCGCTCGTGTCCTTGGGGGCGACGGTGTCGGGCGCCCCAGGGCCAGAGTCGGCGGTCGCCGTGTCCTCGGCGCCGGGCCCGGTGTCGACCACGTCGCTGCCGCCGGCGCTGGTGAGGTCATCTTCGGAGCAAGCGATGAGGGCCAGGGCGACCCAAGCAAGTGACAGCCTGCGCATGGCGATAAGCTCCTGGCGAGAGGTTCCGGGGCGCGAACCGCGACATGCTACCGCGCCCAGGCGCCGGATGCCACTGGGAATCAGGAGGCGGGGAGGCCCTTCATGGACAGGGCGATGCGGCGGCGCCGGAGATCCACCTCGACGACGCGGACGCGGACGAGGGCGCCAACCGAGACGACCTCATGGGGATCTCGCACGAAGCGGTCCGCGAGCTGGCTGATGTGGACCAGACCGTCCTGGTGGACCCCCACGTCCACGAAGGCCCCGAAGTGGGTGACGTTGGTCACGCGGCCGGGGAGCACCATGTCGGGCTTGAGGTCCGCCAGGTCGCGGAGGTCCTTGCGCAGGGCGGACTCCTCCAGGCGGGGGCGGGGGTCGCGGCCCGGGCGGCGCAGCTCGTCGAGGATGTCCGCGACGGTCAGCTCGCCGGCCTCGGCGTAGCGGCGGCGGTCGAGGCGCTCCACGTGCTCCGGGTGGCCGACGAGCGCCGCGACGGCTACACCCGCGTCGCGGGCCATGCGCTCGACCAGGGCGTAGCGCTCCGGGTGGACGGCCGTGCGGTCCAGCGGGTTCGTCGCCTCGCGGATGCGGAGGAAGCCGGCGCACTGCTCGAAGGTGCGAGGCCCCAGCTTCTTCACGGCGAGCAGGGCCTTGCGGTCCTTGAAGGGCCCCCCGTGGTTGCGGTGCTCGACGATGGCGTTGGCCAGCGCCGGCCCGATGCCTGCCACGTAGGAGAGCAGCGCCGGGCTCGCGGTGTTCAGCTCCACGCCGACGCGATTGACGCAGTCCTCCACCACGTCGTGGAGGCGCCGCGCGAGGAGGGTCTGGTCCACGTCGTGCTGGTACTGGCCGACCCCGAGCGACTTGGGGTCGATCTTCACCAGCTCCGCCAGCGGGTCCTGGAGGCGGCGGCCGATGCTGACCGCGCCGCGCAGGGTGACGTCCAGGTCGGGCATCTCCTGGCGCGCCAGCTCGCTGGCCGAGTAGACGCTCGCGCCCGACTCGTCCACGGTCGCTACGGGGATGTCGACGCCCGCCTCGGCGAGGGCGTCCCGGACCACGGCCTCGGCCTCCCGGGAGCCCGTGCCGTTGCCCAGCGCGATGGCCTCGGCGCGCACGGCCTTGATCAGCCGCGCGAGCACCACCTTGGACTCGGAGGCCCGGGGGCCGATGGTGGTCACCGTGGCGGTCAGGCGCACGGCGCCGGTGGCATCGAGGGCCGCCACCTTGGCGCCCGTGCGCAGGCCCGGGTCGACGGCGACGGTGGGACGCCCCCCAAAAGGTGGAGCCATCAGCAGGCCATGCAGGTTGCGCCCGAAGACCTCGACGGCCTCCAGGTCCGCCCGCTCGCGCAGCGCCGCACGGATGGCCGTGTCCGCGGCGGGCAGGAGCAGGCGCTTGCAGCCATCGGCGACCGCCTCGCGGAGCTGCCCGGCGAGCGGGGAGCGGGCGTCCACCCCCGCGAGCCACTCGGCGCGGGCGCGGATGGCGTCCTCGGGCGCCTCCAGGCTGAGGCGCAGGACTCCCTCGGCCTCGCCGCGCAGGGCAGCCAGCACCCGGTGAGAGGGGATGGAGCGGATGGGCTCCCTGTGATCGAAGTACGTCTCGAAGCGGGCCCCCTCGGTCTCCTTCCCCTTGATGACGGTCGTCCGCAGCTCCCCGCGCCGCCGCAGCTCGTCGCGCGCCATCTCGCGCACGTCCGCGCGCTCGCACACCGCCTCGGCCGCGACGTCCCGGGCGCCGGCCCAGGCTGCCTCGTCATCGGGGACCTCAGGGTGCGCGCCCACGAAGGGGCGGACGACGGTTCGGGGATCGACACGAAGCGGCTGCTGGAGGATCAGCTCCCCGAGGGGACCGAGTCCCCGCTCACGGGCCTTGGTGGCGCGGGTGCGCCGCTTGGGGCGAAACGGGAGGTAGAGGTCTTCCAGGGCCTGGCGGCTGTCGGCCGCGAGCACGGCCGCGCGCAGGTCATTGGTCAGGACGCCCTGCTCGTCGAGGCTTGCAAGGACCGTGTCGCGGCGCTCCTCCAGCGCGACGATGGCGTCCCGGGTGGCTATGGCGGCGCGGATCTGCGCCTCGTCGAGGCCACCGGTGCGCTCTTTGCGGTAGCGGGCGATGAAGGGGACCGTGGCGCCCTCCCCCACCAGGGCCAGGACGCCCGCGACGCCAGCGGAGGGAAGGGCCGTGGCGGCGGCGACCCGGGCGACGATCTCCTCGGGCTTCACTGCTTCGCCAGGGTCAGCGCGCAGGAGGAGCCGTCGACGTCGACGGTGCACTGGCCCGACGCCGCGGACGCGCTGGTCAGGGTCGTGGCGCAGGCATAGTTGGCCGTCCCCTGGCTGCCTGTGACCGTGACCGTGAAGCCGAGGGTGCTCGCCGTCAGCGTGGCGTTGGAGACAGTGGCGTTGCTCGGCGTGATGGTCAGGGAGCAGCCACTCTGGGAGACGCTGCCGAACTCTCCCGCGGGAAAGCACCCGTTGTTGGTCACCGCCCAGACCCCGGAGAGGTCCATGCAGCCGCCCGTGCCGCCCGTGCCGCCCGTGCCGCCCGTGCCGCCCGTGCCGCCCGTGCCTGCCGCACCGGGTGGGAGGGTGCAGTACCCAGGCTTGACGGCCCCGTCCGCCTTGCCCGGGTCCCAGCCGCGAGAGGCCGCTTCACCTTCGGAGGCGTCCGAGCCACCGGGGGCGGGGGTTGGGACGGTGATCACGTCCGCGTCCGACCCGCCGGCGCCACCCCCACCACCGCCGCCACCAAGTCCCGCACCGCCAGGGTTCCCCCCACCGGGGGCCTGGATCTGGCACACCTGCCCCGTGGGACACTCGGCGGCCGTGGAGCACGGGATCACGGTGCCTCCGCTCTTTTCACAGCCAACCAGGGCCAACACCCCCACCATCACCGCTTTGCGCATGGTCTACCTCTCCATGGAGACGAGCTCGACGTCGAACACGAGCATGCCCTTCGGCTTGCCCGCCTTGCCGGCATAGGCCAGCTTCTCGGGGATCCAGAAGCGCGCCTGCTCACCGACGACCATCAGTGGGATTCCCTCAGTCCACCCGGCGATGACGCTGGCCAGGTCGAAGGTGGACGTCTCGTCCCCCAGGGTCTGGTCGAAGCACTTGCCGTCCGTGGTCCACCCGGTATACCGCACGCTCACGGTGGCCGTGGGAGTCGGGCGGTCGGTGCCAGTGCCCGGCTTCAGGGTCTTCCACACGAGGCCCGACGGCCGGCGCTTGGCGTCCTTCGGCGGTCGGGCCACGTCCGCAGGCGCGGGCGGCGCCTTGTGTAGCCCGATCAGCTCCAGATCGATGACCAGGGTGCCCTTGTCGTCCTCCCCCTTGAGGGCCATGGCCGCCGGAATCCACACGCGGCGCTTCTCTCCCACGGTCATGAGCCGGATGGCCTCCGCCCAGCTCGCCATGGTCTTGTGGAGCCTCATGGTCCGGGGCTCACCACGCTTCCAGGTGCTGTCCTTGACGGCCCCGTCATTGGTCCACGCGGTGTAGTGGACGATGGCCGTGTCCCGCTCGCCGGGCTTGGAGTCGCCCGAGCCTTGCACGAGCACCTTGGAGGCGATGCCGGACCTGGTCTTCTCGGCGTCGTCGGGCGGCCCGGCTACATCAGGCGGGGGCGCCAGGCGCTCGGCGAGGGAGGGGCCGGCCGGCGCATCGGGAGAGGCCTCGGGCGGGGTGGCCGCCTCGGGCTCGGGAGACGGCTCCGGGGGCAGATCCGCCGGGACGGAGGGCACCTCGGCCTTCGCGGGCGCGGGCGGGTCCGCCTTGTCCTGCGTGCACGCACCGACCGCAACCAGCAACGCCAGGGACATCCAACGCGAGCGCATCGCAGCACCTCCTCTCTCCACCCGGGCCGATTTGTCGCATACTTGGGCGCGGTTGGCCAGGGGGCATCGTGCTACGGGGCCGTGTGACCCCGTCGTCGGCTGCGGGCGCCGGAACTTCGCAGAGGCGCTCGGCTGTTGCCCCGGCGTCCCACGTGAGAGAGGAGGACCCATGCGGATCGCCATCGCCATCGCCCTGACCCTCGCGGCCTGCTCCAAGGAGCCGACGACGGTCCGGGTCAGCGCACCCACCCAGGAGGCTCCCGACGACCCGCTCCGCCCCGGCACGGTGGCCCCCGCCTTCGAGGCCACCGCCCACGACGGGAGCACCGTATCGCTGGCCTCGCTCCGTGGACGCCCGGTGGTCCTCTACTTCTACCCGAAGGACGACACGGCCGGCTGCACCGTGGAGGCCCAGGGCTTCCGCGACACCTTCGCAGACTTCGCCGCCGCGGGCGCGACCATCGTGGGCGTCTCCACGGACGGACTCGCCTCCCACAGAGAGTTCGCGGCAAAGCACCGCCTCCCCTTCCTGCTGGTCGCCGACACGGACGGCCGCCTCGCCAAGAGCTACGGCGTCGGGAGCACCCTCGGCTTCACCCACCGCATCACCTTCGTCATCGCCCCCGACGGCAAGGTCGCCGCCACCTTCGACGACGTGGATCCGGACGCCCACGCGCCGGAGGTGCTCGCGGCGGTGCGGGCGACAGCGCATTGAGCGGAGCATGGCCACCTCTGCGGGTCGGGCGGGGGACGGACTGGGCGCGCCCCGAGAGTCTGACGTGGGGCGAGACGCGAGCGTCCGGAACAGGTACGCGCTTGGCGCTGAGACAACCACGGCCCCGAACGTCAACCGCTCACTTCGGCACATGGAGGTGTCCGTCCGGGGTGAGGCCGGACGACGCAGCGAGCCACCCTACGAGGACAGCGCCCCGACACCTGGGCGGCACCGGGGACGTCGCACAGGGTTCCCGCGATTCTGGACGGATCCGCCTCGCTCGCTTGACAGTGGGCCTCGTCCGGGCTCCTCCTTGCATCAGGAGACACGCCCTGCGCCCCGCCGCAGGGCCCACCGCAAACCACGAGGTGACACCATGGACAAGAGACGCTTGGGGCAGGGGCTGGAGGTCTCCGCCGTCGGGCTTGGCTGCATGGGCATGAGCGAGTTCTACGGCGCGGCGAATGAGGAGGAGTCGATTCGCACACTGCACCGCGCCATCGAGCTGGGGATCGACTTCTTCGACACGGCGGACATGTACGGCCCGTTCACGAACGAGAAGCTCCTCGGCAAGGCGCTCAAGGGGCGGCGCGCCGAGGTGACCATTGCCACCAAGTTCGGGATCAAGCGCGGCGACGACGGGTCCTGGCTCGGCTTGTCCGGGCGCCCCGACTACGTGCGCCGCGCGTGCGACGCCTCGCTCCTGCGGCTCGGCATCGATCACATCGATCTCTACTACCAGCATAGGGTGGACCCGGAGGTCCCCATCGAGGAGACCGTCGGCGCCATGGGCGAGCTGGTGGCCGCGGGCAAGGTGCGTTTCATCGGCCTGTCGGAGGCGGCGCCGGCGACCATCCGCCGGGCCCACGCGGAGCACCCCATCGCTGCGCTCCAGACCGAGTACTCGCTCTGGTCCCGGGAGCCCGAGGACGAGATCCTGCCGACCGTCCGGGAGCTGGGCATCGGCTTCGTGGCGTACAGTCCGCTGGGGCGCGGGTTCCTGACCGGGCGGTTCCGCAGCGAGGGCGACATGGCGCCGGACGACTTCCGGCGCGCGTGGCCGCGCTTCCAGGGCGAGAACCTGGACGCCAACCTGGCCCTGGTCCAGCGCGTCGAGGGGCTGGCGGCGGCCCGGGGAGTCACGGCGGGGCAGCTCGCCCTGGCGTGGGTGCTCGCCCGGTGGGAGGGCATCGTCCCCATCCCCGGCACCACGCGGACTGCACACCTGGAGTCGAACGCCGCGGCCGCCCGCATCACGCTGAGCGCGGAGGACCTGGAGCAGCTGGAGGAGGCCGCGCCGCCGGGGGTCGCAGCCGGCACCCGCTACCCCGAGTCCGGCATGAAGAGCGTGAACCGGTAGAGCGCGTCCCGGGATCGCCTGCGGGTGCTGAGCGTCGCCGCGGACGCTCCGTTGCCGAGGACCGCGGGCAGCGGTACAGTGCCGCAGAGAGGTGCAGACATGGTCCAGAGCCAACACGCCCCACCCTGGTTGCCGGAGATTCCGCCGGGCGAAGACGAGCTCCCCTACGAGGACGGAGTGCCCATGGACTCACCGCGCCACCACGCCCAGATGGACCTCCTCCTGGAGTCGCTCGGCTGGGAGCTGCGCGACCGCCAGGACGTCTTCATGGGCGGCAACATGTTCGTGTACTTCAGCGAGACCCAGGTCAAGAAGAACGACTTCCGGGGCCCGGACTTCTTCGTGGTCCTCCACACTACCAAGCGCGAGCGCAAGTCCTGGGTGGTGTGGCAGGAGGAGCGCACGCCCGACGTGGTCGTCGAGCTCCTCTCCGAGTCCACGGCCCATGTGGACCGGGGAGAGAAGAAGCGGATCTACGAGCGCGCCCTGCGCGTCGGCGACTACATCCTGTTCGATCCAGACACGGGGGCGCTGGAGGCGCACACCCTCAAAGCAGGATCCTACAAGCGCTCGCGGCCCAACCGGCACGGGCGGCTCCCCGTGAGCCAGCTCGGTCTGGAGGTCGGGCTGTGGGAAGGCACCTGGCGAGAGATGGTGGGCCCGTGGCTACGGTGGTATCACCCGGACGGTCGCCTGGTGCTCACGGAGGCGGAGGCACACGCACAGCGCGCCGAGGCCGAAGCGCAGCGCGCCGAGGCCGAAGCGCAGCGCGCCGAGGCCGAAGCGCAGCGCGCCGAGG
>BTVJ01000141.1:0-11872 GCA_045863395.1 Myxococcales bacterium
AACGAAGCTACTGGGCGCCCGCGCCACCCTCGGGAGCTGCGCCACCCTCGGGAGCTGCGCCACCCTCGGGAGCTGCGCCACCCTCGGGAGCCGCGCCACCCTCGGGAGCTGCGCCACCCTCGGGAGCCGCGCCACCCTCGGGAGCCGCGCCACCCTCGGGAGCCGCGCCGGCCGCCGCGCCGGCCTTCTGAGCCTCCTCCAGCGCCGCCTTCATCTGGGCCTGGATGATCGTCTGCATGCAGGTGCTCACCGCCGTCTGGTCGGCGGCGTTGGCCAGGCAGCCGCGCGCGTCCTCCGGCCAGGTCTCGCACTGGGTCTTGAAGGCCGCCAGCTCCTCATCCGACGGGTCCTTCTCGCCCATTGCCTTGCCGATCTTCTTCATGTTGGCAATGACGCCGTCGCACGACGCCCCGCCACCGGCCTTGGCCTCATCGGCCTTGGGCTCGTCCTTCTTGGCTTCGTCGGCCTTGGCCTCGTCCTTCTTGGCCTCGTCCTTCTTGGCCTCGTCCTTCTTGGCCGTCGCCCCCGGCTTGTCCTTGCCGGCAGCCTCGTCCTTCTTGCACCCGGCGCCAGCGCCCACCGCCAGCACCAGGAGCCCCATCACCATTCCACGTACCAACAGCTTCATGAGAGTCCTCCTTCAAGGGTCGACGCGCGACCATAGCACCGATCAAACTGCGCTGGAAGAGCGCACTTCGGAGCGGTTACCATCGGGGAGCGTGTCGCAGCGTCCGCGTTCTCTCCCTCCCGCCCTGCTTGCGCCGCATGCGGCCGTTCGCTACCTTCGCAGGGTGCCCGCCCGGGCAGCGCCTGGACCTCCACTGGCAGGGAGCCCCATGACCCTCACGCTGCGTCGCCCTCGTTCAGCCGTGGCCCTCACGTGCCTCGCCCTGTACATGGCCTGCACCGACGTCGTGACGACAGGCGGCCAGGACGGGGGCGGCACGTCGTCTCCCTATGACACCGGTCCTGCTGGGGGCGTCCCGGATGCGGGCACGAAGGACACGGGACCCGCCGGAGTTGCGGACGTCGGTTCGGCGGACACCGGCGCAGCCGACGCCGCGAGCAGCGACGCCGACCCGGACACCGCGGCAGTGCTCGATGTGCCGATGGGTCCGGACGTCTCCGACGACGCGGACACGCTCCCGACGACCGCCTGCGAGGACCTCGAGGCCGACTACGCCGCCGCCCTCACCCTCGCAAAGACCTGTACAGCCGACGCGGACTGTGCGCTCCGCCGCCCCACGGACCCGGCGGGCTGCACCTGCGATGCCTGGGTGGTGTCGGCGGCCACCCTGGACGACATCGCGGACGACTACGCCCTGGCCTCTTGCGTCACCTGCGACCCGCCGGGGGCCTGCCCCGCCCTCGGGAACGCTCGTTGTATCGGGGGCCAGTGCGTTGCTTCCGCAACCCCGGTGAACTGCACGACCCTGGCCGACAAGTACAAGGGCGAGGTCAGCAAGGCCAAGGCCTGCACCACCTCCGAGGAGTGCCGCGTGCTCGTCGACAGCGTACTCACGTGCGGGTGCCCGGTGTACGTGAACGAGACGTATGACGCCACGCTGATGACGTCCCTCTCCAATCAGTACCACAGCGCGCAGTGTCCGCCCGGGGAGGGCTGCGCCGCCTGCGGCGAGCCGCTGGTCGGCGTCTGCACCGGCGGCAAGTGCGCGACGAAGACCAAGGCCCCGTGAGCGCCCATGAGCACGCCACAGACCCGCGTGGTGAGCGATATCGGCGCCTGCATGGTCGCCGCGTTTCGTGAAGCGCGCGCAGCGGTCGCGTTCCTGCGTTGTGACGATGAGCAGGCCCGCCAGGAGGCGCTCGCGGCGCTGACCCGTCACCGCTCGACCGTGATCTGGCGTGTCGTGGACCTGGCCGGGAGCCCTGGCTCGCCCCAGCGGGCCCTCGCGGATGCCTCCCAGGGAGAGACCCCCACCATCGTCGTCGTCCGGGACGTCGACGCCGAGGTCATCCAGCGCCTCGCAGCCGAGCGCGACGCCTACGACCAGGCGCTCACCCGCGCCATCTTCTTCATCACCCCGAAGGACATGCGCACCTTCGCGCAGAAGTGCCCGGCCTTCTGGGAGCGGCGGGACCTGTTCACCGCCTGGCCCATCGACGAGGAGCAGCGCGCTGCGGAGGCGCGCGCCCGGGTCATCGAGGCCGAGCGTCGCCCGCGGGAACGCCAGACGGCCTCGCGCGTGACCACGCCGGAACAGGCGACCGCCCTGTTCCAGAAGGCTCGCGGGGCCTTCTACACGTCGAGCGAGGGCGCCGAGAAGTCACTGATGGCCTCCATCGAGCCTCTCAAGGCCCACCACATGCTCGCCGAGATCGCGGAGACCTACGAGCTCCTGGGCGTCTTGACCGAGCGGCGCAACGACTGGCGCGCCGCCGAGGCCTGGTACGAGCAGGCGCTGGTCCAGTGGAAGGCGGTGGACGACGCCCGTGGAATGGGAAGCGTGCTCGGGCGCATCGGGTCCATCCGCTTCCGCCTCGATGACGCCGAGGGCGCGCGGCGCTACCTGACCCAGTCGCTCCAGCAGGAGGAGCGGGCCGGCGACGGGCGGCGCATCAGCGACGCGCTTCGCCGCCTCGCCATGGTCCGCGAGCGCGAGGGCGCGCTGAAGGACGCGGCCACGCTGTTCGACAGGGCGCTCAAGACGGTCGAGCCGCTCAACGACGACGCGCGCCTGTCCCACTGCCTCCAGCACCTCGGCCGCATGAAGGAGCGCCTCGGGCTGACCGACGACGCCCTCGCCCTCTACGAGCGCTCCTACCGCCTGAAGCTCGCCCTGGGAGACCACGCGGGCATGGCGACGTCCCTGCACCAGATGGGCAACGTCTACTTCCAGAAAGCCCAGTACGAGCAGGCGGTGCGATGCTACCGGCAGGCCATCGGGCGGGAGCACAAGGCCGGCGACGAGCGAGGCATGGCGTCCACCCTCGTCCAGCTCGGACTCATGCTGGAGCAGCGCTTCGACTACGAGGAGGGGCTCCGGTGCCTGCTGCGCGCAGTCCCCCTCCTGCGGAAGCTGCGGTCCGGCGTGCTCGCAGAGGTAGAGACCCACATCG
The DNA here is from genome assembly GCA_045863395.1 of Myxococcales bacterium. GTDB lineage: Bacteria > Myxococcota_A > UBA9042 > JABWCM01 > BTVJ01 > BTVJ01. Next base: position 3,082 of record BTVJ01000141.1, read on the forward strand.
CGAAGTGTCGAGGGATGGTCCCCGACCACGTGATCCAGTACATCGAGGAGGACGTCGCGCGGGGGGCGCGCGACGCCACGGCCGCGGAGCAGGCGCTGATCGCCAACGACGCCCAGCTTCGATTTGTCTGAGCTGTCGCCAGGATCTGCCCGGTGGCGCTTTGCCGCGTCGCTGGCCCTCGCCTGCGCATTGTGGTCGTCCGTCGTGCGGGCCGGGTCGGACCCCGACCAGGTCTGGGCGAGCATCGCGACCCCCCACTTCGACGTCCACTATCACGACGGGGGCCGGGACGCGGCGCTGCGTGCTGCGGCCATCGCGGAGGAGGCCCTGGCCACCCTGGCGCCGGTGCTGGGCTGGACCCCCCGCGAGCGGATCCAGGTCGTGCTGCGTGACGAGTCGGATGGCGCCAACGGCTTTGCCAGCGCGGCCGGCTACAACCGCCTGACGCTGCTCGCGACCCCGCCGGAGGCCGACGCCGAGCTCGGAAACTACGACGACTGGCTCCACCTGCTGATCACCCACGAGCTGACTCACGTGCTGCACCTCGACAACGTCGGAGGCGCCCCGGCGGTGATCAACGACGTGTTCGGGAAGGTCCTGCTTCCGAACCAGGCGACGCCCAACTGGTTCATCGAGGGGCTCGCCACCTGGGCCGAGAGCGCCTTCACCCCCGCCGGCAGGGTGGGCGACGCCTGGTTCGAGATGTACATCCGCACGTCGGTCCTCGCGGGCGAGCCCCTCGACCTCTCCGAGATGACGGCCCCGCCCGCCCGCCTGCCCCGGGCCACCTCCTGGTACGCGTATGGGGGAGCCTTCGTCACCTTCATCGTGCGTGAGAAGGGGGTCGACGCCCTCCGGGAGATGCTCCGACTGTACGGGCGCCGGCTCATCCCCTACGCCCTCAACTCCGTGGCCCGGGAGGCCCTCGGCGAGAGCATGGTCGACCTGTACGAGCGATGGATGGCCGAGCTTCGGGAGCAGTACGCTGCGTTTGAGCGTGCTCGGCGCGCGCAGGGCCTGCTGGGGGGAGAGCGAGTCACGTCGTCGGGCGAGTTCAACGGCAACATCGCGTTTCGCCCTGGGACCAACCAGCTCGCCTACGTGGTGTCCGACGGCCGCTCCCGGAGCCACATGCGCCTGCGCGACCTGGACACCGGGAAGGAGACCCGCATCCTCACCTGCTACGGGGGCTGCGGCCGCCCGACGTTCTCCCCGGATGGCCAGACCCTCTACTACTCCCGCGCCGACATCACCAAGACCGTCTACCGGTTCCGCGACCTCGCGCGGCTCGATCTGGCCACGGGGCACGTGGAGCGCGTCACGCGGGGCCGACGCCTGCGTGACCCGGACCTGGCGCCGGATGGCCGCACCCTGGCGTTCGTCACGACGAGCTGGGGCCTCACCGAGCTGCGCACCATGGACCTGGAGACCGGGGAGGAGCGCCTGCTGCTCGACGGGAGCGGACACCGGCAGCCGTCGACCCCCCGGTGGTCGCCGGACGGTCGCGGGCTGGCGCTCTCCATGCAGGTGGAAGGCGTGCGCGACCTGTGGTGGCTCGACGTGGAGACCGGCCAGCTTCGGCGCCTGACGACGGATCTGCCGCGCGCCGTGAACCCCAGCTTCACACCCGACGGCGCCTTCATCCTCTATGCGTCCAGCGACGAGGCCGTGTGGGATCTCTTCGCGGTGCGCCTCGCGGACGGCCAGCGCTTCCGGGTCACGCGGGTGCTGACCGGCGCTCTCCAGCCCGAGGCGGACCCGCGTGGGCGGTCCATCTGGTTTCGGAGCTGGTCGGTGGACGGCTGGGACCTCGCGCGCATGGACCTGGACCCGGCCGCCTGGGAGCCTCTGGATGACGGCGGGGTCGACGCGGACGCCCTCGCCGCGCGGCGGTACGGGGCCCCCGAGCCCCAAGTCGAGGAGGAGGGGGCCTACGACCCCTCGTGGACCCTGTGGCCGCGGTCGTGGCTCCCGGACATCACGTTCCTGAGCGGTGACGGGGTGACCCTCGGGCTCTCCCTTGGCGGCGCGGACGTCGTCGGGCACCACGCCTGGTCCCTGTCCGCCCAGTGGTCCCTCGACGACGTCCGGCCGGCGGTCGTCGCCGCCTACAGCAACGAGCGCTTCCTCCCGAGCATCGGGGTCTCCGGCGCGTGGCTCCGTCACGACAAGCTGGCCTTCGACGGCGCCGACTACGTGATCTACGAAGAGGAGCTCCTGCTCGCGTCCCTGGGTCTCGGCCTGCCGTTCCCGGGCCTCGACGAGTCCCTGTCCCTGTCCTTCCGCTTCGACGTCCAGCACGCGCGGCCCGTCGAGATGCCTCCCTCCCGCGCGGAGCCCGACGGCGTGCGGCACCGCCTCCCAAGCGCCCGCACCGACCTGGGAATCACCACCGCGTGGTCCTACGACAACTCGGAGACCTACACCCTCTCCGTGGTGCCCGAGCTGGGGCGCCGCCTGTCCTCGTCCTTCACCCTGCGGCCGCCCCTGGCCGACGGCGACCCCATGCCTTGGGCCCTGCGCTGGTCCTGGACCGAGTACCTCCCCGCGCTCTGGGTGGATCACCACGTGTGGGCGCTGCGGGTGCAGGGCGGGGTCTCCGGTGGTGCGGGGCGCCAGAGCTTCAGCCTGGGGGGCATCCCGGAGCGGGACCTGGTCGACGACATCCTCAATCAGCAGGGCATCGGAGGCGCACAGCTCCGCGGGTTCGCGCCCGGTGCGCTGAGCGGGGATCAGTTCCACCTCCTCAACGGCGAGTACGTCTTCCCGATCGCCTACGTCCACCGGGGCCTCGGCACCCTCCCGCTGTACCTGGGGCGCGTCTATGGGCTCGTGTTCGCCGACGTGGGGACGGCGACCCGCGGCGCGCTGACGGACGCGCTCTGGAGCGCCGGCGTGGGGGCCGAGGTGCGGGCGACGTTCGACCTGTTCTATGGGAGCGCTCTCACCCTGCGGCTCGGCTTCGGGCAGGGAGTGACCGAGGGCGGGGAGAGCCAGGTGTACTTCGTCTCGGGCGGCGGTTTCTGAGCCGGGGGGCGCCCGCTCGCCGTCGTGCATCAAATGCTTGCGACAGGCCGGGTTCGCGGTTGACACCGCTTCCGGCGCTGCGTTACGATGCCGCGCAATTTGCCGGGATTTCCCGAGCTTGCGTGCAGCGAGCCGGGGCGCGCAGAGGACAGCAGGCGGAGGCCGTAACCATGAGAGCACAGAGGAGGCGCATCGTGGCGCTGGCCGCCCTTGCGCTGGCGCTGGCCGCGGGCGGGAGCGCGCTGGCGGCGTCCAAGATCGTGGTGTTGAAGGTCTCCGGCGATGCGCTGAGCGAGGCCGAGCGGGGCGCCCTGACCGACGCCCTGCGCAAGCAGGCGGAGGCGCGGCCCGCCTACCAGGCGATGCCGACCCCCCAGGCCGACCTCATCGACCTCATGTTCGACGCGGAGTGCGTCGAGGCGGACAACGCCTGCCTGAAGGACATCGGCAAGTCCCTCGGGGCGGACGCGGTGCTCTTCGGCGAGGTGGCGGCCAAGGGCGGCGGTTACGAGCTCCGCGTCCGCGTCGTCGACGTGAAGACCGGGAAGCAGCTCAAGGAGTCGAGCAAGGCCGCGCCCGCGGCCTCGGGGCTCGCCGGCGTCGTCCCCGACCTCGCGACGGCGGCCCTCGGTGCCGCCCCCGCAGTCGCTGCGAAGCCCGTCCTGGTTGCGCTCACGGTCAAGACGGCGCCGGAGGGGGCGGACGTGTCGGTCAACGGGCAGCGCGTCGGCACCACCCCGCAGAGCTTCGAGGGCAAGCCGGGCGCATACACGGTCCGCATCACGAAGGAGGGCTTCCAGGAGGTCATCCGCAAGGTCGACCTGAAAGAGGGTGCGCCGGTGACGCTGGAGCTGACCCTCGAGAAGGTCCCCGAGACGCCCGTCGTGGTCACCCCGCCCGTCACCGAGACCCCGCCCGTCGTGACGGAGGGCCCCGAGTTCTACGAGACCTGGTGGTTCTGGACCATCGTCGGCGCCGCCGCGGCCGGCACGACCGTCGGGATCCTCGCGGGGACCGGCGCCTTCGACGCGGAGCCGGCGCCCGTCGGCAACGCGACCCTCCTCGTCGGGCAGCGCCCCGACCAGGACTTCCTGCTCCACCTCCAGAGGAAGTGACCTGCGATGAAGCTCCCGATCACGAGGATGGTGAGTGTCTCCGCGGGGCTCGCCGCGGTTCTCTCGGGCTGCGCCTCGGCGCCGGACGACGGTGCGGCGCAGAGCGGGCTCGTCCAAGTCCGGTTCGCGCTTGCGGCGGACTCCGCGAGCGCGGGCTGCCCGAGCGGCCTCAAGTTCCCGCAGGTGAAGAGCCTGCGGCTCCGCCTGTTCAGCGGCACCCCGGAGTCGGTGGACGCCGCCGCGCCGCTGTTCGACACGAGCGACCCGGCCATCGCCGCGGACGGCTGCCTCTCCTTCGTCCAGTGCACCAACGGCGCCGTGCGCATCGACGCCCCGGGGGCATCGCAGGCGGCGCGCATCGAGGAGTGCAAGGCGGCGGGCGGCACGACCGTCGAGGCGCTGGAGATCAACGTCACGGACATCGAGCCCAACGGCAACGTGACCGCCTGGCTGGAGGCCTACTCCGACGAGGGCTGCCAGGACAAGGTCTTCGTCGGCCTCCGCGGAGGCATCGACATCCAGGCCGGTGAGGACGGGCGGGGCTACTTCATCCAGCCCCTGTGCGTCGGCCACTTCACGGAGCTGCCGGACCCGGGGCAGGAGGACGCGGGCTTCATCCGCAACGTCGCGGGGACGACCTGCACGACAGATTGCGAGTGCATCGACGCCTTCAGCGACACCCTCAAGATCAAGTGCTCCGACGCGCAGAAGGGCAAGCCCTCCCTGCCCGGGGCCCCGCTCCAGTGCAAGAGCGGCAAGTGCACCACCGGGCACGCCTTCGAGGACATCCTGACCACCACGTGCACCGACGACGTGCCGTGCACGGCGCTCTACCCGTCGGCGGCCTGCGGGGGTGACGGCTTCTGCCGGGTGACCTCCTACTATCCGCTCGACATGAAGCACGGGCGGGCCTTCCACACAGCGACGCCCCTGCCCGACGGCCGGGTGCTGCTGGTCGGCGGCCTCGCGAAGAAGGTGACGGGTGGCGACAAGGGGACGTTCGTGGCCCTGGACGACGCCATCGAGGTCTACGATCCGCGCATTGGCACCTTCTCCGAGATGACGGTGTCCGCGGCGGAGCAGGGCGCGCTCCAAGGGGACGAGGGGCGACGCGCCTTCCACACGGCGACTCCGCTCCGCGGCGGCAAGTTCCTGGCCGTGTCCGGTGGTGTCCAGGAGGCGTCCTTGCGCGTCGCGGGCTCGGGCGCGGGCCGGCAGCTCCAGATCGCCACGCCCGCGACGACCGTCGCCGGCGAGGGCAGCAACATGCTCTCCAACCTCTTCCTGGTGGACACCGGCGCCCGCATCGGTCGCGCGAAGGCGCTGGGCGTGGACTCCGGGGGCAAGCGCACACCCCAGCCCTTCGCCATGCACACGTCGTCGGCGGTCCTGTCGCACTCGACGGAGGAGCTGTTCCTCATCGGCGGCATCGCCCCCGACGGCACCCCCATCACCCAGTGCGACAACAAGAGCTCGTCGCCCTACGCGGACGTCGCCACCAACTGCCAGGTTGGCGATCCCGCCGAGGCGAGCTGCAAGGTCAACCCCTGTGTGCTCCACGCGGCCCGTGCCGCGGCGTCGGGTGTGTGCTTCGCTGCCGACGACAGCGGCGTCTGCTCCGCCTACGCGGTGATCGGCGGCGCCCTGTCCGACAAGTCCCCGGTGGGCGAGGTCTTCGCGACGCCCCAAGGCGGCGGCGGGTCCGGTTCGTTCGCTGCCCTGGGGGCCAAGGGCTCCGACGAGCTGCGCCTGGCCAAGTTCGGTGCGACGGTGAGCGACCCGGCGACCGGCAGGGCATGGTGGTTCGGCGGCGCGGTGTCAACGACCTTCGACGCGCCCGCGAACGTCGCCACCTATGAGCTGAAGCTGACGGAGACGGGCGGCCAGCAGAGCCTGGAGGCCAGCCCGGCGAGCACCACGGCCCTCCAGAGCGCGTCGCTGGCGCTGCGCACCCTCCACGAGGCCACGCGCCTCGAGAGCGGTGTCATCTTGGTGACCGGCGGGCTCGACTCCAAGACCCAGAGCACGGCGTCGGTGCTGCTCTTCGACCCGGCGGCCAACGCCTACAAGGCGTCGGACCTGACCATGGAGCGCTCGCGGTTCGGGCACAGGGCGACCCGCATCGAGTCGGGCCTGCTGAAGGGCGCGGTGCTCGTGACCGGGGGCATGTCCCTCGGCGCGAACGCGACAGAGCCCGAGCTGGTCCCGACGGCCGAGATCTACATCCCGGAGTGAGCTCCGAGCGGCCGCCCCTCCCTCCGCTCCCCCTGGTCGCAGGAGTCGCCTCCTTCCTGACGTTGATGGTCGCCGCACCGGGCGACGTGTGGCTGCGTGACGCCGGTCAGCTCGGGGCCGCGTCCTGGTCCCTCGGCGTGGCACACCCGACGGGTTTTCCCCTGGTCATGGTTGCAGGGCGGCTCGCCAGCCTGCTCCCCCTCGGGAGCCTCGCGTGGCGCATGGGGCTCGTCAGCGCCGCGTGCGCCGCGTGCGCCATCGGGCTCGCCGTGAGCGTCGCGCTGGCGCTCCTCCCCCGGCAGGTCGGGTGGGTTGCGCGTGCGGTGGTCGCGGGCGCCGTGGCCGCCGTGCTCCTCGCAAGCCCGACCTGGTGGCTGCACGCCACTGTGCTCGAGGTCTACGCCCCCACCGCCCTGGTGATTGCCGGGGGGGTGCGCCTGCTGGTCGCGCACGTCGAGGCGCCATCGCGGCGGACGGCGGCGCTCCTCGGCCTCCTGGCCGGGCTCTCCGTCGGAGTCCACGTCACCGGCCCCCTGTGCCTCGCTGTCGTCTGGGTCGCCCTCCTCGCCGGGCGTCCGCCACGGGAGGCGGGGAGGGTGCTGCTCGTCGCCGTCCCCCTGGCGCTGGCGGGCACCCTGGTGCTCGCCTACCTCCCGGCGGCGGCCGCCCACGACCCCTGGCGCAACTGGGGAGACCCGTCCACGCTGGCCCGCATCATCGATCACGCGACCGGGGCGAGCATCCGCGCGGCCTTCGCTGGCACCATCGGCTCCACCCACCCCCTGGTCCTCGAGGCAAACCTGCTCTCGTACGGCGAGCAGCTCGCGGACGGGGTGGGGGCAGCCCTGGTCCTGGCCGCCGTCGGGGCCGTGTGGCTCGTCGTGGCCGGGCGCCGCGCGGTCCTCGGCGCGCTCCTGGGCATCTGGCTCGTGGACGCGGCCTTCACGGTCCTGGTCAACCCCATGGGCATCGTGGATCGGCAGACCGGGGTCCCTTCCCTGGTCGTCGCCGCCGTGCTGGCGGGCGTGGGCGTGGGCGCGGTGGTGCGGGGGGCGTGGCGCCTGGTGCCCCGGGTTCGCGAGGCGCTCCCGGCCTTGCTGGCCGGCGCCTCCGTTGTCGCCGCCCTCTGGTGGGCCGAGGTTCCGGAGGGCCTGCGCCCGCAGCCCGGCTGGGCCGAGCTGTGGGGCCGCGCGGCGCTTGCCCAGGTGCCCCCGGGGGGCCTGGTCGCGACGGCCACCGACGACACGTCGGGGGTGCTGACCTTCCTCCTCGGGGTGGAGGGCGCCCGCCCCGACGTGGCGCACCTGGAGCTGGCCCACCTCTATGATCCGGGCGCCATCGGGCACTGGCGCCGGCTGTACGGCGCGGTAGTCCCCGACGAAGCGCTGGACCTCGCCCGCTCGGCGGACCTCCGCTCCACTGAGGTGCAGCGGGGGGTCCTCGGCGCGATCGTGGCCGAGGCCGAGCGCCGCGGGACCCCCGTGCTGTGGGAGCCCTCCGAGCGCGACCTGGACGTGGTGGTGGAGCCGAGGCTCCGCGGCGCGTGGCCTCTGTGGCCGCTCGTGCGCGACGGCGACAAGCTCCCCTACCCGGTCACCGACGCCCAGTCGGCCCCGCTGCGCTGGGAGGCGCTGGCGACGCCCGACGCCGCGGCGCGGCGCCTGCTGGCCCTGACGGCGCGCAGCGCCGCGTTGATTGAGGTCGGGCGGGGCCGCCCCGTGCTCGCCACCGCCCTGCTCGCAGGGGCGGCGACGCAGGCACCCGACGAGCCCAAGGTGCTCTCGAACCTGCTCACCCTGCGGGCCCGGGCCGGGGCGCTCGACGAGGCCCTGTCCCTGGCGCGCCACCTGGTGAGGGTCGCTCCGGCGTATGCGGCAGGACGCCTGGACCTCGCGGGCCTCCTCGTCGCGACGGGCAGCCCCGACGAGGCCGAGGAGCACGCCGAGGCGGGCCTCTCCCTGGCGGCGGGTTCCCGCCAGAGGGCACGGGCGCTGGTGCTCCTGGGGCGCGTTGCGCTGGCCCGAGGCGACGCGACGGAGGCGGCTCGCAACGCTCGCCTGGCTCTGGAGGCCGCTCCCGGTTCCGAGGAGGCGGAGGCGCTGCTGCGGGAGGCGCGCTGACGGGCTGGGCAGCCTTCCGAGCACGGCGTAGGCGACGCAGAGGAAGTTGCCGGTGCCGCAGGCCGGGTCGAGCACGCGCACGTCGTGCAGGCGCCGCAGGAATGGGAGGAGCATCTTCTGCGCGGCCTCGTTCGCCTTCGTCTCGGCGTTACGCAGGCCGCCGCCCAGGGCGACGCAGGTGTCATGGGCGCACGCCGTCAACGCGGGAACGAGGTCTCGCCGGGCCGCAAGCACGGATCCAGCGGTGGGCGGATGGGCAGGTCGTTTCGGCACCCGCAGACGCCTCCGCTGCCG
>BTVJ01000142.1:0-11299 GCA_045863395.1 Myxococcales bacterium
GAGCGTGACGAGGCGGCGCGCGAGCGTGACGAGGCGGCGCGCGAGCGTGACGAGGAGCGGCTGCGACGGCTGGAGCTGGAGGCCCGCCTCGCCGAGCTGGAACGTGAGCGCGGCTGAGCCTCGGGGCCATCGTGCATGGAGAAATCGTATCTCGCGTGCCTGTCTGGGCCGCCTATGACGCCACGCGGACCATCTCGCCTGACACTTGCGCACTCCGCTGATCCAGTGCCAGGGGGGCCTGCCACGGTCAGTAGTCGAACCCACTCCCCCCGATGAACTCCCGGAGCAGGGACGTCTGGGGGACGTGGTCCGGGTAGATGGTCACGAAGCGGTCGATGAGGTGGCGCAGCCGGAAGGCTGTCGCATAGGACGCGTGATCTCGCGGCACCTCGAGCAGATAGCGGTCGGCGTAGACCTTGAGCACCGAGGGTTCATAGATCAGCGCCGAGTCGAAGACGACGTCTGCTTGCGTGATATAGGGGAAGATGTGCGTCAGCTCACCGCGGCGCACCAATGGCCAGCGGGCGATGGTCTCGGCCGCATCGGTGGCCCGGTGGTGCCGGTCGCGTACGATTCGCCTCAGAAGCCGCAGATCCGACACGTTGAAGTGGGTCACCCGGTCGAAGGGCAGGGCGGTCATTGCGTTGATGAACACCCGGTAGGTCTCGTCGGCCCGAAAGGCGCCACCGACGATGCGCGGGTTGAGGCCGTGGATGCCCTCCAGCATGAGCACCGTGCCGGGCTCGAGGAGGACCTCCGGCCCTCCGGCTGGGAGGCTCCGCCCCCGGGGGAAGTCGAAGCGGGCGAGCCGCACGCGCTCCCCTCGCGCCAGGGCTGTCAGGTCCCTGTTGAGCATCTCCAGATCCAGCGCCTCGATGGCCTCGAAGTCGAAGTTCCCGTCCGCGTCGCGGATGGTCGCCTCCCGGTCCACGTAGTAGTTGTCGAGGGAGACGGAGACCGGATCGATGCCGTTGACCTGGAGCTGCACGGTCAGGCGCTTGATGAAGGTCGTCTTTCCCGCCGAGCTGGGGCCGGCGATGGTGATCACCCGCACCCGGTCACGCCGCGCCGCGATGTCGTCGGCGATGTGCGTGATGTGCTTCTCGTGGAAGCTCTCGCTCACGCGGATGATCTGTGACACGTCCCGGGAGATGCAGCGCTCGTTGAAGGCCCCGACGCTGGTCACGCCCAGCGCCGTCGCCCACTGGCGCAAGAGCCGGCTCGCCCGGCGCGCCGCCTGCACCGTGCGCAGCCCCGCATCCCGCTCGCCGTTCACGGCTCCCGCGGGCGGCTCTCCCCAACGAAGGAGGAGGCTCCCGTCCTGAACCTCCAGGCACAGGGTCCCGATGGGCGCCGCCGACGGCAGGACGGGGCCGGTGCTGACGGCAGACGTCGAGCCGAGGGTGACCATGGGGACGGTGGAGTCGCGCCACGTATCCAGGGAGGCGACCGCGTCGCGCCAGCCCTGCCGGGCGAGGCGCTCCACCGCCTCCTCCACCGAGACGCGCTCCGTCAGGAACGGCTGGTTCACGGCGATCAGCCGCGTGACCACCCCTTGCAGTCCGGCGGCAAGGTCGTCGAGGGAGCGGCCCTCGTCCTCGGGCACCTCGATGAGCTGCGCGAACCCGAGCGACGGGCCGATGCGGATCTGTGCGGGGGGCCGCAGGTGTCGCGCGGCCTCCAGGAGGAGCAGGCCGACGCACCACCGGAAGATGCGGATCCCCTCCCAGCTCGCGGTGGTCAGCGGCTCGACGGTGGCGTTGTAGGCGATGGGCGTGTTGAGGGAGACGGCCTTGCGGTCGAGCAGCGCCGCCACGGTCAGCTCTCCGTTCACGGTCGCCGGCAGCAGCGTGCCGATCAGGGTCCCCGTGGGGACGCCGCGCTCCCGCCCGCCCATGGCCACCGTGACCGTGGTCCTGTGGGGCAGCGCCCGCTCGCTCAGAAGGGCGTGGACGTTGTCGTCCAGGGTCACGAGCGCCCGCTGCAGCGCCGCCATGGCCTGCCGCAGCACGGCCAGGGCCAGCGCGGGGTCCTCCTGCTCCATGCGGGCGAAGGCCTCCGCGGTCAGGCGCGCCAGCTCCAGCTCCGAGTCGGCGAGGACCGACGCGGCCCGAGGTCGGCCCGTGATCAGGCCGAGCTCGCCAAAGTGCGACCCAGGTCCCAGCGCTGCGATGTCCAGGCCCTTGCGTCGCACCGTCGCTCGCCCGGCGACCACCACGAACATGTCCCGCGACAGGTCCCCCTCGCGCAGCACGGTCTGGCCGGCGGCGACGGAGAGGTGCACGAAGTAGGCCGCTGCCCGCTCCAGCAGTCCCGGGTCGAAGGTCTGGAGGTAGGCGCCCCGCTCGATGTCCACGGTCGTCAGCATGGGAACGGTCGGTGTGGGGAGCGGCATGACGCACCTCCTGCCGCTCTTGATACCACCATCAGGCGGGGACCGTCACTCCCCCAGTCGGAACACGCGCCGGGCGTTGCCCCCGAGGAACAACGCCCGTGCCTCGTCGTCCAGGGCGAGCCGGTCCAGCTCCGCGAGGCAGGCGGCGGGCTGGAGCATGGGGAAGTTGCTCCCGAAGAGCACCTTGCGGCGCCCATGGCCCCGCATGAACGCGACCAGCTCCGCGGGGAAGCGGCTCGGCTTGTAGGCGGACGTGTCGATGTGGACGTTCTCGTACTTGGTGGCCAGCGCGATCATCTCGACGGTCCACGGGTAGCCGATGTGGCCGCCCACGATGGTCAGCTCGGGCCACTCGCAGGCCACCACGTCCAGGTACGGGATGGGACGTCCGGGCTCCGAGGGGCGGAGCGGGCCCGCGTGGCCCACCTGCAGGCAGAACGGGATGCCCAGCTCGATGCACTCGGCGTAGAGCGGGGCATAGCGCCGGTCGTCGGGGGGCAGGCCCCAGAGCCAGGGCAGAACGCGAAGGGCGCGGAAGCCGAGGTCCTTGACGCACCGGCGCAGCTCCCGGACAGCCGCCATGGGGCGATGGAGGTCCACGGACGCGACCCCGATGAAGCGCCCCGGGTGGGCGGCGACCAGCGCCGCGACCTCGTCGTTGCCGATGAGCGGCCCGTCAGGCCCCCACCAGGCGCAGGCAAGCGCCCGGGACACCTTCGCTGCGTCCATGGACCCTACGGTCAGTGTAGTCGGGATGGGGGGGGGCACCGTGTCCATGCGCATCCAGCGGCGAATGGCCTCGAACATCGGGTGCCCGATGAAGGCCGCGTTGGGGTGCTGGATCCACGCATCGATGATCTCGCTCATGGTGCCTCCGATGACTGCCGGGCGATTGTGCAACAGGGCGGCGCGTCATGCCAGCGGCGCGCTGGGGTCCACGGGCGGCGCTCTCAGACGCGCCGCGCGAGATGGGGCTTTACAGATGCGGGGCTGCCGTGTCAGAGTCGCCCCGGTCCAACTCAAGACACACCAATGGAGACACAATGAAGCTGATGAACTTGCTCGTGACGTGCGCGCTCTCCCTGACCCTGATTGGCTCCGCTGCGGCGGAGGAGTTCAACCACCCTGCCGGCTTCAAGCTCTGGGTGCCCGACGGCTGGACGCACGAGGCGGAGGGCGAGGCGCTCCAGGCGACGGACCCGGACGAGGAGGTCACCTTCGGCTTCATCGTGCTGGACAATGCCTCGGACATCGAGGCGGCCCTCAAGGGCCTGGACGAGGAGCTCGGCAAGGTGATCAAGGATCTCAAGGCGGAGGAGCCGAGCGAGACCAAGATCAACGGCCTGGACGCGGTGGTCGTCGACGCCAAGGGCAAGATCGAGGGGACCGCCGTCGACGTTGGCGTGGCGCTCATCGCCAAGGGCGGCAAGGTCATGCTGGTCTTCGGCGCCGTCGAGAGCAGCAAGGCGAAGAAGCACGACGCCGCCATCGAGAAGATCATCAAGTCCATCAAGTAGAGCGCCGGGCTACCTGACGCACCCCCACCTCCCCAGCCCGTCGTTTGCATCGGAGTCCCAGGCGCAGCGCCTTTCGACAGCGGTGCAGTCCTGGCTCCGACGCCGTGCCCCGTCGCAGAAGTGCAGCGTGTTGCCCTGGCACCGGCCGGCCTCGGTCAGGTCGCCACAGCCGGTCTCGCCGCACAGCCCGGACGCGCCGTCGCAGCCCACCCCGGGCTCGCACCCCCCGCAGGCCCCGCCGCAGCCGTCGTCGCCGCACTCGCGGCCGGTGCACGTTGGGGCGCACGCCGTCACCACACAGTCGTGGGTGGACGCCTCCGGGTTCCAGTCGCAGAGCAGGGACGCGCTGCCGCAGTCCACCGCGGCCAGGGCGCCATCCACGCACAGGGAGAGCACAACGCCGTTGCACACGCCCGTTGGAGGGAGCGCCCCGCAGGGGCCACCCACCGGCGCGCAGGCGAGGCCGTCACACGCCTCCGCGCCTCCGCAGCCCCCACACGAGCCCCCGCACCCGTCAGGGCCGCACACCCCGGCGCAGAGCGGGACGCAGGGCGCGCAGGTCCCCTGCTTGGTGCAGCTCTCCCCCGTTCCGCACGCGCCGCACTCGCCTCCGCATCCATCCGGCCCACAGGCGCGCCCCGCGCAGTCGGGGAGGCAGGTGCCTGGCGGGACGCAGGCCAGGGCGTGACCCGAGACCTCCTGGCACTTCGTCCCCTGTGCGCACGCCCCGCACGAGCCGCCGCAGCCGTCGGGTCCGCATGCGCGCCCTGCACAGTCAGGAGCGCAGGATGGGTCAGGCGTGGCCTTGGGTGGCGTTGTCTCGCGAACGCAGGCGTATGGGGTGAACCACGAGAGAAGAGCGGCCAGTACAGGCCAGGATCGGCGAGAACGGCTCAGAACTTTCCGGTGAGGTGGAACTGAAACATGATGTCCGTCGTGTTCTCCTGGCGGAAGCGCGACGCTGACCCGGAGAGCTCCCGGTCACCCGCCGGCGCATCCAGGGACTGCACGTACACGGGGTTGAACTCGTTGCCCCGGGCGCCGGTCTCGAGGACCTGGCCGTCGCCGTCCAGGTCCTTGCCCGGGTCGGCGTTGGTCAGCAGGTGGTCGGTCTGCCAGTTGACCGCGAAGGTCGCCCCGAACTGGATGTACTTCACCGGCTGGTAGTGGACCCCGATCCACGTGCCGAAGTTGGCGTAGTGCTCCACGTCCGTGATCCCGTCCGTGCGCGACGGAGATGCCTGCTTGCCCTTGACGTCCAGCGTGTGCGCCGTCAACAAGCAGGCCGGGTTTGCGTTGCACTGGCTGCCGCCGAGCGCCTCGAACAGGTCGGTGTACTCCCGGCCCTCGAAGAAGTAGTCGGCGAGCATCCCGATGTCGATCTCGACGCGGGCGTCCTTGTCGTTGTCCTCCCACGGCAGGAACTCGGTGCCCAGCATGAGGCCCATGCTGTTGCCGGGGCTCACCAGGGTCTGGGTAGGCCCGCCGTCCTTGAACAGCGTGTCCGACGCCGGGAAGCGGAAGACCCCGTGGAAGTCGAAGTAGGGCTCGATCCACGGGAGCGCCCGGCGGCTGATGGTCGTGAAGATCTTGAGGGCGTGGATGCCCTGGCCCACGTCGGTGTTCGTGGTCTTGCGCACCTTGCCCGTGGGCGCCGTGTAGGTCAGCCCCAGGACCCAGGTGGGCTCGGTGTGATCCCGCTGGTAGTTGTAGGGGGCATACTTCAGGCTGATGTCCATGTCGCCGAAGCCGCTGCGCTGCTGGCCCACGTTCGGCACCAGGAACAGGGAGCCCGCCGCGTCGCCCGCCTTGTCCACCGACGAGTTGGTCGCGTCGGAGACGCCCGTCGCGAAGTCGAGCTTGGTCTGGTCGAACAGGATGATCGGCAGGTCGAGGGCCAGCTCCAGGTCGTGGTAGAGCCCGATGCGCGGCGAGATGGTCATCGTGTGGATCGTGCGGCTCGCCGTCAGCTCGTTGCCGAAGAGCACAAGGTCCTTGGCGGTGCAGGCGGCGTTGCCGTCCGTGCGGTAGCAGGGGAACTCCCGCGTCAGGTCCGCCTTGTGGGAGTGGAACTGGTAGCGCACCTCGATGGCGGCATCGAAGGGGTCGTCACCGTCCGCCGCGTCGAGCACGTCGGTCACGATGGCCTGGGCCGACGCTGCCGCGGGAGCCAGCAGGAGGGCCGCCGCCACCGCCCGGGAGAGGAGCATTCTCTTCGCAGAGTCCACGCGGCCACCTCGTCAAAGCCTGAAAAACAAAGCAGAATCAGCACCTTTGCGCCGCGAGCCTAGCACCCGCCTCCAGATCTGTCAAGAAACCGCGGGGTCGCGGATGCCCAGCTCCCGCAGCTTGAGCTGGAGGCCCCGGCGGCTCAGGCCGAGCAGGCGCGCCGCGTGGGTCACGTTGTCTCCCGTGGCCGCAAGGGCCCGAGTGATCAGGTCCCGCTCCACCTGCTCCGTCGCCTCCTTGACGATGTCCTTGAGGGAGCCCATGCGGGGTGCTGTGGGGCTCGCTGGGGTTGAAGGGACCATCGGGATCTGCGGCGTGCTCGCCTGCGCGCCCTGCACCTCGGGCGGCAGGTCCGCCACGTCCATGGCTGGCGCGTCACAGAACAGCAGGGACCGCTCCAGCACGTTCTCCAGCTCCCGGACGTTGCCGGGCCACGGGTAGGACTGGAGCGCGCGCAGGGCTCCGGGCGTCAGGCGTCGCGGCGGGCGGACAAGACGCTCCGCGTGCCGTGCGAGGATGGACTCGGCGAGCAGCGGGATGTCGTCGGGGCGCTCCCGCAGCGGCGGCAGGTGGATGGGCACCACCGCCAGGCGGTAGTAGAGGTCCTCGCGGAACGTGCCGTCGGCCACCATCGTCTTCAGGTCCCGGTTGGTCGCCGCCACGATGCGAACGTCGACCTTCACGGTGCGAACGCCGCCGACGCGCTCGATCTCTTGCTGTTGGACCGCCCGCAGCAGCTTGACCTGGCTGCTTGGGGGGATCTCCCCGATCTCGTCGAGGAACAGGGTGCCCCCGTGCGCCAGCTCGAAGCGGCCGGGCTTGGAGGCCACCGCCCCCGTGAAGGCGCCCTTCTCGTGGCCGAACAGCTCGCTCTCCATCAGCTCGTGGGGGATGGCCGCGCAGTTGAGCTTCACGAAGGGGCGCCCGGCGCGGCCGTGCTCGTGCAGCGCGGAGGCGACCAGCTCCTTGCCGGTGCCGCTCTCGCCGGTGATCAGCACCGTGGTCGGCGTCGCCGCCACCCGATCCACGATGTCGAAGACCTTGCGCAGCCCGGGGCTCCGGCCGATGAGGCGCCAGCGGCCCGGCAGGGACTCCGACGGCGAGGGGCGCGCACGCTCCGCGGCGTTCTGGCGCACGGCCTTGTCGACGACCAGGCGGATCTCGTCCCGGTCGAAGGGCTTGGTCACGTAGTCGAAGGCGCCGGCCTTGATGGCCTCCACCGCGTTGTCCACGCTGCCGTGGGCGGTGATCAGCACGACCGGGATGTCCGGCATGCGCCGCTTGACGTGGGTGAGCAGCCCCATGCCATCGAGCCCGGGCATGCGAAGGTCCGTCACGATCGCCGCGACCTCGTGCTCCCCGAGGCGCGCGATGGCCTCGATGCCGTCCTCGGCGGTCACGACCTGGTAGCCCGCCCGCTGGAGCATGGCGGAGAGCACCTTGCGGATGTTCGCCTCGTCGTCGACGACGAGGATGACCTGCTCGTCCATGGTCCCTCAGAACAGCGAGCCTTGGCCCGCCTCATCGTCTCGCTGGCGCCGCCGCACCGGGCGATCCGGCGGCGGCGTGGGGGGGCGCGGGTCCGGGCCCGTGGTCAGCACCCGCACGCCCGCAGAGCCGCGCGCCAGCGTCAGGTCCAGGGCGTCGCCCGGGGCGAGGGTCTCGAAGTCCCGCACCACCTCGTCGGTGCCGGTCCGGCGGATGATCGCATAGCCGCGGCGCAGGCTCTCCTCGGGGCCGAGCAGGTGCAGGCGCGTGGTCACGCGGTCGAGGCGGGTGCGTGCCTCAAGGGCCCGCGCTTCAAACGAGCGTTGAAGCCGGTGCGCCGCGCCGTCGAGGCGACGCCGATCGCTGCCCAGCCGCTGCCGCGGGTGCAGGGCCAGGAGCCGGCCCGCCGCCCCGTCCAGCCGCCCCCGCCGTCGCAGCAGGTCCATGCGGAGCGCCTGCTCGGCGCGCCCGGCCAGCTCGTCCACGCGCATCGCCCGCTGCTCGATGAGGCGCCGCGGGTCCGACACGCGCACCCGGGCCAGCTCCAGCTCCCGGCGTCCTTCGCGCAGCCTCCGCCCCACCGCGCGCCCCGCTCGGTCGCGCATGGCTCGCAGCGCCTCGGACAGATCGCTCCACCGGGGGACGACCATCTCGGCGGCGGCCGTGGGCGTCGGGGCGCGCACGTCCGCCACGAAGTCGCTGAGCAGGAAGTCCACCTCGTGGCCCACCGCGGAGACGACCGGAGTGCGCGCCGCGAAGATGGCCCGCACCACGCGCTCGTCGTTGAAGGCCCACAGGTCCTCGAGGGAGCCACCGCCACGCCCCACGATGATCACGTCCACGTCTCCCACCGCGTCCAGGGCGCGCAGCCCCTCGACGATGGCGGGCGCCGCCGCCGCCCCCTGCACCGCCGCCGGCGCCAGCAGCACCGGCACCGGGTAGCGGTCGTGGAGCACCCGCAGCATGTCGCGCAGCGCCGCTCCCGACGCCGACGTCACGATGCCCACGCGCCGCGGCACGAAGGGGAGCGGCTTCTTGTGGCGCGCGTCGAAGAGGCCCTCGGCGCCCAGGCGGCGCTTGAGCTCATCGAGGGCCGCCAGCAGGTTGCCCTGGCCCGCGGGGCGCATGGCCTCGACGACGAGCTGGTACTTTCCTTGGGGCTCGTAGACCGTGACCCGCCCGAAGCACTCGACCCCCATGCCCTCGCCCGGCCGGAAGGTGAGCGTCGTCGCCCGGCCCCGGAACATGACGGCGCCGATCTGGCTGCGGTCGTCCTTCAGCGTGAAGTAGTAGTGCCCGTTGCTGTGCGCCTTGAACGTGAACAGCTCCCCGGCGACCCAGACACGGGCGAAGGTGCCTTCGAGGCACGCCTTGATGTCGCGGGTCAGCTCGGTGACGGTCTGGACCTGGTCTCCGCCCATGGGACCTCTTCTCGGGTTGCGGGGCAGCGTAGCAGATCCACGGGTGCGTCGGAACCACCCGATGGCGGGCAGGGGTCGGGTCTGCTAGCATCCGCCGCCACAGGAGGCACCATGGAAGGAATCGCGCTCGTGGGCTACGGCGTCTGGGGACGGAACCTGGCTCGCAACTTCCACCTGCTCGGCGCGCTGCGCGCCGTGTGTGACGCGGACCCGGGGCGTCGCGCGGAGGCCGCCGCCGCGTTCCCCGGGCTGCCGGTGCTTCCTCGGCTGACCGACGTGCTCGCTCGCCCCGACGTGACGGCCATCGCGTGCGCGACCCCTGCCGAGACGCACGCGGACCTCGCGCGGGAGGCGCTGCTCGCGTCGCGCGACGCCTTCGTCGAGAAGCCCCTGGCCCTGACCGTGCGCGAGGGGCGCGACCTGGTGGAGCTGGCGGCCGAGCGGGGCCGCATCCTCATGGTCGGCCACCTGATGGAGTACCACCCGGCCGTCGCGCGGCTGGCCGAGCTGGTGACCGCCGGGGAGCTCGGGGCCATCCGCTACATCTACTCGAACCGGCTCAACTGGGGGAAGGTCCGCCGGGAGGAGAACATCCTCTGGAGCTTTGCCCCCCACGACATCGCGGTCATCCTTCGGCTGCTGCGGGAGGCGCCCTCCGAGGTGGCGGCGCACGGTGGCAACTGGCTCCACCCGGACATCGCGGACGTGACGGTCACCAACCTGTCGTTCGCATCCGGCGTGAAGGCGCACATCTTCGTGAGCTGGCTCCACCCCTACAAGGAGCAGCGCCTGGTGGTGGTCGGCGACCGGCGGGTGGCCGCCTTCGACGACACGCTGCGAGAGGGCAAGCTGCGCCTCTACGAGCACACCATCGACTGGGTGGACCGGGTGCCCGTGGCGCGGAAGGCCGACGCCCAGGTGATCCCCATCGACGAGACCGAGCCGCTGCAGTTGGAGTGCGCCGCGTTTCTGGACGCCATTCGTACGCGCCGCCCCCCGCGCACCGACGGCGCGAGCGGAGTGCGGGTGCTGGAGGTCCTCGACCTCTGCCAGCGATCCCTGGAGGCGGGCGGCGCTGTGCAGCGCCCCGTCACGACCCACATCCACCCGACCGCGGTGATTGATGCTCCGTGCACCATCGGGCCGGGCACCCGGGTGTGGCACTTCACCCACGTGATGCGCGACGCCCGCATCGGGCGGGACTGCGTCCTGGGGCAGAACGTCTTTGTCGGTCGGGGGGTGGTGGTCGGCGACCGGGTGAAGGTCCAGAACAACGTCTCCCTCTTCGAGGGCGTGGAGCTGGAGGACGAGGTCTTCTGCGGTCCGGCGGCGACCTTCACCAACGTTCGCAACCCGAGGGCAGGGGTCGAGCGCAAGGACGCCTTCGAGCGGACGCTGGTGCGCCGCGGCGCGACCCTCGGCGCCAACTGCACCATCCGCTGCGGGGTGACCATCGGGGAGCACGCGCTCGTAGGGGCCGGAGCGGTCGTGACGCGGGACGTAAGAGCGCACGCGGTCATGCTCGGAAACCCGGCCCGCCAGGCGGGGTGGGCCTGCTCGTGCGGCGAGCGGGTGGATCCGGGCGTGCCGTGTGGCCGCTGCGGGTCCGCGTGGCGCGTCGAGGGTGGGGCGCTGGTCTCCGCCTGAGTCCTGGCCCATGCCGGCGTGGTGGGGTCGGGGGGCGGCGCGTCACCCGCGCGATGAGCGAACCCGAACCCGGCCCGGTGTCGTCACGACCAGCGCGCCGGCTGCGCGTTCGGAAGCGAACCGTTGGACGCCCCGCTCGATGCCTTCCGCCTGCGCCCTCGCTGCAACGCCACACAGGCCGATCCCGGCGTGCGGCAGGCGGTGGACGCGCACCGGAAACAGCGCAAATCGGAGCACGCCGGAGGGGGATAGGCCGCCCCCCAGAGGAAGGCGGGGCGTGGAGGAGCGGTGGTGCCGGTATGGTGATGGCTCGGCGAGGGGCGTGTGGGCGCTGGCACGTGCGGTGAGGGGCATTCCGTTGCGGCTCGGATCGGGGCTTGTGCCTGTGGCGTTGCATGCGGGCTGACGCCCGACGTTGTGCTCGGGCGTTGATCGAGTGCTCCAGCGACTCCCGGGGCGCGCCGGTGCCGTTGCGGCAATCAGAGGCCTTCATGGGGGAGGAGCGCTGAGACGTTCGCGACTCCCGGGTGGCGCTGCGGAGATCTCTCACGAGGCGGCCGCAGGCACCATGCGCGAGGTGGACCGCCTCGCCACCGCCGCGC
>BTVJ01000143.1:0-11245 GCA_045863395.1 Myxococcales bacterium
CCGCCGCGAGCTCGGCGCATGAGGGCCGCGCCCATATTTGTTGCTGACCCTGTGAGGTCAGTCGATATACGGGACCACGAGCCCCGGCGGCTTGTCCGGCTTGGGCTCCGCGGCGCCCGGGGTCGGCCGCACGGCGCCCTTGGCCTTGCGCCGCTGGAGCGCGACGGTCACCTCGGCGCCGCTCGTCGCGTCGAGGGTGTGCGCCGTGTCCTCGAAGCCCCGCCGCCTCAGTGTGACCACGAGGTCGTCGTCGCCAGGGAGGGTGATGTCCCAAGGCGTCTTGCCGAGGGACTCGCCCCCGACGATCACCTCTGCCTCGGGCGGGTCGGACAGGACCCGGACGGTACGCGGAGTTGCCTCACCGGGTTGCCCCTCGGCGAGGGCATCGAGCGCGGCCGGTGCCCCACGCTCGGTGCCCTCGGCCTGGGCCGCATCCGAGGTCGCACGCGCCACCTCGGCCGCGTCGGCTGACGTCATGGCGTCCGCTGCTGCTGCGGCACCCCTGGTCTCGGAGGTCTCATTCGGCTCGGCTCCGAGCACGTCGACCGCGTCCGCTGCCGTCGCGACAGGGACCGACACCTGGGGAGTCGTGGTCGACTTCCCCCGCGCGAGGTCCGGCTCCCTCTGTGCCCCCGCCGGCCTGCCAGAGACCTGGGCGGGCGGCCCCTGGTCCTCTCCGAGCTGGGCCACCGCGAACGCGAAGGCGCCCACGACGGCGACGAGCAGTATGCCCAGCAGGACCGCGCGGCGCCGCGAGGGGACGGTCGGGAGCTCTGCGGAGGCGGTCAGAGGGGCGTTCTCGATCGCGGGCGTGGGGTCCACGGCTCGCGTCGCCGCATTGCCCTCGTCGTAGGGGGACGTGGTCACGCGCCCAGGGGTGGGCGGCGCCGGCACCGCGTGCTGCCCGGTCTCTTCGTGGGCGATCACCGCTTCATAGGACGGCGCGCCTACGCGGATGGACGGGCCCGTCGCCCCGACGGCCTGGAGCAGGGCGTCACGGAAGGCCCGGGCGGACTCCGGGCGGGCCTCCCGCTCCTTGGCCAGCGCCCGGTGCACGATCGCTGAGACGGCGCCGGACACCCGCGGGCTCACCCGGTGGAGCAGGACGGGCTGCTCCGACAGGTGCTTGACCAGCAGGTTCATCGGGACCTTGTCTTCGAAGGGCGGGACGCCCGCCAGCATCTCGTAGAGCACCACGCCCAGGGAGTACAGATCGCTGCGGGCATCGGGGGGCTCGCCGCGGATCTGCTCGGGGCTCAGGTAGCGCGGCGTCCCGACGACCATCCCCGCGGTGGTGAGGTCCGTGCGCTCCTCTCCGCTGAGCACCTTGGCGATGCCGAAGTCGGTGACCTTCGCCAGCTCGTCGCCGGTCGCCGTGGCAGTGAGGAGCACGTTGTCCGGCTTGATGTCGCGGTGGATGATGCTCTTGGCGTGGGCCTCGCTCAGGCTCTCGAGGACCTGGCACGCGATGCCGACCGCGCGGTCGACGGGGAAGGGGCCGTCGGACTCGATGGCGCGCCAGAGTGAGCGGCCCTCGACGTACTCCATGGCGATGTAGAGGAGGCCCGAGGGCTCCTGCCCGAAGTCGAAGACCGTGACGGTGTTGGCGCTGGTCAGGCGGCTCGCTGCGCGCGCCTCGTTCTGGAAGCGCTGCACGGCGCTCACGTTGCTCGCGATGCTCCGGAGCAGGACCTTGAGCGCGATCGCGCGGTCCACGCTGAGCTGGCGCGCCAGATAGACGCGCCCCATGCCGCCCTCGGCGAGCAGGCGCTCCACCTTGTAGCGGCTGTCGACCACGGTCCCGACGAGCGAGGGGTCCTCGGGCAGCTTGTAGATCAGCATGGCCCCGTCGTCCGGGCAGGTGGTCTTCGACGCCGGCCAGGTGGCGCGGCAGGTGGGGCATCTCTTGGTCAGCTCGTCAGTCACGGCTGCTCCGTCGGTGGGGCGGGGAATGAGATGATTCCCCGCGCGGACAAGCGCCAACGTGGGTCGTGTCGGGGGCGTGGGTCGTCACTTGGGGACGTGGGTGCAGCCAGCGGCGGTGGAGCACAGGTCGCTGGTGAGCGGGTCACCGTCGTCGCACTGCCAGACCGCCGCGGCCCAGGTGGCTGCGAGGTCCATGTCGGTCCCCCCGGCGGAGGCGTGGTTGGACGGCCAGGCGGCCACCCACTCCCCGAGCCCGCCACACCCGACGGCCGGGCTGTCGTCCTTCTCCGTCGTGCCCGCGCCAGCCCAGGTGGAGAGGTCCTCGACCTTCGACCACGCGGTGCCCGCGTTCTGGGTCCAGAGCCAGGCGACGTCCAGATCCGTCCCCGCGTTGGGGACGAACGACGAGTGGGTCGTGCTCACGGCCAGGACCCAGGTTCCCGTGCCGTCCGTCGCAAGCGCCGGTGGGCCGTAGGTGGCGGTGACCGGCGGCATGGGGATGAGCGCCGGGGTAGTCCAGTCCTCGGCGAGGGAGGTCGCGCGGCTCCACCGCAGGCCGGCGCTGCCCGTGGCGTCGTTGGCCCAGGCAGCAAGCCACGTCCCCGCACCGTCGCTGGCAAGGGCAGGTTGTGCGTCGTTGCCGTCCTGGCCGACCATGGAGAGGTGCAGCGCGGCCGGGTCGGCCCATGAGGCGCCGCCATTGGGCGACACGCTCATGAACAGGTCCAGGTCCCCGCCGAAGGGCACGTGGGATGCCTGCCAGATCACGACGACCCGGTCGGTGGAGGGGTCGCTGGCGAGCGAGGCGACCTTCGTGTTGTTGGCCAGCGCGCCGATCTGGACGCCGGTGGAGATCTTCTGAGCAGGGCCGAACGCGCCCTTCGAGTAGCTGCGAGCGTAGATCTCGTCCGGGACCGGGGCGACCCCCCCCGCGATGGTGTAGACGATGACCGCGCCCTCGGCGGTGGATACCAGGTGGGGCCAGCCGTAGATCTTCTGCGTCGTGAGCCCCTCCTCCAGGGTCGTGGGGGACCATGTGGCCCCCGCGAGGGAGGCCTGGGCGTAGGTGATCCGTCCCGGGGGCTCGCTCTCCGTGGCCCCCGAGTGCCAGGCGACCATCCACTTTCCGTCCACCCAGGCGGCGGTGGGGGGGCCATCGGCGCCCACTCCGCCCGGCCCGCCGAGGACAGGCTGGCGAGCCGACCAGGTCTCTCCCCGGTCCAGTGACACCTGCACGTAGACCCGCGGCGCGGCGCTGGGGCCGGCGCCGAGGCCCCTGACGAGGTACGTCATCAGCCAGGCCCCCTGCCCGTTGGTCGCCAGCGCGATGTCGCTCTCGTCCGCCTGGTCGTCGGGCGAGACTCCCGAGGCCCACATGGGTGCGTCGAAGAGTGGCACAGCGGGCTTCTCGTCACAGGCGCCCGACTTGCAGCCCGCGACGGTGGTGCACGGGTCGACGTCCCCGCACGGGTCCGGGATGGGGCCGTATACGCACCCCTCCTGCGGGTCGCACGCGTCCTGGGTGCAGGCATCTCCGTCGTCACAGAAAGCGACGCTGAGCACGACCCAGGCAGTCGGCGAGCCTTCGGGGTCGCACGACAGACAGCCCGCCTTCTTCGTGCCGGTGGGCACGCACCCGTCTCCGGCGATGTTGCACCAGCCGTTCGCGAGGGTGTGTACGCACTTGCCCCCCTCGCAGGTGTCGATGGTGCACTCCAGGTCGTCGTCGCAGTCGCCGGGCATGCAGCTCGCCGTGTCGTCGCCGACCCCCGTGTCGGCGACGTCGTCCTCGCTGGCGTCGATGGCGTCGATGGCGCCCAGGTCATCTCCCCCCACGTCCTTCTGCTCCCCGTCCGCGTCCTCGGCCGGGGTCGCGTCCAGGTCCGGCATGGCGTCTCCTGGCGCATCGCCCTGGGGCCCGTCCTGTGGGTTCGCGGCGTCTCCGCTCGCGGCGTCGGCCCCTCCGGCGTCGTCGCCGACGTCCGCCGTCCATCCTGGTGGGCGGCAGTGGCCGGGCCCGCTGGCCGTGGTGCCGACACAGACCCAGCCGCCGCCGCAGTCGGAGCTCGTCGTGCACGGGTACACCGCCCTGTCCACGTCGGGGTCGGTGCAGGCCGGCAGCGCAAGGTGGAGGGCCACGAGCAGCAACAGGGACGGACGGAGGGCTCTCGACATGTCGGGCTCCAGCGGTCCAGTGGCGCGTCCCTCCCCCCGGTGTGTCCGGCGACCGGTCGGGGAGCGCGCCTCATGTCCGCATCGGTCGCAGTATCTGTCCGCGTCTGGCGGGATGCAAGGCGCTGCGGATCCTGCATGGAGCTTGACGTCGGCCGCCGCTTGGAGGCATGGTTGAGGCGACACGGAATGAAACCCAGGAGGCACCCATGTCGCCCCACCTGCGGCCCACCTGGCGACGCGCGTGCTCGCTGTTCCCGATTCTGCTGTTCGCATGCTCTGATTCCGGGGGGACACTCCCCTCTGGCGGCGGCGGGGACTCCCCCGGCGACCCGGCCGGCATCGGTGGTTTTGGAGGTGGGCCTCGCGGCGGACAGGGTGGGGAGATGGGGCCCGGCGGTCCGGCCGACCCGGGCGGCTCCGGCGATCCCGGGGGGAGAGCGCCCACAGACGACTCCGCTTGCATCGATCTGGACGGCGACGGTCACGGGTACCTGTGCGTAGCTGGCGCCGACTGCGACGACGGCAACCCGCACTTCACCACCGCGTGCCCCGACTGCGCGACGGGCAACCACCCGGGCTGCCCTTGCCTGGATGAGGGGGCTACGTCCCTCTGCTTCAGCGGCAACCCGGATCTCGTCGGCACGGGCCAGTGCGCGGTCGGTCAGCGCACCTGCCAGCAGGGGTGGTGGAGCGCCTGCATCGGCGAGGTCCCCCCTGGCGAGGAGGTGTGCGACGGGGTCGACAACGACTGCGATGGCGAGGTGGACGAGGGGGTCAAGAGCGAGTGCGGGAACTGCGACAAGTTCTGCCACATCTACGACGCCGGTGCGGGCACCTTGGAGCCCTTCGAGCCGACGGCCGACAACTCGTCGTCGGTGACCCTCACGCCGGAAGGCTGGATCACCCTCACCGAGTCCTCCTTCAACATGCGCGCCATCTGGATCGCGAACTCGGCGGAGAGCACGGTCTCCAAGCTGGACACGACCACGGGCAACGAGGTGGCGCGCTATCGGACCTGCCCCGACCCGTCCCGCACGGCGGTCGCCATGAACGGCGACGCCTGGGTCGCGTGCCGGGGCAACGGCGTGGTGCACAAGTTCCGCAACATCGTGGAGAAGTGCCCGGACAAGAATGGCAACGGTGTCATCGAGACCTCGCGGGACCTCAACGGGGACGGAGTGATCTCCGGCGACGAGCTGCTGCCCGAGGGGCAGGACGAGTGCGTGCTCTTCAGCGCGAACCCGGGCGTGGGCGGGCTCGCGCGCGCGCTGGGCGTCGTCAAGGACGGCTCCGCGTGGGTGGGCTACTGGAATGAGTCCAAGCTCGCGAAGCTCCACGGCGACACGGGCGAGCTGCTCGATCAGATCAACCTCCCCGTCCAGCCCTACGGCCTCGCGGTGGACAGCAAGGGCCTCTTGTGGGTCAGCGGTCGGGGTGGAAGCAAGCTGGTGCGCGTCGACCCTGCGACCAAGGACGTCAAGGCCGTCAGCCCAGGGGGCTGCTTCGAGCCCTACGGCATCGCCATCGACGAATGGGACCGCGTGTGGATCGGCAACTGCTGCTGCGGTCACGTCGCGTGGCTCTACGACCCGTCCAACAACGCCTGGGCGTCCGTTTCGACGGGAAATCGCCCGAGGGGCATCGTCTCGGACAAGAACGGCTCCGTCTACGTGGCCAATGACGAGTCGAGCACCGTGGTGAAGATCGACGCGGCCACCGCCAAGGTCGTCGGGACCGTCTCGGTCGGGTCGGGCCGCTTCCCCATCGGCGTCGCGGTGGATGGTGACGGCTTCGTGTGGGCGGTCAACCAGTCGGGCAGCTCGGCGACCAAGATCGACGGCAAGTCCATGACCGTGGCCTTCGAGCACGCCGTCGGGAGCGGGCCATACACGTACAGCGACATGACCGGGTCGACGTTCTTCAAGGATCTCTCCCCCGAGGGCTGGTACCGCACCGAGTTCGGCGGCTGGGAGGGCTTCCGGGTCCAGTGGAAGACGCTCTCCGTCGACTACGTGGCGCCGGCGGGCACGTGGATCGAGGTTCGCGTCCGCACCGCCAACTCCAAGGACGAGCTGCTCGCGGCGCCCTGGAGCGAGGCCGTGGGGCCATTCCCGCCGCAGACCTTCCCCATCGATCTCGTGCCCCTGCTCCCCAAGAAGGGCAACCTGCTGGAGGTCGAGGTCTCGCTCCACGCCCCCGATCCGGATGCTGGAAAGCCCATGGTCAAGGGCGTCGAGGTCACCTACAGCGCGGAGCCGCAGTAGAGAGGGGCGGTTCGACGCTCTCCGCTCTGCGGGGGACCCTGCCAGAGGTCGCGGGCGTCTGCTCAGACACGGTCCCGCCAGTGGTCGACCGGGGTCTCTCCCGCACCCGTCGCTGGCCGCCCACATGGTGAGTTGCCCCCGCGTATCACCGGGCCTATAGTTCGCCCCGGACGCGGTCTCAGGCATTCTGGCCGGGCCGTGCCAGGAGGCGCTCCATGGGTGGTGCCGCGGGGACTGGAAGGGGTGGGCTCCGGAGCTCGGGTGCGGGGGAGCACCGCTGTGCCATCTCTGGCGAGCACCCTGGGGGGGAGGTGCTCGCCTGGGTGAAGGAGGCGCTGCACACGGGGCGGCGTGTGTTGTGGTTGACGTCCCATGGCCCGGACGTGGTCGTCCGGTCTCTGGAGCGGGACCTCCCCATGGCGCACGTGGCGGTGCGTGACCGCCGCGTGGTGGTCCAGCGTCTGGACCGCGTGCTGCCCCCGGAGGTCGAGAGGCGCGCGGACGCCCTGCGCGAGCGGATCCGCGGTGAAGCGGGCCGCGCCACGGCTGACGGTCACGCGGGCCTGCACCTCATCACGGAGCTGGGTCCGGCCCTCGTCGACGGGGGGGAGTCGTGCGTCGAGCGCCTCGAGCGCGTGGTCGCAGAGGCGGTGGTGCAGGGCCTGTGCAGCGCCCTGTGCCTCTATGAGCCGGGCCTGCCTGCGCGTGTGCTCCTGGGAGCAATCACCTGCCACCCTCGGATCATGGAGGGGGGAGAGGTGATTGAGAACCCGGCGGCCGTCGAGCCAGACCAGGCGGACTCCGAGGCGAGGGTGAGGGCGCGGCTGGGGAAGATCCTGGACGCGCTCCGTGCCCACCATCGGGCGGCGCGGGCGCTGTACGCTACGGAGGAGCGTTCGCGTCGCCTGGTCGAAGGGGCGCCCACGGCTCTCCTGACGGTCGACAAGGAGGGGCGGGTCGTCCTGGCCAATGACGCGTGCTTGTCGGTGCTCGGAGTCCGCGCTCCCGCCGACGTGGGAGCGCGCCTCGTGGAGCTCGTCCCGGACGCTGTCCTCGGATCGTGGCTCTCCAACTTGTTCGGGAGCGGAAGCGCGCCTCCGTTGGACCTGTGCATCGAGGGCCCGGACGCGGTCCACCTGCGGCTGGAGGGGAGGGTCGCGCCAGGGGGAAGCTCCGCTGAGTTCGCCCACTGCGCCATCGTCGATGTGACCGCTCAGCACCACGCCGACCTCGCGATGGCGCGGGTGCTCGCCGATCTGGAGCTGCGGCACCGGGTCGCCTGCATCTACGCACACGACGCCACGCAAGGCGCGCACGTTGAGGTCCTGCGGCTCGCCATGAGCCGCGTCCGCGGACGCTTCGGCGCGCTGGTCCTCGCGGACGGCGACGACACCATGCGAGGCTGGCTGCTCTCAGGAGAGGCTGGGAGGGCGAACGGCGCGCCCCGCCCGATTCGGCTCCCCGGCTCGCCGGACGCGGGCGGGGTGTGGTCGCGCGCGCTGATGTCCGCCTGTGGAGTGTGGTCGAGCGAGCCAGAGCTCCTCGCTGGCTCCATCTCCGTCGAGCGCTCCCTCGTGGTGCCCATCGTGCGCCGCAGGCAGATCGCCGGCATGTTCGTCGTGGCCGATGGCCCGACCCACTATGGGGAGGAGGACTGCGGCGTGCTGGAGTCCATTGCCCAGGAGGTCGCGCCGATGGTCGATGGTGGGGCGGGGCGCACGGCGGACAAGTGGCGACGCTCCGAGCTGGCGGGTTCGCCCGGAACTCATGGACCGACTGCCCGGCGGTGATGAGGGGGGGCGGAGCACGAGGAGGCGAGGAGGCGAGGAGGCGAGGAGGAGAGGTGGAGAGGCGCGCCGTCGTGATGGAGATTCTGGAGGGAGGGACGGGGCGGGCCCTCTCCGACGGAGCCGTGCTGCGCATGGACGACGACTCCCTGCGGGCAGGCGACGTCGTGCTGGCGGTCGCCCGCAGCGACGGGGGCGCACGGGTGCTGTCCGTCCTGGGCGCCGCAGGTACTGCGGGCGCAGAGATGGCCCGCGTCGTGGCTGCCCATGCCCTGTCGATGGAGTACTCTCCGGCTGTCCTCTCGGACGTCGACCAGATCCTGCGGGATCCGGGAATCCACGATCCTACCCTGCAGGACCTGACACACCTCCCCTTTGTGACCATCGACGGCGAGGGAGCCCGCGATCTGGACCAGGCGCTGTTCATCCAGCGGGCAGGCGGCGGGTACCTCGTGCGGTATGCGATCGCAGATGCTTCCTGGTATGTGCGGCCGGGCACTGCGCTGTTCGAGGAGGCGCTCTCCCGGGGGGCCAGCTTCTACCTGCCGGGCTTGGTGGTCCCCATGCTCCCGCGCCCGCTCTCGGAGGGCATCGTGTCCCTCGGGGCGGGGGAGCCGCGGCGCGCGCTCGTGCTGGCGTTGGAGCTCGATGGAACGGCGCGCTGTGTCCGTGTCGCCTTCGTGCGGGCGCGCATTCGGAGCGCTGCTGCGCTGTCGTTCGACCAGGTCCAGCGGTGGTACGACGCGCCCGCCATGAGCCCCCTCGGAGGCTCACCCTTCTGCGAGTCACTGGCGCTCCTGCGGGAGGTAGGTCGTCTGCGGCTCGTCGAGGCGCGCGATCGGGACGTGGTGTCCTACCAGCGCGCCGAGATGGTGGTCCGCATAGGCGACGAGGGCTTCGGGTTCAGCGTGGTCGCGGATGTCCGCTCCGAGGTGGAGCTCTACAACGAGCAGATCTCGCTCATGGCCAATGTCGAGGGGGCTCGGCTCATGGTGTCCCACGGCGCGCGGGCTGCCTGGCGGGTCCATCCGGCCCCCTCCGACGGCCGCCTCGTGGCCCTGGAGCGCCTCATCGCCGGCATCGTCACCTCGCATCGGCTGGATCCGGCCGTGTGGCGGTGGCGTCGTCGCCGCTCTCCAGCCGACCACCGGGGCATCCCCCTGGCGGACTACCTTGCGCGGATTCGTGCGGCGGGGGGCCATGAGCGGATCCGCGCGGCCATCGAGCGCGCCGCCATGGTCTCCAACGTGCGCTCCACCTTCTCTCCTGAGCTGGGGCCACACTATGGCGTCGGGGCGCCTGCCTATGCGCGTCTCACCGCGCCGATGCGAGAGGTCGTCGGCGTCCACACCCACGCGGAGGCGTTGGCGGCGGTGGGGGCTGCCGGGGCAGGCGGCTGGGACGACCTGGACCTGCTCGACCGGGTGATCGCGGCCGGAAACAAGGCGCGCGAGGTGCAGCGGCGATTGACCAAGGCCGCAAACAAGGTGGTGATCGACCACCTCCTCGGCGCAGATCTGGCGCAGCCCGAGGACGTGCGCCCCTGGCGGCGCGCGACCGTCGTCGAGGTGCAGTCTGCGCGCGCCTATGTGCACCTCGACTCGCCACCCATCGAGATCAAGGTCTACCAGGACGATCTCGGGGAGCGGCCCCGGGTGACCCTCGGTGGGGCGGTGTTGGCGCTCGACCCGGACACCACGTTGCGGGTCGGCGCTGCCGTCGACGTGCAGGTCATCGGGTACGAGGAGCGGTCCGACCGGTGGCGCTTCGACTTGCGCGTCGTGGCGGAGGAGTCTCGCTCCAAGCGCCGCCGCGCCGCGCCGACCGGGCGGCGGGCGCCGTAGCTCCCTCGCGCAGTCGCAAGCGGTGGGCCCTCCAGGTTCTCAGGGACGTCCGGGGGAATCAGCGGCGGCAGCCGACGGGTGGGCGAAGGGGAGAACTCTGCGGCGTCTCCTCCCCGTCGTCAGGGTCCGCAGCCTCCACACGGCGAGGCGCACTCTTCGACACACAGGCCGTCCCAGGACACCTGACAGCAGAATGGATCCATGGAGCAGACGCACTTCTCGCAGGCACAGCCGTTGCAGCCGGGGCCGTTCTGGGGCTGACAGCCGCCGCCGCAGGACCCGCAGTCCAAGGGACACGAGTCGCAAGACTCATCGGCGGAACACTGGCCGTCTCCGCAGCTCGGCCCGCCCCCACACAGACCGCACTGCTGGCAAGCATCGGGGCAGCAGTCTCCAAGCTGTACGCAGATCGGGTCGCAGAAGCAGCCGCCAGGGGCCGCGCCGCCGCAGGCGCCGGCGCAGGAGAGCCCGGGGTTGCACGGTCCGCAGTCCTTCTGGCACGAGGCGCACGTCTCGCCGCTGCTGCACTGGCCATCTCCGCAGACCGGACCGCAGGACCCGCAATCACCGGGGCACGAGGCGCAGGTCTCCGTGCCGTTGCAGATGGCGTCGCCGCAGATTGGAGCGCACTTGCCGCAGTCCTTGGCGCACGTGACGCACGACTCGTTCAGGCTGCACAGCCCATCGCCGCAGTAGGGCTGGCACTTCCCGCAGTCCACGGGGCAGGTCTGGCAGGACTCGCCGAGCTGGCACAGGCCGTCGCCACAGGTGGAGGGGCACACCCCGCAGTCCGTGGGGCAGGACTTGCAGTTCTCGGTCCCGGTGCAGCTACCGTCGCCGCAGATGACGGGACAGGCGCCGCAGTCCTTGGGGCACGTCTTGCAGGACTCGGCGTCGGAGCAGATCCCGTTCCCGCAGAAGTCCGGGCAGGTGCCGCAGTCCTTCGGGCAGAGCGAGCAGTTCTCGGCGCCCGTGCAGGCGCCGTCGCCGCAGATGGCGGGGCAGGCGCCGCAGTCCTTGGGGCAGGAGGAGCAGGATTCTGAGAAGGGGTCGCACTTCCCGTCGCCGCACGCGGATGGGCAGGGCCCGCAGTCCTTGGGGCAGGAGGAGCAGGACTCTGAGAAGGGGTCGCACTTCCCGTCGCCGCACGCGGATGGGCAGGGCCCGCAGTCCTTGGGGCATGAGGAGCAGGATTCTGAGAAGGGGTCGCACTTCCCGTCGCCGCACGCGGATGGGCAGGGCCCGCAGT
>BTVJ01000144.1:0-11133 GCA_045863395.1 Myxococcales bacterium
AACGCGGAGGCCACGGGCTGAAAAGCGATACCGGGCGCGCGCCCTGCCCCGCCGGGGGGGGGCGCGCGTCGAGCGAATGGTCGACGGCCTCGCGCGGCTCGGCGCGACCTTCGACCGCCTCTACCACAGCCCGCTCCTGCGCGCGGTGCAGACCGCCGAGCTGCTCCTGCCGCTGGTGGAGGGGGAGTCCGTCGTCACGGAGCTGCTGTGCCAGCCCCCGAGCGAGCCCCTGCTGGAGCTGCTGGCGGGCGACCGGGTCGGCGTGGTCGGTCACCAGCCGTGGCTCGGCGAGCTGGTCGCCATGCTCGTCATCGGTGCGCCGGACCGGGGGGATCGCTTCCAGCTCAAGAAGGCCGGCGCCATCCACCTGCGCGGGGAGCTGCGGGTCGGCGGGATGTCCATCGCCGGCCTGTACCCGCCCCGGCTGCTGCGCGCGCTGGCGTAGCCTCAGCTCAGCGCCAGCTCGATCCCCGCCGCTGCCACGACCGCGGCCTCCGCCGCGAGGTCTTCACGGGTCATCGGGTGCTCCTCCAGCCATCCCGGGGGGAAGGCGACCTCCAGGCGGTCACGCCGGACCTGTGCGGTGAGCGGCGGCAGGGGCCGGGCGGAGCGGGCGCGGTTGAGCACCACGGCGAGACGCAGCAGGACGCTCATGCGCAGGGCAGGGCGGAGCAGCCTGGGCGGCAGCGAGGCGAGCCGGTCGCGGTTGAGCTTGCGGCGGTGGTTGAGCACGAGGGTCGCGAGCAGCGCCTGGTCCTCCCGCGAGAAGCCCGGCATGTCGGCGTGCTGCAGAAGGTAGGCGCCGTGCTTGTGGTAGCCCGACCACGCGACGGACAGCCCGATCTCGTGGAGCTGCGCCGCCCACCCAAGGAAGTGGCGGGCCTCGTCGTCGAGCCCCCAGTCGGCCGCCACGACCTCCAGCAGCAGATGGGTGGTTGCACGGACCCGCGCCGCCTGCTCTCGATCAACTTCATAGCGGGTCACGAGGCGCTGGACCGTGGCGTCGCGCACGTCCTCGTGGCGGAGGCGCCCGAGCAGGTCGTGGAGCAGCCCCTCGCGCAGCGCGGCGTGGGCGGCGGTCATCTCCTCGATGCCGAGGCTCTCGAAGACCGCGGTGAGCACGGACAGACCCCCGGGGAGGATCGCCGCCCTGTCGGGGGGCATCCCCGGGAGAGTGAGGCGACCCGTGTGCCCCGCCGCGAGCACCGCCTTGCGCAGCTTCCGCAAGCCAGTTGCCGTGATGCCCTGCTCCGACCAGCCCGTGGCGCGGAGGATGTCGTCGATGGCCGTGATGGTCCCCGACGCTCCCAGGCAGCGTCGCCACCCCACGGCCCGGTAGCGGCGCTCGATGGGCTGGAGCTCTCGCCGCGCGGCGATCTCGGCCTGCCGCAGGGCGTCGCGGGTGATTGTACCGTCGGGGAAGAAGCGCCGGCTGTAGGTGACGCAGCCCATGTAGAGGCTGTCCGCGACGATGGGCTCGTGGCGCTGGCCGATGATCACCTCCGTGCTGCCGCCGCCGATGTCCACCACCAGGCGGTTGCCGGACTGCCACTCCACGTCGTGGGCGACGCCCAGGTAGATGAGGCGCGCCTCCTCGCGGCCGCTGATCACCTCGATGGGGTGGCCCAGGGCGTCACTGGCCTTGGCGAGCAGCTCCTCGGCGTTGCGGACCTGGCGGAGCGTGTTGGTGCCCACCGCGCGGACCGTGCCCTGCGGGAAGTCCCGCAGGCGCTGGCCGAAGCGCACCAGGCAGGCCAGCGCCCGCTCCCGAGCCTCGGGTGTGAGCTCCCGGGCAGAGTCCAGGCCCTCCGCCAGCGCCACCCGCTCCCGCAGGCGGTCCACGAAGCGGAGGTGCTCGCCGCTCACCCGCGCCACCACCATGTGGAAGCTGTTGGAGCCCAGGTCCACCGCCGCGACCATCGCCGGGTCTTGGGTCATGCCGCCCTCCGTCGGACCACCAGCCGCGCCAGAAGCATCACGAGCAGCAACAGGGCCCAGGGGGCGGCAGGGGCCCTGGTCCCGCAGCCTCCTCCTCCGCCTGTCTCCGGGGCGGGACCGGCGTCCACCTCGCCCTGGTGCGAGTCCTTGGCCGCGTCCTCGCCCGCATCGCTGTCGCTCGTGTCCGCGGCGTCCTCCGCCGTGTCGGGCCCCCCGACGTCGGCCACGGGGCACCTCCGCTCCTCGCCCCACACGGGCAGGGTGACCGCAGCGCTCGTTGTCGCGACGCCCGCCCCATTGACCAGGCGCAGACGCAGGGTAGGGTCCTGGACGCTCGCCCCGACGGCGGTCGGGTCCACATGCGCCTTCCACGGGCCGCCGTCGGGCACCGGGAGGTCGAGCCAGGGGCCGTCACCGAACGCGACCCGGGCGGACGTCACGAAGGAGTGCGGCTCCTCCCAGGAGGCCGTGATCGTGACGGGCACCAGGGTCGGCGCCGGCACCCCTGCGGGCAGGCACGCATCGGGCTTCAGGGGCTTCACCGTGGGCCCCGCCTTCAGGGCCGGGCCGCTCCGGTCGACGCCGATGGCAGCGCTGCGGCCCTCCGCGAGCCCGGGACCGTCGGGGTAGACGGCGCGGGCGGCCACCTTGAGCTTCTGACCATCAGCGACGTCCAGGCACAGAGCGCCCTCGCCCGTGGTGCCCGCGTCGGCAGGCGCCAGCAGCTCCGCGTCGCTCCAGGCGTCTACTGCCCGCGCCTCGAACCCCGTCGCCAGCCCCTCGAAGTTGGCGGCATCCCACGCGAAGGGAACGCAAGGCTCGGCGGTCCAGGCGCCGCTCACCGAGACCTTGGGCACTGCCTCCAGGCTCAGGTGGGCCCAAGCCACGCCAAGGGAGGTCACCTCCGCCGTGACCGGCCCCCGGGACACCCACGTGCCACCGCCGTCCACCGTATATGAAGCAGGTGGCAGGGGCTCGAACCTGGCGACACCATTGGCGGCGGTCAGGGCGCCGCTCTGGGTCTCGGCGATGGTGACGAGCACGCCGGGCACGGCCTTGTCCAAGGGGTGCTGGCGGGCGCGCACGAGCAGCGCCCCGGGGGTGGACGGCTCCGGCGCCACTGGCAGCGAGGGCGGCCAGTGCCCGTAGGTGCCGAAGTTGTCCGTGTAGACCGGCCAGTGGAGCGGCAGCGACGGGATCGTCCACGCCCGGTCGAAGGACGTGGTGAACCAGGGGCGGGTCTCGCCGTTCAACGTGAGCTCCAGCACGAAGCCCAGGGCGCCCGCCGTGTCCGCCGTGAACGGCACCTCGATGATCGGCCGGGGCTCCCAGGTGGAGCGGGCGGGGTCGAGGTCGACGACGAGCTCCGCCTCGCCGACCACGGTGCCCTGCGTGGTGAAGCCCGGCAGGTCCTTGCGGACCACGGCGCGCACGGTGCCGGCGACTGGAAGGCCGGCGAACAGGCGGGCGCGCGCCACCAGCGGCTGGCCGGCGAGGGCGGCGTCCACCTCCGCGACCGGCTCGCCGTCCGCGTCGAGCCAGGCGACGTCGTCCACGTGGAGGCCCTTGCCGAACGCGAAGGCCGCGGGCAGAAACCGCAGGATGCTCTGCAGGTTGCCCGAGATCAGGGCCTTCCCCTCGTAGGCGGGCCAGCCGGTCGGGCGGAGCTCCAGGTGATCCACCGCCAGCAGGGGCCCCAGGTCGGCGAAGGACTGCTCGTAGAGGTCCCAGAGGGCCGGGTCGACGAGCGCGCTCTCCTTGGCGCGCGCCATCTCTGCGGCGAAGTGGGGGCCCTTCGACGCCCGGGCGCCGAGCAGCGCCGAGGCGAAGCCACCGCCGACGGCGTCGAGCAGCGCGGGCAGCGGCATGTCGATGAGCTGGTGGAGCAGCTCCTTGGCGCCCTCGCGGTCGAAGCCGCCGAAGAGCCCCTTGGCCTGGTCGAGCTTGCCCTGCACGTCGGCGCGCGCGGCCTCGCACTGGATGGGCGCCCCGCTCCACGCCGCCCCCTCGGTGCAGTACCAGGCGAAGATGGCGACGAAGAGCTCCTCGGTGCCGGGGCCCCCGAGATACACGTCGTAGAGCAGGTCGACCACAGCGTCCCAGTTGCCGAAGACGAAGTCCCCGACGCCCTCGCAGATGGCTTCGGACTCGCCCCGGGCGTCGTCGTAGCCCGCGAACAGGTCGAA
This sequence comes from Myxococcales bacterium, assembly GCA_045863395.1. Classification (GTDB taxonomy): domain Bacteria; phylum Myxococcota_A; class UBA9042; order JABWCM01; family BTVJ01; genus BTVJ01. The sequence continues at coordinate 4,125 of BTVJ01000144.1, forward strand.
CATGCCCAGCGGCGCCGACGCGAAGAGGGTCGGCGTGAGGAAGGTCTCCGCCGAGGCATCCGAGCAGATGTGCGTCAGGTGGCCCAGCGCAAAAAGGCGGCGCTCGGGGGTGTCGGCCACGTCGAGCAGGTGGTAGCTCAGGGTCTTGGCGTGGCCGAAGCCGAGGGCGCCCGTCAGCCACTGGAAGTCCGGCGAGATGGCCCCAGCGCGCAGCCAGGTGGTCGCGCCAGGCGTGGTTGCCGCTGCGGCCCAGCTCGGGTCCGCGGCGAGCAGCTCCAGCGTGCGATCCGCCTCGCGCACGTGGACGCCCGGCCCGTAGGCCAACGCCTGGGCGGGGGCGAGCAGCGCCAGGAGGGCGATCATCCGCAAGGGGCTCATGCTGCTCTCGGGGCTCATGGGATCTCCTGGGCCGGCGCCTCGGTTGCACCGCGCGCGCAGGATACACCCGCCGCGTCCAGGGCGCTCGCGAAAGCGCAGGCGCTCCGGTAGCATGCCGCCATGCGCGCCCTCGCCCTGGCAATCACCCTCGCCGCCTGTGCCCACGAGCCGCCGGACCACTCGTCGTCGCTGGAGTTCACCAAGCCCGGTGCGAAGCCGGACGCGTCCGGGGCGGCCACGGATGACCCGGAAGCCGGCGACCGCGTGGACCCGTCCGACCCGGTCATCCTGCTGTCCGAGGGGGGCAAGGCGGACGTCACGCGCATCGAGCTCGGGTCCATGGGTTTCGGCAGCGACGGACTCGGCCCCGTCCGCGCGTTCACCGTGCCGGCCGACGTCGCCTCGGTGACCGTCGTGCTCACGGGAGGGCCGAGCGGCATCTACGCCCTCGACACCCTCGGGCCCGACGTGGGGCCCGCGCTCGTGCCCGCCGGGTGGTTCCTCTCCGACCCGAGCGGCACCTGCACCAAGGCGTGCCTCGCTCGCACCATGGCCAGCGAGGAGGCCCACGCGCTGACGGTGCCCAACGCCCCCGGGGTGGCGATCACGCCCGGACCCTGGTCCGTGCGCTGGCTCGGCCTGCCCGTCTCGGGGACCAAGGTGCCCATGGGGACGGCGCACGCCCTCGTCAAGCACGCCGAGACGCCCAAGGGTCGCATCGACGTCCACTTCCACCTGACCGGCGCGGGAGACCTGTACGCTCGGGACGCCCACGGCATCACCTTCGGCGGGCTCGTGCAGGCTCTGTCCATCAAGCTGGTTTCGGGCGGAGTGGCTCTGGGCACCGTCACCGTCGATGACATCGACCCTCGGTTCGCCGACATCGAGACCCTGTCCGGGGAGGGCAGCGACCTGGCGGAGATGTTCGCGACCAGCGCGGCCCACGGGGGCTCGGGCGTCCACGTCTATCTGGTCAACTCGCTGTGGGCGAGCGCGTCGTCCGGCGGTGGCTTCATCGCGGGCATCTCTGGGGGTATCCCGGGGCCCCCGGGAGTCGCGGGCACCGGCCGTAGTGGGGTGGCGGTGCTCGTGGACCCGGCGCTCTCCCTTTCGCTGATCGGGGTCGTCGCGGCCCATGAGATCGGGCACTTCCTGGGCCTCTACCACTCCACCGAGATGGACGGCTCCGGCGACGCCCTGGACGACACCAAGACCGGCGACACCACCAACCTCATGCACTGGGCGGCCGTCGACGGAGACCAGCGGCTCTCGTCGTCCCAGGGGCAGGCCCTGCGCTGGAGCCCCGTGGTGCGCAAGCCCGCCCCTCCGTGAAGGGTCCTGCCGCGGAGTTGTGCGCCCTCGTGCATCGGGGTAGGATTCGCGCTTCGAACTCTGGAGGCTGAATGGCCCGTCCCCTCCTGCTCATCGCGCTCGTGCTCCTGGCCTGTGACGACGGCGAGACCACCGCCCAATGCGACAAGCCCGAGGACTGCGGGAGCTGCCAGCTCTGCAGCGCGGGCCGCTGCGAGGTGGACCCGGCGCAGCTCAATCCGTGCGGGGTGTGTGGCGAGACGCCGAAGGAGGAGTGCGGCGACGGCCTCGACAACGACTGCGACGGCATGGTGGACGAGGGCTGCTTCACCGGAGGCGACCCGTGCCTGACCCTGGTGTGCGCGAGCCCCCCGGAGCCCGAGTGCGTCGAAGGGGCGCTCCGCACCTGGGTCTCGCCGGGCACGTGCAACGACGGCGAGTGCTCGTACTCGTCGAGCGACGAGCCCTGCGACCACGGCTGCAAGGACGGCGCCTGCGGTCAGGACCCGTGCTTCGGCATCATCTGCAACACCGCGCCGTCGGTGTGCTGGAAGCTGCCGGGCACCTGCGCGGACGGCAAGTGCTCCTACGAGCCCAACGACGGCGCCGTCTGTACGGACGCGGACCCGTGCACCGTCAGCGACCTGTGCGTCGGAGGCTCCTGCGTTGGGCTCCCCCAGGCCTGCGACGACCCGCCGGCCGACGTGTGCATCAGCGAGACCACGCTGCGGGTCTACGTGGACAAGGGCGCCTGCGAGGCGGACGGCTCCTGCTTCTACGAGTACCAGCACGTCACCTGCGACCTCGGGTGCCTGGACGGCGCCTGCAAGGGGGACCCGTGCACGGGCGTGGAGTGCAAGGATGCGCCGGGGCCCTGCTGGACGAACCCGGGCGCCTGCACCGGCGGGTCGTGCAGCTACAGTCCGCTCACTGGGGACGCCTGCGACGACGGCGATGCGTGCACGGAGCTGGACGAGTGCACGAACGGCGTGTGCGCCGGGGCGCCCAAGGTATGCAACACCCCTCCCGCGCCCGTGTGCGCGGATGGGTCGACGGTTCGTGCCTGGTCGACCAATGGGACGTGCGCGGGCGGCCAGTGCACCTACACCCCCAAGGACACGCCGTGCAAGGACGGCTGCGAGGGCGGCGCCTGCATCACCGACCCGTGCGAGGAAGTCACGTGTGGAGACCCCCCCAGCGTCTGCCTGGGCGGGGAGGGGACCTGCGTGGCGGGCGTGTGCTCCTACGCGCCGGTGGACGGAGGGGAATGCGACGACGGCGACCCGTGCACCGAGGGCGACGTGTGTGGCGGGGGGCTGTGTGCGGGGACGTCGGTTCCCTGTGATGCCCCACCCGCGCCCGAGTGCGTGGACGCGAGCTCGTTGCGGAGCTGGGGAGCGCCCGGCACCTGTTCGGGTGGAGAGTGCTCCTACGTATCGAGCGAGGTCCCCTGCACCTTCGGGTGCGAGGCAGGCGCCTGCAAGGGAGACCCCTGCGCCGGCGTGGCCTGCAACATCCCTCCCGATGCCTGCCACTCCCCGACGGGCTTCTGCTCGGGGGGCATCTGCACCTACGGGCTCCTGCCCGGCGCCCCATGCAACGACGGGGACCCGTGCACCGTCGGCGACACCTGCTCGGCCAAGGGCCAGTGCAGCGGCTCGCCCAAGTGCACCAACGCTCCTGCAGGCACCTGCTTCGACACCTGGACCCTGTACGCGCCCGACCCCAACGGCGCGTGCCAGCCCAACGGCTCCTGCCAGTACACCTACACGCTGATCAACTGCCCCGGCGGGTGCGATCCGGTGCAGAACAAGTGCGCCCCGCCGTGACATGAAGGTGCAAGGTCCTACGACGGGGACAGGAGCCCGCGTCCGCGGGACGAAGCGCCCCACGGATGGAACCTTCGACGCCCTGCTCGGCAGCGCGCTGGGCGACGAGGAGCACAAGCGCGAGCTGCGGCGCCTCATCGAGGACATCGTCGAGCAGGGCAAGCGCATGGCGGACCTGATGGATCTGGCCGAGATGGCCGAGTACCGGCGCCGGGTGCAGGCCTTCGTGGATGCGGTGCTCTCGAGCGCCCACCGGTTGGCCCGCGAGCGCTTCATCGACCACGACGGCAGCCACCGGGTCTACAGCATCGTCCAGCGCGTGGACGAGGACCTCGCCGCCCTGGCGGAGGGGGTGCTCGACCGGGAGCGCGCGCGCCTGCGCATCGTCAGCCGCACCTTGGAGCTGCGGGGGTTGTTGCTGGACATCGTGGGGTAGGGGGCCTCGTGGAAGGATGCGTCCTGCAGGGCGGCGAGCCCCTCCTTGCGCCGTCCTCAGCTCGCGACAAGGAGGACCAGGCCGTCCAGCAGGCGGTCCCTGCCCGAGACACCCCGTGCGTCACAGCGGGCGCCCAGGTCGTGCACAAGCACCCCCGCGCTGTGCTATGCTCCCGCCCAGGAGGTCGTCATGAACCACCCTGCTCCCATCTATGAACCCGCCGAGTTGCCGAGGCTCCCGACCGCGGAGGAGCTGCCTTGCGAGGATGGTGTGCCCATGGAGACCAGCAAGCACCGGCAGCAGATGGAGCTCCTGATCAGCACGCTCTCCCTGCTCTGGAGCGACCGTACCGACTACTACGTCGGCGGCAACATGTTCCTGTACTTCAGCCTGCTCCAGACGAAGCGAAATGACTTCCGGGGTCCAGACTTCTTTGTCGTGCTGGGGACCGACAACAGGCCCCGAAAGTCCTGGGTCATGTGGGAGGAGGAGCTGGCCCCTGACGTGATCGTGGAGATCACGTCGCCGTCCACCCGGGCGGAGGACACGACCCGCAAGATGCATGTCTACGGCCAGCGCCTCCGCGTGCCCTTCTACTTCATCTTTGACCCGGACAGCGGTGAGTTCGAGGGATACAGACTGGATCAGAGCCGCATGGAGTACACGCCCATCGAGCCAGACAATGAGGGCCGCCTTCCATGCGACCGCGTGGATCTCGATCTCGGAGTGTGGCACGGCATCCACCGGAATACACCCGGCCCCTGGCTTCGCTGGTACACACGCGACGGCAACCTGGTCCCGAGCCCGGAGGAGGCACTCGGCCAGGAGGCGGCCCGCGCGGAGCAGGAGGCGGCCCGCGCGGCGCAGGAGGCGGCCCGCGCGGCGCAGGAGGCGGCCGCCAGGCGCGCCGCAGAAGAGAAGATCGCCGATCTGGAGGCCCGGCTGCGCGCGCTCGGAGGGGAGTGAGCGGTGACAGCCGAGGGTGGATGGACCCGGCGTGGCGCCTCCTCACCCTGCCGCGACGCGCCACGTATCCCGCGCGATGACCAGCTCCTCGCGGGTGGGAATGACGAAGATGCGCGTGGCGGACCCCGTCGTCGCGATGTCTGACTCTCCGCGCGCGGCCCCGTTCTTCTCCCCATCCAGCTCCAGGCCGAGGGGCCCAAGGCCGTCGAGGATGCGGGCGCGGACCGCCGGTGCGTTCTCGCCCACGCCCGCCGTGAAGACCACCGTGTGGACCGTGCCGAGGACCGCGAGGTAGGCGCCGATGTACTTGCGGACCCGGTAGGCGTAGACGTCGAGGGCGATTGCTGCGCGCTCATCTCCGTCTGTCTCCGCCGCGAGCAGCGCCCGCATGTCGTTGCTGCGCCCCGACAGGCCGAGCAGGCCACTCCTCTTGTTGAGCAGGGTGTCGAGCTCCGGGAGACTCAGGCCGCGGAGCCTCCCCAACGTCGGAAGAATCGCCGGGTCCAGGTCGCCGGAGCGGGTGCCCATGACGAGACCCTCCAAGGGGGTCATGCCCATGGAGGTGTCCACCGAACGGCCCCCGCGCACCGCCGTGATGCTCGCGCCGTTTCCGAGGTGGCAGGTGATGCTGTTGGTCTCCGCGAGGGGACGCCCCAGCAGCGCCGCCGCGCGCTCGGAGACGTAGCGGTGTGACGTGCCGTGGAAGCCGTAGCGGCGCACTCCCAGGTCCGTATAGAGCTCGTAGGGCACCGCGTAGAGGAACGCGTGGCGCGGCATGGTCTGGTGGAAGGCCGTGTCGAAGACCGCGACCTGGGGCACGCCGGGCAGGAGCTTGCGGGCGACGCGGATACCGAGCAGGTTCGGCGGATTGTGGAGCGGCGCGAGCTGCGAGTGCCGCTCCAGGGCGCGCTCCACCTCGTCGGTGATGGCGACTGTGTCGGCGAAGTCCTCCCCGCCGTGGACCACCCGGTGGCCGACCGCGTCCACGGGGCTCCCGCCGTCGAGCGCCTCCAGGATGAGCGCGAGGCCCTCCGCGTGGTCCGCCGCCGCAACCCTCTGGGCGTGCCGCTCGCCGTCCGTCCAGCTCAGCTCCGGGTCGGGCTCGCCGATGCGCTGGAGCAGGCCGCGCACGGACACCGTCTCTTCCGGCATCGTGAACAGCTCGAACTTGATGGACGAGCTGCCCGCGTTCAGCACGAGCACCTTCATCTCGAGCTCCTCTGCGCCTGGATGGCGGTGATGGCCACCGTGTTGACGATGTCCGTGATGGTGGCGCCCCGGCTCAGGTCGTTGACGGGCTTGCGCAGCCCCTGCATGACCGGTCCCACCGCGATGGCCCGCGCCGAGCGCTGCACGGCCTTGTAGGTGTTGTTGCCGGAGTTGAGGTCCGGGAACACGAGCACCGTGGCCCTCCCCGCGACCTGGCTGTCGGGGAGCTTGGTGCGCGCCACGTCCATGTCCACGGCGGCGTCGTACTGGATGGGCCCCTCGATGGGCAGGTCCGGGCGCCGCTCCCGCACGATGCGCGTCGCCTCCCGCACCTTGTCCACGTCGGAGCCCTTCCCCGAGGCGCCCGTCGAGTACGACAGCAGGGCGACGCGCGGCTCCACCTCGAAGGCGCGGGCCGTGTCCGCGCTGGCGATGGCGATGTCTGCCAGCTCCTCGGCGGTGGGGTTGGGGTTGACCGCGCAGTCTCCGTACACGAGCACCTGGTCGGGCAGGCACATGAAGAAGACGCTCGACGCCACGGTGACCCCCTCGCTGGTCTTCACGAACTCCAGGGCCGGGCGCAAGGTGGCGGCCGTGGTGTGGATGCTGCCCGAGACCATGCCGTCCGCGTGGCCCTCGTGGACCATCATGGTCCCGAAGTAGTTGACGTCGGTCATCAGGTCGAAGGCGAGGTCCCACGTGGGGTTCTTCTTCGGGCGGCGCAGCTCCTGGTAGCGCTTCGCGAAGGTCTCCCGCAGCGGCGAGAGGGCCGGATCCACGATGTGGGCGCCCGCCAGCTTCAGGCCCAGGCGACCTGCCGCGTCCCGGATCTCTGCCTCGTTGCCGAGCAGGGTCACGTCCACGATGTTGCGCTGGAGCA
>BTVJ01000145.1:0-10891 GCA_045863395.1 Myxococcales bacterium
CGATGGGGAGGGGCTCCTCCCGTGGCGCGGAGACGATGGGGAGGGGCTCCTCCCGTGGCGCGGTGACGATGGGGAGGGGCGTGGAGTCCGCGCTCCCCGGGGTGCGCCTCGTCGCACCCTGACCGACCGCTCCACCGGCGCGAGGTGCCGCATCGTGGTCTCCGACGCGGACCACCGGCAGCGGGGGGACGTCTGCCACCTGAATCGCAGGCTCCTCCCGCGGGTCGTCCGCGTCATCCGCCGCTGCGCCGTGCAGGTCCGTGGCGCGAGGCAGATCCAGCTCACGGGGAGGCAGCGTGGATCGGCGCGGCTCGACGGGCTCACCGTCCTCCCCCACCACTCGCCCCTCCCCGTCGATGTTCCGGAACGTCAAGGGCTCCTGGCCCGGGACGTGGATGTTCGAGCCCACGCGTCGGGCCCCCCCCTTGGGGCGTGCCAGCGACTTTGCGGCTGGTGCCGGGGCCGCCGGCGACGCCTTGATGACGGGCAGTGTGGGGACAGCGCCGGTGTACTGCGGAGCGCTCGGCGGTGGCGTCCGAGTGGCATCCACCTGGAGCGACAGGCGGCCGTCCATCTGGCGGAGGCGGTCGGCCAGCGCCTCATTGGAGCGCCGCGACTCGGCAAGCTCCCGTCTCATCTGCTCCATCTGGCGCTGGATCTGCTCGTCCTGGGTGGCGCACGCTGACGTCCCGGCGATCAGCACGGCGAGCGCAGCGGCGATGGGCGAGCGGCAGGGCATCTTCACTCTTGCCGTTGGTTGGTCGCCCGGGCGCCCCCGTGGGCGCACCCATCTCGGGAGAGGTCGGCGCAGCGCTCGATTATGGGCAGCCGCCGTCGGCTGGTCAAACAAAACCGGGCCATCGGCTGCCCCGCAGGCCCGCCAGGAGGGCGAGCGCTGCCCAGCCCACCCCGCACAGGCCATCGGCCGTGTGGTCCAGACGTCGGTGGCTCCCGCCGTGCTCCACGGCCACGACGCGCCCGAGGACCGACGCCGTGGACACAGGAGGATCCGTCCATGGGTTCAGGTCGCCCTTGGTCCACACCAGGCCCGCCCACCGCGCCACGACCCGATGGACGCTCGCCCGCTCGCCTACGAGCAGCAGCACGACGTCGCCCGGCCTCACGCTGCGGCTCCCAAGTGGAGCCACCGTGACCCGGGCCCCGTCGGGGATGGACGGGCGCATGCTGAGCCCCCGGGCGTAGAATCGGAACGGGCCGCCCCGCGACAGGCGCTGGCGGGCGAGGTCTCCCAGCGCAGCGGGTGCAACCCGAGCGTGCTCCTCCGCGTGCTCTTGGCTCATCCGGCCGCCCGAGGCACCGGCGCCACGTGCTCCATGGTCCCCGCGGACCCGTCGCCGCGGGCGCCCTGCACCTCGGTGTCACTCAGGATGCGGAAGAGCCTCGACCGTGGGCGCCCGGTCTGTTCACGCGGGACGCGCTCGACCATCTCCGGCGTGAGCTTGGGCCGGGGCTGCCCCTTTGCGCGCGCCGGCCCCGCGTGGAGGGCGCCCGGCTTGAGGATGGGGAACTCCACCCGCCGCTCGGGGTGCACCTGCGAGGCGTTGAACGCGAGGATCCCCCACACCTTGCCCGTGGTGTCGGCGCACTGGAGCGGCGCGGGCGCCAGCCACTCGCCGCGGTTCTCCACGTAGGCCTTGCCTGGGCAGAAGTTGCACTGGTGCTCGAAGCTGCACCCGCCGCAGCCGCGGTCCTTGCGCCGCACCCCTCGAATCTCCTGCAGCAGTGGCGCGTGTTTCCATAGCAGATCCAGCGGCGTGTCGAGCACGTTGCCGACGGGCATGGGCCACGCTACGCAGGGCGTGAGGGATCCGTCGGGGGCCACGTGGCCGCTGATCTTCCCCGCCCAGCAGATGTGGAAGTCGGGATCCGCCCCGCCAAGGCTCGGGCTGTCCTTCATCTCGTCGTGCTTGAAGCGCTCGAGGTCCGCCTTCTCCGCGACCGTCAGGTTGAGGGCCGCGGTCTCCATGGTCCCGCCGTGGGTGCCGTGGATGGACCCGTCGAGCTGGCACTCGACGCCGCGACGGACCATCTCCCGGTACAGGTCCTTGTAGTGGTTGCGGTTCCTGTGCATCACCGAGCAGTTGACCCGCACGCGCACTCCCCGCTCGGTCAGGCGCTCGATGCCGCGAAGCGTCCGCGACAGGGAGCCCTCGCGCCGGGTAATCGCGTCATGGATGCTCGAGTCCAGCGCGTAGACGCTCACGTCGACCCGCACCACGCCCGCGTCGCGGACCGCATCGGCGATGCGGTCGGACACGGTGCCGCCATGGGTCTTGAGCACGATGGCGAAGCGCCGCCTGCGGGCCTCCTCGAGCAGCTCCGGCACGTCGCGGCGCAAGAAGAGCTCGCCGCCCCCCAGCGCGAGCTTCAGCACGCCCATGCGCTTCGCCTGGTCGAAGAGCGTGACCACCTGGGCGGTGGACATCTCGCGCGTCCGCTTGTCGTCCAGGTAGCAGTGGCAGCAGTCGAGGTCGCACTTGAGCGCAAGGTCGATGTGCAGGCTCAGCAGGCGATGGTCTTTGACGTACAGCGCGCGGAGCTTGTCCTCCATGTCGTAGACCCGGCTCATGACAAGGCCTCCAGCGTCCACGGGGACGTCTCCAGGTGTATGGTGACTCGCAGCACGGGTACTCTTGCCACAAGGCGTAGCGTGGCGTCCACCACCCGTTGCCGCTCGCTCGGCGCGTCCACGTGAAGGAACGCCCGCCTCAGCAGCTCTCGCGTCGCGTCCCGTGCGCCGAGGGGCGTGGCGATGGTGCGCTCCCCCTGCTCGATGACGCACACTCGATGGAGAGGCGCCGCTCCAAGCTCGGCCGCCGTACGCTCCCGTCCTGTGAACGGGCTCCCGTGGGCAACGAAGCCGTCGCCGGTCGGCAGCAGGAGGGCCAGGTCGTCGCCCAGCGAACGCATCCCCTCCGGCAGCCTCCTCACCAACGTGGTCTTGCCCGCGCGTCGCCGCCCGACGAAGACGATAGCCCGCCCGTCGCGCTCAACCGTCGCGCCGTGCAGCGCGACGCCCCCTCGCGCGGTCACGTTCATGCACGTCAGCATCCGAAGCATGGCGAACACGCGCCGCTCGAGCCCCGTCGGCGGCACCTCGGGATCCAGGGGCTGCATGGATGCCGACCAGGGGGGCGTCAGAGGATCGGCGCCCCTGCGTACGTGACCTCGGAACCACGGGCTGTCGACGACCAGCGTCGCGGGGTCGTCCGGCGCCGGCGTGCAAGGGAGAGGGGGCGGCACATGGCCATCGCCGGCCCTCGGATCGAGCAGCTCCACGCGCATCGGGGACCCGCCGCCTGGTGGTGCTGCCGCGTACCTCGCGAGCGCCGCCACGAGCGCCGGTGGAGCGAGAACCTCCGCATGCAGCGGGCCCAGGTCCAGCACGCGTCGCGCTCGGTCCATGGGTGTCGTCTCGGGCCCGAACACGCACCCGGTCAGGGGTTGGTGCCGTCCATGCAGCCGCCCGGGATGAGCCCGCACGAGTTGAGTGTGAAGGACTCAAAGGCATCGGACGACTCGATGCGTGGCGTCGTGTACGGGAGGCGGTCGTCGGCCTCCCGCTCGCTCCCGTCGTCCTGCCTGGTCTGCTCCTGCTCCATGCTCTCTCTGCTCCTCGCGCCTCGGCGCGTCAGTACACCAGGACTGCCCAGCCCATGCCGTTGGTCCCGACCAGCAGGTCCGGCAGGCCGTCTCCGTTGAAGTCACCGATGGGCGCCCATGTGATGCCGAACTTGTCGGACGGGGGCTCGGTGTAGGGGTCGCGAATGACGACGTCCTCGAAGGGCAGCAGCCCCTCCACCATGCCGGGGGCGCCGCTCGCGTGGTTGAGGCGGATGGTCACCTTTCCGTAGGACGAGAAGCTGTAGACGCTGTACGCCAGGTCCACCGTGCTCTGCTCTCCGAAGAGCGAGCCGTCGAAGTCGCCGAGCGGCCAGGCGTAGTGCTGCTGCTTCTGGTACATGACGCCGTTGAGGCCCGCCTGCGCGCCATCCACCGTCGCAGGGCCAGACGGCTGCACGGAGACGGACAGGCCCTCCTTGCCGGTCAGCTTCTCGCCGAAGAACGTGTAGATGCGCCCGACGGTCGCGCTCGCGTACTGGTGGTTGATGACGATGTCCGGCGTCCCCTTTCCGTCCAGGTCGCGGCGGACGCCCAGGTCCGCACCGAAGGAGTTGGTGCCGACGCCCAGCTCGGGCAACAGGCGCACGGCGGTCGCGTCGCCCGCCTGTGCGCCGCTGTTGGAGTTGGACAGGGGGATCACCGTGTCTCCGCTCACCGGGCGCCCCTTCAGCAGGATGACCTGGGCTGGATCCTTGGCCATGGCGATGAGCACGTCGTCGTACTGGGACGAGCCCACATCCGTCAGGATGTTGCCCGCGCCCTCGACGCACCAACCGAAGTAGGAGTTCCCCTGGGCGCCGCTCACGGTCACTGTCACCACGTCCCACGCCGCGCGGTCGGTCGCGCTGGTCACGTTGATTGTCGTCGATGATCCGGGCACGAAGGCCTCGCTGCCGGGCACGATGAAGACCTTGTTGCCGATGCCGCTCGGAATGATCAGATCTTCGATGGGTAGTCCTGTGGTGCTGTGGACGTCCCCGTTGAAGTTGCCCGCCGAGGCGATGTTCTTGAGGCCGAAGATCGCGTTGTTGGTGGTGCCCTTGACCGTCAGGACGGGCACTGGGTCGATCTGACCTCCTCCCGTGACGCCCAGGTACACCCGCACCTCCTCGGGGTAGAGGTTGGCGCCGAGCTTGATGCCCGCGCCCGCGATCAGGTCTGGGAGCCCGTCGCCGTTCATGTCGCCACCCCGCGCGATGGGGAAGCCGAGGGCCGTTGGCGTTGCGTCGAAGATGCACTGGTAGTTCGTGCCGCTGGTCGCCGCGAGCGCCACGTCCGCCAGGGGGTCGCCCCCGTTGTCGTGCCCGTAGACGATGCAGAAGCCGCTCATGTCCTGGCCGCCGACCGCCAGGTCGTCGTAGCCGTCGTCGTTGATGTCGCCGATGGCCCAGACCTTGTCCTCCAGGCGCACCTCGTTGCCCATGGGCGCGGCCACGGTGTGGGTGATCTTCGCGTAGCTCAGGCTCGCGGCGTCCGTGAAGGCGGCGCCGGTCCCCGTCACCGGGGACTGGTTGCCCACCGCGTCCGTAGCGCGGATCGCGAAGTACCAACCCTTTGCGTCGGGCTGCACCGCGAACTTGCACGCGGCGTTGGTGTTGATGGAGCGGGGGTCGGGACCCCTCACCACGTAGGTATCCAATGCGGCGCCGTCGGGGTCGCCCGGCGCAGGGGTCGGGGCGACGAAGGGAAGCGCCGCGACGGGGCACGCGTCGGCCCAATCCGCGTCCGTGGCGATGGGTTCGGAGGAGTACCGGATCTCGTAGGAACTGGCCGGCCCGCCCGGGACACCAGTGTTGGACGACGGCGGCTGCCACTTCAGGGTCACCGCGGGCAGGCGCGGCACCACGTCGAGCAGCGCATCGATGGGCTCGATGATCACCTCCTCGGGCGGGGAGATGTCCACCGTCGCCTGGAACGACGACGACGCCTGGTTGCCTGCCCCGTCCGCCACGGTCACGACCACCGTGTAGACCCCCTGGTCGGGGATGGAGACGAACTTGAAGTCGTGGACGAACGGGGTGCCCGTCACCGCAACGGGGGTCTCACCCGCCGCAAGCGCGGTCGTCCCGCCAGGGCCGGTGGCCGTGAGCGCGACGATCTGCCCAGAGGCACCGCCCGTGACGGTCACCCGCATGTGCACCTCGAGGGTGGACGTGGAGCCTGGCGTCTGGTCGGCCGCCAGGCCCCATTGGATCGAGGCGCCGGTCGCCGGCGTCTGGAAGCCCAGGACCGTCGCGGCCGTGAAGGCCACCTCCGGATCAATCAGGTCCACCACGACATCGAAGTTGCCGGTCTCAGCGACCAGGCCCCCACCCGAGGTCAGCTCCGCCCAGATGGTGAACACCTCACCATCGCTGAGAGTGAGGGGGAAGGTCGCCTCCTGGGTGGCGAGGTCCGTCGCCTGGCCCACGGGCACCCCATCCTTGTAGAGCGTCAGGGTGTCTACCCCGTTGCAGGGGCCCAGGAACTGCACGCCAAGGTTCACATCGATGCTCGTGCACCCCGGTGCCGCGCAGTCGTCGCCGTTGTAGGTGCCGTCCAGCGGGAGGTTCGTGAAGCTCACCACGCAGGCGGCGAGCGTCACTTGAACGTCCGCGGTCGCCGTCGCCTTGTTGCCGACCGCGTCGCTCACCTCGACGGTCACCTTGTGCCAGGTGTCCCCCGCAGTGATCGGCAGCGTGATCACCTTGACCGGCTCCGACCCGCCCGGGTTGGAGATGGCGCCAGAGGCAACCGTCACTGCGGCGCCGCAGCCGGTGAAGGCCGCCGTGCACCCGCTCTGGAGCAGGATCTTCCACGACGACGCCTCGCCCGTGGCAAATTCCACGGCCACCTGGAACCCGCCCGTGGTCGGCGCGGCGTCGTCGGCGTCGGTCAGGGCTCCTGTCACTGGTGCGGCCAGCGCCACCGTCGGCGGCTCCGTATCGACCGTGATGACCGCCGGCTCGGTCGCCGCCTGAGCTGTGTTGTTGGCCGTGTCGGTGAGGACGGCCGTCAGCTCGTGGGCCCCGTCCGAGAGGATGCCGTAGGTGGCGTGGTCGAACAGGACGGTCCCGTCCGCCCCGATCGCCTTGGAGGCCACCTCGACCCCGCCGTCGAGGATCGCGACCGTCCCTGAGGTCTGGTTGCTGCTCAGTGACACGGCGCGGGAGTCGCCAGCCAGCAGCGGCGACTTGGTCGGCGCGAGGAACGTGAGCGTCAGCGGGGCCACCTTCACCGTGTAGTTGACGGAGTATGCGGCGGCGTTCGCGATGGGGAGGCTGGTGTTGCCGACCGTGTCACGGACCACCGCCTGCATCTTCTTCACGCCGTCGGCCGTGAAGTTGACATTGCCGGACGCGGTTCCCGCCGTGATGGGGAGGTTCACCTTGAACCCGGCATTGGCGTACACCTCCAGCGTGCCCTTCGCTGGGAGGCCGTTGTCCGTAGCCGTGACCGCGAAGGCGAAGGTGCTCGGGGAGACCTGCTCGGCCTGGTTGAGCACGAACGCCGGGGGCAGCGTGTCGGAGGTGCTGGTGATCTGCGTGACCACGGGCGCCACGGTGTCGATGAAGATTGTTCGCTCCTTCAGGCCCGCTCCCGCCGTCACCAGCGACGAGGCCCAGTCTCCGTCGCCCGGGAAGGTCTCTGCCTCCGCGATGATGCGGTGCAGACCATCGCCGAGCGCCGAGGCGTCCAGTGAGACCGAGTTGCTGGTCGCGTTGCCGATCTTCGCCACCGTGAAGCCTGCCGTCGCGCAGGGGGAGCCGCCGTTTCCTGGGTTGTTCGTGCACAGCCGGAGGTTGTCGGTGCCGAACGCGATCCCTGTGAGCTGCAGGAGCACCGAGCGCGTCGCGTTCATGCCCCAGGGGACGGCGCACTTGCCGTCGTTGCAGATCCCCGCCGGGCCGCAGTTGGCGTTCACCGTGCAAGCCACCGGCTCCACGTTGGTCGGGCTCACGATGCTGACGACCGGCGCCGTCACGTTGAAGTAGATGGTTCGCAACAGCGACGCAGCCGGGTTGCCCGCCGCGTCCATCACATCCGCCTGAAGGACCCAGAAGCCGTTGGTGGTGATGCTGAGGGTCCCCACCTCCACGGTGAGGGTCCCCGTGTCCGACACGGCGGTCTGCGCGGCCCCGAAGAGCGTCGGGGCCACGGTGCTCGGGTCGGTGCCCTCGGGGTACACGCGGACCTGGATGACCCGGCCCTGCTCCACGCCGCGGACGTTGACCTGGACCTTCTTCTGCACGCCGGGGACCAGCACCTCCTCGTCCGCCGTGGGCTGGATCACGTCGCCGGTCGGCTTCGGGAAGGACAGGAGCACCGGCGCCACCCGATCCACGGAGACGGTGATCCAGGCGCTCTCCGCAGGCTGCCCCGCCAGGTCCACGACGCTGGCCTTGAGCGAGCACGTGGACTGGTGGGGGAGGACGATGCCCGCCCAGGTGCTCGTCCCGCTCGCCACCACGCTCACGAACGTGTCCGGGGCGCCACAGTCGACGGTCAGGGTGGTCTCGACGCCATCGGCGACGTTCTCCACGAGCGCCTGGACGTCCAGGATGCAGGGCGTGACGCCGGTCTGGCACACGGTGGACGCCAGGTTCAGGGTCTGAAGGTCCGTCGGCAGGGTGATGCCGATGGACGGGAGCGTCGTCTTGCGGTTGACGGTGATCGAAGCGCTGGCCCCGGACACGCCCGCTGCGGTGGCGGTCACCTGGAGCTCGTTGGGACCCGCGGCCAGGGGAGCGGCAGCGAAGGTCCAGGTGCCCGCCGGATCCTCCGTGCCGGCGACGCCCGACGACACTCCGCCGATGAGCAGCTCCACGTCGGCCCCCGGGATCGGCGTGCCGTCGCCGTCCGCGACCGTCACCACTACGTCGATGGCCTCGACCGTCACGAAGACACCGTCCGCCGGGCTCGTGATGACGACCACGGGTGCGTCCAGCTCCAGGGTCGTCGTCTGCTCTGCCGTCCCGACGTTCCCAAGGGGGTCGGCGGCGGAGACGGAGAGCTCGTTGGCCCCAGGCACCAGGGTCACGCCAGAGAAGCTGACCTCGCTGGACCCGGCGGTGGGCGTCTGGCAGGCGGGTGCGGCGGCGCCCACGGTCAGGCACACCTCGATGGTTTCCATCGGCTCGCTCGCGCCCACCGTCACCGTCACGGTGGTCTGATAGCCCGGCTTGGCCTCGTCCTCGTCCGCGTCCTCCGCGACGATCTGGGGCTGGAGGAGCGGCTTCGGCGCCGTGATGGTCACGCTCGGGGCCGCCGTGTCCAGGGTGAAGGTCACCTCCGTCACGGCGCCGGCCTGCTCGGAAGCCAGGTTCCCGAAGGCGTCGGTCGCGTCCACGAACAGGGTGTAGGCGCCGTCGGGCAGAGGCGCGCCGCCCTGCGTCAGGGAGACCTCAAAGGCCAGCGCCCCGCCGTCGATGGGGTCCGGGGTGATCGGGTCTCCCACCGGTGTCCCGTCGCTGTCGGCGAGGACGACGACGGGCGTGACCCCGTCCAGGTGCTGCGCGAACAGCGACGCGGGGACTGCGAGTGAGCTGGTCGCCCAGCCGGCCACCGGCGCGGCGATCACCAAGCTGGGCGCGGGGAGCGCCACGATGATCAGCACAGGATCGCTCTGCCACAGGTCGCCAAGCTCGTAGGTGGCGCGGCACAGAGTGTTCGCAGTGCCGATGGACCCGACGTCGATGCCGACGGGCACGTCGAACGCGCTGGCGACGGCGCTGTCGATGTCGGTCTGGGTCAGCGTGACGCTGCCCACCGTCACGTAGAGGCCGGGCGCATCGGCGCTCGTGCACTGGATCTGAAGGACGCCGCCCTCCGTTGGCAGGCTCACCGAAGCCGTGAAGGTGCTCTCGTAGACGAGGGCCGTGCCCGGGTCACCGTCGCCCTTGGCAAACAGGGTTGAGGCGCCCAGCGGCGACAGCACCGCCACCTCGACGGGCGGCGCCGCGATGGTCAGCGACCTCTGCGCCGACGATTCGAGCCCGCAGCCGTCGCTCGCCTGCACGGCGAGCGCGAAGGTCCCGGCTCCCGTGAAGGTCACCTCGTAGGACCACGCGCCGCTCACCGACGGGGTCTGAGCCCCCTGGGAGGCCCCACCGAGGAACAGCTCGACGGTGGTCGCCCCTGTGGACGTCCCTCCGATGGTTAGCTGGACCCCGTTGGCGGCGATGCCGTCCAGGTCGTCGGTGGTGGAGGCCGTGTCGCTGGCCGGGGTCGTGATCGCGACCTCGGGAGGCGTTGCATCCACGGCGAACGCGACCTCGCCGGTCTGGGCATAGAGGCCCCCGTCGAGGGTGCTGTCCACCGAGGCCGCGACCTTGGCGGTCTCGCCGTCCGCGGCCCCGAGGGCAAGCGTCGCCACGAAAGCGGCTTGACCGCCGACCAGGGGGGCCGTCAGGGTCGCCGTCGTCCCGTCGGTGCGCGTCACGACCAGGCCCGCCACGTCGCACTGCCCGTCCGGGTTACGCACCGTGAAGGCCGCCTGGAAGCCCGCATCGCCGGAGGCGTCCTCCGTGAGGCACGCAGGCGTCGCGGGCTCGATGGTCACATCACAGGCGGGGATGTCGAGGATCACGATCTTGGCCGACGTGGCGCTCTGCCCACCGACCGTCACGGACGCGCCAACGGCCTGGGTGCCCTTGGTCAGGTTGATCCCGGCGAACACCGTGACGCCGCCGGGGCCCGTAGGCGCCTGGACCTCCGCGCCGCCCACGAGCAGGGTGATCGGCGTGCCCTCTGCGACGTCCTCGGTCAGGATGACGAAGTCCATCTGGTAGCCCTGCGTCGCGAGCCACGCGGCCGGCTCGTCGCTCGCCCCGAGGGTGATTGTGCCCTCGCCCTCGCCCTGGGGGCCGTTGGCCGTGGAGGCGATCACCTCGATGGTCGGCACCAGCACCGGGAGCAGGGTCAGCGTGACGTCGCTTGCCCCCGTGAGGCCGCAGCCGTCGGTCGCGGTCGCCGTGATCACGTGCTCGCCCAGGCCCGGCAGGGTCACCGCACCCGTGAAGGCCCCGCCGTCGACCGTGGCCGCGCCCTGCGGGGCGCCGTCCACCGTCAGGGTCACTGCGGTCGCGGAGCTGACCGTGCCAGAGACGGTGACCTGGACCCCGTTGGACGGGTCACCGTCGAGGTCCGCCGCCGTCGTGAGATCGCCGACGGGCTCGATGATGGCGATGACCGGCGCCGTGGTGTCCACGGGGGCCATGGGGCCGTAGCTGCCCACGTAGCTCTGCACCACGTAGGCTGCGACCAC
>BTVJ01000146.1:0-10775 GCA_045863395.1 Myxococcales bacterium
CGGATGTACCTCGGGTACCTCCCGGGGTTGGCCGGGGCCGAGCCGCCCGAAGGCGGCCTGGAGGGGCGTGCAGCTATTTGTTGCTGACCCTGTCAGGGGACGGTGGGGCGCAAGGCGTCGGCGAGCGTCCGCGCCAGCTCGCGCACGTGGGGGACGGCCTCCCGTCCCTCGTGGGCGACCAGCACGTTGATCGCCTCCCGGGTGCGAACCTCGGCGACTCCGCGGAGGGCGTCCTCGCGCAGCGCCGGGTCGTCCGACTCCAGGAGCCTCGTGAGCACCGGCAGCGCGGCGCCCTGGGCCACCTTCCCCAGGGAGAGCGCGGCCTTTCCGCGCAGGGTGGGGAGCGCGGCGGCATCGGAGGCGACGGACTCCAGGTAGGCGCGCACTCCCTCCGTCGGTGCGTAGCGCATCCCGACCAGCGCCCGGGCGCGCGTGGAGACTCGCGCGTCCGCTCGCTGCGCCACGTCCAGGAGCGCCCGCGCCACCATCTCCGTGGGGCCGGCGGCCTCCCAGTCGGCTGGCGTGGGGACATGCTCGATGCCGGCGAGCAGCGCCTCGACGCGCCCCTCGACCATCGCCTGGGTCGTCTGGGCGCTGGCGGAGCCCGCCAGGAGGATCACGATGCACAAGGAGCGGAACATGGCGCCTCCTACTCTACGGACGGGTTGCGGAGCACGACGAAGCCCTGGTCGGGGGTCATCTTCTCGGCGCCGACGGCGGCCGCCCAGAACATCAGGTTGTCGGCGCCCTTGCCCTTGCACTCCTGGGGCGTGACGTAGCCGTCGAAGTTCTTGTCCGACGACGAGGTGCACTGGGCCGTGTCCGCCAGGGGGTCGTGGGCCGTGCCGGTCGCCTCGCTCGTGTGGAACAGCCCGAGGAAGTGCCCCGCCTCGTGGGCGATGGTCGAGGCGAGCGCAGTCGCCCCCTCGTAGTAGTCGGTCATCCCGACGGCGACCCCCGAGTGGGGACCGCCATGGACGCCGGGCGGGCCGGGGATGCCCCCCGCGATGCCCAGGATGATGTACCCGTCGTTGCCGCCCACAATCTCGCGCACGAAGAAGATGTTGACGCCGCCGGCCCTCTGCGTCGACAGGGCGAAGAGCTCGGAGAGCTCGCTCTTCGGGCCGTCGACGGAGTTGATCACGGCCAGCTTGCTCGCCGCCGCGCCCGTGATGTCGTTGTAGGTGACCTCGCCGAGCTGGATGCCCACCTGCCCGTAGATCTGCCCCACCTTCTGGATCGCCTGCTGGAAGGTGGCGTTCTTCTTGGCCCCCGCGGCGTCGAACTCGGTCAGGCCGACGAAGTAGAGGTGCATGTCGAGGGTCCCCTGGCTCGGCACGCCGTTGGCGGTCTTCCCGACGACCCGGATGGCGGCGTTGACCTGTGGCCCGTCGGTACCGAACTGCGCCCTCCAGATGCCCGGCCCATAGAGCATCTGGGGCGTGTTGGGCACGAGCGCCACGAACACCTGGTCCGTGCCGAAGACCACGTAGCTCGACGTGTACGGGTGGAAGCCGTCGTAGATCACCTGCCCACCCGGGGCCGTCAGGTTGGCCAACGTCAGGAACTCCGTGCCCGGCGAGTCGGCGATGATCGCGAAGGAGACCACGTCGGGCGGGACCGTGAACTCGATGGTGTCGGAGCCGTAGCCGTTCATGGAGAGCGACTTGGCGACCAGGTCCTTCGTGCCGGTGGGCTGGTCCGCGAAGTCCTTGCACCGCCCGCTCGCCTGGTCACAGCTCTGCCCCCCGGTGCAGTCGGAGTTGCTCTGACAGCCGGGGATGCACCCCTTCGCGCCAGACGAGGTGCCCTCGCACACGTAGCCATAGCGGCACCCCTCATCGGCGCTGCACGGGACCACGCACTGGTCCAGGTGACAGACGCCATTGCCGCACTGGTCGCAGGTCGTCGAGCAGTAGCCGCTCGGCCAGCCGGCGATGCAGAACCCGCTCAGGCAGTGGTCCCCGTTGGCGCAGATGGCCCCCAGCGGCTGCGGGTCGCTGGGCGGCATGCAGAAGCCCTTGGCCTTGCCGTCTTCATTGGTCTCCAGCAGCTTGCACAGGTAGCCCTGGCGGCACTGGCTGTCCGCGTCGCAGACCGTAAGGCAGAAGGGGGAGCCGGACTGGAGCTGGTAGCAGCCCGAGCCGGGCTCGCACGTGGCCAGGTGGCCACCGCAAGACGACGAGCAGTAGCCACCAGGGAAGTCCAGCAGGCACAGGCCGCTGTTGCAGTCGGCGTTGGACTTGCAGCCCGAGCCGACGATGGCCGACGCGCTCACCTTGGGTACGCAGTCGCCGCTGTTGGTGTCGCAGACGAGGCCCGTGTCGCAGTCCGCGTTGGAGCTGCAGGCCGGCAGGCACACGCCGACCCCCGTGTCCGGAAAGTACACGGAGAGGTCCGGGCGCTCCTGGCAGCGGTAGCCCTGGCGGCAGTCGCTCTTGGAGAGGCACCCGTCGAGGCAGTAGATGGCCGTGTCGGAGAGCTGGTGGCAGATGGACTCGTCGGGGCAGCCGAACTGCCCGAGCAGGGCGCAGTCCTCGGCGCAGTAGCCGCCCGTCATGCTCAGGCAGATGGGTGAGCTGACCTTCGTGCAGTCGCCGGCGCTTCCACACCCGTAGCCGATCTCTCCGGGCTTGGCCTGCCCTGGCGTGATCTTGGGCCCGCACCCGGCGCCCACGAGGGCCACCCCCAGCAGGAGCGCCACGAGCCCCACCGGAGCCTGGGAGCCCCGATGCAGGGCTCCCACCATCCGCACGTCCGCCACTTCCATGACCTCTCCTTCGTGCTGACCCCCGCGGCGCGGTGCCTGTACGCCACCGATCCGGAGGGTATTCACGCGGAGGCTAGCCGAGAAATGTGCGGACGTCGAGCGAAGGTCCCTGCACGACAACGCCGCCACGGCGTCGCCGTGGCGAGTGGCTCACAGATCCTCGTCGTCGTAGAACAGGGTCTCCTGGGTCGCGATGTAGTCGTCGATCAGGGCCTCCTGCTGGGGCGTGACGTCCAGGAAGCGCACGCCCATGCCCGCCGGGAGGCCGGGCCCCATGTCTGCCTGACGCACCCAGCGGACTTCGCAGGTCAGGCAGAACAGGGTGTCAGCGCCCGGCAGGCAGAACGTCAGCACGAACATGTCGCCGATGGGCAGGAAGGCGTGCGTCGCGATGAACAGCCCACCCGCACTGATGTTCTGCGTGAACCCGGTGAAGAACTTGTGGTCGGCCTCCGCGGTGAGCTGAAGCTCGATGTCCAGCCGGTCATGGTCGCGCCGGAAGCTCACGCTCGGGCGCGCCTCGCGGCTCGCTGTTGTCTGGGTCGTTGTCTCCATTGTGCCTCCTTTGGACGTTCTCCCCGGCATTGACAGCTCTGGGGCCCCACCGCTATCGAGTGACGGGGGGCCGAACTTGAGTCGTGATTGCCAACCGGCAGTAGCCACCCCACACCAAGAGCAAACCGGGCTTTGACAGCTCGGCCGTGGGTGTGGTTGGATCCGGCCGCTGTCCAAATGTCCCCGGAGGCCCTCATGCAGCTCCAGACCGCAAGCTTCGGCGTCATCGACGTGGACCCGGCCGCGCTCATCGAGTTTCCGTCGGGCCTGCCCGGCTTCGAGCACTGCCGGCGCTTCAAGCTCCTGCACGAGGAGTCTGAGGCGCCCGTGGTGCACTTCCTCCAGTGCATCGACGACCCGGAGGTGACCTTCTCCGTGGCCGACCCGGCCGCGCTGGGCTTCACCTACGACATCGTGCTGACCGACGAGGAGCAGGCTGCCCTCCAGGTGGAGCGTGCCGAGGATCTTGCCCTGCTGGTGATCCTGCTGCGACGCATGGTGGAGGGAGAGCACATCCCCCTGCACGAGCTGCCGATCACGGCGAGCGTGACGTCGCCGCTCGTAATCGACACCCGCTCGCTGCGGGGCCTGCAGAAGGTCCTCCTGGGCATCGAATACAGCGTGCACGTGCGCGCGCGAGGCTGACCCATGCCGTCGCGGCGCGGCCTCGGCCGAGAGCTCGGCGAGGCGCTGCTCCGGGCGGACCAGGCCCTGGACTCGGCGAGCGCGCGAATCGCCCTGTCCGCCCTGATCCTCGCGTCCCTGATGCCCCTCGGGATCATCGAGGAGCTGCGGACGGGCTTCCTGCTCGTCTTCACCCTCGAGATCACCCTCCGCCTGGGCATCTTCGCCGCACGGGGGCGCCTGCGTGGAGAGCGCAACCTCTCGGAGGCGCTCTTCATCGCCCTCGACATGGTTGCGACGTTGAGCTTCCTGCCGGTGGACACACTGGAGATGCTCGGGGTGGACACCAGCGTGCTGCGGCTCGTGCGGGCCGCGCGCATGCTGCTCCTGCTCGCCTACTGGGGCCCCACCTTCCGCGACTTCTTCCAGATCGCGCTGCGGCGGGAGCGGCTCTACCAGTTCGGCGTGATCATCGTCTTCGCGCTCATGCTGACCGCTACTGGAGCTGCCGCGCTGCGCCTGTTCGACCTGCGCCACCTGGACACGGACGGCAACGGCGTCCCGGGTGAGCCGACGGATTGGGAGCTCCCGAACGTGCTCTGGTGGGCCTTCCGCCAGGTGCAGGACCCGGGCAACCTGTCGCCGGACACTCACGACGCCGGGGTGCTCGCGGTGTCCCTGGCCCTGACCGCCGGCGGAATGCTCCTCGTGGCCTTCCTGATCGGCATCGGCGCGAACCTCGTGGAGGAGGTCTTCCGCGCAGGGCGCTATCGCCCGCTGGCCCTGCGAGACCACACGGTCATCCTCAACGCGGAGGCGGGGAGCCTCGGCGTGCTCGTCGAGATCTCCAGCTACCACCGCAAGCAGCTCTCGAAGCCGCGCATGGTCGTCGTCGGTGAGGCGAGCGAGCGGCCTGACTTCCTGAACGAGCCCCATGTCCGGCGGTTCCGCTACCTGCCCGGGCGACCGACCGACCTCCAGACCCTGGCGCGGGCGGCCGTCCGCGACGCGCGCCGGGTCGTGCTGCTGGCGGACGGCACCGGCCAGGAGGCGGACGCCGCCACGGTGACCACCACCCTCGCCGTGCTCGACGCGGGCGGGAGCGCGCAGGTCGCCGCCGAGATGAACCACCCCCACAACGCCGACCTGCTCCTCCGGACGGGACGGCGGACCATCCCCGTCCTGGCGCGCAGGTTGGCGTCGCTTGCCCTGGGGCAGGCCACGGTGTCTCCGGGGGTCGAGGCGCTGCTCGACGAGCTGCTGAGCAGCGAAGGGTCGGAGATCTACACCTGCGTCACCGGGGAGGGGCTGTGCCGGGAGCTGCCGCGTACTCTTCAAATGACGGACGGCCTCCTGCCGCACATCGCCGCCACCCACGCCGCGTCACAGGTGGTGCTCATCGGAGTGCTCGTCGAACACGAGCGGGGCGGCGTGGCGAGCATGGTGCCGCAGATCAATCCCGGCAGGCCGAGCCGGCCGAGCGGGCAGGACGTGCCCAAGACCCGCGGCCTCATCGGTGTTGCCGACCGGTTCAGGTCGCTGCGGCAGCTCGTGGAGGCGTGCCACACGTCGGGGCTCCCCGTCGCCTCGCTGGGGGGGGCGACCCAGCCGCTCGCTCGGGTGCGCACGGCGGACCATCCGCGGCGTGTGCTGGTGCTCGGCTTCCACGAGGACGCCGTCGAGGTCGTGGACCAGCTCGTGCGGCTGTGTCCTGCGGGGCTGGAGATCCGGATCCTCGTGGGGACCCCCCACAAGCGCGAGCTGACCGTCGAGGCGCTGCGCGAGCAGCTGGGCGCGCCGGACCTCTCACTGGTGGTCGGCCCGGGGGAGCTGCGCGTCGTGCGGCCGGGAGGGGTCAGCCGGGTGCTCGTCGAGGCGCGCGACCGCCTGACGCCGGGGCTCTACCGCAACGCGCTGCTCGATGCGGAGCGGCCGGACGCGATCCTCATCCTGCGGCGGGACCGGGCCGAGCTGGATCCGGACGCGGCGACGGTCCTCGGCGTGCTGCGGCTCATGGAGGCATCCCACGACCTGACCCCCGAGGCGGCGCAGGCCCTGCCCCACGTGGTGGCGGAGCTGTACGACGCCGACAAGCTCACCCTGCTCAAGGCCCAGACCGCAGGCCACCCGCTGGGGACGCGGCTGTCGCTGATCTGCACGGAGCGCCTGCGGCAGCGGGTGCTGGCCCAATCCTTCTTCGTGCCGGGCCTGTCCGCCCTCTACCGGGAGCTGCTGCGGGCGGGCGGCCAGGAGATCCTGACCCTCGACCCCCTCGGGACTCCCACCTTCGGCGCCCTGATGCGCAACCTGCCGGCCACCCTGGGGGCGATCCCCGTGGCGGTCGCGACCGCGGACCCAGAGGCGCCCTTCGGCCTGCGCGTGCATGTCAACCCGCCGGCGGACTTCGGGCAGGAGGAGCGCATCCTCCGCGTGTACGCTGTCGGGCCACACACGCTGCGGGAAGAGGCGCTGGGACAGTCTGCGTAGATCGCCGGACTCAGAAGAGCAGGCGCGCCAGGCGGGAGCGGTAGTCGCGGACCAGGTCCGAGTCGGCGCCGAGCAGCGTGAAGAGGATCGTCAGGGCCTCACGGGCGCGGTCCCGGGTGCGCGCCGAGGGGACGGCGAGCAGCAGCGCGTCCATGGCCTCCTGGGTCTGACCGGCGGCGGCGAGGCGGATGCCGCGGGCGTAGGCGGCCTCCGGCGCGGCCGCGGAGGGGTCGTCGGGCCCCAGGGTCGACACCAGGCGGGTCAGGCGCAGGGTGGCGAGGCCCCGGTCCGCCTCGGCCTCGTCCGGGCCGCCGCCCGTCACGCGCTGGTAGTGCTCCTCCGCCTCGTCGAGGCGGCCCTGGCCGACCCGGATGGCAGCGAGCCCGAGCAGCGCCCGGGGCTGGCGCGGGTCGAGGGCGAGGGCCTCCAGGAAGGTGGCCTCGGCGACCGCGCCTTCTTCGGACTCGCCCCGGGCGGCCAGGCGGTCCGCCTCGGTGGGCAGGTAGGCGGCGAGGAAGGCGCGGATCTCGGGCTCCGGGCGGTAGCCCACCAGCTCGCCGGTGACGGCCCCCCGCTGGAACAGCTTGACCGCCGGGATCCCCTGGATGCGGTAGCGAAGGGTGAGGTCGCGGCACGCCTCCGTGTCCACCTTCGCGAGGAGCACCTGGCCGGCGAGCGCGGTGACCACGCTCTCCAGCGCCGGCGTCATCATGCGGCACGGGCCGCACCACGCCGCCCAGAAGTCGACGAGGACGGGCACGGTGCGCGACCGCTCGATCACGGCGCTGTCGAAGTCGGCCTCGGTTACGTCGAAGATCCATGGGGACGGCATGGGCGGCACCTCCTGCGCGTGGGTGCACCCTACTGCGGGACGCGGACGGCGCGCAAGGCTGCCGCCGGGGTTGCGGAGGGACGCGGCGGCTTGCTACGTTGCGCGCCAGACCGCAGGCGCCCCGGAGGGACCCATGCTGAACATGCGACGGAGGCCGCGGCGAAACCGCCGCAACGAGATCATCCGCTCCTTCCACCGCGAGACCGCGTTGGCGGCGCGCGACTTCATCTACCCCCTGTTCATCCACGAGGGGAGCGACGACATCCCCATCGCGTCCATGCCCGGGTGCGCGCGCCTCAGCCCCGACGGGCTGCTGCGCGAGGTGGAGGGCGCGCTCGAGGACGGGGTGGGCGCGGTGGTGCTGTTCCCCGCGGTCGCCGAGGACCTCAAGACCCCCGGCGCGGAGGAGTGCTTCAACCCAGAGGGGTTGGTTCCACGCGCGATCCGCGGGCTGAAGGAGCGGTGGCCGGAGCTGCTGGTCGTCACGGACGTGGCGCTCGACCCCTACTCGAGCATGGGCCACGACGGCCTGGTCAGCGACGACGGGCGCATCCTCAACGACGAGACGGTGCGGGTGCTCTGCAAGCAGGCGCTGGCGCAAGCGCGGGCAGGCGCAGACATCATCTCACCGAGCGACATGATGGACGGGCGGGTCGGGGCGATCCGCGACGCGCTGGACGCCGAGGGCTTCTGCGAGGTGGCCATTCTCGCCTACACGGCCAAGTACGCGTCCGCATTCTATGGACCGTTCCGCGACGCCCTCGACTCGGCGCCGAAGTTCGGAGACAAGAAGACCTACCAGATGGACCCGGCCAACCGCCGGGAGGCGCTGCGCGAGGTGCTCCTGGACGAGCAGGAGGGCGCCGACATGGTGATGGTCAAGCCCGCCGGTCCCTACCTGGACGTGATCCGTGAGCTGCGGGAGGCGACGGCCCTGCCGGTGGCCGCCTACCAGGTGAGCGGCGAGTACGCCATGCTCAAGGCGGCGGCAGAGCGCGGGTGGCTCGACGAGCGCAAGGTGGTGCTCGAGAGCCTGCTCGGCATCCGGCGCGCCGGGGCGGACGTCATCTTGACCTACTTCGCCCGGGCCGCCGCCCGGTGGCTGCGGGGGTAGCGGGGTCAGCCCCAGACCACCGCCCCCTCGGGCAACCAGTAGAGCAGCAGCATGGAGCCCCCGGCGACGGTCGGCGTGTGGCGCGAGGCCGGCGGGAGCACGACCCAGGTGTCGGCGCGCCCGTCGAACGTTGCGCCCGGGGCGTCGGGGAAGCACAGGACCACCTCCCCGTTCGGGTGGGTGTGGGCGGGGCCGGCGCAGTCCTCCATGTAGACGCAGTCGACGGCGGCGCCCCCTGCGTCGGCCTCGGGCTTGATCACCCGCGAGAAGCGCATGGGCGCCTCCCCCCGGTGGGCGATGGCGCCGGCGGCCAACGCGGCCCTGGCGGCGCGCTCGATGGCGGCCACGGCGTCCGAGGCGGGTGGGAATGCGTGACGCAGAGCGGCCTCGGCGCTGTTGGGGTCGCGGAGGTCGAGGGTCGGGACCAGGGTCGAGATGGGGGCGAGCAGGCTCTTGAGCTCCATGGCGTCCTCCTTCTGTGGGGGAGGCCGAGTATAGCGGAACTCGCGGGGCGGGTTGACCTGCACCGAAGTTCAGTGTTTCATGTGAGACCATGTCCCCCACCGATCACCTTCGGGTCGTCTCGAACCCGCCGAACCCCTGGCACGCGAGCAGCGTGGACTGGCTCGGGGAGGCGCCGCTCGTGGAGCCCGAGGTGCGCATCGACGCCTCGAAGAGCATCCTCAGCGAGAACGACAGCCCGGACATCCCGTTCCGGTGGAGCGTCAACCCCTACCGGGGCTGCGCGCACGGGTGCAGCTACTGCTACGCTCGGCCGGGCCACCACTACCTGGATCTGGGAGCGGGGACGGACTGGGAGCGCAAGCTGGTGGTCAAGCCCGACGCGCCGGCGTTGCTGCGGACCGCCTTCGACGCCCCCCGATGGCGGGGGGAGCTGGTGGTCTTCTCGGGAGTCACGGACTGCTATCAACCACTGGAGGCCGCCTGGAGGCTCACGCGGCAGTGCCTGGAGGTCTGCCGGGAGTACAGGAACCCCGTGTCGATCATCACGAAGGGGGCGCTCATCGAGCGCGACGCGGACCTGCTCGCCGAGCTCGGGAGGGAGGGGTGGTGCACCGTGTCCGTCAGCATCCCCTTCTTTGATGAGGACCGGGCGCGGGCCATCGAGCCGTGGGTGCCGACCCCAGCGCGGCGGTTCCGGGTGGTGGAGGCGCTGGCTCGCGCGGGTGTGCCCGTCGGCGTGAACGTCGCGCCCGTCATCCCCGGGCTCTCGGATTCGGACCTCCCCCTCGTGCTCGCAGCGGCGCGGGATGCGGGCGCCCGCTTCGCGTCCACGATCCTGCTGCGGCTGCCGGGGCCCGTGCGCGAGGTCTTCGTGGAGCGCCTGCACGCTGCACTTCCTGAGAGGGCGGCCAAGGTGGTTCATCAGATCGAGCAGTGCCGCGGCGGCGGAATGAGCGACTCGCGGTTCGGAGCGCGGATGCGCGGCACGGGCGAGCGCTGGCGGGTCATCGAGGCGCTGTTCGAGACGACGCGGCGGCGCCTCGGCTACGAGGAGTGGCCAAAGGTGCCGGACCCGAGCCCCTTCCGGCGGCCCGGGCAGGCGGAGCAGCTCCGGCTGCTGTAGTCGGCTTGCCTCAACCGTTCGTCTGTTCCGTCGTCGAACCATCCCCCGCTTCGCCCTGTTTCTGATTCGTAACGCTCGCTCCCGCCAGGATTGACCGCCATGGCCCTCGGACCCGCGTCGCAGGCTGCGCTGCGGCGTCCGCTCTCCCCAGCGTGGCCACCCGAAGCCGATGGCCCCGATGTTGCTCGTGGCGAGCGCGGCGCGGACCAGCGGTGACACCGGCGGCTCGCGCCAGCCGGCAGAACGCCCCCAGCGTGGCACGTGACGACACGGCGGGCCTGGAGAGCGGGCCAGCGACATGATGGCCAGCCCCGCTGCGGCGGTAAGCGAACGGCCCGACGAGCATGGAGGACCTCATGCGGACGAGGAGAGGGGTACTGGGAGCTACGACAGCGCTGCTGCTCTGCGGCGCGCTCGCCCTGACGACGGGCTGCTCGGATGGTGCCGAGGGGGAGGCCGGAGCACAGGGGCCAGAGGGGGCACAGGGACCCGAAGGCGCTCCGGGCATGGAAGGTGCCCAGGGGCCCGCAGGGCCTGAGGGGCCGCAGGGAGCGGCCGGCGAGAAGGGGGCAGACGGTGCGCCGGGAGCCGTTGGAGAGCAGGGTCCGCAGGGACCCGCGGGCGAGCAGGGTCCGCAGGGACCCGCGGGCGAGCAGGGAGCGCAGGGACCCGAGGGACCCGAGGGCGCACAGGGGCCCGAGGGCGCGCAGGGACCCGAGGGCGCGCAGGGACCCGAGGGCGCGCAGGGATCCGAGGGCGCGCAGGGACCCGAGGGCGCGCAGGGACCCGAGGGCGCGCAGGGACC
>BTVJ01000147.1:0-10581 GCA_045863395.1 Myxococcales bacterium
TGGGCTCACCTCCGATCTCTTGGTCGTGCCAGTCGAACCGATTGCCTCCGGGGCTAGCGCCCCTCCGGCAGTCACCGCTCCAGCAGTCTCGGGAGCGGCCCCGCTGCGCGCCACCGCGGCAGCACAAGCGCAACACGTTCGACCCCGGCGCGGGGGCCCTTTGTCCACCCTCTTCTTTGCTCCGGGAGAGACTGGGGCGCCGGAAGCGGAAGGTGATTCTCCGACTTTTCCGCCAGGTGGACCGACAGGGTCCAGTTCCAGAGCGCAACAGGTTGGACCCTCTCCCACCTCCTCCTTCGATGTGACAGTTCCCCTGACCGGTCCTTGGCAGCTTGAGACCCATTGGATGCGTGCAGAAGGGTGGAGCCACATCCACCTGGGACTCAGAACCTACGCCGAGTCGTCCATCGATGTAATACTCGACGCTGGCGGCTATTCATCCTCCGAGTATCTCGTTGAGCCCCTCCAGAATCTTGGACAGTTCCTCTGGCACCAATCGTCCAAGACTCACTCCTATCCGATCCACGGAGAGCGTCCGCACTTGGCTTATCTTCACCCACGACTTCTTGGGCAAGTCAAGTGTCCTCACTTCGTAGGTCAGCGGAAACTTCGCGCGTTGCGGCTGACTCGTGAGGGCCATAGCGATCACTGTCCCCGAGCGCTCGTTGAAGACGTCCTGGCTCAGAATCAGTACAGGCCGAGTTCCACCCTGTTCATGACCACGCGTCGGGTTCAGATCCGCCCACCGGACCTCCCCCCTCAATATGCTGGCCATTCGTCCCCCTCGTTCCCCATGCCTTCGTCGGCCAGTGCCTTCTCGTCACCAGGGTTCAGCATCGCGCACTCCCGCGCGAGCCGTTCTACCCGCAGCCGCGCCAGCTTCTCAGCGACAGCCTCGGCGATTGCACGGCTCCTGTTCGGAAAGGCGTGCGCCACAACCAGCTGGTCCAACTGCTCCAGAAGCTTCTCGTCTATCGACACCGCTATTTTGGCCACTCCCATTGTAGCACCTCCTGGAACTACCATAGGTCATACCAGGGCCGTGTGCAAGATCTGTGTTGTAGCCAGGAAGAAGCCGCGCACGGACGCCGCCGCCCAGCGGGGTACAACGCTGATTCAGGTCCTCGACGCTCCGTCCCAGCTCATCTCTCATTGGGCACACAGGTCGCTTCCCCATGCCATCGGTCGCATGCAGTTGCCTCGCATCAACACTGCAGCGACGAGTGCTCTGTGCGACACCGCGGACAAAACCAGACTTCACAGTCGCGCGGAATCGCCACACCACGTTCGCGGCAGCCAGCAACTGCAGCGCCATCCAGAATTGACCCCATGTTAACCACGGGAGCTGACCCCTTGATCCTCGATGGTTAAGAGAGCATGCTCCATCCGTTGGCCGGACGGAGGTCCACTGCTTTTGCCCCGGGCCAACAACCCCGCTGCGCATCTGTTCAGCATGTCACAAGGACACTCCTGAGCTTAGAGCAGGACGGGACAGAGAGGAGAACACCTCCCGCCCACCGAGCACTTCCTCCCTCGTCTTCAGCCACGCCCTAGCAATTCCGCCGCCCATTTCAGAGGGGGTCAGTTCTGCTGAGCGCAAAGGGGTCAATCTTGGTGAGCACCGCAGGCCCAGCAAGGGTCCAACGAGCGCTTCGTGCTGAAAAGATATGTTGCGGGCCCACGAGAAAGGCGGCTGCCTGCACGCCGCTGCGCAGCGACTGCAACGACTCCGAGAAACACACCGCGTTGGCCTCCGTGTCGAGGGCGCACGTTCTCGCCGAGGGCGCCTCCTGACGCCACAAGTGGGGAGATGTAGTCGGCGTCGGTGGGGAGATGTAATTGTCGTTCAGCGCAGCCGCGTTACCTGAGGCCTCGGCGACGGGGTTGCTCCACTGGGCTGGGCCCGGTATCCTTGGCCCGGCGCCACGGATGGCGAGTAGGAGCGGCGCACGGAGGACCCTGGGTGAGGACGACACCAAGCGGGCTTGCTGTTGGCGCGGTGTTCCTCAGGGGCGCCGAGCGCGTCCCGTGGGCTCGTGCCCGCCGTCGCACATACGCTCAGGGTGCGCAACGTGCGAGGTCTTCATCAACGATGAGGTCGAGTTGCCGGGCCTGACTGGAGGGTGTACTCAAGCGGTCGCTGGAGTGGCTCCAGCGCGCGCCGCGACCGCTGCTCGAGCGTCGCTCCCCAAGGAGGTCTGCTAGTGCAAACCAGCATCGAGTTGACCCGACTTGAGCTGTCACGGACCACGGTGAGCGAGAAGAAGGCGCGCCTCGGGCAGTTCCTTACGCCAGCCACGACGGCGTCTTTCATGGCAAGCCTCTTCACCAACGGTACGGGTCCCTGCCAACTCCTGGATGCTGGTGCTGGCATCGGGTCTCTCTCGGCCGCGTTCCTGGAGCGGTGGCGCACTGGCGCCCTCGGCTTCAGCTCCGTCGCCGTGGACGCCTTTGAGGTCGACCCGTCGCTTCACCCTCACCTGGTGCATACATTGGCCCGGTATGCCGGCATCGCGAACCTCAGCTCGCGCGTCCGCGCCGACGACTTCGTTCGGGTGGCGGTGGACGCCCTCACGGGAGCGCTCTTTCAGGAGCCGCTCGGACCATACACCCACGCGATCCTCAACCCGCCCTACAAGAAGATGCACAGCGGCTCCGCGCAGCGCGCCGACCTGCGCCGGGCCGGGATTGAGACGGTCAACCTCTACTCGGCCTTCGTTGCACTCGCGGTGGCACTCTCTGCGGACAATGGCGAGGTTGTCGCGATCATACCACGGAGCTTCTGCAATGGGCCCTACTACCGTCCCTTCCGCGACTTCATTCTCGACCGGGCGGCCCTCTCGCACATCCACCTCTTTGACGCTCGCAACAAAGCGTTCAGGGAGGACAAGGTGCTTCAGGAGAACGTGATTCTGCGACTGGTCTGTGGCGCCGCCCAGAGGTCGGTGACGGTCACCACATCCAAGGATGATCGCTTTGACGACCTCGCGGTCCGCGAGTGCTCCTACGACGAGATCGTCAAGCCTTCGGATCCAGAGCGCTTCATTCACATACCTGCCGGCGCGCCCTGCACTGCCACCACATACCCCGGAGGCCGCCCGGTTCACTCTCCGCGAACTCGGGCTACAGGTGTCAACCGGACCTGTCGTGGACTTTCGGCTTCGAGAGCATCTCCGAGGCATGCCCGAACCGGGAGCGGTCCCGCTACTCTACCCAGCGCACTTCACCGCGTCGCTCGACGCCTGGCCGCTGCCCAAGTCCAAGAAGCCGAACGCGATCATGGCCAACGCGGAGACCGAGAGGTGGCTCTATCCGATGGGCTGCTACTGCGTCGTGCGCCGCTTCTCGTCGAAGGAGGAGCGCCGCAGAGTGGTGGCCACCGTCTTTGACCCGCGCTTCTTCGGGCACTCTTCGTTGGTGGGTTTCGAGAACCACCTGAACATCTTTCACCAGGAGAAGAGCGGACTTCCGATGGAGCTTGCCGTCGGGCTGGCGACGTTCTTGAACACCACCGCCGTAGACCAGCACTTCCGGAGGTTCAGCGGGCACACCCAGGTCAACGCGACGGATCTTCGCCAGTTGAGGTATCCGAGCCGGTCCGCACTGTGCGAACTCGGGGAGTGGGCTGCGGCTGGTGAGTTCTCGCAGGACGCCATTGACGCGAGGGTTGAGGCGATTACGCCATGAGCCTGCGAGACGACCATGTCCGGGCGGCCTCTTCCGTTCTGCTCTCCCTCGGCCTGCCACGCGCACAGCAGAATGAGCGCTCGGCACTCTATCTTCTGGCTCTCCTGAATTTGTCGCCCGGAGAGCCTTGGTCCGCGGCGGAGAGCCCTCTCCTTGGGATCACGCCCATCATGGACTGGATTCGCGCTCACTATCCGAAGGAGTACGCACCCAACACGCGCGAGACCATTCGGCGCCAGACGATGCACCAGTTCTGCGACACGGGAATTGCGCTCTACAACCCTGACAACCCTGGTCGCGCTGTGAACAGCCCTCGCGCGGTCTATCAGATTTCCCCGCCCGCGCTCAGTCTCCTTCGGACCTTCGGATCGCAAGCATGGCACGACGCGCTGATGGCCTACCTCGCCGACCGACACACGCTCGTCGCGCAGTACGCCAGGGCCCGGGAGCACAGCCGAGTGCCCGTGGAGATTGCGCCGGGCAGAGCCATCCAGCTCAGCCCCGGCGAGCATAGTGAGCTCATCCGCGCCATCATTTGGGACTTTGCTCAGCGCTTTGCGCCTGGAAGCCGCTGGTCTACGCGGGTGACACCGGAGACAAATGGGGCTACTTCGATGCGCCTCTGCTGGCGAGCCTTGGCGTCGTCGTCGACACCCACGGAGAGATGCCCGATGTGGTTCTCCATCACTCAGAGATGCGGTGGCTCCTGCTCGTGGAGTCCGTCACCAGCCATGGGCCTGTGGATGGGAAGCGTCACTCTGAGTTGAACAGGCTGTTTGCGGGAGCGTCGGCGGGGCTCGTGTTCGTCACCGCCTTCCCCACGAGGGCCGTGATGGCTCGCTACCTGGCTGACATCGCCTGGGAGACCGAGGTCTGGGTAGCGGACTCGCCGTCGCACCTGATCCACTTCAACGGGGATCGTTTCCTCGGACCTCATCGCACGTAGAATCAGGGCGCCGTCACCTTCAGCGAGTACACGTTGGACGCGCCGTTGAAGCCGTTGACTCGGATCCAGTGGGTGCCCGTGGACTTGACGAGGTACTTGATCGTCTCCCCGTCCTGGCCCGGGTTGTTGCTGCTCGCCACCGGCTTCGTCTGGTCGAAGGGGCCGTAGAGGCGCAGGTCCAGGTCGCCCGCCGCGTCCTGGAACTGGATGGCCACGGTCACCACCTTGCCCGCCACCAGGTCCACCTTGTACCAGTCCAGGTCGCCGGGGCAGAGCGCCAGGCCCGGGTAGGGCTGATTCGCCTGAATCTTCGGCGCCTGGGCCGGAGTCGCGTTCGGCTCCAGCGGGTCCTCCACGCAGACCGCCAGCACCTGCACCGGCAGGCTGCGCGAATTGTTGGACTCGATGCTCTCTGCCACGGCGTCGTTCGGGTCTGCCACCGCGATGAGCCAGGCCGTCCCGGGCGGTGTCCCCGCAGGGACGGACGCCTTCTCTACCAGGTCCACCGCATGCTTCCCGGCCAGTCCGCCCTCGCTCCCCGCGAGCACCTCGAGGTCGAACGGGTCCCACTGGTCGTCCGTGGACACGTAGAGCGACCAGTCCAGAGTCTGCGCCGCGGTCTTGCACTGGTTCTCCAGCCTCATCTCGACCACCGTGTCCTCCCCCTGCACGAGCTGGTCCGGGAAGGCCGCCAGGGCGCCCACCCGCAGGTCCGTGCCGTCGATCCCGTCCACGAACAGGGTGTACCCGTAGACGGTCACGTTCCCGTCCTTTGCCTTGGGGCGCACCAGCAGACTCAGGGCCCCGTTGACCGTCGGCGTGTACTTCATGGCGCCGTTGCCGCTGACCGTCGCCACCGCCTTGCCTGCCGGGTCCGTATACAGCAGCGCCTCCAGCTCGCCCTTCGGGTGGTCCAGGGTGACCGTGATCTCGTCCTCGGCCTTGACCGGGACGGCCAGCCAGTCCTTGTCCGTCTTGCACAGGGTCAGCTCGTGGAGGCCGCACCCCACCGGGGCCGCCGCGCCGGGCGCCCCGTTCGGCTCGAACACGTCGGGCTTGCAGATGTCGCCCGAGGAGGGCGAGCCGAACGAGACCCCCATGCTGTAGGTGTAAGGCGAGCCGTTGGCGGCCACGTTGAAGACGCGAATCTTGTAGACGCCCGGGTTGAACACGTAGGGCAGCAACACCGCCGCCGTGCCTTTGCCTGCCAACTGCTGGAGTATCACGGCCCCGGTCGGATCCGAGACCTCCACGCCCAGCTCGCCCTTGGCCGCCTCGAAGGCGTACTTGACGGTGATCCCGAATGCCTTGCCCTTGGGCAGATCCACCGCGTACCAGTCGTCGAGCTTCGGGCAGACCGTCAGGCCGGACAGGAAATCGGACTTGGCGGCCAAGGTGGCAGCAATCCCCGGCGCGTCATTGGGCTCAAACGCGTCGCTGGCGCAGCTCAGCTTCGCGTCCACGGTGATTGCTCCGCTCGGGGCCGCGTTGTTGGTCTCGTCGACCTCCTTCACGTCGGACTCGGCGTCTGCGACGACCAGCACGTGCCACGCACCCGCCGTCACCGACGGCAGCAGCACCTGCATGCCTCCATCCATCGACGTGGCCGCTCCCACGTTGGCGACCGGCACGCTCCCGAGCAGCACCCCATCCCCGACCGGCGTCCCCACCGTCGGTACGAGCACCGCGTGGACCGTGAAGGGGCCCGAGGCCTCGTCGCCCAGGTTGACGATGCGCCAGGCGACGTCCAGGGCGCCGCCCGGGTAGAGCAGCTCAGGCAGCGCCACCACGTCGTCGGCGACCAGGTCGATGCCCTTGACCGGGGGTACGACCTTGACCCCGATGGTGTAGTGAGCCTCGTTGCCGAAGGTCGCGGCGCGGACGCGGACACGCAGCGTCGTGTCCTCCGGCACCACGTAGGCGCGCACCTCGTCATGCACGCCCTTCGCGACGCTCTCGTCGATGGTCTTGCCGCTCAGGTCGTGCAGGGTCACGCCCAGCTCCCAGGGGCGGGGGTCGATCCACAACGGCTCCTCCGCGTCGACGGTCACGAAGAGCGAGTGGCCCTTCGCCACAGTGACCGCGAACCAGTCCTCGTTGCCGCAGGAGCCCAGAGGGCCGTGGAGCCCCGGCCCCAGCGGCTTGGCCTGCGACGCATTGTCGTTGGGCTCGAGCGCGTCCTCGAAGCAGCCGCCCTGGGGGCCGAGCACCGTCAGCGGCTGGGTGAAGATGCCCACGTTGTTCTGCTTGTTGGGGTCGATGGAGACGTCGTTGTTGGCGTCCGCCACCACCCCGAGCCACCAGGTCGAGACCGTGTGGTCGAGCGCCAGGGGCACCACCACCTTGTCGTTCTGCTCGACGGCGTCCCCCGGGTCCACGTTGGCGATGGGGATGGCGGCGATGGCGACGTCCTTCTTGGCCTTGACGTCGGCGAGGGTGATCACCGGGTCCTTGGAGAGCACCACCAGGTTCGTCATGGCGCCCGAGCCCGTCGAGCCCGTGTTTCCCAGCAGATACGAGACCTTCAGGTGTTCGCCAGCCGTGACCACGAGCGGGGAGGCCGCCACGCCGGACACGGCGATGTCCGCCGACGCCTTGTCGAAGAGCTCCACCGGGTCGGGGATGACGGCCCAGTTGTTGCCCTCGTCGAGCTCGTCGAGCGCGTTGTCCGGGTCGACGATGGCCCCGATGTAGTAGGTGCCGAGACCGATGGTGCCCGGCAGCTTGACCACCTCGCTGATGGTGACGCTTCCCCCGGCGGGGATGATCTGCTGCTTCACGAGCGGCACCTTGCTGATCAGGGTCGCGTAGTTGGGGTTCAGGGCGACGCTCTTCGAGGCGTAGATGGCGACCGTCCACGCCTCCGAGGGCGCATTGCCGGCGTTCGCGACCTCCAGGTCCACCTTGACGCTCCCGTTCCAATAGGTGGCGTGGGGGGTGACGCTCGCCGCCAGGATGTCGAGGTCGAAGCCCGTGACCTCCGTGTGCTCCACGCCGAAGGGGGCCGCGCCCGCCAGCACGTTGTTCGACTCGTCGCTCTCTACCACGACCTCCGTGGCGTCCGCCTTGGCGATGAGCCAGTAGACCCCGTCGCCCACGCTCGTCGGGATCTGCCACCCTCGCTGCACCACCACCTTTGCGCCGGGCGCGATGGAGAAGATGCTGGAGTTGCCGTCATCGGTGATCTGGAGGTCGCCGTCGTCCAGCGTGGTGTCCGCGCTCAGGAACACACGGAACTTGAAGCTGTCGGCGGGCGCCGTGCCGAAGTTCTGTACGGTCAGCGAGTAGTTGACGTACTGGCCTTGCGCGAACGGTCCGGCTGGGTAGGTCAGCGTCGTCACCGCCACGTCGGGGCGCTCCTGGGCGTCCTTGGCCACCGTGATGAAGCTGGTCGACAGCGCCGTGTTGTTCAGCTCGTTGATCTCTTTGACCTCGTCCTTGGCGTCGATGCGCACCAGCAGGAAGTAGAGCCCCTCCTTGAGGTCCGCAGGCAGGGGGAGGGACACGTCGAGCCGCGCCAGGGTGCCCGTCTCGGAGTTGGCGCGGCCCATGCCGTCGAGGCGCAGCGTCTCCAGGACCAGGTCCTTGTCCAGGTCGAACTTCTCGTCCTTGGACAGCACCGTCACCAGGTCGAAGGGCGCGAGGATCTCGCCGCCGTCGTTGCTGGCGATGTAGCCGATGCGCAGGATCTCGCCCGGAGGGAGCTCCGTCGGCGAGAGCACCTGGGGCTTGGTCACCCTGAGGTCCGCCGCTCCCCGCACGGTGATGACCACCTGGTCGCTGACGGTGTGGGGGGTGCCCGCCCAGGTGACCGAGAAGCGCACGAGGTAGGTGCCCTCCGTGTGGTACACGAAGAGGCCCGGGTCCTGCTTCTGGCTGAAGGAGCCGTTGCCGAAGTCCCAGAGGAGCTCCGCCTCCTCCGCGGGGATCCCCTCGAAGGTCCCGCTGAGCGTCACGGCGAGCGGCGCGTTGCCGTCAATGATGTCGGCGGTCAGCGTCGCCTTGAAGCCCGCGGGCTTGGGGGGCGGCCCGGTGTCCTCGGGACCCGCGTCCTCCACGGAGACGTCCGGGCTGCCCACGTCCGCTGAGGGCCCGGCGTCTGCCGTCGTCGAGGAGTCACCAGAGGCGCACCCGGCGGACAGGGCGAGGGCGGCGAGCAGGGAGAGGAAGCGGCGAGACGTCATGGGGGCGGCTCCAGGGTGCTGGGTCTCCGGCAGTCTAGCGGCCGCGCGCGCACAGGGCAACGCGGCTCGTCGCGACGCCCTCCCCTGCGGCACCCGTCGTCCAGATGTGGTGCACGGGTACTCCCGTTCCGCCCGCGCGGGCGCCTTCCTTGCGCGTCTGGGCGCGGCACGCAACTTGAACTCGTCCCCGCCCAGGGGTGGGGTCACTTCACGAGGAGGTCACGATGAGCCGGATTCCGATAGGTGTGGGACTGGTCGCGCTCCTGGGCGCGGCTGCGTGCCAGGTCCAGAGTGAGGGAGACGCCTGCGGCGAGTTTCTGCAGGGGTGCCAGAAGGGGCTCGTGTGCAACGACGCCTATGACCCTCCGCGGTGCCAGCCCCCAGGGAAGG
Source organism: Myxococcales bacterium (assembly GCA_045863395.1). Lineage (GTDB taxonomy): Bacteria > Myxococcota_A > UBA9042 > JABWCM01 > BTVJ01 > BTVJ01. Next base: position 9,208 of record BTVJ01000147.1, read on the forward strand.
CGGGCGAGCTCTGCCAGAACGAAGATGACTGCGAGGTGGGGCTTCGCTGCCGTGACGCCGCGTGCGTGGAGGCCACCAAGGAGGGCGAGGCCTGCGCGACCGACGCCGAGTGCGCGGCCGGCCTGAGCTGCAACGCGGCGCTCGTCCCTCCGGTGTGTGCGGCGCCCGGTCCCGAGGGGGCGCCTTGTGACGGTGACGTCGCTTGCCAGAGCGGGCTCGCCTGCAACGCGGCCCTCGACCCCGTCGTCTGTGCGGCGCCCGGGCCGGAGGGCACACCCTGCACCGCGGACGTCGCCTGCCAGGAGGGGCTCACCTGCAACACGGCGCTCAGCGACCCAGTGTGCGCCCCACCGTCGGAGGCCGGCGCGCCCTGCGCCAGCGAGAGCAACTGCCGCGAGGAGCTCACCTGCAACACGGCGCTCATCCCGGCGGTCTGCGCTGAGCCCGGCCCCGAGGGGACGGCGTGCACGGCGCCGGAACACTGCGCGGAGGGGCTCCTCTGCAACCAGGGGTACGTGCCCGGCTTGTCCGCCGCCGGAGAGTGCCGGCCGCCGCAGCCCGCGGGGAAGCCGTGCATGCCGCTGCTCAAGGACCACTGCCAGGCGGGCCTGATCTGCGTCCCGGTGGCGCCGGGCGGGCTGAAGGCCGACGGCCTGTGCCGCGCGCCGGGGAGCGGCGCCGCCGGGGACCCCTGTCTCGGCGACTCGGTCTGCGGCGAAGGCCTGGTCTGCTGGTTCACGCTGGAGGCGTCCCAGTGCCTGGACGCGTCTTCGCTCTCCGTCTCGCAGGCGGGCGGCCCCTGCGGCACCCCGGGGGTCGTGTGCGGCGAGGGGCTCACCTGCAACGAGGCCTACGACCCGCCGCAGTGCATCGCGGTCTCCGGCGGGGCGAGCGGCGACCCGTGCGCCCACGCCATCGACTGTGGCCAGGGGCTCCTCTGCAACACGGGCCTGGCGACACCTGCCTGCGTCGAGGAGAACTCCATGGGCGCCGGAGAGCCCTGTCAGGGGCCGCTGTTCACCGGCGACGCCTTCTGCATGAACGGCCTGACGTGCAATGACAGCCCCGAGCTCCCCGTGTGCGCGGCGCCCGGGTCCGTGGCGCGAGGTGCGCGCTGCTCCAAGGACGTGCAGTGCGACGAAGGCCTCCTCTGCGCCGGGAGCCCGGGGATGTGCATCCTCCCGGCGTCGGCGGGCGAGCAGTGCTCGGGGCTCAAGCCGTGCCAGAAGGGCCTGATCTGCAAGAATGTCTCGGCGGGGCTGGGGACCTGCGCCGCACCGTGATGGTTGGGGGTCAAGCCTGCTCAAATCTCAAATTCAGGCGTGCCAGCATATGAGAATTGAGCAGGCATGACCCCCCACCAAAGCCGCAAGC
>BTVJ01000148.1:0-10180 GCA_045863395.1 Myxococcales bacterium
CCAGGCGGTACCCGGCTCGCGAACCCGAAACCGCGATGAAATTTCCTATCCGCCCCGGCTCGCGAACCCGAAACCGCGATGAAATTTCCTATCCGCCTCGAAGAGCCTGTTCTTCTGCCAGTCGCGGGCGACGACGGAGGCGGTGGCGGAGCAGCTCCGGCGGGCGGGGACGGCGGACTTCGTCCACCACAGCGCCGTGTCGAAGGAGGAGCGGCTCATCGCCGAGGAGCGCTTCCACCACGGGAGCGACGCGTGCGTCGTGTGCACGTCCACGCTGGAGCTGGGCATCGACGTGGGCGACCTGGACCGGGTGCTGCAAGCCGAGGCGCCGGACACGGTCAGCTCGTTCCTGCAGCGCATGGGCCGCACGGGGCGGCGCCCGGGGCAGGCGGCGAACACGACCTTCTTCTGCGAGACGACCGACGGTGTGCTGCAGGCGGTGGCGCTCATCGAGCTGGCGCGGGCGGGGTGGGTCGAGAGCGTGACGCTCGACGGGCGCTGCTGGCCGGTGCTGCTCCACCAGCTCCTGGCGCTGGCGCTGGCGGACGACGGAGTTGCGCTGGACGACGCCTGGGAGCACCTGACGAAGGTCCCGGACTTCGCGGCCATCTCGCGCGACGAGGTGGACAGGCTCGTCGCGTGGATGCTGCAGGACGGAGCCCTGCGCCTGGCGGGTGGGCGGCTCGTCCTTGGCCCGAAGGCGGAGCGCCGCTACGGGCGCAAGAACTTCATGGAGCTCTACGCGGTCTTCTCGAGCCCGCAGACCTACACGGTCCAGACGGCGAGCGCGCAGCCCCTCGGCACCCTGACCCAGGCCTTCGTGGACCGCCTCGTGGACGGCGTCAGCAGCTTCCTCCTCGGCGGCCGCGCGTGGGCAGTCCTCACCGTGCGCCACGACGACCGCCGCGTGATCGTCGAGCCTGCGCCGCGGGGCAGGCAGCCGACCTGGGGCGGCATCCTGCCCCAGTTCCTGGGCCTCGAGGTGTGCCAGGCGGCCCGGGACGCGCTGCGGGCCGAGGGCCGGCCGGCGTACCTGGACGACGCGGCGTGGGCGGTGCTGAGCGAGCGCCGCGAGGCGATGCGCGGTCTTCTCGACGATCCGCGGGGCGGCATCGAGGAGCTGGACGCGGACGGCGGGAGCGGCGGGAGCACCGGGACCGGCGGCGAGGTCCGCTGGTGGACCTTCGCCGGGGGCCGCATCAACGCGACCCTGCGCTACGCCCTGGAGGCGCTCGGCACGGCCTGGAAGGTCATCCCCGACAACCACGCCCTCCGCATCCGGGGAGAGCACGCGGACGCCCGAGCAGTGAGGGATGCGCGGGACCGCCTAGCCGACCCGGCGCTCTGGGAGGACACGAAGCTCTGGGCAGAAGTGGCGGAGGGCCTGCCGAGCTACCGGCTGAGCAAGTTCCAGCCGCTGATGCCCCCGTGGGCAGAGCGTGAGGTGCTGGCGCGGACGCTTCTGGACGTGGACGGGGCGCGGCGGTGGGTGGTGGGGGGGAGCGAGATGGTCACTCACACGGGACCTGGGTAGCGAGCACTGCGGCGAGCTCCGCCTCCCACGGGTTGCCATCCCGCGAGAGCACGTCCGTCTGTCAGCGGTGGGTCGGTCTTCCCCAGGACAGGAGCGGCGTCCGTGCTGTCCCACACTCGAAGTGCTGGACGCACCGCGACTCTGAAGGGACGACGCACCCGCCGAGGAGGGAAGCTGGCCCGGGCCGGGGCGGGTCTTCCGCTCCTACGCGTCCTCCCGCCAGAAGTACCGGGCGCCGCGCTTGTTGCCGACCTGAAACACCGATTCGTCTGCTTGGAGCGCCTCGATGACCCCCCTCCAAGACGACTCGTCAAGGCCGATCGCGTCCAAGACCTCGCCTTTGCTGACCCCAAACGCGGACCCACGGATCAGTGCCCGTACTCGCGCGAGATCGTCCTCATTCGCGCGGGGAGACCGAGAGGGGGTTGCCCGGGGAGCGGCTGACCGATCTGGTGCCTCGCCCGGAGGATAGTACCTGGCTCCCCTCCGCTCGCCGGCGCGGGTCACGGCCTTACGGTCCTCGAGACGCTTGATGGTGCTTTGCCACATGGACTCGGGCATCTGAGTAGCTGCGAGGATCTCGGACTTGCTCGCGCCGTTCGGTGCGTGACGGACGCACTCGAGAACCAGCTCGTCGATGGTGGCCAGGACGTCGCCGGCACTCGAGAATGTGACCGATGACGGGTCAAGCTCTGGTTGCTGCGAGGCGCTGAGCGAGGCACCGTCCACCTGGCGCAGCGCCGGTGGCGGCTGGTGGCTCGCGGTACGAGCGTCGTGCCGCGGAGGAGAGGTCACGACATTCGAGACCGTGGACGCCGGACCCCTCGCAGGGGGCGAATCGGGAAACTCTAGCGGTTCCTGGTCGCTCGGCGCGGGGTCTGGCTCCCAGGTCGGCAGCGCGACGCTCGTCGTGGTCGAATCTGGGCTGGTGTCACCCTGAGCGGCCCGGGCCGACTCCACGGACCCGAGTTCGGAGACCGGTTCGTCCCCGGCTACGTCGGTTCCCGATGCTGTGAGAGACGGTAGAGTCCCTGGTGGTGTGATGCCCAGCCGCTCGAGTTCGCGCCAAACAGGCCCCATGGCCGCCTCAGCGTCCCAGTAGAACGCGCTCGCACGAACCCGCGCGAAGATCCAGCCAGCCCGCTCGAGCTGCCGCTGCCGGACCATGTCGGCCTCGTACCGGTCGAGCCCGTGCCAACGGTCTCCGTCGCACTCGACCGCCAACCGGGTGTCAGTGCCCTGCACGACCAGATCGATCCGGAACCTGTGAGATGTCTGATCGCCAGCCGAAACCTGTGTCAGAACGCGATATCCCCTGCCGCGCAGGACCATGCACACGTCACGCTCGAAGTCGGATTCGAAGGCGTCGGACGCCACCTCGCGACCCGCGTCAGTAATCCCGTGGAAGTGCGATAGAAGTTGGCGGCGGACGCATGAGGCGCCAAGGTGGTCGAGCGTGACCGAGTGAAACAACCACAGTTGATCACGCGCCCGGCTTCCTGCGACATTGAAGCGTTGCACCGCGCTCGAAGTCGTCATTGTGGCGAAGCGCTCGTTGGGCGCGCTCACCATGGAGAGGAATATCACGTCCCGCTCGTCGCCCTGGAACGCGTACGAGTCTCCGCAAACAATCTGCCTCTCCTCCATCATCTCGGGGCCGACGCGGCGGACCAGGTCCTCGTGAACGACCCGCGCCTGCGCCTCCCCGAGCAGAGAGATCACGCCGAATGACTTCGTCGCGTAGCGCGGATCGCGCAGGCACGCTTCGATCTGGTCCGCAATAGCCAACGCCTCGGGGCGGTTGATCGTGCGGCCGGATGCGCCGGTCTGGAACCCGTCCCCCACATGACAGGAGATGAGCGGATCGAGTCTCGAAGGGGGATAGGTACGCAGGGGGACGAGAGGGGTGCCGAGAGGCGCGTAGCACAGCTTGTTGGAAAACTCGATGATCTCAGGCATGCACCGAAAGTGCTCCCTCAAGACGATCTTCCCGGCGAAGCGGATCTGAGCATGGTCGTACAGACTGCTCGTTGGCCCGAGGGCGGCGTGGAAAGGGATCCCATCGAGGTAGCGGCGCTGGAGCTCATTGACCTGATCTGTGTTCACGCCAACCCCCGAGGGGCTGATCTGCTGGTCGTCCCCGACGACCACGACCTTCTTGCCGAGGTAATAGAGGAAGAGTCCGTCGACGCCGGTCTGGCTCGCCTCGTCGACGATGACGACATCGAAGAGCTCTGGTGCGACCTCCAGGGTCTCGCTGACCCGATACCGCGGCATGATCCAAGCAGGGATGGAGCCGACGCACTCGGACATGTTCGACCGCGCTTCGGCGCGGTAGCGCTCGGCGTTCTTGCCAGTTCCCTTGCCGACCTTCTTCACCGCGAACTGCCACCCCTGGATCGCCTCTCGCTCCTTCTGGGTCAGGCGGCTCAGGAACGCCTGCCACGCGCGCTCTGCGGCGAGCTCCCCGAGCTGCCGCTCCATGGCCCGCTCCTCCAGCGCTACGGTTTCACGGAGACGCTCTTGCCGCTGCGGGTCATTGCGGCGGCGTAGCCATCGCACGGTGTCCGCGAATCTCCAGGCCTCCTCCAGGCGCTCGAGCCTTGGCCCCCACGCTGGGTCCGTGAGGTCCAGGACAATCGCGTCTACCAGATCCGGTGCGGCGGCGCGCATGGGGGTCTCGATGCTTCGGGCCTCGACCAGCCGTACGCTGTCCTGCTCCAGCGCGGCGAGTGTTCGCCAGGCGGCCACCCAAGCGTCGGCGTCACGTGCCTCGAGGGCTCTGCGCAAGGCATCGAGGACTTCATGGGCATTGGGGCGGGTGGCTGCGGCTCGCAGGGCGTCCTCGATCTGCTGGCGCGCGGCCACCAGGACGGCGAGTGCTTCCTCGGCCTTCAGCGCCTCCCCGGCTCGCACCACCTCTGTGGGGCCATTCCGCCAGTCTGGCATTGGAAGCGCGGGAGCGCCGCCCAACATGGAGCGCTCGGCGGCCAGGGCTGCGTCTGACGCCTTCAACGCAGCCTCCAAGGCCGAACAGTGATCCACCAGCTCGGCGAGCTGCATGCGGAGACCGGTCGTGGCTGGCGCCGCTCGTCCCGTCCACTCGGTCCAGGCGCGCGCCAGTGTCTCCTCAGCTTCGAGGCGGCCGACGAGTGTCTCCAGAACGTCGATCGTCTCCGCAGGTTGCCCGTCGACGGTCACCTCCTTCTTGAGATACATGCGCGGCTTGACGTCGGCGGGCACGAACCCCAGGCGGCTCCAGCGGCCCCCCATCGTAAGATGATCGAGCATCGTGCGCGCGTCGGACAATGCCGTGCGGCGGTCCCGGTTCTCCAGGCCCCGAACGTGGACGTCCTCCCACTTCGCGACGGTGGGCGTCAGCTGCCCGACGGCGTGTGTCGTCAACTCGTGGAGAGCCAACCAAGCCTGGTGTCGCCCTGCGAGCAGCTGGTCGAGGCTCTCCGGCAACCACTTGTTCGTCCGTGTGCTCAGGGCAGTGAGGAGGGAGCTGGCTGTCCGGACCGCGTCCAGGAGCCCGGAGCGATCAACCGGGCTCCAGGCTCGGAGAGCTCGCATGGACTCGGACTTCAGGATAGGACCGTGAGCCGCCAGGGCATCTTCTGCTGCGCGCTCGTCGCGCAACATTCGTGTGACCTCGGTGGTGCCGGGGAGATCCCGCGTCGGGATGCGGTGGCGCAGGATCTCCTCGCGCCGTGCCTCCGGCAGCGCGCGCATTGTTTCCAGCCAGCGTAGTGCCTGGGCGCCGGTCACGGGCGCCATCTCCGGTGCGTCGTCTGCTAGGGTGAGCCACCCGTGGATCGGGCGCTCGTCTGCGATGCGCCGCGCGATCTGTGCCGCGGTGCCCCTATACGCCCCTTGGGCGATGCTGACGGGGAGAGTCTCACTCTCGCGAACGGTCCGAAGCTCCGCCTGGGCCTGCGCGGAGGCGCCGCGGGAGCGCTGGAGGCCCGCTTCGAGCTCGGTGATTCTCCTTTGTTGGGCGTCAGGGCTCCAGTCCTTGTGACGCAGGCCGATGGCGGTGACGGAGCGGGCCATCTCCTGGTAGGAGCCGGTGTCGGCGCCGAGCAGACTCACGCACAGCGGTTGGATGGCTTCGGGGAGCTTCGCCTTGAGGACCGATAGCGCGCGGGGCGTCTCGCTCGTCACGAGGATGCGCTGGCCAGTTGCCAGGCAGTGGGCGATGAGGTTCGCGATGGTGTGGCTCTTGCCGGTCCCGGGGGGGCCCTGAACTAGGACCCCTCGCCGTCGCTCCAACTCACGCAGGATACGACGCTGCTCCTCGTTCGTCGGGAGCGGAAAGTAGACTTCTCCGTCGGCGGGTAGAGGAGCTCGCGCCGCCGCGCCGCCGCCCGCTGCAGTTGGAGGAGCGCCGCGCCCGCCCGACGCGGGAGCGTGGTCGTCGAGCGGTTCCACAAGTCGCGCTAGTCCGAAGGGTACGGGGCTTCCCGCCTCGATTTGCGAGATCAGCTGGTCGTAGGTCCTGAGCAGGCTCCTGCTGGTGCGCTTTCGCAAGATCAGCGCCGGGGCGAGGTCCACCATGGGAGCCGCCCCCGACCCGGTGCGCGGATCGAGGCGCGGCTGCCAGGAGGCATCAGGGTGTAGCGAGGTCGTCCAAGTGATCAGCGCCTGCGTGAGCTGGGGTGCGAGAGGGTCATCACCGGACTCGCTGATGAGCCCTTGGGTGGTGGTCACGTACTGCTGGGTCGGACGATCCGTCGGCTCGATGAACTCGTCCTCGAGCTGAAGTGCGGCCCCTTCGGGCGGGGGCGGCGCGTCCACTACGAACACCCCTCGCTTTTCGTCGAACGAGAGCTCCGCTCGTGCGACGACCAAGTGGCGGCGGATTTCCTGCCCCTGGGGGTCTTGCCACGTCAGGAGCCCAAGCCCCATGACGAGCTCAAACGCCTCCCCCATGCGCTTGTGTGCCTGGTACATTGCGAACAGCTCACCGTACAGTCGCTGCACGGGGGCCTTCGCCTCATAGTCGGCGGCCCAGGCACTCCACCGTGACAGGTACTGGTCGTAGGCAGCCCGGACCTCCGGGTGGTCGCCGACCCATTGCTCACGAGTCCGCTCTTCTCCGTCTGTGGGGTCCCGGTCCGTGACGACGGCGCGCTCGTTCAAAGTGGGCGGCGGTCCGTCCGACCTCTCGAGGGCTGCCGTGGAGACCCAGGGTCGAAGGGCGAGCGGAAGCGCCGGGACCCGCGGAAGCTGCTGCTTGTGAACCTCGAGCCAGTGAGAGGTAGCAGGCCCGGGCGCCGTCCACAGGCTGGAAATGCAGCCGGGGTGCCGTGGGACCTTGTGTAACCAGAGGACCGTGCCGTCTGTGGCGTACTGGTCCACGCGGCGTATGACGCGTATGCCGGTCCGGACGTACTCCCGCAGGTAGTGAAGGAGCCGTATCGCCTTGTCACGGGTCGGAGATGGCGCCGATGCGCCCGCAGTGGGATCTTCGTGTTTGGGATTCATGGCTCAGCCCCCAGGACGGTCTACACGTTGCGAACGGTGAGCGCCGACGATTGTGTGGGCGCGGTGCGCGCAGGTGGGGCTCGCCACGGGTCGGGTTGGTTCGGCAGTGTTGCCCGGCAGGCGCGACACACCCTTGGTGGCACTTCAGCGCTGGCGCTCCCCGCACTCAGTGCCTCCGCATGAGCCTCGGTCCGAATGGCTGCGGTGGTCATGGTCTTCCCCACAAGCCCTGGTCGCGCCGCCCACCGGATACCGGGGCCCGCGTAGACCCCAACCCACGGCGGCTGTACCCACCCTGGCCCCTCCAGGTCTTCCACCGCCGAGGAGCCGGGTCGCTCTCTTGTGCCATCCTCCTGCCCGCAGCGCAAGGGGACGGCGCGGGCGCGGTCGGCGTGAGGCACCCTTTTGCCTGGCTCGGAGTGATCCCCGTGATGGCGTGGCTCGAGATCGTGGGACACCAAGACGACGGGTGGATCGCACACGCCCACGGCTCGTCGGTCGAACTGGGCGCCGCGCACGATTCATCGCGGCTCGGAAGAGGCTCGGCGCTCCGTCCCCAGTACCTTCTACAGGTGATCGCGGGCAGTCCCCGGCAGAGCCACGGTGCGGTAGCCGACGAGGTCGGGCCGGCGGTGAGCACGCAGTGCCCCCTTTCCCCCGGTCTGGATCCGCTTGTCGGACCGGCCCGCGGCTCCGGCGGGCGGGCTGGTCGGTGGGGCGTTGCCGGAGCGCCCGATGATCAGCAGAGCAGTGGCACGGCGGCGACGAGGTACGAGCGAACGGCCGTGGCGAGGCGGTAGGCCAGGTAGGGCGGCACGGGGTCGACGATGGGGGCCTGCTTGGCCAGCCACCGGGCGGAGCGAGGATGCTCGGCCGCGTGGAGGGCCATCAGCCCCGTGGGGAGGACCGACAGCTCAACCATGCGCTGGAGCGAGGTCCATGTGAGCAGGCGGACGTTCTCCAAGTCCAGCAGCTGCTTGGCAGCGCGGATCTCGTCCTCGACAGCCCACCGGCGGAGGTAGGCCTCGACGAGCCGGCGGGCGTCGGCCTCGCGCCGGACGCGAACGTTCGACAGCAGGAGCATGGGAGCCTTGCTGCGAGGCAGCCTCACCGCGACGAGAGTCAGGTAGTCGCCGCGCGACGTCCGTTGCACGGTGCAGGCCCCGACGGCGAGCTCGATGCGGACCAGCTGGTTGTTCCGACTCACCAGGGGGCGAGCTGTGTGGGGCGTGGCGAGCGCCGCGCCGAGCGCCTCTGTCGGGAACTTCTCCGCCAGCATCGGCAACCAGATGTGTCGGTCGCCCCGCTGGCGAATGAGCCACCGCATCCCGCGGGCGTCCAGCCAGTCCATCAGCCGGTTGCTGTCGAAGCCGCGATCGAAGACCCACAGGGCGCGGCGGTCGATGAAGGGCAGCACGTCCTGGATCGTGTCGAAGGTCTCCCGGTTCTGGCTCTGGTGGCCTGGCTCGGCGGACGACCACAGGCGCCTCCGCAGGGGGATGACCTGGTGGTCCGCTCGCGTCGCGACGATCTCCGTCGTCCACCAGCCGTTCTCGATGCGGCACTCCCCACGCCGCGACTCGCTCGCGTCGCGAACCCTGCAGAGGAAGGGCATGACGCGCCCGTACGGCTTCACGATCTCGCTCGAGTCGACGCAGATGACGTCGAAGCCCCGCCGGGTCCACGAGCCAGCCCAGTCGAGGTAGGGAGTCAGCACAACGTCGATGTGGACGGTCGTGCTCTTGAGGTTCCGGGACAGGCGCATGAGCAGCGCCCAGAAGCTCCGCTGCGTGTCGCCCGCGAGCTGCCGGGCGATCTCCGACAACACGACGCTCCCGCCCGCATACAGCCCCGTGACCACGGCGGACACCAGCCACGCCGTCCGCACTGGAGCGCCTCGGGTCACTTTCTGGACACACTCCCGCAACCACCGTAGCTTTGGCACTGGCGAGCCCTCCATTCTTCGCGTTGGGAAGGCCGCGCGCGCGGACCTTGATAAGCACCCATGCGCGTAGCACGAAGGAGCCAAGCTCGCCATTTTCTTGCACCTTGTCGCGCCCCCCCGCTCACCTCCCGCCGAACCGCCCGGCCCAAGCGCCGTAGAAGGTCCTGTCCGTCCCCTCTTGCGAACGGGGCCGATCTTCTGCGATAGGAGGGCGGGTGGACTCGTTGTATTTGCGACGAGCGGAGTGCCCTGGCTTCATGTGTGGGAGGAACTACGATGACGGTCCTGGCTTCCGCTACCTCCGACTCTGAAGCCCCCAGATTCTCGCCGCCGAGTGGCCTCTACAGGGCCTCGCACGTCTTGCTCGGCGGAGCGCACCGCACGAAGCTGGCCCCCGAGCCGTCGCAGGTCGTGGAACGGGAAGAGCAGCGACAGCAGCGGGAACGCGCGCCGGTCACCGTAGGCAACGTCGGCGAGGTCCTCCAGCTCCTCCTCCTCGAACCGAAGGCCCTTGCCGCGCGAGCGCATGGTGGCCTCCACGGCCTCCACCGGGAAGCGTGCGGCGCCCTGCTCGCGAAGCGTCGCCCGGATCGCGGTGAGCAGCGTGTCGAGCCCGCTGCCCCACACGCCGGCCTTCAGCAGCGACCGCACGAGCCAGCCGCGGATCGCCTCGCGGTCTTCGCGGAACGAGCTGCTGCTCAGGTAGTGGGCGTCGAGGCCCCGCTGGTAAAGCGAGTACGCGATCAGCAGGAGCGCGTTGTCGGCCCCGAGCGTCTGGCCGGAGAACCCGAAGTCCGCCGCTTCAAGCGGGCCCCGAGGAGGAGAGTCTCCGACCTGCTGAGCCGCCTGGAGCGACGGCGCCTGCTGGTGGCGGACGACGAAGGCCGCTACCGCGTGATCGCATAGGTTCCGCTGAGAGGCCCAACGACACACTGCGGTCGACTGATCGCACCGGCGACGACCCGGCCGAGGACGCAACTCCATGGAGCACTGCCACGAGCAGGTGCCTGGACGCTGAGCTCCACCCGCACCTGGCCGGGGATGACGACCCGGTCGGGGCGTGTGTCTCCCGTCGCCACCGACACGAGGGTCAGCGGCTCGTGGACGTACATGAGCCCCAGCTCCGCGCTCCACCCCAGGTGACCCCTTGTCCAGGTCCTGGGCGGCGACGCTGGGCCGGTCCTTCGCGATGGCCAGGTGGGTGCGCTCCA
>BTVJ01000149.1:0-9791 GCA_045863395.1 Myxococcales bacterium
GGTGCATCGGGCGCTGCATCGGGAGCCTGCGCGGGCTCGTGGACGAGGTGGTGGTGGCACGGGGGCCATGGACGTGGCGGCGCGGGGTGCGCGGAGCCTCATGACGGAGAGATGGGTGAACCATGTACAGGAAACCTGTCACATACCCTCTTGGAATCATGGGAGAAGTGGCCGGGGCGTCAGAAGGGGCTCAGACATTCGGCCCAGTCCGCCACAGGATCTTGACGGCGTCTGATCTTCTCGAGATCGGGAATACTTCAGACACTGACGGCTCGAACGCAGGGGGGCGCATCCCGAGCGTCGGCGATTCAACGCCTGAATATTCCGTCAAGCAAACAATAGTAGGGGCAGTCGATTCAACGCCGCTGCGAAACTCCTGGGACGGCGATCAGAGCAACCTGACGCACTCTCCCCGCCCGCTCTGGGGGTACACCTACCCTCCCGACTGGAACGGCCTCGACGAACCAGTCGTGTACCAGCCGAACGCTTGGCCACGATATCTGGTCGGAAGAATCAAGTTCAGCCCGTACTCAGGAATCAATCCTGACTTGTTCAAGCCGTGGGGTACGTTGACAGGAACCGGTGTGCTCGTCGGGCCGAGACATGTGCTCACTGCATCGCACGTCGTCCCCACGCTGAACTGGTACGACTTCAATCCATACCCAGTAAACGATTTCGTGCGGGAGTTCGTGTCACATGCTGACAAGCAGCTCGGAGCCACCACCTTTGTGCCTGGCTATTTCCGAGACTGGAAGTACCCTGGGAAGTTCGCCAGCCAGGTGTACCCGGTGCCTTCGTCATCCGGGTCGACGTTGTGGCTGGGCAAATCCGTGAAGGTCAAGGAAGTGATCGCGCTCCTGTCGATATCAGTCGACGTCAGCAAGTCCCTCCCAGGGTGGGCCAAGTTTCAGGACGTGGCAGTGCTCATTCTGGACGAGCCCATCGGCCATCAGCTAGGGTGGTGTGCCGTCGCGGGCAATCTGCCATTCTCACAACCTCTCGTGCTCAAGAGCGCGTGGACTTCGACCAGTACACAGTACGAGTGGGATCCGAAGAATCAATATCAGTTGTTCGGATACCCAGCAATGCTGGATGGTGTACCTGTTGCTGACTTTGATACGCACATCCAGGAGTTCTATCACAAGACATACAAGGGGATGGGTGGGTATGGACAATTCAAGATGGAAGTCACGACCAAGGGGTATCCCGGAATGTCGGGGGGACCCCTTTGGCGGTGGAACTCCACCATGCCCTGGCCTACCGTTCAGGGCGTCATGAGTGGTGTGTACTCGAAGTACGTAGGTGGCACTCTCACAAAGCAGATGGTCGCGTGGGCGCGGGCCAAGTACAAGTAGGGGTCCCGTGTGAGCTTTCGGACTGCACGTGTGCAAAGCAGATGCCAGGCCACCGCCGCGGAACCGAGGATCAGATGCGCGGAGGACCAATCTGATGGTGCGTAGCACGGAGCGCTACAACACGGCGTTTGTCAGTCGATGGGTTGTCGGCATCACTTTGGCGGGTTCCTTTTTGGCGGCCCTCATTGCCTGCGGCCAGGGTTCCGACTGTCCTGGAGTGTGGACTGCGGCACTCGAAGTCACTGTGACCCGATGCGGACAAGGCGTCGGAAATGCGGTGACGATTCAGCCTGAAGGGGCTGAGCCCGTGAACTTCGGCTCTACGCTGGACTCGGGTGGAGGCAGCTACTTCGGCCCTGCAGGCTCATACGTGGTGAGCGTCCTTGGTGACGATGGCAAGGTACAATCCAAGAGTGTCACAGTGAGACTTGGTGGTTGCGATCTTCCTCGTACCGAGTTCGTGCACTTCGAACTCGAGCCTGACCTCTCGAAGTGCGACCTGACGTCGCCTGACGCTGTGATGTCAGACTCCGACAGCATGGAGCCGTTCCGGGAGGATGGCGTGGAGATGAATTCTGAGTCAGTGGAGGGCGACTGACTGAGAGCCGAGAGAAGGAGCATTCACGCAGGATGGTTCCAAGATGACCTCTGTAGAGCGGCGTCCCGAGGGGCGTCGCCGCGCGTGCCACACAAGGAGGACCATATGGACGGACTCGAGGAGCAGGATCACAGGAAGGCGCTGAGCGGACCGGGCTCAGAGACGTTGACGCAGGTGGTGGGCCGTTGGCCGGATCTGTCAGGCCCCGTGGACGCCACGTTCTGGAACGACCAGACGGTGGGTAAGACGTCAGATGCATGGGTGGCCCAGTTCCGCGTGATGGCGTCGTTCAAGAGGCAGTCATGAGCGCGCCGCTGCTGAGCGCGTGCATCATCGCGCGAGACGAGGAGCGGTGCATTGGGCGATGCATCGCGAGCCTGCGCGGCCTGGTGGATGAGGTCGTGGTCGTGGACACGGGGTCGGTGGACGCGACCCCTCAGATTGCGCGGAGTCTCGGGGCGCGGGTCTACCATCATCCGTGGGCGGACGACTTCTCGCTGCACCGCAACCAGAGCATCGAGTACGCCGAAGGCGTGTGGTGCCTCATCGTAGACGCCGATGAGCACCTGGAGCCCGGCGACTTCGAGGAGACGCGGCGGCGTCTGGCCGAGCCCGACCTCCCGAACGTGCTCATGATCAAGCACTGGTCAAGCTACCCGTGGGAGCAGAGCGTTCTGGAGTACCTGGCGCGGCTCGTGCGCAAGGGGAGCGGCATCCGGTACATTCACCCGATCCACGAGCAGCTTGCGGTGCGTAACGAGGAGGCGCTGCTCTCGAATCTGGTGGTGCGCCACGACGGGTATGAGCATGCCAACCTGCTTGCGTCGAAGCACGTCCGCAACCTGGCCATCGCGGAGAAGATGGAGGACGACGAGCCGCACGCGTGGCACTGCCGAATGCGGAGCCTGGCCGCATTGGGGCGATGGCCCAATGCGCGGGAGTCGGCTCTTCGGTTGCTGGCGCTGCCTGAGGTGGCGCCCCCACTGCGGGTGGATGCGCATCTGATGGTCGCAGCGTCGCAGGTGGACGTCTCAAGGGACGAGGTGGTGGCGGAATACATGGAGCACCTGGCGGCCGCCCGCGAGCTCGAGCCGTGCAATCCGGATATCCCGTTCTTGGAGATGTTCCGGTTCGCGGTCCACTTCCTTCGGGCGCTGCAAAGCGCCAACACCCCTGGCAGCGAGGGGTTTCTGCGCATCGGCTCCTTCTGGCGGACGGGCTTCGAGGTGGAGCGGCTCGTCCGCATGATCATAGGTGACGGCCCCCGGGCTCTCCACCGCGATGGGCAGGTGCTCAATCCGAAGTAGCGCCTTCTTTTGATCATCGCGGCGCCCGCTGGCAACCCACGGGTGCACAGCCGGGGGCGGGAGGTGAGCATGGCGCGGACTCCTGACCGGGGGGATCTCCACACAGAGCGGGACGGGCAGATGCCCCGCGGGTCCTCGCTCCGCATCCTGGAGCGTGCGCTGGCGCGCGGGGCGGCGCGAGCGCAGGGGTTGGAGCCGCCCCCGGCCGTGGACAGAGTGGGGCGTTCTCCGGTCGAGGACTGGCGGCTGCCGGAGGCGCCGAGCTGGGTGCCGAGCCCCGAGGTGCGGCGGCTGGCCCTCGGGCTATCCGAAGTGAAGCGATGAGCGCCGCGGGCACGCCGGAGGCGGCGACCCCGCCGCTCGCGAGCTGGGCGGTGTTGCCGGTCGCGGAAGCGGCAGTGGACCTGGACGAGCTGGTGCCGTGGAAGACATTGAAGGCGTCGGAGAGCCAGCCCAACCTTCGGAGGTGGAGGCCCTTCGATGATCTCACCGGCCTGCGCGACGCAGTCTTCTGGCTCGACGTCACCGACCTTCGAGCGGCCGAGCACACGTCAATCAGGACGCGCCGGTGTGGGGTGCACTCGACCCCGCCTCCGGCCCGCTCGCACCTGGCCTGGAGCGGACAAGCTGGTCGCTCCCGGCGTAGTGTGAACCCGAGGTCAATGCAGCGTTTCACGGCACGTCGCCGGTTGAACTGCGGAGGCGCGTGGTCGGTCAGGTTGCGGCTGACGTGCTTCGCGCCTCCACGGTCGCCTGTGCGGGTGCTGCCGGACAGGGAGGTTCTCCAATGAGGCACTGCTCTTGGATCATGGTGGGGGCGTTGTTGGCGCTGAGCGGGTGCGAGCCGAGCGAAGGCGGAGCAGGCCAGGGGCCGGGCACCACCCCTGATACCGGTGCACCGGAGGATGTCACGCCGGGACCCGGCTCCGACGGAGCTCCGTCTCCGGATGTCGGTTCGAGCGATGGCGGCGGCAGTGACCTCGACGTCTGGACGTCGGACGGTGACGGCACGACGGACGTGGCCGCCGGCGGAGGTGTCGATGACGGGGCGCTCTCGGACGGGATCGTCGTGACGGACGTCCAGAGCGATGGAGGCGTTGACCTGGGCTCGGAGACGAGCGACGCGCCGGAGGACGCGGACGAGCCGGACGACATTCCGTCCCTCCCGCCGGGGGGCGGTCCATTTACATACAGCGGCCCTGGATACCCGACGTTTCTGCCGATGATCGAGATACCCGAGTCCGTCCAGGGTGCGGGTGGGCTAAGCATGTGCGATGAGCAGATCGAGATTCCTGTTGGGGCGGATGCGCCGGGGGCGTGTACCAAAGTGGATCTCTCGGAGCCGACAGCGCCAAACTGGCGTTTCTATGTCAACTTCCTTGGATATGACTGTGCCCTCTTCCACCGCCAGACACGCCACTTCTCATCGTCCTGGAAGAAACCTGCGGGCACCCTGAGCTACGGAGGCCAGACGTTCTTTGACTGGACCGCCACGGGTCTTCCGGCTCGTGACGAATATGTGGGCCCAGAGGGAACCGTCATCAAGACGACATGGTCCTACTATGACGATGAGAAAAAGAAGGAGGTCTACAAGTACTATCACGCGGGAGTGATGGACTTCGAACCGAAGAAGTTCGAGGAAGACAACACTCAGTATAGCTACTCCTTCTATGACGACGGCAAGGTCGAGACCGTATTCGTCTACAATGCATCGACGAAGTGGTGGGGAGGTGGGCCCAACCTCAAGGAGGGATGGTCTGCAACGGTCTACGAGTACAACGAGGCCGGGTTGGAGTCGAAGATCTCCGTCTACAGTTCCTTGGAGGGGCCGGAGAGCGTCGAGCTGACGACATACTACCTCTTTGACTACGATGATGAAGGCAGGAAGACCTTCGAAGGATGGTACAGCGTCGGTGATACGCAACAGGATCCTCTGGGCGGGTTCTACTGGACCTACATTCCCTTCGACGGTGGGTATATCGAGCGGTTGGAGTCGGGAAGTTCCTCCGGAACGGTGCCGAAACATGAGATGATATTTGACAGCACTGGCCTGCTCAGACTCTGGCGCACCGACATGAATCCCGAGTATGAGACACCCCAATGTCCCTACGGGCCGTGCTGGGGAGGAGGAGGAGGAACCTTCTTCAGATACGTTTACGATGAGGCCGAACGACGGATTGAGAAGTGGACAGGTGGCGGTGACGATGTGCTCAAGGAGACGACCAACTACTTGGAGCGTTGGGAGTACGACAGCGCCGGCCGCGAATCTGCCAGTGGTGAGTGGGTCATGAAGGACGACGTCTGGCGGCTGGACTGGATCGTTCGATACCAATACGACTGCTGGGACTACGGCACCGCCGCAGAAGGGTACCTCGGGCCATGAGCGACTCTCGATTGCCGAAACCGTCCGAGTGGGCTCCGGTTGTCGACTTGTCACTCGCCCGGGGCGACACTGAGCACCGGACACCAGTGGCTCCTCACCAGAGTGGTCTCCTCGATCCCGCCGTTGCAGAGGGGCTCGTAGGTCCGACATGGGCGCTGGCTTCGCCGGGGACTGGCGGCAACATCCAGTCGCTGGCTCTCGTTCCGGGTCCCAACCCCGCGATGTGGGTAGGGTCCGACAACGGGGGGATGATGCGCGGCACACCCGGTCCCAAGACGTGGGCGTTTGGGGGTGCTCATCTCGGGTTGGAGAGCCACGACATCGGAGACATCTGCGTGGTGACGCTGGCGACCGGTACCCTGACCTATGCCGTCAGTGGGGCGGGATTCGGACCAGGCGGAATCAAGGACCGGAGAAATGTGTGCTTTCGGAGCGAGGGTGCCAGCGCGTGGAGTCCAGTGACGATGGACCTGTTTACACATGTGTGGCCCAAGGACTTGGTCCCTCCGCCCGCCCTTGGCTGGGAACCGACGAATGAGGAGGAACTCTGGTACACGAACGACATGCACTTCCGCTCCCCCTCCCTGGTTTGCGCAATCCCCCTTCCTGGTAACGACGGCCGACACCTGCTCGTCCTGGGCGGCAATAACGGGTCCCGCCAGTTCGAGGGTGGCTTGATCAGGTTGGGAACCAGCCCGGACGTGAGCCTCAAGTACGTACAGGCCGGCACGACCAAGAAAGTCCTGCCGCACCAGAACCCCCCGACCTTCTACGCCTGCATCGCGCAGTGGTCCAATGGGCAGTTGAAGCGTGGCAGTTGGGTGGGCGCCACGTATCCTGCGTCCCGAACAGTCTGGCACGCACCCAACACGCCCACGCTCAAGGCTGAGCAGGGCAACCGCCTCGTCGCGTACGACCGCAAGAGCGGCATTGGCGGCATCTGGGCAGACCCGGTGATCCACGAGGACTGGACGGGAGCCGAAGCGCAGCTCTACTTCACGATCAGGCTCGGCGACGAACCCTTCGAACCTCCTGATATCAAGACCAAAGATCCGGAGCACTACGAGCTGGTTCGGCTTCGCGTCCGCATACCGAAGGGGAAGGGCCTGGAGCTGGAGCTGCCCTCGGACCGAGAGGACCCCCGGCCCCTCGAGTTCGACCTGCTGGATGTGATCGAGGCGTCCACCGGCCTCGGCCAGGTCGCCGGAATCCGCGAGGACGGGCGACTCCGGTTGATCTACACGGCCCCGGCAGCACCATCCTCGTCGTGCATCCGTGCCCGCGAGGAGGATGCCGGTAGCCCAGGTGTGTTCGCGACGCCGCCGGTGGTCGAGTCGATCTCCGGCGAGCTGGTCTCGACCTACGGTCCGGCCGGCCAGACGAGCCCTGGAGTCGAAACATACTCCGGACGCCCTGCGGGAACCTTCTTCCACGTCCGCTCCACCCCAGACGGGTGGGTCTATGTCGCCGCATGCAAAGACGGGAGCGGCGATATCCAGCTCGGCGCCTGGCGCCGAGATCCCTCGACAGGCGCCTGGAGCCGCATGACGTGGCTCACAGGGGGAGCACCTGGTCCTGGCTCTGAGGCCTCGCTCGATCTTGTTCACTCCGCAGTGAAGTCAGGTCCGGTCGAGGTGGCCATCGGTGTGGTCGTGGAGAAGCTCTTCGAGGGGACGTACACCGACGCGAAGCGCCTGGGAGCGAACGTCAGGTACAAGAACGCCGAGGGCACGACGTCGTCGAATCACACGGTGTGGCTCGACCTGCCAGACGAAGGAGAGATCGTGGACGGGGTGCGCTGGCTCGTGAGAGAGCTGAATCCGGCCGAGGCAAGCGGTCTGGGAGCGAGCTTCGGCGTGGAGGTGCTGCTCAGCCAACGAGCCGCCGTCGGGGTGGCCTCGCTGCACGTGGCCTGCCGCTCCGTTCCTGCGACCGGGTGTCCGCGACAATCGCCGCCGAGCTGGACGAGTCGGCTCGGTCCGTGGCAGAAGCCAGAGAAGCCACCGGCGTGGCTCACCGTGGAACGCGATCTCGCGCAGGGTGTGACCTGCGCGGTGCACCTCCACGGCACTTCGAAGGTTCCGCCCAACATGGACCGAAAGAAGGCGTGGACCTGGATCTTCTCGAAGAGCAGCGACAGCTACGACAGCATCGCCGTGTCTGCGGAGCCGATGTCCGGCAGCCAGGCGATGTCTCACCGCATCGCGCTGGGCCGCGGCGCGACGCAGGTCTACTACAGCACCGACAACGGCGACAGCTTTGCTCCGCTGGGCACCGTGCCGGCGGAGAGCGTCACTGTAGGCGCAGACGAGGAGGGCTCGACGACGGAGGCGCCGACGTGGGCGAGCGCGGGTCTGGAGAGCATGTGGGTGCAGGGATACTACCGCGCCAAGCTCATGAAGAAGGGGCTTGGGCACCCCTGGTACCGCCTGTTCTCGTTTACCAACGACGGCGGCCTGTTCTTCAGCGACGACGGGGGCGTGACCTGGGTGTGGGCACAGCCGAACATCCCGATGACCCGGAGGGTGCCATATCCGCCGGGCTTCGAGGCGCCCCCTCCGCAGCCCTTTGCAGGGACGGCAGTGGCCGACGTGACGGCGATGGCGGCTCGCCCGGGACGGGGGCAGATGCCCGAGCTGCTGTTGGCGACGTGCAAGGTAGAGACGTCGCGTCCCGACTTTGGCCGGGTCGTTGTGAGCCGCGACGGAGGCTGGACCTGGAACGGCAGGGCGCTGTGCGGGCTTCCCGAGGGCGTGATCTGGGTGCTGGCCGAGGCTGATGGCTGTGTGTACGCGGCGGTGGCCGGCGCGGGAGTGTTCGTGCTGACGCACGGGTCCGAGAAGTGGCAGTCAACCGGGTCATTTCGCCTTCCCCTCGGTGGTCCCTACGTCGAACAGGGCGCCGTGGCCAAGGGAAAGGCCCCGGCATGGACAGCTCCAACGGGGTTCACTGAGTTCAAAGAGGGCGGGACCCTTGTGAGGCGAGCGGCCCTCAACCCACAACGCCTCGTGGTGGTGCGGGACACATGGGGGAAGCCCCGGTGGCTCGTCGCGGGCCTCGTCATCGACGGCATGAGTCCCAACTGGCATCACGCGACGTACCGGCCCGACGAGTCCGTGCCGCCCGCAGGACTGTGGCGGCTCCCCTTGACGGCGGAGGGGCTGCCGGAGCGAGACGCGCAGTGGGACCAGATTGCCGGTCTTAACGTACCCGGCGCATTCCCGAACATCTGGCGTGCGTTGTCAGACGTGACGTGGGATGGTGGAGCCGGGGTGGTCGTAAGCACCGAGGCGGCCCGTCCCGGGGTCGGGTGGATCGAGGGCGCCGTACTCTGGTGCGAAGACGTGGGCGCAGCGAAGCCGGTCTTTCGTCTCGTGATGACCCACCCGAACGCGCGCGCCGTAGCAATGCATGCCAAGCGCCTGTACGCAGCCCTCGGAACCTACGTGCGTATCGGAGAGTACTCGACGACCACGGCCGTCGCCGCGTGGCAGCCAGCGGACGAGTCCACCCCGCTGGCTCCAAAGAGCTGGGGCAAGGGTTACAGCGCGAGCCAGACATATTTCAAGGCGTCTCCGTATGAGGGTGTCTTGCTCTCATCTCTCTCGGCCTCCATCGGGGTCTTCGAGGTGACCGGAGCGCAGGGTCAGCCGTTCTGGACTGTGGCACCCGGTCTCAAACCCCAGGAACACTACGAGGGAATTGGCGCGGAGATGACCGCGAACGGCATGCGCGTAGACCAGGGCATGGAACTGCTCAAGCAGCAGGGCGGCTGGCTGGGGGATGGCCTCAAATTGAAGGACCTCACCGCCTCTCTTGCCCACCGAAGCCTCTCCCGCCCACTCTCCCTCCAAGTCCTCGGAGACCGCCTCTTCGTGGGGCTCATGGGCAGCGGCGGGTGGTCGCGTGAACTCTGATGGAGGGTTGGAAGTGTACGAGCGAAGGAAGATTGAGGAAATGGTTGGAAACAATGACATACCCTACGGCCTCTCTGGTGGCCATGAGCCGCTCGGCACTATCGGGAGGCAGTCGAGAGCGGGCTATTGAGGAGCGGCTGCATCATCGCGCTGGACGGCGAGTGGGCAATCCTGGGGGGCGTTGGGGGGAGGGGGCGGGAGGTGAGCATGGAACGGTTGCCGGACGTGGCG
>BTVJ01000150.1:0-9076 GCA_045863395.1 Myxococcales bacterium
CAAGGAGTCCGAGAAGGACATGAAGGCAGTCGAGAAGAAGCAGGGCAAGGAGGAGGAGAAGCACAAGAAGGAGTACTACGCCCAGGAGGCTGCACAGAAGAAGCTGGGTGGCAAGCAGGAGCAGGACAAGAAGAAGCAGGAGGCGAATCACGAGAAGGAAGAGAAGGCCGCCTACAAGAAGCTGGGCAACGGTGACACCAGCGAAGAGAAGGCGAAGCAGGCCTGGACCGACCTGAAGCAGAAGCAGGAGGAGGAGCAGAAGGAGCTCGTCGGTATCCACGACGAGGAGGCGCGCAAGCAGAGCGAGGCAGTCCAGGAGTCCAAGGTGAAGGCAGATGCCCTGGACGGAGCTGGCTGCTGCACCGCCGAGCGCCAGGGCATCATGGAGGAGGAGGCGAAGAAGCGCTCGCAGTTCGGCCAGGGCTACAGCATGGTGTTCATCGACCTGCCCGGCGGGCTCACCATCCAGGCCGAGACGCGCCTCGAGTCCATCGTGGTGGGGGTGGGCGACGGCTGCGACACCCAGATGGATCTCTTCTTCGACGGTCTCTCCGGCGACGACGCGGGTGCGCTGGCGAAGACGCTGGTCGCCTACGCGAACAAGGGCGTCGAGGCCGGGCTCCAGTGGGGCGCGTCGGGCGAGTACGCAGCGACGGCCACCCTCAAGGGCGGCAACGGCGAGATCGTGGGGACGTCGGAGACCTACAAGACCTCCAGCCACCGCGTCAGGATCCGGTGGTCGCACGTTGCGGTCACCCAGAAGTGACGCCCGGGAGGGGCTCGGTCAGACCCGGGCCGTCTCCTTTCGCGGGACTCCCCTGGCGCCCGTCTCTCCTCAGGAGCTTCGACCCTGCACCCCACCCGCACCCGCCCTCTGCTCTGGGTCCTCGACGACCTGCTCTCTGAAGCAGACGTCCAGGCGCTCCTCGGAGTCGTCTCTCCCGACGCGCTCCCCGCGGGGGCGGCCCCGGAGCGCTCGGAGCAGCCCGTCGGGGCCACCTCGGAGGTCCCGGTCGACTCCCACCCGGCGCTCGCCGACCTCGCCGCCCGCCTGACCCGGGTCATCGGGCTCGAGAACCGCGGCAGCCACACCTTCCGCCTGCGCGTGGCCACGGCGGGGGACTCCCACCCGCTGCACCTGGACGAGTACGAGCTGGACGGCGCGGTGCTCTCCGTCACGGCCCTCATCTATCTGACGGAGTGCGAGGGAGGCCCCACGCGCTTCCCGCGCGCGGAGCCGGCGCTCCACGTCCCCCCGCGCCCGGGGCGGGTCATCGTGTGGCTCGACCTGACGGAGGACGGGGCCCCGGACCAGGCGTCCCTCCACGGCGTGGGCCCGGTGACCGGCGGCACCCGCGTCACCCTCAACTGGTTCGTGTATGCGACACCCGAGGAGCTGGTCGCGGCCTCGGGGCAGCCGGGGACGCTCCTGGAGTCGTTCCGCCCGTCGCCGGCCTTGGCGGCCACGCGGATCCTGACCTGCGTCATCGACGAGGGGACCCCCGACACCACCCGCGCGAGCCTGCGCCGCGGGTGTGCCTCCCGCGGCGTGCGCTACGTGGAGGTGCGTGGCTCGGGCCTGGACCCCGGCGTCCCGCCCCTGGAGCCCGGCTCGCTGCTCTATCGGCCGGCGACCACCTGGGCGTCCATGCGGGCCGAGCGCCAGCTCTGGCAGCCCGGGGTCGCGACCTTCTACCGGAGCCCTGCGGGGCCCTTCGTCATCCACACCGAGCAGTGGCTCGCCCTGGCGCGGGCCGGCCTGTCCACGCCGGCGTCGCTGCGGCTCGGGCGCACGGACGACGCCTTCCTGCGGGACGCAGTCGAGGCGCTGGGCGGCCTCCCGGTGATCGTGCGGGTGGACAGCGGCGAAGGGGGCGTCGGCGTGCTGCGCGCCGACACCTTTCAGGCGCTGCGCTCCCTGTCTCAGCTCCTCGTCTCACAAGGGCACGCCGCGCGGCTCGCCGCCTGGGTCCCCGACGCCATGCACTGGCGCGTCGTTGTCGTGGGGGAGCGCGCCGTCACCGCCTACCGCAACCCGGTGCGCCGGGACGACTTCCGCAGCGAGCCGAGCGACTCCCCCGACGACTACGGCCTGGCGCCGCCGCCCGACATGGAGGAGCTGGCGGTCCGCGCCTCTCACGTCGCGGGCAGCGCCTTCGCCGGGGTCGACATCCTGGAGCACCCGAGCGGCCGCCTCTACGTGCTGGAGGCCAACTCCCCCTGCTACTTCCCCCAGGCCGAGGACCACGGCAAGGCGGACGTCGCCGGCGCCATGGTGGACTGGCTCCTGCGCCAGTGACCGGGCGTGTTGCGCGGTCCTCGCCACCGGACTTGACGCCACGCATCACCCTGCCTTTCTCGACCGGAGGGGCGCCCACCCCGCCCCGAGGAGGTGCGTGATGCCTCGGACCGTCATCTTCGGCTCGGTCCTGGCGCTGGCCATCCTGGCCGCTCCGCGCAGCGCCGCGGCCTGCTCCTGCGTTCCGCCGGACCTGCCGTCCCTGTTCATGCAGTCCGACCACGTCGTCCGTGTGCAGGTGCTCAAGGTGGTCGAGACGCCGACCGCCCGGATCCACACGGCTCGCGTGCTCAAGGCCTGGAAGGGGTGTGAGGGCCGGGGCGCCCTCGTGCGCCTGGAGTCTCCGCAGAGCTCCGCCGCGTGCGGGGTGGAGCTCCCCGTCGGGAGCGTCTGGGTCGTCACCGGGAGCGCCATCGGACCCCACCGTATCGGCATCGGGATGTGTGGGTACATCGCTCCGGCGAGCCAGGTGTCCGCAGGTGACGCCGACTTCCTGGCCTCGCGCCTGGTGTGCTGCCGGGGCTCCTGTCTCTGTGGCGACGGGTCGCACCCCGTCCAGTGCTTTGCCGACCCCTGCCAGGTGTCGTCGTGCCCCGAGGGGAAGTGCGTCTCGAACTTCTGCGGTGGATGCACTGCCGAGTACTGGAGCGACCAGGGGCCACTGGTGTGTACGCCGTGCGAGACGGACGGCGACTGCGCCTTCGGGCAGAGCTGCTCCGACGATGGGGAGTGCCGCACCGCCTGTCATGGCGAGGCAAGCTGCTCCGAGGGCGCCTACTGCGCCGGCGACAGTGTGTGCCGCCCGGACGGGACGTGCGTCGACGTCTCCGACTGCGGGGCCCCCGGCAACGGGTGGGTGCACATCCTCTGCGCCGGCTACCCGACGTGCGACGGCGGGCAGTGTGCTTGGCACTGTGGAGCGCCCCCGCTCCGGTGAGCGTCGCTCCGTTCGCGCGGTCCCGAGCGTGGCGGCGAGACCGCTGGCGCCGTGCTACGATGTCTGCCGTGGCTCCCGGATGGTACAGCACCCTTGGCGCGCGGTGGGTCGTGGTCGCGCTGGCCGCGTGCCGCCTCGACCCCTTCTGGGCGCCCGGACCTCTGGAGGGGCTGCCCGCGGCGCCCCTCGTGGCGCCGGTCTACGAAGACCCCACGCGCTCGGACCACTACGCGCCGACGGGGCTGCTGCCCGACGACGGCGGCCTCTGGGTGTGGTCCTCCGAGCACCCGCTCCAGACGCGACTCGCCTACGTCGACGGCCGCCTCGCCGTCGCGGCGCGGCGCACGGGTCCGCTCGGGACGCGCCGCTGCGTGGCTGGCGGCGGCCGCTTGCCCGACACGGTGTGCGTCGGGCGCAGCGAGCCGGGGGGGCTCGCGTGGTGGGGCGGGGACTTCGCGCCCGCGCTTCCACGGCGCGCGGGCTACGCGGACGTGGCGGCCGACGGCGGACGCGGCGTCGTGTGGGTGCTCGACCCGGTGGAGCGCGTCGTCTGGACGCTGGACGAGCGTGGCGGCATCGTCGCCCGCGTAGCCGTCCCCGAGTCTGCGTACCGCATGGGGCGCCTGGGCGCGGACCACCTCTGGGTGCTCAGCGGGACGGAGCCACGCCTCGCGGTGCTCCCGGCGGCAGGCCCCCCCATCGGCGTGCCCCTCGTCGCGCCGCAGAGGGACGCGGTCTGGGACGAGCGCCGCGGCCTGCTGTGGACCGTGGGCCCCGAGGACCGGGTCGTCCGCCGCTCCGATGGTCCCCTCGTCGGGGCCGGCAGCGCGCTGGTGGGGCGACCGATCGAGGGTCTGCTACAGGGTGATCCGCGGCCCAAGGCGGTGCTCTCCCTTGAGACGCTCGGCGCCGTGGACGCCACGGCGGTCGCCCTGGCCGGCGATGTCCTCGCCGTGGCGGCCACGGGCTCGGACCACCTGCTCCTGGCGCGGTGGGCGGGGGGCCCCGTAGCGCCGGGGGAGGGCAGGGCCGCGCCGCGTGCTGGGGACCCGTCGCGCGAGGAGCGAGGCTCGGCGTCCGGGTTCACCACCGCGCTGCTGGACGGTGGCCTCGCGCCCTGGGCGGTGGCGCCGGTCGACGGCGGTGTCGCGGTGGTGTCCCGGCTCGACGACGCGGTGCGCCTCGTCGAGGTTGGCGGAGGGGGCGCCGGCGAGGGGAGCCTCGTCGGCGGCGCAGCACGGACCGTGGCCTTGGATGACACCCCCCGAGCTGGCGCCGTGGACCTGGGCGAGCGCCTGTTCTACGGCGCGCTCCTGTGGGAGCGCCGCCCGGGCTCCGACGTGACCTGCAACACCTGCCACTGGGAGGGCGGCACCGACCACCGCCTGCACCCGGGCTTCCGCGAGGAGCGCTGGGAGATCACCCGGCCCCTCTGGGGGATGGGGGCCGTGGCGCCCGTGTTCTCGGCCGGGCACGCCCCCACGCTCGAGGAGTCCGTCGAGGGGCTCGTCCGCACCCTGGACCCGCGCCTGTGGGAGCCGGCGACGTCGCCGTGGTGGCTCGAGGGGCGGGAGGTGCGGGTCAAGGAGGGCGTCGCCAGGCTCGACGCCGCCGGCGTGCGCCTGGCGCTCCTCGCCTGGCTGCGGTCGCGCCCCGTGCCCCGCGCCCCATTGAGGGCCCCCGGCGAGCCCCTCTCGACGCTGGCCGAGGCGGGCCGCGCCCTGTTCCTGCGAGACTGCGCGGCGTGCCACCGGGCGGCGCCGACCATGTCCGGTGGCGCCGCGGAGTCCACAGGCCCGCTCGTCCATGGGGCAGCGCTCTTCGCCCCGGTGGGCGTGGCGCCTCCGTTCACCCCGGACGGGACCCGCGTCTCGCCGCTGCTCCACCCCGCGCGCGGTGGCCCCTGGTTCACCAACGGCGCTGCGACGACCCTGGATGACGTACTCCGGGGGGTCAGGCCGGGCGCCCCCCACGCCGGCCCCGGCGCCCCAGGTCCCGGCTACACCGACGACGAGGTCGGCGCGCTGCGTGCCTGGCTGCTGTCCATCTGACCCGGGTGGGCCTACTTGACCCCGATGTACATGATCCCCTGGTTGTAGAGCGCCGTGGGTGCGATGGCTGTGACACCCCAGACCTTCCGGTCGTAGTTCGTACCCAGGCCGAGCTTGTAGGTGTTGTGCTGACACCCGGACGGGTCGATGCTCGACCCGCGCGCAACCTCCCAGTTCCAGTCATTGCCAGGGTAGTCCCCGTTGTGCCCGATGGAGCCGCCCTGGTTGCACGCGGTGACCGCGAGCAGGTTGTACCAGATGCGCGAGTAGTCTGTGTCGTTGCCCTGGGTCATGAAGCGCAGGACGGTCCCGAAGAACTGGTCCGCGGTCGAGTTCTCGGCGTTGTTCGACCAGGTCCGGCTCCAGGCCGCGTTGTTGTTGTTGATCCCCTGGTTGAGGGACTGCCGCAGGGTCAGGGTGTTGGACGGCAGCGAGTATGACGCCGAGACCACGGCAGGGCCCTCGTAGGTGTAGCGCAGGTTGATCTTGGTGAACGGCATCGAGTCGTAGGCCAGCGAGAGGAAGTCGTTGCTCCCTGTCGCCACGCCCACCTGGGTCGCGGAGTTCCAGAACCCCGAGTCCACGTAGCTGCGCTTCGTCGCGTCGTTGGTGTTGAGGCGCACCAGCACCGTCCAGCCGCCGCCGTCCGTCGTCATGTCGCACAGCACGTCCATGGCGGGCTTCGGGCCGGTGCCGTCGGGGTCGATGGTGTAGACCCCGCTGGGAGACGACGGGTCGGCCGTGAGCTGGGCCGCGCAGCTCGCCGGGTTGGCGGCGCCGGACATCGGGACGTAGCTCACCCCGTTGCACCCGTAGAAGGCGCCCACCGAGGTGTTGAAGTACATGGTCCCCGCGTTTGCGCCGTTGCAGGCTACGGGTGGTGACGTGGCGTTGACGATCTTGAGGGTCACGTTGGCGGTCAGCGTCCCGTTCACGGACAGGTTCTGGACCGTGGTCTCGGAGCCGTTGACCGTCAGGTTTCCGGTCATGGTGGTCGCGCCGCCCACGGTCAGCGTCCCGCCCGTTCCAACGCCCACCTTCACCCCGGAGGCGTTCACCCCGAGCTGGGCGACGCCGCCGCCCGTCAGGGACACCTCGTTGGCGGCAGGCCGGAACATGCCCGTATCTGCGTCGCCCGTGAACGCGAAGCCAGGGCTGCCCGCTGCGCCTGACGCCCCCAGCGTCTGCCCCCCGATGGTCAGGTTCCCGGTCGTCGTCAGGTCCCCCCCGGAGACCGCGAAGGTTCCGTGGGAGGTGCCGCCTCCAAACTGGGCAGGCCGCCAGGCAGAGTTGTCACCGCTGCGGACCCGGAGCCCGCTCTGGGACTGCACGTTGAGCCACCCGTCGCTCTGGTGTGCCAGCGCCGCGTCCGAGACGAACACTGCGCACCCGGGAGCGCCCGCGGTGCACGCGTACACCGCGCCGTCCACCGTGAGCTGGGAGAGGGCGATGTTCGACGCGAGATCCGTCGTCCCCACGCATCCGGTGCACGCGACGTCCTTGGCCGGCCCGCCCTGGGAGTCGGCGCCCGCGTAGGCGAAGGAGACCTTGGCCGGCGTGACCGCCGCGCCCTGCAGGTGGGTCGTCGCGATGGCGCCGCTGGCCACGTCCGTCGCCGCGACGCAGCCCGTACACTCCACGTCGAGCGCGGCGCCGCCCTTGGTCGCGGCGCCGGCATAGTTGAAGCCGATGTGCTGCGCCGACACGCAGCCGGAGCACTGGAGGTCGTCACTGACCAGCGCCTTGGTCGCCTGCGCTGCGGTCACGGCGTAGACCACAGGCCGCACGGGGCGCCGGGGGAGCGCAGTGCCGTCGACCCGCGTCTCCAGCCACAGGGCGGCGCTGCTCTCGATGACGCCCGCCGGGACCGGCCCCACCTCCACGTCGAAGAGGCCGGCCGTGACCTGCGTCCCCGGCGCGGACTTCGTATAGAGGGCAGACCCGCCGGTCTCCGCGGCGAACAGCCCGAGCTCCAGGTCATAGGACCCGTTGGCCGGCAGGTTCGAGGACGTGTAGACGCTCCCCTGGACGGTCACGATGCGGGGCGGGTCGGCGGCAACGGGGGGCGCACCAAGGACCAGGGCGATGAGGAGCAAGCGGGAGGGGTGCATTGCGGACTCCGTGGGCCAAGACGCTGTTCAGCGCCTCACAGTAGGCTCTACGGCCGGGATCATTCAAGGAGGTTCGAGTCGGGGGGGCCTTGGGCAGCGCTCAGCGGGGCACGGCGCGTCTCACCGACGGGGCGTGGACTCGCTCTTGACCCCGCCTACCAGAACGGGGCGTTGTCCGGGTTCTCGCGGACCTCCCCGACGACCGGGACTCCGTCGGGCCCCACGGTGAGGACGTTGTCGCCCTGGGCCGTGAGCGACAGCGTGGCTCCGTGGGTCCCACCGTTTCGCACCTCCACGGTCAGGCCCGTCAGCGACTCGAAGGGCAGCCTCTCGAAGGGGGTCGTCGTCCCCGGCGCCACGTCGGCAAACGTCACGGCGCGCCCCGTCCCGTCGGTCATCGTCACGGTCACCGGGGACGGCGCCTCGCTCTTCACCGCTGCCCGCGTGGTCGCGCCCCGGCACCCGCCCAGGAGGGCCGCCGCCACCGCCGCCAGGATCATCGACTTCATGTGCACCTCCGAGCCCGAGCGTCACCCCTGCGTGCGCCAGATGCCAGCCGTTGGCGCGTAACCTCATGAAAGAACGGCGGAGATCGAGCGGGGACGGCGCCCGCGCGCGACGGGAAGAAGCGGCGCTATGCCGCGTGATCTCGCGCGCCCTGCGCCCAGGGCTGGACGGTGTCGGGCGGCGACACGTCGAGCACCCCCGGAGGCAGGTGGAAGAGCCCCCCCGCCCGCAGCGGCAACAGGCGCGCCTCCTCGGGGAGCGCCTCACCGTGATGGCCCAGGAGCCGCGTCATGCTGCTGAGAGCGCCGAGGCTCCGCCGCGCGGACTCCGCGACGTCGCGCAGGGGGTCACTGGGGTCGAGGGTCGCGAGGGCGTCATCCAAGGCCGCGAGGCGCGCTCGCACCCGCAGTGGGCGACCCGTGATGCCGCGCAGGCAGTACGTGAGGCCCAGCGCTCGGCGAGCCCCTGCCCGCAGCGCGTCGTCGCCGCCGTCTCCGTCGACGACCGCCGCCAGGTGCGTGGCTGCGCGCGCCCACGCGTCGAGGTCCGCCGCGTCCCCCGCCACCGTCCATGGCACGCTCGCAAGGTCGGCTGAACGGGCGCCCTCCGAGGGCCCCACGTCCGCGCGGTCGGGTCTCAGCGTCGACGCGAGCAGCGTCGCTCCGAGGTTGTACCGGATGGCCGCGGTGACGCGGGGCGTGGGTCCACACTGGAGGGCGTCACCAAGCAGGCTGATCGCGCGCCCGATGCGTTCGGTCCTCGCGTGCCCAGCCGAGACCAGCCCCTCGATGGCCTCGAGGACGCCCCAGGCCAGCCACAGCTCACCGACCCGGCGAGCGCTCTCGTCGTCCATCCCGCAGGCGTCGACCCCGTCTGCGAAGCGCCGCGCGAGCAGTCCGGTCGGGCTGCGACCCTCGCGCAGCTCCGCCTGCGCCTCCGCCGCCACCTGGTCCAGACGCTCGCGCGTCCACGCGATGCCCTTGCTCGGTCCACAGCTCCCGCATCCGCCCATCGCCTCACCTCCACGCGGGCCCCCGGTCCGCCGCGGATGCTACCACGCGAGGCGGCCCGGCGCGACAGCGGGCCCTGTTCAGACCGTGAATGGATGAGCTCTTCGGGCTAGTAGGGCGTCGCATAAGTAATGATGCAATCCGGAGGGTCGAGGCGCCCC
>BTVJ01000151.1:0-8898 GCA_045863395.1 Myxococcales bacterium
CGGCGTGGCTCGCGGCGAACCCGACAGCCGCCGCCCACCGCGCCTCCCTCCTCGCCCAGCTCACCCCCCCGGACCTCTTCACGGAGGACGACCCCCCGGAGGAGGGGGACCCGGCGGACGACGACACACCGCAGGAGG
Organism: Myxococcales bacterium; assembly: GCA_045863395.1. Taxonomy (GTDB): domain Bacteria; phylum Myxococcota_A; class UBA9042; order JABWCM01; family BTVJ01; genus BTVJ01. The sequence goes on from BTVJ01000151.1 coordinate 139, forward strand.
ACGAGCCCTGAGGTGGGGTGTGCGCGCTTGCGGTGGGCATGGCCCCGCTCGCGGCGAGGTGTGTACGCGCTCGCGGTGGGGTGTGTACGCGCCCGCGGTGGGGTGTGTACGCGCCCGCGGTGGGGTGTGTACGCGCCCGCGGTGGGGTGTGTACGCGCTCGCGGTGGGGTGTGTACGCGCTCGCGGTGGGGTGTGTACGCGCTCGCGGTGGGCGCGCAGCCATGCGCGACCCGTCCGTACACATCAGAGGTAGCCCGTGACCCGACCCGCGGTGGGGTGTGTACGCCCGAGCCGTCTCGGTGCGCACGCTCGCGGCAGGAGGGACCCACGCCTGCGGTGCCCGGGCGACAGGCCGCGGGCGCCCTCGCAGCCGCTGGCGGCCCCCCTCTATGCCACGGGCTGGTCCATGGTCGTCGTCGAGGGGACCTTCGGCTGGCCGCTCCCCGGTGCGGCTCGCCACGATCATGGGGCCACCTGGGGCAGGGTTCTTGCCAGAGCGTGGGGCCACCCTCCAGCTCACCACCGACACCCGCGCGATCCTGCTCCCGGAAGGGCTCGACCCCGACGTTCTCTCCGATCACGCCCTCCACTGCCGCGCTGCTCCCTGGTTCCATTCCTGACCCGTCCCCTCCGACCCTCGCCCTTCTCGGCCGACCACGCCCCACCTTGCTGAGACAGCCACCACTGGTCCCCTCCTCGCCGTCCACACGACCTCCCACCTGCACTTGCACGCACGCCGAGCCCACCACTCGCCACCATCCACGCCCACAGTGGCCCCCGGTCCCCCTAGCACCACCTCCACACGATCCTGCCCGACCCCCCTCTTTCTCTTTTGACCCGTCCCATTTGGTCCCGTCCCCAACGCCCTGTCCTGCGAATTGCACCCCTGGCCTTCCCCCCACTCCCTCAAGTCAGCGCCTGCCCTCCCGCCACAGCGCCCCCGGCAAACACACGCACTCTTCCGTTCCCACGCTTCCTCAACCACACTACCGCATGGACAGGGACCATCAACATCGTCGGCGCAGGGCGCCGGCATAGCCGACATCCCGGGAAATCCCACAATTGCAGGTCGACGCCAAGAGCGTCTTCGGCGTGTTGTTCCGCAACCCCAAAGACGCACCTCCCGACGAGGACGGTCCCCCGGTCCGTCGATTGGAGGTCGGCTGCTGGGCCCATGCCCGACGCAAGTTCTGGGAAGCTGCCGCTGCCAAGAATATCGTGGCGCGGGAGGCCTTGGTGCGGATCGCTCGGATCTTCGAGCTTGACGCGTCCTGGAAGGACAGACCTCCTATTGATATCCAACGGTTGAAAGGCGCCCTCCTGCGCCCCCACGTCTCTGCCTTCTTCGCCTGGGCCACTGCCGAGTACGAGAAGGCTCAAGACCAGCGCGGGTCGGTGCGCAGCGCGCTCGGCTACTCCGTCCGTCAGCGCGAGGCGCTCAGCCGCTTCATCGACGACGGCCGCCTGCGCATGGACAAGAACCCTGCCGAGCTCCAACTGCATGGTCGCGTCGCCGTGGGCCGCAAGGCCCGGCTCTTCGTCGGCAGCGACGACCACGCGGAGAGCGCCGCCGGCATCATGAGCCTCATTGCCTCGGCTCGTCTCCACCGGATTGACCCCGAAGCCTGCCTTCGGGACATCATCTGCGTGCTGCCCCACTGGCCCCGGGACCGCTACATCGAGCTGGCGCCCAAGTACTGGGCCCAGACCCGCGCTCTGCTCAACCCCGCAGAACTCGCGGTCGAGCCGGGCGACCTCACCGTACCGGACCCCGCAGCGAGCAGCTCGACCGAGCAAGCTGCGCCTGACTGACAGCGGCCCTCCGGCGTGCGCCGTTGATCCAACAGACCGCCACGGTTCCATGCTCTGCGTCTCGCTGCCCCGCACCGCCGCCTCCTCGCTACCCCTGCCCCTGTCCCACGCCGCACGTCACGCGCATGCGCACGGGAAGCATGCCCCGGCCTCAGGCCCCTGGGAAGACGGGGTTCGTACGGCGGATACGTTGTCCCACTAGTCATTTAGCCGCGCCGGAAGTGTACTTTACCGGCTTCGGAGCGAACACTGTCCCGCGCTCGGTAGACGGGCAGCGCGTGGTCCACCAGCGTTTGATCGACCAACCTCTGGGATTGCATGTCCAGCCACCGGCTACTTTCGATCCACCGGGAGGAGCCGACGTAGGGCTGGCGCGGGGCTCATCGCCCTCCCTGGTCGCCAACGCCAGAACCACGCCGAGGCCCTCCGCAAAGGGTGCGACGATCCACGCGCGTCATAGAGAAGCGTCACTCCTCGATCAGATCCTTGAAGAACGGAGTGAGAGGCCCACACTTGCCACCAGGGTCCGCGACGATTGCTTCGACCTCCGCGATCAGCTCCTTCTCGGTCGCAGGCACCTTGGCCGCCTCCGCGTCGAGCACCGTGCCGTCTTTGGCGATGCGGACGTGGTGGCCGTTGATGTCCATGAAGTGGTGCGTGGCGTGGTCGCCCTTGAACAGGACGAAGTAGGTCGCACCGACCTCGAACACCGGGTCGTGATAGGTTGGAGCGCCGTCATCGCCATAGGAGACCACGTAGTTTGTCTGCTCCATGAACTCCTTGCCCTTAAGGACGACCTTGGGCACGACCGCGTACTTGAGGTGCGGGGTGTCCTCCAGCTTCGTGGGGGGCTCCAGCGTCCCGATCACCGCAACGGAGGCCCATCGAACCACGTCGCAGAGCGTCACGCTTTCCGGCCCGAACCCCTTCTGCTGACCACTCGACGGACCCAGTCCTGAAGACTCGGAAGCCGGCGCCACGCCAGCACCGTTTCCCCCGTCGCAGCCTGCCATCAGGCACACAGCCACTGCCAGCACCCAATTGACTCTGCTAGACATCTGACACCTCCCTACCGGTTGTAGAAATACCGCACACCGCCAGAACCCGGCTCGGCGATTACGTCGGATCCGTGAAAGGCCGACGCGTTGACCCCTGTCCACTGGTACTGCCAAGTCACCTGACCTGACGATGACAGGGTGAACTTGTCGGACATCAACTGGTGGTTGTAGATGGTGTAGGCCTTCTGCAGGGTGCGCGCCGAAAAGACGAAGCGCTGGCTGGCTTCGTCGTAGGCCAGCCCGCCAGATTGGGCCGCCCGAAGGTCCAGTGGCCAGATGGATGTTGGACCGATGGTGGGCAGTCCGAACGGAGCCGCGCTGAAGTCGACCCCCGCAGCGTAGACTCGACCCGTACCCGGTTGCGCGAAAACGAGGGCGCACGCAAAATCAGAGATACCGCCCCTACAGTTCAGCATGGGCGCCGACTGCGATGAGAGTGTCGTTGGAAACATCCACCACGACCCCTCAACGCCGGTTGCAGACCAGGCCAGAATCACCCTGCCGTCCGACAGATATTGGGGGGTGCCTCCGCCATCTTGCCAGACGGCGCATTGGGCGACGTCGCCGGTACGGACGTGCGCGGAGGTGCACTCCGGCGCCCAGTGCACCCAGGCGAGCACAAGCTTTCCGTCGACCGGGTTCCAGGCGAGGCTCGGGTTGAACGCCGTTCGAGGAGTGATCCCGGCCACGCCGAGCTGGTAACGGGCTGGAGTCGTCGAGAAGCCCGTGGTTGATCGCGCCACGACGATTCGACGGTTGTCTGTGCAGATGAACCCCACCGTGCGCGACGGCCAGACCAGAACCCAGGTCTGGCCTGTCTCGTGGCCTTGCGGTGGCCTGACTGCGCCATCAGGCCCAGCGGACAGCAAGTAGGGCCAAGTGCTTACAGTCCCGCTCGGGTCTGCGCGATCAAATGTCACCAGGGGCGTCAATGAGTTGGCGGTCCAGGCAGCGACGACTTGCGCGGTCCCGGTGGCACCAAAGGCCCCCGTGGGGCGGCCACCGGTTTCCCACCCCGCAAGCTCGGTCACCTCAGGGCCTCCGGGAGTCCAGGAGTAGTTGTCGTAGTGCCTCGGAGCATACTGGGCGCTGAGCGCCTCCATGTCCGCTTCGAAGATGTGGTGGAGCTGCCAAGTCCGCTCGGCGCTGGCATCACCGACGGTCATCACGGAAGGAGGCGTCGTCCCGGTCGTGTGATCAAGGTCGAGCGCGTGACCCAGCTCGTGAATCATGACCCCTGTGAGGTCGTTCAGGCCGGGCTCCGGGAGCCCGGTCGACCACTCGAAGTCTGGATCATAGACTCCGTCTCCCGGAACATGGTCGCAGCCGAAGAACTCGAGGCTGAACCTCGTGAACGATCCACCGACGGGGCAGCGTGGTCTCATCACCGCCTTGTTCGTGTCGGGCGTGTCACATCTTTGGTTGAAGACGATGAGCGACTCACCGCATGCGGGGACCGTAGCCACCGTGTGACTGCTCGAGCCGTTCAGGAAGAGGCGAATGGCGGTCGGAGACTCGTCGAGCCACCGTGTCATCGCCACGTGTGCGGCGACATCGGCGTTGGCGATTCCCACCGCCTCGAAGCTGTCCAGGTTAATCCTCACCCCGTGGTCAGTGCCGTAGGGCCAGCTCATTGCTCCGCGGTCCGGGGGGGCGTCCAGACACGTCGCCGTCGCGTCTCCAGTGGACGCGATAACGCCCGCGCTGGCCGTGAGTAGTGCGTACATCGACACTCGTGACGGAACCATTGCGACCATCTCCTCCTCCCATGTTCGCGCAAGAGGCGGCCGCGCAAGAGGCGGCCGCGCAAGAGGCGGCCGCGCAAGAGGCGGCCCCCTACGAGGGGACGCTACACCGAGGGCCCGACCGGCGCAAGCATCGTTTCCAGCGCGATCTTTGTTTGCTGAGGTCGACGTAACCGGCAACAGCGGAGCGAATAGGACGTTTCATTGCGCTCTCGGGAGCGGGAAGCGAGTACGGGCGGACAGGAAGCTTCATCGCGGTTTCGGGAGCGCGAGGCGGGTACAGCGGGAGCGGGTTGCGTGGGAGAGGAGGACGGAGGAGGGCGACGCCGCCGCGAATTTCATGCACTGCCGCGATGGGCTGCCTCCAGGGGCTCCCCTCCGTCACGTGCATCGAGCCAGCCTGCGCAAGCCCGAGCCTCTGTGCGCTGCGTACAACGGGATGGAGCTGCACGCGGCCACCACCGTGCCTGCCAAGAGCACGGACGCGCTGGAGAACGTCTGTCCATGTTTCGCCTCCTCCGCCCTACGGTTCCCGGGGGCTGCCGGGGCCTTGCTGAGCCAGGTCTGTCAACAATTGTGGGATTTCCCGGGAGGTCGGCTATGCCGGCGCCCTGCGCCGACGATGTTGATGGTCCCTGTCCATGCGCTAGTGTGGCTGAGGAAGCGTAGGAATGGAAGAGTGCGTGTGTTTGCCGGGGGCACTGTGGCGGGAGGGCAGGCGCTGACTTGAGGGAATGGGGGGAAGGCTAGCGGTGCAATTCGCAGGACAGGGCGATGGGGACGGGGCCAAATGGGACGGGTCCGTCAGGAGGCCTTCGCGTCCCGCAACACCGTGGGGCTCGCCGTCATGGACGCCATCGGCATGGCCGGTGGCTTCACCATCGCCATGGCGATGATCGGGGGCATCCGCGAGATCCTCGGCAGCGGGAGCCTGCTCGGCGTGCCCCTGTTCGGCGGCGAGTTCGAGCCGTGGGCCATCATGATCCTCCCCCCGGGAGGGTTCCTGACGATGGGGGCGCTGCTGATGACGTTCGCGTGGGTCAAGGAGCGCCGAGCGCTGGCCGAGCGGAGGGCATGATGGGAGAGCTGATCTTCATCTTTGCGTCGGCGAGCCTGATCAACAACTTCACGCTGGCCTACTTCCTCGGCCTGTGCCCGTTCTTCGGGGTCACGGGGCGCCTGGACACGGCCTTCCGGCTTGGCCTGGCCAACGTCTTCGTGCTGCTGATCACGTCCTTTGCCGCCTGGCTCCTCAACACCTTCGTGCTGGTCCACGCCCCCTACCTGCGGCTGATCAGCTTCATCGTCGTCATCGCGAGCACCGTGCAGTTCGTGGAGATGGTCATCAAGAAGGCGTCGCCCGCGCTCTTCCGCGCCCTCGGCATCTTCCTGCCGCTGATCACCACCAATTGCGCGATCCTGGGCCTCGCCCTGTTCCAGACGAGCAAGGGCTACAGCCTCGTCGAAGGGCTGGTCTACGCGCTCGGCGCGGGCGCGGGCCTGACCCTGGCGCTGGTCATCATGGCGGGGATCCGCGTGGAGGCGGAGCTGTCCACCGTGCCACGGCTCGTGCGCGGCACGGCGATGAGCTTCTTCATCGCCGGCATCCTGTCCATGGCGTTCATGGGCTTCGCCGGCCTGTTCGCGGAGGCCTGAGATGGAGCATCTGCTCGCGGTGGGGGGGCTGGCGGTCGTCGCGGTGATCTGGTTCCTGCTCCAGCGCGCCACGGGCACCACGGAGTCGGCAGGCCGGGGGCGCTGCGGCGGCTGTGGCTGTGGCGAGCGGTGCGAGAAGGAGGAGGGCGAGCAGCGGCCCCGGTCACCGTCTCGTCCGGTCGGCGGTTGATGCCGCGGCGCTCTTGTGCGCCGCAGGCGATTGTCCCCGCGCTCTGTCGCTGGTCGATCCGCTCGACGCGCGGGCGGAGTGGCGCAGCCGGTGACCGAGGGCACCAACTGCGAGGCAGGCAATGCCCCCGGGCGCCGCGGCCCGGGGCGGCGCCTGCCCCGCGGGCGTCGGGGCCATGCGCGTGATCCGAGGGGGCGCGGGGAGGCTTCGCGACCGCTCGGCGGAGGGCACGGCGAGGGCACCAATCAGGTCGGCGAGTATTCCGGCGCTTGGGCCGAACGCCTGGCGGGGCGCCTCGACCCTCCGGATTGCATCATTACTTATGCGACGCCCTACTAGGACGCTCCGGCGAAAATGGGACGCGAGGGCCCGTGCGCCGAATCCGCGCCGGATCGGCCACGGGCAAGTGAGCGGATTTGCTGGTGGCAACTCCCGCACTTGCCCGTGGCCGAGGCGGCCGGAGGCGGCGTGCGGGCACCGCGGCAGCTTTTCGCCGGAGTGTCCTAGGCCGTCACGCCGTCCAGGCCTCCATTGGTGGAGTGCTTTGCCGTCGCGATGTAGGACTCGAGCTCGTCACCAGGCAGGGTTCTCCAACAGCCGACGCCGTGGGCTGCCAGCATGTCCGAGAGGGCGAACTCTCGCAGGTCAGGAGCAAGCTCCTTGGGGTCGCTGACCACGATGACACCGACCTTGGGGACAGCGGAGGCCTTCTCTTGAGACGTCTCGTCTTCCTTGGCGAGGTCATCCGGCGCCGTGGTCGTTCCCGAAGCCGTGTCGACCATCGCGAGCGCGGCCTCACGGCCGTCGGTCAGCAGGACTCGCCCCCCCCCCGCGATCATCGGGAACGTAGCTGGCCAGAGCAGCAACCAAGAAGACCATACCAGCCTTCATCTCAGTCCTCCTTGCCCTGGACCCTTCTTTACCAACCGTACCACAGCACGTCATCACTTGCGCCTGACGCGGTCAAGCAATTTGAATCTCGGCGGGCGCGTCGGCGCAGCATGCGGCGCGCCGGGTCGAGCATGGGCGTGCAGGCGACGACCTGGGTGCTGGCGATCTCCTCTGCGGACAGGGGCCGCTCTGCAAGGCTGGCTGCCATGGCCGGTGTCCGGCGGAGGAAGCTGTCGTCTGTGAGAGGCTGCGCGAGCCCACGGTGGATGTGGCGGACGTCGTCGCAAGACACCACCGCAAAGCGGAGCATGTGCCCAAATGAGAAGGGCCGCACGACGCAAGCCGTGCGGCCCTCTCTGGTCGGGGCGACAGGATTTGAACCTGCGACTCCACGGTCCCGAACCGTGTGCGCTACCAGACTGCGCTACGCCCCGGTGAACACGACCCTTTCAGGTCGACTCTGTTGCTCCGTCGGCCCTGGCGGCCTCCTGACGGAGGGTCTGCAGCGTCTCCGCGTAGTCGGCCGAGCCGAACACCGCGGAGCCTGCGACGAACACGTTGGCACCCGCGAGCCTCACGCTGCGATGGTCTCTGCGCTGACCCCGCCGTCGACCTGGATGTCGACGTCGAGCCCGCGCTCGACCACCATGGCTCGCAGCCGCCTCACCTTCCCGAGCACCGACGCGATGAACCGCTGGCCGCCAAAGCCCGGGTTCACCGTCATCAACAGCACGTAGTCCACGTCGCCGAGGATGGGGTCCACCCACTCGATGGGGGTGGCCGGGTTCAGCACCACGCCGGCCTTGGCCCCCGCGCCGCGAATCGCCTGCACGATGCGGTGCAGGTGGGGGCTCGCCTCCACGTGCACGCTGACCCGGCTCGCGCCCGCCTTCACGAACTCCGCGGCGTACCGGTCGGCGTTCGTGATCATCAGATGGGCATCGAGCGGGAGGCTCGTCACGTGGCGCAGTGCCTGGACCACCGGGAGCCCGATGGTGATGTTCGGGACGAAGTGCCCATCCATCACATCGACGTGGATCCAGTCAGCGCCCGCTGCCTCTACCGCGCGGACCTCATCGCCAAGGCGTGCGAAGTCCGCCGACAGGATCGACGGAGCAAGCAGCACGGGGCGGGAGGGCCCGTTGTGTCTCGGGAGACTGCTCATTCTGCCAAAGACCCCCGCCCTCTTGACAGGATCTGGAGCCGCCCATCGGTCGCGGTTGCCGGGGTGGGCGCCGGAGGGTGCGGGAGCAGGCTGGCGGACTGCAGGAGGGTCCGGCGGGGCGGCGGGGTCGCCGCGCCCCTCGGAGGGGCCGCCTCCAGGTGGACGTGGGCGCGCACGAAGGGGTCGCGCGCGTCGTCGGCGGCCGCGGCGGCCGCGGCGGAGGGGCAGAGCGCGCGACGGGCC
>BTVJ01000152.1:0-8843 GCA_045863395.1 Myxococcales bacterium
CCATCCCAGAAGACCGTCCGGAGACAATCGGATGGATGGGGGTTGACAAGCGCAGTGAGGTCAAGACCTGAACCACTGCATGGCAGGGCCTTGGGGGGGGCAGCAGTGACTTCGCCGCCCGACCCGGCTACACTGAGCGACCGTCCAGGCGGGCCTGGATGAGCGGAGTGCACCGGTGAGCAGGCAGCTTCCAATCGGAGTGAGCGACTTCCGCGACCTGCGGGAGGCCGACCTCGAGTACATCGACAAGTCTCACCTCATCTCACCTCATCGAGGGGCTGATCGATGATGGCGGCGGCCCCGTCGCGGTGTTCCCTCGACCCCGCCGGTTCGGCAAGACCCTCAACCTGTCCATGCTCCGGTACTTCCTGGAGCGGCGCGACGAGAACCTCTCCCACCTCTGCGAGGGGCTTCACATGTGGGGCGCCGGCGAGAGCTACCGCTCTCTCTCTGGATCTCTTGCTGGCGCTTGGAGTAGTCCGGCGCCGGTAGGGGGTGGGCCGTGGGTGCCGCCCACGCCTCCCGTGCCATGCGCCGGGCTCCAGCCCGGGGCAGCCCCAGGGCAATCGCACCTGATTTCCAGTGAGGACAAGGGCTTGGAGATGCGATTGCCGCGGTGAGCCATCAGCGGTCGGCTGTCAGCTTGTCGATGAAGGCAGCAAGCAACTTCTTGACCTCGACCACGCTGGCGAGAAGCCGGGCCTGTTCCTCGGCAGTCATCGCGGCCCGGCTGCTGGCTGACCGCTGACGGCGGGCAATCGCGCTGCCAACTCTCGACTCTAGGACACTCCGGCGAAATGCTGCCGCGGTGCCCGCACGCCGCTTCCGGCCGCCTTGGCCACGGGCAAGTGCGGGAGTTGCCACCAGCAAATCCGCGCACTTGCCCGTGCCCAATTCGATGGGGCCGGCGCGGATTCGGCGCACGGGCCCTCGCGGCCCATTTTCGCCGGAGCGTCCTAGCACAAATTTTGATGCGATTGCCCTGGGAGCCGCCCCCTCGACCTCTCCAGTCCACGGGCACTTGCGCTGCCAGTACCTACGTCTCAAGCATGGCGGAACGACCCGCCCGGTGTGGCATCGCGGACGGGGTCGTCGGTTCGTCCTCCCGGTTCGCTGCCCGCCGAGAGACGACCCGAGCGCCGGTCGGTGTGCGACTGGATCACCACTGGAGCGGCAGCGCGATTGGCACCTGGAACGGCGCCTCGCTCACGACGAGGCCCGGTGCCGACTCGGTGGAGCTGCAGTTGGAGGTGACCTCCTGAGCGGTACAGGTGCCATGCTCCCAGTATGACAGGAGGGTCGGCCCGGCGGGAATGATACCCAGGCTGACGAAGTACTCGCAGTCCTCTCCCCAATGTATGGACACGGGGCCCGCGTCGAAGTCCTGAATGAGCAGCGTACCAGTCGGGTCGAGGGCGATGCCCGAGACGTAGGGGAGGCCCTGGCAATCGGGCTCGGCATACGACACGCGGCCAAGGAGCCCCACGTCCTCGCCCACGGCGAAGCGCACCCCGAGGTCCGGGTGGACCACGCTGTAGTACAGCGGCTTGCCGCCCGAGTAGGTCGAGCCGGATGCCTCGACGACGAAGCCGAGCACGTCGCCGTTGGCGTCGCGGAGCAGCCCGCGGTCCTTGATGGACTCGAGGCTCGTCCCACCGCGCCCGCGGGCCCTTGGAGGGTTGCGGCGGAGCCTCACCGGCTTCGTCGACGGGCTGCCCCGCGTCTTCTGGATCCTGTGGGGCGGCGTGTTCGTCAACCGGGTCGGCACCTTCGTCGTGCCGTTCATGGCGGTGTACCTGACGGACGGCCGCGGCTTCTCCGTGGGGACCGCGGGGCTCGTGGCCGCCCTCTACGGGCTCGGCAGCGCCGTGGCGAGCCAGGTGGGGGGCGCCCTCGCCGACCACCTCGGCCGGCGCACCACCATGCTCCTGGGCATCGGGCTCGGCGGCGTCTCCATGGTGGCGCTCGGCTTCGCCTCCGACCTGCGGCTGCTCATGCCGCTGACCTTCGTGGCGGCAGTGCTGAACGAGTCCTACCGCCCGGCGCTGCAGGCGACCGTGGCGGACATCGTCCCGCCCCGGGACCGCTCCCGGGCGTTCGGCGCGCTGTACTGGGCGGCGAACCTGGGCGTCGCCATCGGGCTGGTGCTGGGCGGGGCGCTGGCGGAGCAGGCCTTCGTGCTCCTCTTCGTGGGCGACGGCCTGACGACGCTGGCGTTCGGGGCGCTGGTGTGGCGCCTCGTCCCCGAGACGCGCCCCGCGCCCGCCGCCACCGGCCCTGGCAGGGTGCGCGTCCTGCAAGGCGTCGTGGCCCCGTACCGCGACCTGCCGTTCCTGGCGTTCCTGCTGCTCAATGTGATGCTGCTGTTCGTGTTCATGCAGCACGCGACCACGCTCCCCATCGACGCCGCCGCCCACGGGATCTCCAAGTCCGCCCTGGGCTGGGTGCTGGCGGTGAACGCGGCGACCATCGTCGTGGTCCAGCCGGTCGCGAGCGCCTGGCTCGCGCGCCTCGACCGGGGGCGGGTGCTCGCCGGGGGGGCGGCGCTCGTCGCCGCGGGCTTCGGCTCGTACGGGGTCTGCGAGAGCGCGTGGGGCTTCGCCGGCGCGACGCTCGTGTGGTCGCTCGGCGAGATCGCGGTGTTCCCCATCACCAACGCGCTGGTCGCCGACGTCGCGCCGTCCGACCTCCGTGGGCGCTACCAGGGGGCGCTCGGCCTGAGCTGGGGGATCGCGGGCTTCGGCGCGCCGCTGCTCGGGACGGCGGTCCTCGAGGACCTCGACGCCGTGACGCTCTGGGGCGGCTGCTTCGGCGTGTCGCTGCTCGTCGCCGCCGGGTACGTGGCGCTCGGACCCACGCTCGCGCGGGTGTGCAGCGAGCGCACTGCCTCCTTCAGCCCCGCCGAGGGCGCCCCACCCTGAGCGATCCCCACTGCCCGTCGAGCCGCGCCCCCTTCTCGGGAACACCGGCGCGCCCGCCGGAGGGGCGTCCTGCGCGGTGCTCCCGCGGCCCGCATTGACAGCGGGTCGGAGGACGCGGACCCTGGCGCCTCCTCCGAGGAGCGGCGCCACCCAGGGGCGCCTCCCCCGTCACCCCAGACAGGAGCAACCGATGCGAGTCACACCGTACCTGAGCTTCCGGACCGAGTGCCGTCAGGCCTTCGAGCTGTACGCGAGCGTCCTCGGCGGCAAGGTCGACCTGTTCACCTTCGGCGGCAGCCCCGCGGCGGAGCACGTGGGCCCCGACATGCAGGACCTGGTCATGCACGCGACGCTGGACATGGGCGACGCCCTCCTAATGGGCTCGGACTCCCCCGCGGAGATGTACCAGCGGCCCCAGGGCACCCACGTCTCGCTCCACCCGACGGACCCGGCGGAGGCGGAGCGCATCTACGCGGCCCTCAGCGAGGGCGGCCAGATCACCATGCCGCTCCAGGAGACCTTCTGGGCGGCCCGCTTCGGCATGTTCACGGACCGCTTCGGCACCCCGTGGATGATCAACTGCGACAGGCAGGGCTGACCCACCATCCCTGGCCCAGGTACCCGCCTCGGCCATTGCGCCCCGGCGCCCCATCGGCTACACCTGGGCCGATGAAGCGTCCCCGCCCGGTCACCCCGAAGGAGATGCTGGCGACCCTCGTCGCGACGGCCTTCGCCGCGACCCTCGTCGCCGGGCCCATCGGGCACCTCGTCGGGCACGACGCCCACGACCACCTGCACGTGGCCGGCGGCCTCGTGCGCGTGCAGCGCCTCGCGGATCCTCCGAAGCCCGGCGCCGATCATCACGGGCATCACCAGCACTCCGAGGCGCCCCCCTCGCAGCCCGCCGGCCCGGAGCACGGGGACGGCTCGGTGCTCCACCTGCAGGCGCAGCTGCTCGAGGCGACCCCCGCGCTGCCGCCCCGCGCCCTGTCCCTGATGCCGGTCCGGCCCGCGCCCCTGCTGCCGGTCCAGCCCGCGCCCTCGGCCCCCGACCCGCACGCGCTCCACGCGCCCCGCCCGCCGCCGGCCCGCGCCTGACCTGCCCGCAGCGATCCGCTCGCGCCGCACAGCCGTATTCCTGGCGCCCCCCGCTCCGTGGCAGGGGCGCCACGGAATGATCGGCCCGCCCGTGCGGCGCCTGCGGGCTCCGGACCCGCGACCCGAGCGGTCGCGGCCCAGACGACGAACACGACGCGGGAGAGACCCTGTGCGAGCAGCCGTCGCCGTGCTGTGCGCGCTCGTGTGCGCGAGCGCCGCCGCCGAGGAGCTGCCCCCGGCCGAGCTGCCCCCGGACGCCGACGTGGCGCCCGTGGAGCTCGACGACGAGGGCTACGAGACCGTGATCCAGGCGGACCGCGCCCCGGCCGTCTCCGCTTCGGAGCACCACATCGGGCCGCGCGTCCTGGAGACGACGCCGCGGCGCACGACGGAGGACCTGCTGCGCCGCGCGCCGGGGCTCCTCGTGGTCCAGCACGGCAACGAGGGCAAGGGGCACCAGCTCTTCCTGCGCGGCTTCGACGCGGCCCACGGGGCGGACGTCGAGGTGACGGTGGACGGCCTGCCGGTCAACGAGTGGTCGAACGTCCACGGGAACGGCTACATCGATCTGGCCTTCGTGCCGCCGGAGGCCGTGCTGTCCATCGACGTGACGGAGGCCCCGCTGCGCGTCGGGCAGGGCCCCTTCGCGACGGCGGGCACGCTGGCGCTGCATCTGGGCGTGCCGGAGTCGCAGCGGGGCGTCCGCGTCGCCTACGAGGCCGGCAGCACGAACCGCCACCGGGTCTCGGTCGTGGCCGCCCCCCGGGACGCGGACGAGGGGACGTTCTTCGTCGCCGAGGGCCTGTGGGACGCGGGCTTCGGGGCGAACCGGACGACGGCCCGCGGGGCGGCGCTCGGGCGCGTCCGGGTCCTCGACGATCCGGACGCCGGCGCCCTGGACGTGCTCGCGTCGGTGATGAGCGCGCGCTTCGGGCTGCCGGGCGCGGTCCGCGTCGACGACGTGGAGGCGGGGCGCATCGATCTCCTCGGGGCGTACCTCGACGACACCGGCGGCGCGTCGGCGCGGGCGGTGCTGGCGCTCGTGCACCGCTGGGCCGGGGCGCGGGGTCTCGTGGACACCTGGGCCTGGGTACAGCTCAGGGAGCTCGACCTGCTCGAGAGCTACACGGGCCTCCTGGACGACCCGGTCCACGGCGACCGGCGCCACCAGCAGGAGTCGGCGGTCACGGGGGGCGCGCGGCTCCGCTGGACCCGGCGGCTCCACCCGACGCTGGACCTGACCGTCGGGGCGGACTGGCTGACGACGGCGCTCGCGCAGCGGGAGCGGCACGTGGACGCGGACCACCGCCCCCTCTCGACGACCCGGGACCTGGGCCTCGTGCAGACCGCGGCGGCGCTGCTGCTCGGCGCCCGCTGGGAGCCCCTCGAGTGGCTGGCGCTCGACGGAGGCCTGCGGGCGGACCTCTTCCACTTCGATGCCACCGACCACGCGGAGGGGCGCGCCGGGGACGACACGGTGGCCGCGGTGTCTCCCCGCGTGACCGCCACCTTCCTGCCGCACGTGGACTGGGCGGTTCACGCCGGCTGGGGCCGGGGCCTGCGCCCGCCGGAGGGCCGGGCCGTCACCCACGTGGACGCGGGCTCGGCGGATCGGGAGCTCGACCGCTACCGGGGCGGCGAGCCGCAGGTGACCGTCTCCGACACGGTGGAGGTCGGCGTCACGTGGCGGTGGGACCTGTACCTGGAGATGTCCCTTGCGGCCTTCGCTACGTTCATCGAGCGGGAGAGCATCTTCGACCACGTCTCCGGCGTGAACCTCGAGGTCAACCCGACGCGGCGGCTCGGCGGCGACCTGTCGATCCACGCCATGCCGGCGCCGTGGCTCGACCTGCGCGGCACGCTGACGGTCGTGGACGCGCGGTTCACGGGGTCGGGGGCTCCGATCCCGGGGGCGCCCACGCTCCTCGGCACGGTGGAGGCCATGGTCCGCCACTCCTTCGGGGCGTCGGGCGACCTGCGGGCGGGCCTGCACGTGATGGCCCTCGGCGAGCGCCCGCTGGCCCACGGCGCGACGGCGGCGCCTCTGGCCATCGGCGACCTGCTGGTAGGCTACCGCTGGGAGTGGCTCGACGCCAGCGTCAGCGTGGACAACCTCTTCGCGTCGGACTGGCGCGAGGGAGAGTATCACTTCGCATCCCACTGGGACCGGGACGCTCCGCGGAGCGCCCTGCCGGTCCTGCACGCGGTCGCCGGCCCGCCCATCGGGGTGCGGGGCAGCGTCGGCGTCCGGTTCTGAATCGAGAGGTGAGGCAACGATGAAGGCCATGTTCCTGAGATTGGCGCCCCTCCTGGCGCTCGCCGCGTGCGATGGCGGCGGGGAGGCGGGGCGCGTCTCCATCCCCGTGGCCGTCGACGGCTCGGGGATCGGAGACTCGACGACCGAGCTCGGCTGGACCGTGAAGCTCACGGCGGCGCGCGTCGCCATCGCGGACCTCGAGCTGACCGTCGAGGGGGAGGCCCACGCGAGCCTGCTCCGCACCGTGGGAGACTGGCTCGTGGGCACGGCCTGGGCCCACCCGGGCCACCAGGCCGGCGGCGAGGTCACCGGAGAGCTGCCGGGAGACTTCGTCCTCGACTTCGTCGGGGGCGCGGGCGCCGTGCTCGGCGAGGCCACGGCGCTCGAGGGCGCCTACCACGGCGCGAACTTCGCGTTCCGGAGGGCGACGGCGGCGGACGGGCTCGCGGCGGGCGATCCGCTGCTCGGCCACACGGCGTGGCTCGAGGGCACGGCGACGAAGGGCGACGTGACGGTCCCCTTCACGGCGGCCCTGGACGCGCCGGACGGCACGCGGCTCGTCGGCGCGGAGCTCGACGTGACCATCGGCGGCGGAGGCGCGCCGACGCTGCGCCTGGCGCTGCTGACGACGGACCCGGAGGAGGGAGACTCCCTCTTCCAGAAGGTTGACTTCGGAGCGGCGGCGCCGGGCACGGCCCTGGACATCCGCCCGGGAGACTCCCTGCACAACGTCCTGCAGAGGACGCTCGTGACCCACGACCACTGGCGGGTGACCGCCGAGGAGGACTGATGAATCGACTTGGAACGACGGCGGTGACTCTGGCAGCCGCCCTCTCGTTGAGCGCCTGCGAGGCCGATTCGGCCGATATGGGGACAGGCGAGCTCGCTGTCACCATCTGGGGCGAGGGCTTCGTGGAGGAGGGGCTGACCGCCGCGGACTTCCACGATGTCTGGGCGGTCACCTTCTCGAGGTACCTGGTCGCCTACCGGGACATCGCCATCTCGCGGGGCGACTCCACGCCCGCGGTGACCCTGCCGGAGAGCCGCGTCTACGACCTGACCGTGAAGACGAGCGGCAAGGGCCAGGCGGTCGCGACGGAGACTGTCCCGGCCGGCGCCTACGACCACACGGCCTACCGCATCGCCCCGCCGGCGGAGGGCGCGCTCGGGCCGGCGGCCGAGGCCGACATCGAGACCATGCGAACCAACGGCTGGTCGGTGTGGGTGGCGGGCGAGGCCACGAAGGGCGGCGTCACGAAGACCTTCTCGTGGGGCTTCGACATCGACACGCAGTACGACCCGTGCGACTCGACGGCGGTGGTCACGGACGGCGGCGCCGCCACGACCCAGCTCACGGTCCACGGGGAGCACCTCTTCTACGACGACCTCGTGTCGGCGGAGCCGAACGTGGCCTTCGACCTCGTCGCGGCGTCGGACACGGACGGCGACGGCGCGATCACGAAGGAGGAGCTGCTCGCCCGCGACATCACGGCGGAGGCCCGCTACCAGGTCGGCAACGAGGACATCACGAACCTCTGGGACTTCATCCGCCACCAGGCCCGCACCATCGGCCACATCGACGGCGAGGGCGACTGCGCGTTCGCGGCCCGGTAGACCGCGCCGGGGAGCCTACTCGGGGCAGTTCTTCGAAGTGACGGACGTGCCGCCCTTGGGGCTCCCCGCCTCGGCGAACGTGAACTTCACCATCTTGCAGATGCCCGTCGGGCAGCCCTTCATGACGCCCGTGTGCAGGTGGGAGCCCGTCGAGCAGCCCGTGGTGCCTGCCTCTCTGAGCTTCTTGCCCTGGTCGACCACCTGGCCCACCTTCACCGCGACCGTGCTCAGGCGGGCGTAGTGGCCGATCGTGCCGTCGAAGTGCCGGACGTTGACCCAGTTCGCCTTGGTGATGCACGCCTTGCAGCAGGACTCGAAGGTCTTCGGGTCCGGGCACCCGTTGTAGCAGGCCGACCCGGGCTTCGAGGCGTTCTGGACCGCCGTGACCTTGCCGCCCCGCATGGCGAGGACCGGCGTGCCCTTGGCCATGGAGAAGTCGAACGCCCAGTACGAGTCCCCGCTGTGGTGGAACTGGCCGTTGCCCGCGGTGCACGTCTTCTTCTGGACGCACTTCCACGGCAGGTGGTAGCCCTTCTGCAGCGTGCACACCGGGTCCGCCGCGACCTTGTTCTTGCACGTGTACGTGTTCGGCAGGCCGCAGCCGCCGTTGTTCTTCGCGCACTCGTTGACGTCCTTGCAGGTCGTCCCGTCGCCGGTGGTCCCCGAGGGGCACGTGCACTTGGCGACCAGCGTGCCCACGTCCTTGCACTTGGCCAGGGGGTCGCAGGGGGGTGGCTTCGCGCCGCACACGTCGGCTCCGTCGAGCAGCACCGGGGGGCTCTCGCCCGCCGGGCCGACGAGGCCGCCCGCCAGCGGGACCGCCGCGCAGCGGAGCGCCATGCCGGCCGCGAGGGGCGAGCCGTCCGGGGGCTTCAGCGTCTTCACCTTCACGGTGGCGGGCGGATAGGAACTTTCATCGCAGTTTCGGGAGTGCGAGGCGGGTACAGGGGGAG
>BTVJ01000153.1:0-8326 GCA_045863395.1 Myxococcales bacterium
AGCGCGTGCTCGGCAGACTCCGCATGCGCGATGTGCTCACGGCGCTCCTCGATGCACCCCTGTGGGGCCGAGCCTACGTGGAGCCCATGTGGGAGGTGGTGGACGGAGAGATCCTGCCGACCGCTCTGCTCCAGCGCCCGCAGCGCCGCTTCGTCTACGGCGAGGACGAGGAGCTGCGGGTGCTCACCAAGGAGAGTCGCCTGACGGGTGTCCCCGTGCCGGCGTACAAGATGCTCCAGGTGCGGGCGCACCCGACCTACGACAACCCCTATGGGGACGCAGCGCTCTCCCGGTGCTTCTGGCCCTACGCCTTCAAGAAGGCGGGCTTCAAGTGGTGGACGGCGTTCGCGGAGAAGTGCGGGATGCCGTGGGTGGTGGGGACCGCCCCGCGCGGCGCCTCCGAGGAGGAGAAGCGTGCACTCGACCTGGCGCTGGCCCGGGCGGTCGTCGATGCGGTGCTGCGGGTGGCGGACGGAACGAAGATCGAGCTGGTGCAGGCCGCCGGCACCACGTCCTCCCAGGTCTACGGGGAGTTCACGGCGGCCAACAACGCCGAGATCTCCAAGGCCATCGTCGGTCAGACCCTGACCACCGAGGTGGGCGCCACCGGATCCTACGCGGCGGCCAAGGTCCACGGCGACGTGCGCAGCGACATCGCCCAGGCCGACGAGGCCCTGGTGTGCGAGGGCATGTGCGAGCTGCTCGGGTGGATCACCGAGCTGAACGTGCCAGGCGCCACCGCGCCGGACTTCTACTTCTACGCCGAGGAGCGCCCCGCCACCGAGTGGGTGGACCTGGTCGACAAGGCGCGGAAGGCGCGCATCCCCGTGCCGCTGGCCTGGGCCCTGGAGCGGACGGGGATCCCCGCCGTCGAGGGGGATGAGCCGACCCTGGAGCTGGATGAGCCGGCCGGGACGGCAGGGGCGGTGACGGAGTTCGCGGCCATGGACGGCCCGATCTTCGAGCCGCTGGAGAACCAGGAGGCCATTGCCTGGTTGCGAGAGCGCCTGGTGCTCACCCCTGACGAGTGGCGGGCGCTGCCCGACGAGATGAAGCCGCGGGCCTTCAGCGTGTCGGCGGTGCGCGACGTGAGCGCACTGCGCGAGCTCCACGACGTCCTGCTTCGGACCGTGGAGGACGGCCGCACGATGCGGGACTGGCCGCGGGATGCGAACGCCAGCCTGGCGCGGCGCGGTCTGGACCCGTTGCCGGCGTTCCTCAGCGAGACCGTGTTCCGCACCAACGCCTTCACGGCGCTCGCGGTGGGCCGCTACCAGCAGATGCAGCGGGTGGCTGCGGCCCGCCCCTACTGGCTCTACGACGCGGTCGACGACGACGCCACGCGGCCCGAGCACAAGGCGATGGACCAGCGGGTGTTCGCCGCGGATGACCCAATCTGGCGGACCTGGTATCCACCCAACGGCATGAACTGCCGGTGCCGCGTGGTGAGCCTGAGCGAGCGCGAGGTGCAGCGGCGGGGCCTCAACGTCGAGCGTGGCGAGGACGTCTCCGGGCAGATCGTGGAGGTGGATGGCAAGGCGGTGCGGGTGGTGCCGGACAACGGGTTCTCGACGAACCCGGCGCTGGCGCCCGAGCCGCGGGCCGTGATGCGCGCCCTCGGTGACCAGATTCAGTCGGGCGCGCGCGCCTACATCCGCGACGCCCTTCTCAGGGGCGCTGCCCAGATCGCGACTCCCGACCAGTTGCGATCCATGGTGCGAGGTCAAGGCACTCTGGCAGAGCGGTGGTCCACGCCGAAGAGCCTCACTGAGGACGCGGAGAAGCTGGCCGAGCAGCTGGGCCACGACCTGCCCGAGGCTGAGGACGTGCTGCACGATGTGGTGGCCGATGTCATCGCAGGCGCCGAAGAGGTGGAGACCTTCCTGTACCTTGGCACGCGGCGCCAAGTGGGATTCGTGAAGCGCCGTGTCGACCTCGGCGAGGGCGAGCAGCTGAACGGGGTCGGTGTGGTCTACGACGTCGAAGAGGACCGGATCGTGGGTTGCCATGACGGCTACCACCTGCCGCGGACACGGCGCAACTGGATCGACCGCCAGAAGGTGAGCGAATGAGTGACTGGTTGGAGCGCACGCTGAGGAGCTGGATCCCGCAGGTCCAGCGCCATGGCATCAGCGACAGGACAGTGTTCCTGATCCTGGCGACCCGAAGCGCGGCTGCAGAGGCCGGCATGGCGTACGACACGCACCCGTGGCTCCGCCAGTGCGACCAACTGCTCCTCGACCGCGCGAACGAGGTGGTGGAGGCGGCGGGCGAGTTCCTGCGCAGCCCGGACGGGGGAGCGGCACCCGAGGAACACTGGTGGTGGTTCCTCGACGAGATCCAGGCCGGGCGCCGCCCGCGCCCTGAGGTGGGCTGATGGCCTGGACGGAGATCTTCCGAGCGGGCGACTACCCGCAGGGCACCTTCAGCGCGACGGACCTGGACCAGGTCATCGCGAACTACGACCCGGCGCGCCACGAGGCGCCGCTGGTCATCGGGCACCCGCAGACCGACTCCCCGGCGTTCGGCTGGGTGGAGTCCCTGCGCAGGGCGGGAGAGGTGCTGCTGGCGCAGTTCCGCCAGGTGCCGCCCACGCTGAGGGCAGCGGTGGACGCGGGGCGCTGGAAGAAGGTGAGCGTGCGGCTGCGCCGGGACCCGGAGCGGGGGTGGGAGCTGCGCCACGTGGGTCTGCTCGGCGCAGCCGCTCCGGCGGTCGAAGGGCTCGGCCCCATCCAGTTCGACGAGCAGGGCGAGGGCGTCCAGCTCGAGGTGGACTTCAGCCAGAAGGAGGCGACCGTGCCGACAGCAGAAGAGATCAGGGCCGAGGTGGAGGCCGAGTTCAGTGCCAAGTTTGCGGACCGTGAGCGGGAGTTCCAAGCCGAGCTCGCCGCGGAGCGCCAGAAGGGCCGCAGGCGGGACATGGAGGCGTTCGTCGCTGACCAGATCAAGGAGGGTCGCCTGACGCCCGCTCAGCGCGACTCGGGGCTGGTGGACTTCATGCTGCGCCTCGACGGCGCGCAGGAGGTGGAGTTCGCGGCCGGGGCGAAGGCGACGGCGGCGGCCTGGTTCGAGGGCTTCCTGAAGGGTCTGCCGCTGGTCGTCAACTTCCAGGCGCTGGCGGGGCCGGGGTCGGACCCCGGCGCGACGACCAAGGACTTCGCATCGCCGAAGGGTGAGCACGTCGACGCAGAGCGACTGGCGCTCCACCAGAAGGCGGTCGCGCACCAGCGCGCCAACAACTGCAGCTACGAGCAGGCGCTCGCGGCGGTGATCTGAGGCCCGAGACGGGCGCAGTCTGACTGAGCCCAGATCGTCCCGGAGCGGTGCCGCGAGGTGATCGTCGACACGGACCTGGAAGAAATGACCGCCTCAGGCAAGCCCCGCTACGCCATGCGCCTGCGCGCGAAGAACCTCTACCTCGATGCCGCGCTGTGCACGGCGACCGTCACCCTCGACGTGGACGGCCGCGAGCCCCGCATCGAACGCAGCCTCGGCACCTTCGAGCCCCGCTCCCCGATTCGCACCTTCGAGTGGAACCTGGGAGACCTGGACGCCAAGCCCCTGCTCACCGCCACGACGCCGTGCAAGTGGATCCCGACGGCGATCCCGCCCCGGCCGGACGAGGAATGACTCGTCACTGACGGAGCACGGCGCTGCGGGTAGCGCCACGCCGCCGCGGAGAGCAGCCACCGGTGACGACTCATGGGTCCTCCACGCGTCCGTCGTGGTGCGCCTCCAGCACCGCGCGGCCGGCGTCCGTCATCAGGGCGATGGCGCGGCGGCGGGGGAGGGTGCGGAGCAGGAAGGAGGCGAGGCGGTTGCCGGCGCCCGGGATGGTGCGGGGGCCGCGTCCGAGCGCTCGGAGCGCGTCGTCGGCGACCGTGTCGGGCGCCATGGGGGCTGGCGCGAGGCGGGGCAGGCGCCGCGGGGCGCGCGCGGCGTAGCCTGGCGTCAGCGTCGCGCCGGCGCAGGTCGCGACCACGTCGACCGCCGGCGCGAGCTCGCTCCAGAGGCCCTCGGCCAGGGTGAGGCCGAACGCCTTCGTCGCCGCGTAGGTGGCGAGGTACCCTGTGCCGTAGAGCCCCGACAGGGACGAGACGACGATCAGGCCGCCGCGCCCGCACTCGCGCAGCCGGCGCCCGAGGCCGTGGAGCAGCGCCACCTGGCTCGCGCAGTTGACGGCGATGGCGGCGAGGTGGACCGGCAGCGGCACGTCGAGGAAGGCGCCCGGCACCGACAGCGCGGCGTTGTGCACGACGAGCCCGACGTCCAGGTCCGCGACGGCGGCGATGATCATCTCGGCGCCAGATGCGTCGGCCAGGTCGGCGACCACCGTGCGCGTCGTGACCGCGTACCGGGCTTCGATCGCAGACGCCGCGTCCGCGAGCGCGCCCGCCCGGCGCGCGACCAGCACGACGCTCAGCCCGCGCGCCGCTGCGTGGCGCGCGAAGGCTTCGCCGAGGCCCTCCGACGCGCCGGCGACGACGGCCCAGGGCCCATAGCGCGCGAGGAACGCGGGATCGGACGGCTTCGAGCTCACGGCCGCCAGCGTACCCGCGAGTTGGAGTCGGCCGCAACCCGGCTCGCGGCCGAGGTCTCGGGGGATCGCGGCACCGGGCGCCGAAGGGTGACGGCGGCCCGGGGACTGCAACGGGTGCGCGGCCCGTGGCCGCAGGAGGCCTCCCGAACGTCGATCGCCCCGCCGATGTCCCGGGCTGCCAAGCACCGCTGGAGGTGCTATCCTCCGCGACCCCGGGCGTCGGCTCGCGACGCCCGAAGTCGATGCCGGGGAGCACCGCCGAGGGTACCATCCTCCGCGGAGCCGCCCGGAGCCCGCGCCCCGCAACGAGAGCGAGAGCCATGATCGACCACCTGGCCGCGTTCTTCACCCCGTGGCTCGTCTGTGCGCTCGTCCTCGGGCTGCACCTCGCCCTGCCGGCCCGTCACGTGGACGGCTACGTCCGCGACCCGGCGACGGGTGCGCCGCTGCGCTACCGCCTCAACGGCCTCGCGGTGCTCGTGGTGACCGTCGGACTCTGGGCGGTCCTGGCCGCCGCAGGCGCCGTCCCCTGGGACCTCCTCTGGCGCTGGCGCTGGCTGGGACTGGCCGGCGCGTGCACGCTGGGCGTCATCTTCACCGCCGCCATCGTCCTACGTGCCCCTCCGAACGGCCCGCTCCTGGCCGACCTCTACCTCGGGCGCCTCGAGAACCCGCGCGGCTTCGCCGGCCGCGTGGACGCCAAGATGTTCCTGTACCTGTTCGGGGCCACGCTGCTCGAGCTGAATCTCCTCTCGTTCGCGGCGCACCACCGCCTGGTCCACGCGGCAGACCCCTCCCCGGGTGTGACACTGCACGTCGCCCTCTTCACCTGGTTCGTGGTCGACTACCTCACGTTCGAGCGGGTTCACCTCTACACCTACGATCTGTTTGCCGAGCGGGTCGGCTTCAAGCTCGGCTGGGGCTGCCTCGTCTTCTATCCCTACTTCTACGCGGTGGGTCTCTGGGGCACGGCCAGCCTGCCGAACCCTCACCCGCCGGCGCTCCTCCTCGCGGCGAGCGCCGCCCTGTTCGCGGTGGGCTGGGCCCTCTCGCGGGGCGCCAATCTCCAGAAGTACGTGTTCAAGACCGCCCCGACCCGCTCGTTCCTCGGAATCCGGCCGATTCCGCTCACCGACGGGCAGCGCTCCCTGCCGTGCAGCGGCTTCTGGTCGGTGTCCCGGCACGTCAACTACCTGGGCGAGATCCTCATGGCGACGGGCCTCGCCCTGTCGCTGGGGTGGCCGGCCAGCCTCTGGCCCTGGCTCTACCCCCTCTACTATCTGGCGCTCCTGCTCCCGCGGGAGCGCGCCGACGACCGCCGCTGTGCCGCCAGGTACGGCCCTCTCTGGGCCGAGTACCGCCGCCGCGTCCCCCACCGCATCGTCCCGTGGATTTATTGAGCGCGCCCCCGTGCCAGCATGGCCGCACCGCTTCGACCGGCGTATCATCGGCGTGGCGGAGGGTGCGATGAACCAGAGGGACCCGGAGCTTCAAGAAGAGCGAATCGCGGCGCTCGAGCGCGAGTTGGCCGATCTGCGGCGCCACACCGGCCTCGTGGCGCCGCGCGACGGCGAGCCCCAGGGCGATCCGCCGCGGCGCTCCCTCGTGCTCGCGCTGGTGATCGCGGGGATCGTGGTGCTGATCGCCGGGGGCCTCGGGGTGCTGATCTACTCCGAAGCGTGGGCCAAGGTGGATGGCGTGTTCTCCTCGTCCGGGGATCCGCTCGGGCGGTTCGACGCCTATCCGAGCGACTGCCGCTCGGGCGCTGCCTTCCTGCCGCCCTTCCTCGGCGCCGAGATCGGCAGCGCGGCGACGGGGCTCCTGCGCATCCAGGGCTCCGGCAAGACGGCGACGGTCACCGTCTGGGCGCCCGGCTCGCCCGACGGGCGAGCCTACGACGCGTCGCGGTGCTCCACGTTCGACGCGGTCGTGACACTCGCGGGCTCCGAGGTGAACGAGGTGCGGGCGGTCGACGGCCACCTGCGCATGGAGTGCACCGACGGCGCGGCGACGGTCCGCGCCGACCTGACGTTCGATGCCTGCCACTGAGCCTCACACGAGGCGGCGGTGCCGCGGGCGTGGAGGGAACACCATGAGAATCGAGTCGATCTTCGCAGCGCTCGCTTGCCTGTCCGCCTGCGGATCGCAGCCTGAGGCGCCCGCTCCGCCGCGCGCCGTCGCCCCTTCCGCGAGCACGGCTGTCGCTTCGGAGGACCCGGCGCCTCCGCAGGCGCCCGCCGCCGCGCAGGCCGCAGCCCCCCGGGCGCCCACTGACGTACAAGCCCCGCCCGTCGCTGCGCAGGCCGCACCCTCCCAGGAGCTTCCCGGGCCCGCTGCCGCTTCGGCCCCGCCCGCCGCCCACGCCATGCCGTTGGCCCACGACCCGGCGAACCCGCCGATCGACTGCCCCCTCCGGGCGCAGGGCGTCGACCCCACGCACCTCGCGCCGTTCGAGGACGTGCAGAAGTACATCGCGTTCCTCGAGCGCCCGGATCGCGCCGTCTGGCAGAAGCCCGACGACGTCGTCGCGGCGCTCGGCCTCAGCGGCGACGAGACCGTCGTCGACGTGGGCGCCGGCTCCGGATACTTCAGCTTCCGCTTCGCGCGCGCGCTCCCCCGCGGCACCGTCCTCGCGACCGACGTCGAGCCGGAGATGGTGCGCCACATCCACCACACGGCGATGACGACCGGAGTCTCCAATTTGCGGGCCGTCCTCGGCAAGCCGGACGATCCCGGCGTGCCGTCCGACGCGGATCTGGTCTTCATCTGCGACGTGCTGCACCACGTTCCGGACCGCTCTGCGTGGCTCGGCAAGGTCGCCGCCCAGATGAAGCGGGGTGCGCGTCTCGCGCTCATCGAGTTCCGGGAGGGTCCCCTGCCCCAGGGGCCACCCGAGGCGATGAAGATCCCGCGCGCGGCCCTCGAGAAGCTCGTGTCGGACGCGGGGCTCGTCCTGGACGCGGACGAGGCTGACCTGCTCCCGTACCAGTCGTTCCTCGTGTTCCGCAAGCCGTGACGGAGCCTGGGCTAGCCGCGCGGGGCCACGGGGGAGTGAGCGGTCTCGGGGGACGGGCTTGGGCAGGTTCAGGAGGAGATCGGCAGGGGGGACGAGGAGGAGACAGGCTACCCGGCCGGGATCAGAGCGGCGCGTACCACAGGACGTCGTCCCTGCCGTCACCGTCGAAGTCGCCGGCCACCGGCGAGTAGTAGCCGCTCACCGTCTCCGACCGCGAGTAGACGTTGCGATACGCGCTGACGTCCCAGACGACGTCGGCACTGTGGCCAGCGCCGTACCAGAAGATCTCGTCGCGCCCGTCGCCGTCCAGATCCAGCGAGAAGGGGGTGTAGTCGCCGTTGACGGTCTTGCTCTGCTTCGTGAAGTTGCCGCGGGTGCTTCCCCACCACAGGGCGTCCGGAGCATCGCCCGCCTGGTGCCAGATGATGTCGCTGTGCCCGTCTCCGTCGAAGTCTCCACTGGTCACGCGGTAGGTGCCGTTCACGGTGACGGGCTCGATCATGTAGGTCTTGTCGGGCGCGAAGTACCAGATCGAGTCGTCGATGGACCCGGGGGCGTACCAGAAGATGTCGCTGCAGCCGTCGTCGTCGAAGTCTCCCTCGATGGGCTCGTAGTCGCCGAACACGGACTTGTTGACCTTGTCGAAGCCCCGATCGGCGCGCCCGAACCACAGCGGATCCGGCCCGCCGCCGCGGATACGGCCGCCGATCTGGTGGACCGCCTCCTGCCCGACGCCCCCTACCGGCAGTGGGTCCTCACGTTCCCCTGGG
>BTVJ01000154.1:0-8228 GCA_045863395.1 Myxococcales bacterium
CGCGGCGATCTGCGTGGTCTGGTAGCTGGCGCTCGCCGTGATCACCTGCGAGACGATGGTAGCCCCC
This sequence comes from Myxococcales bacterium, assembly GCA_045863395.1. Taxonomy (GTDB): domain Bacteria; phylum Myxococcota_A; class UBA9042; order JABWCM01; family BTVJ01; genus BTVJ01. Next base: position 68 of record BTVJ01000154.1, read on the forward strand.
GCCGTGTCGATCACCGTGAGAACCCCAGCGTTGTTGCCCGTGGCGTCTGACCAGATGTTGCCGACCGCCAGGGACACCGTGGACCAGCCGGCGAAGTCAGGCGGCACGCGCCAGACCCACACTTGCTGCCCCGTCTTGTTGTTGTCGCCGGCCGTGAGCCGGCGGAAGGTGCCGCGGTTGGTCGGATCGTAGGCCGCCGCCGCGGAGGTTACGGTGTCCATGGTGCCGTCCACGGCGACGGCTGCGGGCATGTAGACCGCCGTCGAGTCCAGGCCCAGGCTCGTCTTGACCTGAGCGGCCGAGCGAATGTCCACCGTGTCATCAGCGGTGCACCCCCAGAAGGTATCCGCGGCGGCGCATGACGTGTTGATGAGGGCCCCGGAGAGGGCCCCAACGTTCACGCCGTCTACAAGCCCGCTCTTGAGGAGCACGCCACCGGCGTACACACCCTCAGTCGCGGCCAGGGTCAGGCGCTCGTCCGTGCCGAGCGCGATGGTCCCTTCGTTGGCCGTGTCCACCGCGTCTCCGTTCAGATGCCCGCGCAACAGGATGGTGGCCCCCACGTTGTCGGACACGTCGGAGAAGTCGCCCGGCTTGCCGACGATGAAGGTCGGCGCCATCTCCGCGCCCGCCACATCGTCAATCCAGTAGGCGAGGCCCGCTGTCCCGGCCACGCTTGCCTGTAGCCGCATCGTGGCGACGCTACCCATGGTACTGGTCAGCAGCGCGACGCCCGCCGCCTCGGGAGCTACTCCGGTGGCGTCCGCGTTGACGGTGACCAGGTTGCCGTTGGTCGCCACGTTCTGCCCGAGCAGGAAGGACCCGCCGGGGAGAGACAGAGAGAACACATCCGTGGTCGGGTTCAGCAGAGCCGTCAGAGTAGACAGCACGAAACCGTCACCCGCCTTGAACGTCACGGTGACGTTCTCGACCGTGGTCATGGTCGCGTCCGAGTTGAAGGTGTAGGCGTTGCTCGTGGTCCCGGTGTCAGACGTGGAGCCGCCAACCACGACAACCCACGTTCCGGGGGTGCCGGCCACCGTGCAGATGCGCAGCACCCCGGACGTGTCGAGGGTCAGATCCCCCTTGCGCCACGCGCCAGCAGATGGAGCGCCCGCCCCAGACAGAACGGTCACGGCGGTTGTCACTGGGAAGGACGAGACCTGCGCCGATGCCACGGTGGCAACGAGCAGGGAGAGCATCACAAGGACCGAGAGTACCCTTCGCATCACACACCTCCTCCTAGGGATGAACCTCGTAGACAACTGTGGCGAGACAGGTGTTCGTGTCGATGGCGACGCGGATTGTCTCATACGGCTCGTTGATCTCAGCGGTCGCGTCCACCGCACCGCCCACGGTGAGGGTGCCGGCGATGGCGGGGGTGAAGGCGCGCGCCGCCATGCCCTTGGGCACGTACTTGACGGTGTAGTTGTAGCTCCCCCCGTCGCCGTCGTCCGTCGCCTTGAAGTGGACACGGACCTTGCCGTGCCCCTTCATGGCGATGTCGAACGTGATCGTCCCCGCGGCGCTGGCCGAGACCGCCTCGACTACTTGCGTGGGCTGTCGGATGCTCATCGGTTGGCCTCCAAGTATGCGTCTCTCAAGGCTTGAGCGGCTCTGGCCCGTGCCCTGGCTTCCCGCACAGTACGGCTTTGCCACTGTTCAATCAACGCATGTTCGCGCTCGTACTCCTCGTCCGTCTTGATCTGCTTCTGCCCGCGCCGGTCGTCTCTCTGGCGCGTCTCCACGCTCTCGTGCAGTTCGCCCGCCCGTCGCGCGATCTCATCTTCACCCGCCCCGATGTCCACCAGGTCCGTGCGGTAGCCGGCGAGCACGTCCGCCGTCACCTCCGGCAAGGTACGGATGCGCTGGCGCCAGTCGCCCTTGCCCTGTAGCGCCGCCGAGATCTTCTGCCATCCTCGCGAACCAGGCACGGCGGGATTCTCCGGCAGGATCTGGCGCGCGAGGTAGGGCAGTTTGTAGTCCCCCCACTCGTCACCCGTCGTGCCCGAGTCGAAGAAGCCGGGCTTGCCACCGGGCACGATGTCCTTCCCCGTCGTGCTGTCCCGATTGGAATGCACGTTGGCGAACGCAGCGAGCGGGTGACCGATGCCACCGAGGGCGTAGGGGATCGAGTCGCCAGCCACCCCGCCACCGGAGATAGCGCCCCCAGCAGGGCCGTAGTAAGCCCCCGCCAGGTACTCATGCTGTGGCGTCACCCCGCCACCCTCCACCGGCACGTCACGCCTGCCCCTGAAGATGCTCCCCTGGTTCGACCAACGCGACAGGCCGAGCCGGTCCATCTCCCCCAGGTGCGCGTCAATCTCCTCTGGCGGCGCCCCCTCCAGCGCAGAGAACCACTGGAGCCCCTGGAACGTCTGCTGGTAGGCCGCCGCCTGCAACGGATGCTCGCGAAGAAAGCGGGCCATCTCAGGCCACGCCTGCCAGGAGTACCCGACGAACGGGATCGCGTTGCGGCGCACCACGCGGATTGCAGACGACAAGTCGCGATAGTCCCCAGCGATCCGCTTCGCCTCGCGCATCGCCTCCAGGCCCTTGTCTGCTCCGCGGGCCCTCAACACCCTCTCCGCGTCCGCCCCCAGGTTCCGGCGCATCTCGCGAGTGATCACCCCCGTCCTGGCGAACTCCTCCTGCAACATGGTGATGTGCTTGAAGCGGACGTAACGGAAGTAGTTGTCCCCGAACTGCCAAGCAGCGCCGTGCGCGTCGATCACCTTGCGGCCGGCGTTGGCCAGTGGCCTTCCGACCTTGCGCCCGACCGCTCGCGCGGCGTCAACGACTCGGGCGGTTGTACGCCGGATGGGCCCGGCCAGGCGCGCGCCCTTCACCCCAAGGGCTGCGAGCTCTGCCGCTGCGCTGAGTGCCGCCAAGGGCATCAAGGACGGCGCGTTGCCGGCTGCGATCACGAATGGGTCGTTGCGAGCCAGGGCCTCCAGAGAGCGGTTCAGCGACATACCCATCGTGTCGACGCCGACTCCGCCCGCGTTCAGGTACTGCTCGAAGTAGGCCCCCCTCTGGCCCGCAAGCTCGCCCCACGCCCCCTTGTAGGCGTCGTGCGCAACCGGGTAGAGCACCGGGTTGGAGCCGGCCATGTCGGCGCGCACGGCGTTGCCCACCCACTGCCGAACGTGTCCAGCGTAGTTGGCGACCGTCTTTCCCCACTTCCAGCGGTTCAGCCACTTGTCGTGGAAGCGACCGATGGCTCCTGGAATCTCCTGCATCCCGCGGAGGTACTGCCCCACCTCGCGCGGCACGAACATTCCTTCCAGCGCCCCAAACCCGCGCGAGCCTCCCTGATACCTGGACGTGGTGCGCAGCGCGCGCAACTCCGTGTCATGACGCAGCGTGCGGTGAGCCGAGGCGAGCGGCGCTCCGTCGTCGAGCGTCGCGTGTCGCAGCACCCGGAACAGCCGCGCGTTCTCGATGTCCAGGTGGATGTCCGCGAGCCCCTTGCCGAGCACGAACCGAGCGTCACGGATCATCCCGTTCATCTCTCGGTCCGTCGCCGCAAGGTGCTTCCACTCCCCCTTGCGGAAGCGGGAGCCCACGATGCGCAGCACGTTCGGCGACAGCTTGACCGCGCCCTCCACGGGTGACATGCCCATGGCTTGCGTGTAGGCCGCGCTCCACTGCCGATAGAGGTCGGGCAGATACTCCCCGATGCGGGAGTAGAACACCGCCTCGTCGAGCAGCCCTTCCCTCACAGCCTGCGCGCCCGCGCGGACTAGCTCGAGCCGGGCCTCTGCGGCGAAGGGCAGGGCCGGGTCCAGGTTGACAACGTTGTTGCTGACGTAGCTCGGCTGGCGCGCGTCGGGCGAGCCCACGCGATAGACGCCCCGCACGTCGCCGCTCATCAGCAGCTCCGGCGAAAACTCCGCCCGCACGTCGTCGAGCCAGCCGGGAGGCAGCGAAGCTCGAAGTGCAGCCTGCTCCTGCGCTGTGAGCGGTATCGTCTCGAACCCGCCCTGTGCATTCCTCACACGCCGCATCCCATGCGCCGCCAGGATAGCGTGGTCTGGCACGTACTCCCCGCCCCACGCTTCCGGGTCCTTGCGCCGCATCCAGAACTGCAACTCCGGGTTCGTCTCGCGCAACACCTCCTCGACTCGGCGGGCGTGCTGCTCTGGGATGCCCTTGTGCAGCCGTTCCGCCTTGAGCAGCTCCTTGGCCAGCCGGGCGTCCCGCTTCTGAATCTCGTGCCAAGCTGTCGTCCGCACGCTGCTGATGGCAGAGTCCACGGACTCACCAAGCCGAGCCATCTGCTCCCGAGCCACTGTGATGGGGATGCTCATCAGCTCGGACGGCGCGGCCCATGCTGCTCGAAGGCGGCGCGGCCCCTCCACCGCGGGCAGGCCGTTGAGCACCGCCGACGCCTCCGATGTCATCTTCGCCCCGCCCATGACGAGCCTAGCGGTGGCCGTGAAGGGTTCGATGCCAGCGGAAGCCAGGTTGGCCGCGCGCCCTACCGCCTCCAGGGCTCGTGCGGTGGCCTCTGCGCCTGCGGCGAAGCCCCGGGCCGGAGCGGCGCTCCCACTGACGGCGTGCGCCACAACGTTCGCGGCCCCCGCTCCCCTCGCCACCCCAGCCCCCAAGCTCGCCACCCCCCGAACGCCCTGGAGCCCAACAGACACGTTCAGCGCCGTCTCCACAAGGTTGCGCTGTGCCTGCCGGAAGCTCCCGATCTCGCCGGTGTCCGGGTTGTAGAAGTCTCGCACCGTGTCGGCCGTGGAGTGTCCGACCTGCTCCCCCATGACCGCCAATGCTCGCTGTAACACGGCTCCCGACTCGCCCGGCATCCCCGTGGGCAGGGATAGGCCCAGCGTCTCGTTGAGCAATTCACCTGCGCCAGTGGTGCGCACCACGTCACGGAGCAGCGGAGGCCCGAAGTCCGTTACCACCGACCCGACGATCATCGGAACCGCAGTCACCACCTCCACGAGTCCGCGCCCCGCGCCCGTCGCCACGTCGCCGGCGAGCGCCAAGGGTTCCGATTTCAAGCGCTCAAGGAACGTCGCCCCCAACCCCATCATCTGCGCGGCCGTGTTCCGCTCCGGGTCTAGGATGCCGCCCCCGGGAGGGGGCACGCCCGGCCCCGGCGCGGCGCGCTGTGTGTACTTGCGAATCGCGGGGCTCGTGCCATGAGCGAAGGCGCCCGTCTCCACGCGCGGGTAGCCGAACCCTACCGTCATCGCCTGCGTCGCCGCGTCCAGGCGCTGGAGTTCTCGTAAGCGCTCGTCGCCGGACGGGTTGCCGTGAAAAACTTGGCCGATTGCGCCGGTCTGCCCGGGGGCCAACGCGGACAGCTCGCGTCGCAGCACGGCGGAACGATGGAGTGCCGCCGGCATCCGCTCCTGCGTCCACCGCTCCGACTGCTCGGGGAAGATCGCGCGAAGGACCTCGGCCACGGGCAGGGTGTCCTCGACAGGAAGCTTGGTCGCTGCGCGGAAAACGCTGCCGGGATGAGCGGCAAGCACGCCAGCCATGGGGCGCGCGGCCTCCCGCTCCGCCGCCCGGACCCTGGCCTCCCCGTAGGCTCTGGCGGCGTCCAGGTCCTGTTGCAGCACATCGCGCATCTGCTTTCGGATGGCCGGTGCCGCGCCCTCGAGTCCACGCTGGTACACGCCCTGGAGCCAGGACATTCCCTCGTCGGGTGGCGGCAGAAAGGGATCGTCCTGCGGAGGAGGGGGAGAGAAGGGATCGTCCTGCGGAGGAGGGGGAGAGAAGGGATCGTCCGCTTGCGCCTGCATGGGAGGGGGTGGCAGAAAGGGATCCTCCTCCTCAACGCCCGGGGGAGGGGCGAACGGGTCCATGTCGGGAGGGGGAGCGAACGGGTCCATGGCTTACTGCCCCGGCACGGCGATCCCATAACGTTGCGCCCACGCCAGAAGGTTCGGCGAGCGCAGCCCTGCGTTGATGGCCGCCTGTATCTCCTCGCGCGTGTAGCCCTGCGCTCTTTGCGGGGCCGGTTGCGCCTGCGGCTGGCGCACCGTGCCAGGAGCGCCCTGCGCCGGAACGCCCTGCCTGGCGGGTGCCGCCTCCAACTCGTCCAAGCGCTGCATGATCCGAGCTTCGGCGTCCGCTACCTTCTGGCGGGCCAGCGCCGCCGCGGGGCTGTTCGCTCCGAAAGAGCGGATGTGCGAAGCGAGTTCGCTGTTCGCGCGGGCCGCCTCGGCCTGGAAAGCCTGCACGCGCGCGTCTTTCGCTGCGTCTACTCCCCTGTGCTGCATGGCCGCGATGCGATCTTGCGCCTTGATGCGCTGGTTTGCGATCACCAGCTTCGTGTTCTCGCCCGCCTTGGCGGCGGGACCGATCTCCACCGACTGACCGGAAAACTCTGGCGGTCGCGACCGCGTGGCAGCGGAGCCGTGCAGGTCAACCGGTTCAAGTATCAGATCGGCCGGAACTGGCGCATCTGCGCCGCTACCGCCCGCCGCGGCAGGGCCTGGAACGGGCGGCGGATCTACAGCCCACAGTCCTTGCACCAATCTCGGATCAATGGGCTGATAGGCGGCCCTCATGTTCCCACGACGGTCCGTCTGGAGCGTTGCCACGACAGACTTGCTGTTGTCGGTCAACCACTGGCGCCGCCCGTCCATCGTAGCGAGTTGCTCTGCTTGGTTGGTGGTAATGTTCCCGCCGTAGTTGCGCAACATGATCTTCACAGCGTCGCTGTCGCCGCGAAGGAACTGCTGCACCAAGTCGATTGGGGCGATCGTGCCGTCCTTGAACTGCTGAAACACCTTGTCGGGCGGAATCAGGCTCGTCTTGACGCCGCCGCCCCCACCGCCCCCACCGCCCCCACCCTGCTTCACCGGACGGACCTTCCCCGGCTCCCACCCGCGCCTCGCTGCTCGCTCCGCCGTCGGCACGTACTGCGAGAACTCCCTGCCGGCCAACTCGCGGTCGGCGGCAAGTTCCTGTCCTTCCAACAGCTTGTCTTGGCCGCGCTGTGTCGTCTCCTTCGCGAAGTCCTGTCCGCGCTGCTCGGTCTGCTGCGTCATGCGCGACTTCTTGAGCGCCGTCGGGTTGACCCCTGCGTAATAGTCCGCCTGCCCCATCTTGAGCGCCGCCTCAGAGGAGGACTTGTCCGCGCGCTGCTGGAGCGAGGCGCTGGAAGAGAGCGCGTCCCCAAGCGTCCCGCCGGGTTGAAGCGAGGTCGAGAGCAAGGCGCTCGCTGCCTGCGGGATGAAGCTGGCGCCGCCCACGAGCAGGGCGCGAAGAGCGGCCCGTGCGGGGGACTCCAGCTCCTCCTTCTGCTGCACCTGCGTTCGGTAGTAGGGCGTCGCCATGGTCTACACCTGCTTGAACGGGCCCTTGCCCTTGTCTGCGATCCAGTTGTCGGTGAACCGGGCGAGCATGTCCAGCATCTGGCCCACGTCCAAGTTCGGGTTCGCCGCGAGCGAGTAGGCGTAGGCGTCGAAGTCCTTGCCGTACTGCGGGTCCAAGGCAAGGTCGCTCTGCATCCCGTTGAGCCCGTAGCCCTTGACCGACTGCGCCGTCTCGACCTTCTGGTTGAACTTGTCCATGCCGAGCTGCTGTCCCTGTATGTCGAGCCCCGCCGCGCCCTGCGTCGCGGAAAGCTGCGCGGCGAGCCCCGCCCGGATGGCCTCCTGCTTCGCCCGCTCAGACTCGCTGATGGCCCTCTGCCGGCCCATCGCGTAGTCGAGCTGTGAGCCGGCGATGTCCGACGCCTGGAAGCCCGACCCGCCGAGACCCGCCGAGCCGAAGTTCTCGTTGATGCGCATCTCGCCAGCGGCTTGCTGGTTGGCCATGTCCGCGAGCTGCATCTTGAGCGCGTTGTCGATCCAGCCCGTGTTGTAGGTCTCGCCAACCTGGCCCTGGAGCCGGGTGATCTCGTCGATGTACGACTGCGCCGGGTTCGGCGCCGGACCGTAGTTCGGCTGCGTTGGGTAGGCGAAAGGGTTCTTTGGGTCGACGTTGCCTGAGCCGCCCTGCCACCGCGACACATGCTGCTCATAGCCGGACCCGTCGCCAGTGAGCGCACCGCCCCGAGATGCCCAGTCCGGCATTCCCGTGCCCTGCTGCCCGCCCCCTCCCCCGTCGTCTGCCTTTCCCCATCCCTCCCCGCCACCACCGCCACCGCCACCGCCACCGCCACCACCGCCACCGCCACCGCCAC
>BTVJ01000155.1:0-8165 GCA_045863395.1 Myxococcales bacterium
CTCACCGGCGGCCTCGCGCTGCGCGTCATCCTCGTCGCGAGCGGCCAGGCCTGAGCCGCGGCCACAGCGCTGCCTCGGCTCCCGGGGTTCCCTCCCAGGCTGCCACCGTGTCGTCAACGAGCCGCTCGGGGTCTGGCGGCGCTCGATGTACCGTGACTGCTCGAAGAGCACGCGGGAAGCCTGCCGGGCGTCGTCGGTAGGGTCTGGCGGCGCCCGCGAGCATGCGCCTCGCCGGGCTCCAGGCTCCAGACTACATGGCCCACTCCGAGCGCTTCTCCCAGGGGAGTCCCAGCGTCCCAGCGTGGGACGAAACACCAGGCCGCTCCCGTCGCCTCGATCACGGTCGGGACGAGCGCTGGTGCGGCCGAGCGGCGACTACGGGCGCCTGGCATGGTGCGTGCGGGCCGTCCCACGGCTCGCCTCCCCTTCCGGCGACCAACCGCGCGACACCCAGGGCTCCCCGATGGTCCGAGTGCTGCGGGATCCCCTCGACACCGTCCTCGAACAGGCCCGCGGCGAGGCGGGCGACGTGCCTTCGTTCGTGGAGCGCCAGCTTCGCGCCATCTGCACACCCTCGCGCCCGACGGAGCCTTCGAGGAGGGCGCGGACGGGTCGGGGGTCACCGACGCCCAGGCGGCGCCCCTGCGCTGGGAGGCGCTGGCCACGCCCGACGCTGCGGCGCGGCGCCTGCTGGCCCTGACGGCCCGAAGCGCCGCCTCGATTGAGGTCGGGCGGAGCCGCCCCGTGCTCGCCACCGCCCTGCTCGCCGGGGCGGCGACCCAGGCGCCCGACGAGCCCAAGGTGCTCTCGACAGAGCGGACCCGCAGCGAGGCAGGTGCCAGTAGCGCTACTCGCAGAGCGCCAAAGCCGCATCGATCATCGGGGACATGTCGATGCGCGGGACGAAGCCACCGTCTTCGGCGAACAGGGCCTTTTTCAGGGCCTCGTCGACTGCCCAGATGGCGTCGACCCTCTTCCATCCACGCCTGCTGGCCGCATTGCCGGCGACTCCGTTCAGCGCGTAGGTCGCGGCGTTCGACCTGAAGGTGACGACGCTCGGTGGTTCGCAGCGCAGAGTGCTGCTCTCGACGGTGAACGGCCACGTCTCACCGAAGTCGGCGCGTTGGACGTGTCGCTCGCAGGGGACCGGCGCGCCTGGGGCCGGTGCGCGTGGTGCTGCTGGCTCTGTGCCGGAACACGCTGTCACGGCCATGCACGCGATGAGGAGTGTCCGAGTCATCTCCAGCTCCTGTCCGTCTGTGGGGTCTATGCGATCACTCGGTAGCGACCATCGTCGTCCGCAACGAGGAGGCGTCTTCTCTCCAGGCGGCTCAGCAGGTCGGAGACTCTCCTCCTCGGGGCCCGCTTGAAGCGGCCGGAGACCGACTCCACGTCCAGCGGCGTCGTCGTGGATCGCAGGAGGGCCAGCACGTCGGCGAGCTGGTCGAGGGGGTGGGCTGGCCACGGGAGGGGGCCCTCAGCGTCCGCCGCCTCCTCCTCCAGCGCCAAGGCGGGTTGGCTCGCCTTCTCGGTGGCGGGCGCTCTGAGCCAGCGGACGAGGCCCGCGCTCTCTTCTGCCGCGCGGTCAGCGTTCAGAGCGACCAGGCGCGCGAGCAGGTCGTCGTCGCTCAGGTCGGGGGGCCAGCCGTAGGCTTCGAGGACCGCGCGGTCCAGCGCGTCGTGCAGGCGCCGCAGCTCGTCGGTCCCGATCTGTACGTGGAGCGCCCGCTCTGCCGGCGTGAACGGCTCCCGCGCCCGGTGCCTCGCCAGCAGGTTGTACATCGCGGTCAGCGTCGCCTTGGGGCTGCGCGCCTGGGCCTGCTTGCGGTGCGCGTCGAGGCGCTCGCCCAGCTCCGCCACGGCGGCGCGCAAGGCCCCGGTCGGGGCGGGGAAGGGGTTAGACCTTTGCCTGGTCCAGGTAGGCGCTCTGGATGTACTCGATGTAGCGCTTTCCGCCGCGAACGGGTGCAGATCCCGGTGATGCAGCGGTGTTCCGGCCACACTTGGCCTCCAGCACGAAACCGCCGCGCTTGTAGAGGTCGATGCGGCCGCGCTCGCTCCGGTCCGGCACATCCACGCGCTTCTCGAAGCAGTAGTCCTCGACCGTGTACTGGTCGCTGGCGTAGGGGCGTGGTGTGCCCAGCGCGTCGCACAGGCCGTTCAGGAACGACTGGGAGAGCTGCTGCTCGGTGCCCTCCTGGCCGCTCCACTGGCGGGCGAAGGCCGCGAGCCGCTCGAGGGTGGTGGTTGGGATCCGCCGTGCCGTGGGGTCGAAGAGCGGTGTCGCGTCGGTCATGCCGATGGGTCTCCCATGGTGGACGGGCCATCGTAGCCCGCCGGTCCGCGGGGGCACAACCAACTTTGCAGCGTCGAGCCACGCGTCCTGGGACCGGCTCCGAAGAGAGTGTCGGGTCGTGGACCGGGCTGCGCGGGAGATCACGAAGAACCACCGGGGGGGCTACCGGGGGTCAGCCGCCGGCCGCCGCCGGCCCCTCGAGCAGCTCTACCTTGGCGTAGGCCGCCGTGAGTTCCAGGGAGACACCGAGGCACGGGAGGTCCACGAGGCCGCTCCGGAGCTCCGTGAGGAGCCACTGTCCCGTATCGAGGCGCCTGTAGTGGTCGAACCGCACCTCGTCCTGCGCGACGAGGAGGACCTCGCAGAGCGACGGAATCGCCCGGTAGTGGGCGAACTTCGCCCCGCGGTCGTAGTCTTCGGTGGTCGCGGAGAGCACCTCCACGAGGAGCACCGGATTGGTGATCGAGAGGGGATCGGCCGTGTGGAACTGGGGGGGGCCGCAGACGACGGAGACGTCCGGGTAGGTGTAGAGGCCCGTAGCGTCCACGTGGATCCGCTGATCGCTGCCCAACGCGATGCATGGGCGGTGCTCGATGGCGCTCCCGAGGGCCCGCAGCACGTTGGAGGCGATCAGGTTGTGCACGGCGCTGGCCCCGGCCATGGCGAACACAGCGCCTCGTAGATACTCGTGCCGCACGGGGCTCCGCCGCTCTGACTCGAGATACTCGGCCTCCGAGCACCGCCGCTGTCGTGCCTGGGACATCGCACCCTCCTCTGCCTCCCGTCCGGGGCCCCTCTCGACGAGAGTGCCGTGCGGAGGGCAAGCCGTCAACGTGGGTGCGTCGCCGGGGCCTGTACACCGAGGACCCTGCCGCCCCCCCCCGGGGCGACCGCGAGCGGTCGGGTCGGCGCACCGGGCCTCCGCGGACCGGCGCCTTCACCGGTCGCGGGACGCCTGGCACCCGAGGCAGAAGCACGCCTCTGGCCGCGCGCGGAGCCTCTGGATCCCGATGGGCTCGCCGCATGCCGCGGCGGATAGGAACTTTCATCGCGGCTTCGGGAGCGCGAGGCGGGTACACGGGGGGTGGGTTGCGTGGGAGAGGAGGCCGGAGGAGGGTTGGCGGGGGCGCTGCGGTCAGGGGCGTCCATCGGGCGGTGGGCGCCACGGGCTCTGGCGGCTTGTAGTGGGTAGTTTTGTGCGGGGCGACGGGTCGAAGCGGGCGGATCTGTCGTGGCGCCCGGCCGCGATGGGGTCGACGGTGGGCTGATGACTCAGCAGGGCTGGACGACGGCTGCGCCTGGGACAGCAGGGACGCGGCGCTGCGGGGCTCGCGGTGGACCGCGGCCGGCGGGAGCCTCGGGACCATCGTGTAGGACCTGAGAGCATGGGAGGTCGTCCGTCCAGTCTGGGGCCCCCTCGAATGCGGGCTGGAGATCATGGGCCCTCGCGAGGGGCGGTGGGGCCGTCGGAAGTCCGAGGTGTGTGAGGATCCGCTTGACGACCCTGGGGTCTGTCAGGAAGGCGAGGAGGACCATCGGGGTCGCGCACCGCGCGCAGGTGAGCACGTCCACGTCGAGCGTCCGGAGGAGCAGCGCCGCCCATGAAAGGCGTCTCCGGGGTGGGAGAGGGCTGGCGTGGGGGGACGATCCTGCGGGCAGGCTTCGCGGAGTCGGGGTCAGGCCGGAGGGCGCTACGCCTGCTTCGGGCGACCTCGGACCTGCTGCGGTTGTTTCGTCGGGCGTGTCTGTGTCCGGTGGGGCAGGCTGGGACGGTCGTCGGCCGCAACGGCACGGGCCGCGTGGAGCGAGAAGCCCGCGACGCTCGCGCACAGGGGCTTAGGGGGGAGGCGCCGCCGCGGAAGCTCCTTGACAGGGCGCCCGGAGCACGGCGACTATTGGGGTAACAACTGCTGATGTCTGAATTCTGGCGCCATGTTCTGCCGCGAAGGAGGTCCCCGATGACGAAGTGGAGCCCGGTGGGCTTGATCACCCATCAGCATGCCGTCAGACCGACGGGCGGATGGCGAAGGGGCTCGGGAGAGAGACTGGTCAGGTGGTGGATCTTGGCGTCGCTGCTCGCCTTCGCGACCGCGTGCGCCGACGACGGCCCATCTGGGGGCAGCGGAGAGGAGCTGGGCGTCGATTCGGGCTCCCTCGACGCAGGCCAGGGCGAGACCGCGGACGGGCAGGACGCCACCGCGCCGCCGGCCGACGTCTCGGGGCCGGTACCCGACACATCGGAGACGCTGCCGGACACGTCACAGCCCCCGGGTGACTCTACCGAGCCAGCGGTGGACATATCCGAGCCGCCCGGGGACGTCGTCGAGCCCCCCGTCGACATTGTCGAGCCCCCGGTGGACATCGTCGAGCCCCCCGTCGACATCGTCGAGCCCCCGGTGGACATCGTCGAGCCCCCCGTGGACGCGGGAGGACCGGGGCCCGATGCGGGCGACGTCTTGCAGGACATCTCGACCTGCACTCCAGACTGCGACGGCAAGGACTGCGGAGACGACGGGTGCGGCGGAGTGTGCGGGGTGTGCGCTGCGCCGTATCTGTGTGGTGGCGACACGTGTGGGTTGCCGCCGCTGGACACCTGCCTCGACATCATCGAGTGCTATGGGCCGTGTGGCGAGTCCGTGGCCTGCGCAGAGCTCTGCTATGGTGGGGCCGCGCCTGGTGCGAAGGCGGCCTACGATGCCGTCGGGTGGTGCGTCACCACGAGCTGCCCGTCGGGGGACCTGCAGTGCATTTTCACGCACTGCAAGGCGGAGTGGGACGCCTGCACCGGAGGCTGCGCCCCGTCTTGCGCAGGCAAGGAGTGCGGCTCGGACGGCTGCGGAGGCTCGTGCGGATCCTGCGGACCAGCAGCGTCGTGCGTGGGTGGGAAGTGTCTGGCCTGCGAGCCGTCCTGCGACGGCAAGCAGTGCGGCCCCGACGGCTGCGGTGGCTCGTGCGGCGGCTGCGCAGATGGCGCCGCGTGCCTGCCGTCGGGTGTCTGTCCCACGTGCGTCCCGAGCTGCGCCGGTCGCGTGTGCGGGTGGGACGGCTGCGAGGGGAGCTGCGGCACCTGCCCGACGGGCCAGGGCTGCACCCCGGAGGGGCAGTGCGCCTGCAGCCCGGCGTGCGGCGGCAAGGGCTGCGGCACCGACGGCTGCGGCGGCTCGTGCGGGACCTGCGCCGCCGGGCAGGTGTGTCTGGCGCAGGGCTGGTGCGCGTGCGCGCCGGACTGCAACGGCAGGCAGTGCGGGCCAGACGGGTGCGGAGGGATCTGCGGCACCTGCGGGCCGGCCGACACCTGTGAGGCGGACGGCAACTGCTCGGCGTGCGTGCCGGACTGCGCGACGCGCGAGTGCGGCGACGATGGGTGCGGCGGACTCTGCGGCACGTGTGGAGCCGGAGCCGTCTGTGGCGCGAGCGGCCAGTGCGAGCTGACGGGCTGCCTCGCCACCCCCACCTGCCTCTGCGTCTTGGAGGAGTGCGGCGACGTCTTGAACCTGCCCACGACGCCCATACTGGCCTGCCCCGTCGTCGCCCAGCACCCAGAGTGTGAGGCGGCGCTGCTCGATGCCTACGCCATGGAAGGCTGCGGGACGACGGACGCGCCTGTGCTGTTCCCAGTGCTGTGCAGCCTCCCGGCGTGCTCAGCCCTCGCCGCCACCGTGAAGGCCCTGGCGCCCGGGACCTGCTCAGGCACGTGCGTCTCCTCCTGCGAGGGGAAGGTGTGCGGGGTGGACGCATGCGGCAACCTCTGTGGCACCTGCCCCATGGCCACGCCGATCTGCGACGGCAGCTCCTGCCTCCTTGACTGCAACCCGGGCTGCGGCGCCAAGGTCTGCGGGACCGACGACTGCGGATCGCCCTGCGGCACCTGCGGGGTGGGCTCCGCGTGCAACGGCGATGGTCAATGCGAGGCGCTCCTGGTGGACTCGGATGGTGACGGCCTGGGCGACGAGGCGGACAACTGCCCCTTCGTGTTCAACCCGGACCAGCTCGACTTCGACGGCGACGGGCAGGGAGATCCGTGCGATCCGGACGACGACGGGGACGGCACCCCGGACGAGCTCGACTGCGCCCCGTTCGACGAGACCGTCTACCCGGGCGCCGTGGAGGCGTGCGACTTCAAGGACAACGACTGCGACGGCGCCACGGACGAAGACATCGGACCGTTCGACATCAACATCCCCTCGAAGACGCTCGTGCCGGGGTGCAAGCTGGCCTACGTCGACTCCGACGGCGACGGCTACGGCGCGGGGGTGGGGTGGGTCCTTCCCGTGTGCGCCTGCCCTTACGTCCTCGGCCAGGGCTACGCGACGATCTCCGGCGACTGTGACGATGGCGACCCGGCTGTGGCGCCGGGGGCGGTCGAGCTGTGCAATGGGAAGGACGACGACTGTGACGCCCTGGTGGACGAGGGCCCGTTCCCGCCCTTCGGGGTACCCGGCACGCCCTGTGATGGCCCCGACGACGACCTGTGCGCCGACGGGGTGGTGGTCTGCAACGGTCTCACGACCACGAAGTGCACAGACGGCCCCACGACCTTCGGCGGCGAGGAGATCTGCGACGGCGCGGACAACGACTGCGACGGGGCCGTCGACGAGACGTTCCCGTTGAAGGGGACAGTGTGCGATGGCCCCGACGAGGACAAGTGCGCCATGGGCTTCCTCGTCTGCAATGCCGCGGGAACGGGGCTCGTCTGCAAGGAGCTCATCAGCAAGGTCGAGCTGTGCAACGGCAAGGACGACGACTGCGACGGAGAGACGGACGAGGGGCTCGGCCTCGGGTCGCCGTGCGCGGTCCTTGGCGAGTACGGGGTATGCGCCGAGGGCGCCGTGGCCTGCGACGGCAACGGAGGCACCCGGTGCAATCAGACGAAGGCCCCTGGGCCCGAGAAGTGCAACGGGCTCGACGACGACTGCGACGGGAGCGTGGACGAGTGGGGACCGTTCCCGAAGCCGGATGAGGACGAGCCGAACGAGACCATGTTGGAGGGGGCTGTCCCGTCGTTCGAGTACAAGACCATCGACTACTGGTCAGTCACTCGCAACCTCCACTCGTCCCCCGACAAGGACTGGTTCTACCGCTCTGCCAAGGCGTGCATCTTCCCGGGGACCGTAGACCCAAAGGTCTGCGACTTCTATGTCTTGAGTGGCGATCCCGACAAGATCGTGTGTGTCGCCCCCGGCGTGTGCAGCGCACCGGCGTACCCTTCCGATGGGTACCTCATGTGCCGCACGCGGGCCCCCGCGGGGACCTACCCGACGAACGTGAAGCGTCGCATCGAGCTGCAGTACACGGTCTACGACATCCCCGCGCTCTGGTCCTATTCCAAGCAGGCGCTGTGCCAGGGTGTCGGCGACGGAGGCCTGTGCGTCCTGAGCCTGACGAACCTCAAAGCTGGGCCCAATGCGCTCATGTACCTGAACGCGGGCGTGAGCTGGGATCCGACCACGCCTGCATCCGTGCGGGCGTGCGCGGCGGACTACATCCTCGAGTGTCGAATCACGAACCAGAAGACCTGGTGACGAGAGGGAGGCGCCCCATCCGGCCGCCCGCGAGATGACACCCACGGACGGCAACCACCAAGCCCGGCCGCGCCCGACCCTGCCAGGACGCCCCCACCGCCCTCGACCGGCCCACACTCGCGGGTGCTGAGGCGCGGTTGCCCGCCCGGCGCCGCTGGGGTATGGTCGCCCATCCCAGAGCACCCGGAGGACCCCATGCGAGCGCTCGTCTCCCGCTCGGCCTCCACACCCCTGGCGTGGGCCGACCTGCCTGACCGCCCCCTGCGCCCCGACGAGGTGCGCGTCCAGGTCGCCGCTGCCGGGGTGAACCCGGTGGACTGGAAGATGCGCGGGTTCAGCCTGTTGAG
>BTVJ01000156.1:0-7503 GCA_045863395.1 Myxococcales bacterium
CGGCAGCGGAGGCGTCTGCGGGTGCCGAAACGACCTGCCCATCCGCCCACCGCTGTATCCGTGCTTGCGGCCCGGCGAGACCTCGTGATTGTGTTGACGGTCGATGCCTATGACACCTGCGTCGTCGTGGACATCGTGTACTGGTATCCGTTCACGCGGTATGGAGTCCCTGAGACTTGGGTCTCGCCAGGTCGCGGGGAGTAGACTCGGAGCCGGACGTTCTCCGCGATGAGCGCACAGAGCGTGGAGACCTTCCGGCAGAGCGGGGCCTCCGTCGCGGGCTCGTCGGTCCCCACGCCCTCGGCCGGGCTGAGACCTCTGCCTGGGAGCTCACCGTCGGCCACGCCAGGACGTGGTGCCAGGTCGTCGAGGTGCGAGGAGCGGGAGGTCGCGGCCCCCGTCAGGGGTGACCGTGAGAGTTCGTGTCCGGCTTGCCGTTGGTCGAGTCCACGGTGGGTCCGGCGTCGCTCCCGCTTCCGCCGCCGCCGGAGCCTGGCGCGTCCTGATCCATCGGGCCTCCTCCGGCACCATCGTGGCCGTCCATGCCCTCGTGTCCGTCCATGTGGTCATGGCCGTCCATGCCTTCGTGTCCGTCCATGTGGTCATGGCCGTCCATGCCCTCGTGTCCGTCCATGCCCTCGTGACCGTCCATGTGCTCATGGCCGTCCATGTGCTCATGGCCGTCCGTGTGTTCGTGGCCGTCCGTGTGTTCGTGGCCGTCGCCATGCTCCGTGTGCCCCGACCCGTGGGCGTCCGCCCCGTGCCCTGCCTCACAGCCCCAGCACGCGAGCGCTGCTCCGATCACCGCGCCGATCCAACGCATCCTCATGAACCTCTCCTCGGCCAGGGTCTCCTGGCGGCCTGTGGGCGCCGCGCTCCCTGCGCCGCGCCGCGTCCATCCATCGATCAAGTCAGCGCGCGGGGTCCGCAAGGCGCCTCACGTGCTCCACGACCTCCGCCACCTCGGTGCGGTCGAGGACGCCGGCCCAGGGCGGGCACAGCGGTGAGGCGCCCCGTGCCGCCGAGCCTTCCCCGATGGCGGCCGCCAGCCCCTCGCCGCGGGCTGCCAGCACCGCGGCCGTCGGCGGTGGGACGGCGAGCAGCGACGCGTTGAAGCCGTCACCGGCTCCCGAGGCGCCGTGGCAGATCGCGCAGTGCCGCTGCCACGTGGCGGCGCCTGGCTGGCGCGGACTCGCCGCCAGCGCCCCGTCCACGAGGCCCGTCGGTGCGGGGGGCGCGGCCCAGGGCGGCTCCCCGCATCCTGCCGCGACCATGGCCAGCGCCACGACAGGCGCGCTCCACCTCATGGCTCCACCTCCACTGGGGGCGCGAGCCCCTTCAGGTACGCGACGACCGACGCAGCGTCTGCCTCGCCGAGCCCCCAGTCGGGGTGCAGGACCTCCGGCCGCATGAGCGCCGGCGTCCGCAGGAGCCCGTACACCCACCCGGCCCGGAGCCGGGCCCCCGTCCGGACGAGATCCGGCCCCACGTAGCCCCCCTTGCCGTCGATGGGGTGGCAGCCGCGGCAGCCGAGCGTCTCGACGAGCTCCGCCCCGCGTGCCGCCTCTCCCCCAGCCGGGGCCTCGGTCGGGATGGCGTCGTCCCGCAGCACCAGCGTCATCCACTGCGCCAGCACCTGCGCCTCCTCCGGGCGGAGCCCGAGGTGCGGCATGCGCTCCTGCTGCCCGACCCGGATCGTGTCCGGCGCGAGCAGGAAGCGCTCCACCCACGCGGCCTCCACCTTCGAGCCCTCCCGGTCGAGGGGGGCGCCGCTCACCGTCCCGCCGACCCCGCCGAGCTGATGGCAGCTCAGGCACCGGAAGCGGTCGAACAGCACGCCGACCTCGCCGCGCAGCACTGGGGCCGCTGGCGGCTCGTGCGCCCGGACATGGGGCCACCCCGGCTCCTGGAGCGCGAGCACCGCCACCGTCGCCGCGGCGACCTGCGGGGGATCGAGCCGCACCAGTGGCATCTTCGCGACGGGCTGCTGGAGCTCCGGGCGCTCGATCTTCCGGTAGATCCAGTCCGCGCGCGTCCGCCGCGTGCCCTCCGGCAGGCCCGCGAAGGCGAGCCGCTCGACCGGTGTCGCTCCGAAGCCCCGCAGGCTCGGCGCGAACTGCCGCTCCCGCTCGACGCCGCGCACGACGTGGCACGCGGCGCAGCCGAGCTCGTCGAAGACCCGCCGCCCCGCCTCGATCCGCGCCCCGCCGGGCACGGGCCCGATCACCGGCGCCACGCCGTCGTCCGACACCATCTCCTCGACGAGGAAGGCCACGAGATCGATGACCTCCTGCTCCTCGAAGCGGATGAGCGGCATCGCGGTGTCCGGGTCCACACGGTGCGGGTCCCGGAGCCACGCCGCCAGCCACGCGGGGCTCAGGCGCTCCCCGACCCGGTCGAGCGGCGGCCCGAGCGTCCCGCCGCGCCCCTTGACCGCGTGGCAGGTCGTGCAGCGGGCCTGGCCGAAGAGCGAACGCCCCGCGTCGGGGTCGGCGTCGGCGAGGTCTGGAGTCGGGGCGTCCACGAGGCGCTGGGCCGCCAGGAAGTCGGCGAGGGCCTCTCGCTGCCCGTCGTCGAGCCGGAACGACGGCATCCGCGTGTCCGGGCGCTCGGCCCCCGGGTCCCGGAGCCAGCCGCTGATCGCCTCCCGGGGGAGCTTCGCTCCGACGGCGTCCAGCGAGGGGCCGAAGGGCCCGTCGAGGCGCACGCCGGGGATCTCGTGGCAGGCGGCACACCCGCTCTCCGCGAGCACGCGCCGCCCCTCGGTGAGCACCGGCGCCCCCGCGACGACCGGCTCGCCGTGGCACACCCCGCACCGGGCCTCGAGCTCGCCGGGCGGCGACATGGGGTCCAGCGAGCGCGGCCCCGGGACGTGGGCGGCCCCCTCGTAGGTGGCGAAGCGCCCGTCGCCGCCGTGGCAGGGCGTGCACCCGAACCGCTCCGGCGGGTGGGAGTCGAGCAGCGTCCCCGGGTGCGCCCCGTGGGGCTGGGGCGCCCCCGCCAGGTCCGGGTCGTCGATGCCCAGGTGGCAGGAGCCGCACCGGTCGGCGACCCCGAGCGCGGGCAGGTAGTGCTGCCGCAGCGCGATGTCGACCGCCCGCCCGGCCACCAGCGCGTGCTCCGCCTGGTGCGCCCGCCAGTCCGCCGAGCGCTCGTCGACGACCGCCCAGGCGATGGTCCCGAGCAGCGCGACCCCCGAGAGGGCATAGGACACGTACACGGCTCCTCCTCTCAGTGCGCGGGCCAGGTGGCGGGCGACCAGTGGAACTCCCAGTTGGGGCCCCGCAGGAAGGTCCCCATGACCGTCAAGACGACGAAGCCGATCAGGAACAGCGTGAACAGCGCGACGGCCGACGCCCGGGAGGACCCGGTGACCCGCCAGGTGGCGAGGGACCAAGCGACGTAGAGGCCGAGCAGCACGGTCCCCGGGTTGACGGCCAGGATCACCCACTGCGGGATGTCCGGCACCCACGCGCGGAGCCAGCCGAGCGTCACCGTCACCGCCAGCAGCGGGAGGGTCACCGCGAGCCCGAAGGCCGTGCTCCAGAGCGCGACCTTGCGGTCACCGGGCGCGCCGAACCACAGGCCGACCCCGGCCTCCTCGCGGTCCAGGTAGGGGATGAGCGCCAGGCCGACGACCGCGACCAGGGGCAGGAGCAGGCCGCCCACGAAGGCGGAGTACGAGACGAGCTCCTGGAGGCCGAGGAAGTACCACGGCGCCTTGGCGGGGTTCTCCGGCAGGTCCGCGTTGGCTGGGCCGAGCAGCGGCGCGTCGATCAAGATAGAGAGCGCGATGAAGGCCGCCGTCGTCCACGCGAAGAGCGACAGCTCGCGGAGCAGCAGGTGGGGCCAGGTGGTCAGCAGCTCGCGCTTCTCCATCGCTCAGTCCTTGCCGGGCCGGCTGAGGCCGCCGTCCTTGCGCACGCGGAAGAAGTGGAAGCCCACGAGCGCCGCGATCAGGGCCGGGAGCACCACGCAGTGCAGCATGTAGAAGCGGTTGAGGGCGTCCGCGCCGAGGTCGCGACCGCCGAGCAGGAGGCCCCGGACCGCGCCTCCCGGGTCGCCCGTCACCCCGAGGGCCTCGGTGACCTCCGTGGGGGAGCCCGCGATGTTCGCGCCGATGACCGCCGCCCAGTACCCGAGCTGGTCCCAGGGCAGCAGGTAGCCCGTGAACGCGAGGGCGAAGGTCAGCACCAGCAGGCCCACGCCGGCGAGCCAGTTGGCCTCGCGCGGCGGCTTGTAGGCGCCCGTGTAGAAGACGCGCGCCATGTGCAGCATGACGGCCACCACCATGGCGTGGGCGGTCCAGCGGTGGAGGTTGCGGAGCACGCGCCCGCCGGGGACCACCGACGCGAGGTCCTGCATGCGGGGGTACGCCTCAGCCACCGAGGGCACGTAGTAGATCATCAGGATCACGCCCGAGATCGTGAGCAGCACGAGCAGGAAGAACGACAGGAGCCCGAGCCCGAGCGTGTACCACCACCGCAGCGTGTGCGGGTGGACCCGCGCCGGGTGGATGTGGAGAACGAGGCTCGACAGGACGAAGCGCATGCGCTCCTTGTCCGTCCCTGGCAGGCCGTCGCGGAGGAAGGAGCGCGCCAGGTTCCGCGGCAGCGCGCGGAGGTTGTCGCGGAGCTGGCCCATCACGCCTCCAGCCGGTCGAGTGGGTCCGCGGGGCGCCCGAGGTCCGCGTAGACCCAGCCGTTCGGGGCGAGGAGCAGGCGCACGGGGACGAGCCCCCGCGGCGCGGGCCCGTCGACCACGCGGCCGTCGTCGTCGTAGCGGCTCCCGTGGCAGGGGCAGGCGAAGCCGGCGCCCTCCTCGCGCACGATGCACCCGAGGTGGGTGCACACGGCGCTGAGCGCGTAGAGCCCCCCCTCGTCGCGGCCCACGAAGACCCTCGGCCCGGGGAAGTACCGCCGCGTCAGGTGCGCGAAGTCCTCGGGCCTTCCGAGCTTGTGGACCGGCGTGGTCTCGTTGTGGAGCGGCAGGTCGGCGAAGGCGAGGGCGCCGAGGGCTGCGACGGCCGCGGAGCCCGCGATGCCGACGCCGCCGACGGACGACAGGAAGGTGCGCCTCCCGATCAGACGGAGCTCGGTCTCGTCAGCCATCACACCCTCACTGGAGCGTCACGGCCACGGTGGCCGCCTTGCCGTCCTCGACCGTGACCTTCAGCGGGGCCGCCTTCGCCTTCTTGGGGCTCCACACGGCGAGGGTCCACGTCCCGGGCGGCACGCCCTCGATGCGGAAAGCCCCGTCCTTGCCGACCTTCGCGAACTGGGGGGACTGGAGGACGACGACGTAGCCCTCCATCTCCGGGTGCACGTTGCAGAGCTGCACGTAGGCGCACAGCGGCTCGTCGCACTGGTCGAACACGCGGTCGCGGGTCTCGCCCTGGGGCCAGGTCCCGAGGTTGTACTTCTCCCTGTCCGGCGAGAAGACGTTGTGGCGCACCGTATCCGAGTTCAGGAACTTCACCGTGGTGCCCCGGACCACGGGCAGCACGCGGGGCACGAAGACCATGCCCTTCTGGTCGTAGGTCGCCGTCGCCGTCGACGTCACCCGCGGCGTGTCGGTCAGGTAGACCACGGCGTCGCGGGTGACGCGCGCCGGCCCAGAGAGGGTGCCCTCGATGGTGCCGGCAGCCATGGCCGGGGTCGCGGTGGCGCACAGGAGCAGGGCTGCGAGCAGGGTCTTCATCGGTGTCTCCTCTCCATGAGGGTGGTCAGAACGCCCCGTCGATCCCCACGAGGACGGCGCTGTTGCCCGAGGGGAAGTGGTGCGTCTCGGTCAGGTCGAACGAAGCCTCGACCAGGGCCTTGAAGTTCGGAACGACGAGGAAGGACAGGGTCCCGGCCACGTCCATCGCCGCGAGCTCCTTGTCGCCGCCGGCGGCGACGCCCTGGGCGCGAACAGACGACTGGAGCCACGGGAGCCAGACCGTGTAGACCTCGCCGTACCAGGCGACGGCGTCCTCCGCGACGCCGTCGCCGATGGGGTTGGCGTCCCGGTCCCAGGCTGCCGCGAGGGTGATCTGGAAGTCGGAGAGCCGGATGTCGAAGTCCGCCCCGATGCGCAGGTGCTCGCTGTCCCACGTCCCGCCGGTGTCGCTGCGGGTGAGCGTCGCCTCGCCCCAGCGGGTGAAGGCCCCGATGGCGACCGAGTGCTCGCGCCAGCTCTTCTCGTCGACGTCGCCGGTGCCGTCGAAGGCCATGCCGCCGAGCTTGACCTGCAGGCGCCCGGTCACGTCCTTGCCCGTATTCGGGTCGAAGGCCTCGGCGACGGGGGCCGCCGCGCCGTTGCCGTTGAAGACGCCGACCGCGTAGAGCAGGCGGCTCGCGACGACGCCGTAGAGCTCGACGCCCCGGTCGAGCCCGAGGATCGAGGTGCCGCCCGCAATGCTGACGGACGTGGCCGCGCCGGTGGCCGTGTCCGTGGCCGCCGTGTCCGTGGCCGCCTCGTGCGAGGCGTCGGCCTTCGCGGTGACGAGGTGGGCGTGCGCCGTGCCGGTGCCTGAGCCCACGATCCCCGCCTGCTGGGCCGCCCACCGCGTCAGGCGGAAGCCGGCGAAGGACGAGGCCGTGAGCCCCACCTGCCGGTGCGGCGAGAAGGGCTGGCTCTCGGGCTCGAACTGCCCTACCCGCAGGTTCAGCAGGTGCCGCGGCACGCCCGCGAAGTCGAAGAGGTTGGAGAACACGAACACCACCTTCTCGGCGGCCACCTCGCCCGACGACATCACGTGCATGCCCGCCCAGAGCGCGATGTCCTCCGTGAGCGTCCCGGCGCCGTTGAGCGCCAGCAGCGCCGGGAACTGGAAGTCCACGTCCGTGCCGGCCTCCTCGGGCAGGGCGATGCGCAGGGCGCCCTGGGCGCGGATGGACAGGGGTACGGACTCCATGATGCGCCCGGGCCACACGGCGTCCGGGAACAGCTCCTCGTAGCGCTCGGACCCGAGATCGAGGGGGCGTCCCTTCTGCACGTCCTCGTCCTGCTCCGGGTACTGGTAGCCCGACAGCCGGAACGCCTCACCGAAGGGGCCTAGCCGCGGGTACTGGGTGTGGCAGGTCTGGCAGCTCGTGCGGTACTTGCGGGCGAACGCCGGGATGGCCTGGGCGTCCGCCACCGTGAGCAGCACGGCGAGGGCGGCGCCGAGGCGCAGAGCTGGGTGGGCGTGGCGTGAGGGGTGGGACATGGGACGCTCCACTCTGGGGGGCCGGGCCGGGCACAGGGGTGACGCTCTGGCGCGGGACCGTGGCCGAACAAGAACCACCTTCGCAATCCCTGTGCCATCGGGGCTGCTCTCGTGAATCCAATGGGTTGGGGGCCTGTATTGAGGAGTTGAATGTCTCTTACTCCGCAGGCGTGGTGTGTATCTGTCTGCACACTGTGGACAAGTCTGCAGGGGCTGCTGCGTGGGTCGCCCCGTGATCCGCGACCACGCGGCGGAGGCTCTCGATGTCATCGGGCGGGAGGTGCAGCGCGGCGCCGGGGGCCTCAGCCCTT
>BTVJ01000157.1:0-7397 GCA_045863395.1 Myxococcales bacterium
CTTCTCCTTCTGCCACAGCGCACCGATGGTCTCCGAACCGCCCTCCGGCACGCGCCGCCGGACCGTCGACTCGGCGCCGACGTACTTGTGCTCCGACCGAAGCCGCGCAGTGATCCGTCGCGCCGTGTGCCGCTGCTTGCGGGGAGCGTCGCGATCCGCCAACAGCCACCGCTCGATGACGGCACGAAGCTCCACGGTCAGCACCCGCGGCACGCGCTCGACCGACTTGCGCGCTACCGGCACGGCCTCGTTCAAGGCCTGCCGCACCAAGCGCCGGTGCACACCCTGCTCCGAAGCGATAGCCCGCACACTCTTCCCGTTGATGAATCGGTCCATGGGCATGACCCCCTTGGAGGGTCTCGTCATGGGCACGCGCTCCGGCGACCTGGACCCGGCGATTCTCCCCACGTTGGGGCGACTCCGCGGTCTGAGTCTCCCGGAGCTGGACACCCTGCTCAACAAGAAGAGCGGCCTGCTCGGCCTGTCGGGGCGCAGCAACGACATGCGGGCGTTGCTCGCGGCGGAGACAGAAGGCGACGAGCGCGCAGCAATCGCCCTCGACGTCTACGCCTACCGGGTCCGCAAGTACATCGGCGCCTACCTTGCGGTCCTTGGCACGGTCCACGCAGTGGTCTTCACGGCGGGCGTGGGCGAAAACGCACCGGCGGTCCGCGCCCGCATCCTCGACGGCCTTGGCCCCCTCGGATTGGAGCTGGATCGGGAGAAGAACGCGGCGGTCCACGGAGAGGCGGACATCGCGACGCCGGGGTCCGCCACGCGCATCTTCGTCATTCCCACCCGCGAGGAACTGGTCATCGCGCGGGATACGTGGCGCGTCGCGGGTAAACTGGAACGGCCCGAGGGCCTCGAGCCCTCACGCGGCGAGTGAGTCACGGGCACAGAGAGTAGCCGACGTCGAACGTGCCGCTGACCGGAGTCGCACCGCCCCCGCCGTCGCTGCAAAGCTTGGCAGAGAACGACCCCACCAGTCTCTCGCCCGCCTCCGTGACGGTGACCTCAAGCGAACAGCTTCCCGACCCGGCCACGCTCCCCACGTTCCCCCACGTAGCAAGCAAAAGCTCCGGCGCCTGAGGGTCACCCGACGACCAGGTGCCCACACCCCCCAGGGGAATGTTCAACGCGAAGACCTGGCCGTCCCAGATGGCGCTGCCTCGCGATATCCACGAGCGCACAGCGACGACGCTCTGGCCAGGCAGCGCAGCAAAAAACGTGTATGTCTTGTGCCCCAGGACGGACTTCACGGTCCGGTACGTGCCTGATGGAGTCACCATCTCGACCACGCTGTCCAAGTTGTCGGGAATGACCGTATACTCGTGCGTCCCCGGGTTCTGAAAACACCCGGACTTGGCGAGAGTGGCCTGCGAGAACATACACGTCGCAACCGGCATATCGAAGTACACGTCCTCTCCTCCCGGGCCCTCCCAGGTATGCTCGCGCGCCAACGCCCTCCTGAGATGGTCGTCCACGATAGTGCTCTCTCCCGCGCGCCAGACGACGCCATCCAGGACCGTGACCAGCGCCTGTACGCCCGGGTCCACGGGAGACACGCGATGGGGCTGGAGCTTCCCGAACAAGTACTTCCGTGTCTCCACCTCCGTGATCAAGAAGTCCACATCGGCATGTGGAACCATGCAGGCTCCAACCGACGTGAAGGCCCCCTGACCGGGGTCGAAGTCACCGAACCAGAAGCCCCCCGGCGGGACGTCCGGGAACATCCCGGAACAGGGACACGCCGGGCCATTCTTGGGCGCAACAAACAACCCTCCGATGGCTATCATTCCGCCCAGGTGGAGACGGCCCCCCTCGATCTCCCGCAGCACTGTCGGGACGAACACCGTTCCCCCGGGCCCGTAGCCCGCGGAGCAAGTCTTGGCTCCTTCGGCAATCAGGCAGCCCAGGACCGTCTCCGACACGTCGCTCAATGGGACGCCCGACCCGACACGTGATATGTCGTTGCTACGCACCGAAGCTCCGTCCTCCCCGATGGAGCCGGCCTCTTGCACGGCGTCTTGTGCCTTCGCTGCACCGTCATCGGCGACATTGACCCCATCAACCGGGGACGACAGCCCGTCGGGCGTACCGGCAGAACCCTGCTCTGACGCGGGTACGACGCTCCGGGCACCATCACCGGAGCACTGAACAAACCCCACCCAGCACAGAATCGACGACAGCACTGCGCGAAAGCCGCGAATACCTCGTGACATCTCAATACCCACTCTTCCTGCGGTGAAGCAGGACTCCGTCCAATCTGGGCACGACCTGGTGCAGTTGACTCCCGACGTGGGCAGCCTTGCCGGCCAGCGGCGTCCCTCCAATCGGCTGCATGACGTTGCGCTCCTCACCAACGACGAAACCGGTTCCGCTGGTGCGAACCCAGACCTGCGCCATGCTGTACGACGGGTAGTTCACGTCCTCGACCACCGAGCTCACGATCAGTCGAATCTTGCTCGGCTCCACATAGGCCGGATAAGAGTATGGATCCCACTCGGTGAGAGTGGCCCCTCCAAGATACGAGTTCGGCGGCGTCACCCACCTGGGCTTCACTGCGGCGCTATAGGCGTCCACACTTCCTGGGCAGTATGCGGTGGACCAGACGTCAGCCTGGATCTCGCTCTCGCTGGCGTTGACCAGGCAAGTCTTCTCTCCGGTCATGGGCTGGTAGGCGACCCACAAGCGCCCCAGGTGTTCGACGACGTCTGGTGGCGTGACCGACTCGTAGGCAACCCCAAGCCGTCTGACCAGGCCGGACTGCCCCGTCGAGCTCGTCCACCTGATGGTCGACTGCCCCGTGCGCTGAAAGGCATAGAGCTTCGGGCCCAACCTCGCCGCAGACACGGGGTCCCCGGCTCGCAAGTACTCGGTCAGTGGGGCCTTCGCCGTGATCGCTCCGCCAGAAACGGTCGCCCAGATGACTGTCTTCGACCCATCGCTCTCGTTGACGGGGTACACGAGATCATCGACCGATGGGCTGCTGCGCTCCTGGGCAAAGTCCGGGCCACCAGGAAGACTTCGCTCCTCGTCGGGCTGGTAGGGTTGCTGCCACCCGTTCGTGGGGCTGTACTGCGCCAAGTTGAGCTTGTTGGTGAATCTGTTCCGAAACGCAATGAGGAGGATGTCCGGTCCCAGGTCGGTCGCTCCCACCCGCCCGAGAGCGCGCGCCGATGTCGGGACCGTGGTGGGAGGGGCCCAGAGTCCCACGGCGGTCAGCGCGTCCAGAGTGGCGAGGGTCGTGGGAAACCCCGACTGTTGGTGATCCACGTCATATTTCAGTGCCGCGGCCGACAAAGCTACGACGTAGTCCTCGAACGTCGAGGCCGAGGTCAAGTAGTATCGCAGGACACTGTGAAACACCTCCGATGCCGCCATCATGCCTTGGCCATCCACCTCCTGGCCGTTGAACTTGTTCCCTGAGCCGGTCCCCTCTGCCAGGAGATAGCAGAGCTTGCTGGGGATGCCCGAGTTGTAATGGGTGAGGAAGTGGTCCTTTGACGCCGTACCAAACCGCGTCCACCGGTCGGGCTGCCCAGTAAATGCACAGGTGGAGCACGAGTCCCAGCCGAGCGCCGAGAGCTCGGGGTTCGCCACATTCCTGATCCCTCCGACATCAGCGGACCACGCGGTATTTTCGAACAACACCCAATCGCTGGACACGAACGCCGCGAGGCAGTCCGAGAGATGCTCGTCCAGCGCCCCAGGGTGCCGTTCGTGCAAGAGGTTCGCGGTGGCGGTGTTCATTCCATGTCCAAACTCGTGAGCCACGAAGTCCAAGGAGAGGTTCCCCGTATCGAAGACAGCTCTTGGCCTCGCGGGATCGACCGGGGGGTAGAGATCATTGGTGTATCCCTGCCAGAACGGCGGGTGGAATCCCGGTCCCGGGTTGTACCTGATGGTGACGTCCATCAAGGCGTCCATCCCGTTCCAGCTCAGCCAACCGAACCGGTCCTTCCAGAAGTCATACAGGGTCTGCAGATGGTTGCGGGCATTCATGACCCCAGGATCCGTGCAGTTGTCGCAGTAGTATGTGCGATCACGATATCGCAGAACACCGGGGAGGTTCTCCTGGTCCATCGCATCGTATACGCTTCGAGCAATCGCATGCGACACCTCGCTCGCGGTCGTGAGCAGCGCACCGGTCGTAGCATCCACGAGTACGAGGTGGAGTTCGCCCTTGGTGTCCTCGGCGTATAGTCGCCACGAGAGCCGAAGATCGTCGCCGGCGGGGTCGCTGCCAAGATCCTCTGCCCAGTAGACCAGATCAGGGGCAGAGACCGATGTCGAGTCGTGTAGCTCCCCCGGGAGAGACGAGAGAGAGATGAAGGCTTCCTCCGAAGAGAGAGCGGGCTTTGGCGCCTGGAGTGCGTGTGAGACAGCCGCAAGTCGTCCATGAAACCACGTTATCGTACCGTCTTGTGCAACGTGCGCGACGGACGTGGCTCCGTGGATTGGAACGTCATTCGCAACTTGTTGCAGCCTCATGAACGTCGTCCCGTCCTTCCACGTCTCCATGTGGTTCAGGGACAGCTCCAGCTTCCTTCCTGTTGGACTGAACAAAACCCCGTAGGACTTCATGAACTCCGCCACCGCGGTGGCAGGGTCGACCATGGTCGCCGGACTCTTTGGTCCGTATCGAGCATGCAGTCCACCCAGGAGTGTGGGGATACCGGCCGGAGAGGTCACGACTACCGGTTCACCCAATACAACGCCGCGGTTCGACCAGTCGTCCGCCGAGGGTCTCATGGAACTGGGCACATCGAGGCTGATCGTTTGGGCACTTGCCATGGCGCGTTCATACAAGATCTGCAGGTCGTCTCCGGTATCGAGCGGAGCAGACAGACGCTGACGGTGGACATCGATGGCGGGGAGGGAGTCTCCATGGCCGCAAGCTCCGAAGACAGTCACCAGCGAAGCGAACAGAATTGCCCCCCCCCACCCCTGGACGCGTCCAGCAGAGACTCTCCTCAACAGCTCGAAACCGCGGGTCGCCGGGATGCGGCGGCAGCAGTGGGTGCTGCACAGGCGCGGGGGTGCTGAGTCGAGGTCTCAAACGTACGGATCGCATGGTTGCTCCTCTGACGCGGTTCGAGCCGAACGGCCACAAGTGCGGGGTCGCTCCCGTACCAAAGAGCGAAGTAGCGGCCCCAATTCCGATGAGGGCGCTGAATTGACGGTACGCTTGACCCGCCCGGGCCGCAACCCTCATCCAGGACTGATTGGTTACAGCAGGTGTCGGCCCGCGGGGCACTCACGTGCTCGGCACAAAACCCACCGCTGAAGAGAGAGCAGATTCCGTGCTCGCCTTGGCCTACACGGGCTGGGCCCACGCAGCCCTCCTGGAGGCTCCGTCAGACAGGAGGGCTGGCGTGGGCTGGCTGGTCACTCTTGAGACCGCTGTAATAACCCCCTCCGAACTGGAGATGGCAGCGTGGAGCGGCTGGTCGTGGCTGCGGCGAGCTGTGGAGCGTCCTGGAACGTGAGCCGGCCGCCGTTGGTTCGGACGCGCCAGAAACGTCCGTCCGTGGGCGGCTGGCTTCGCGATCAGGGTCACGGAGCCCCCGAGGGGGTCTTGACCGGCTTTCAGGCGTGGCATTGCGTGCCTTCGCGGACGAACCGCAGGTGCCAGAGTACGCAGCGCTTCACGTTGAGGGCGAGCGCCTTGAGGTTGGCACTGAGGACTGGCGAAGCGCGACGAGAGCGCGGTCCTTGTCCTGGTCCGTCAGGCTCGGCAGCTCGCCCGTTCGCAGGTGGCGAAGGAGCGCGAGCGCGAGGTGGCGGTCGAGCGAGGCGTGGATCCAGTTGTTGCCATAATGGCGGATGCACCGGTAGCACGAGGACGGGCAGTCGCAGCCGCCGAGGAGCGCCTCGGCCGCGTCGAGCACTTCGGGCAAGTCGTTGCCGACGGAGCGCGCGTAGCCCGCGCCACCCGGCAAGAGGTCGTAGAGATAGAGCGGCGCCTCGTCGGCGCGCCCGCCCATCACAGGCGTCCACCAGCCCGAGAGCTCGCCTTCGTCGATCTGCAGGACACGCGACGCCGCGAGGCCTGGGGCCTCAACCAGCGAGCCGAAGTGCTTGAAATCAGTCACTTGGAACCGCGTTCGACTCCCGGCGCCTCCACCACCTTTTTCTGTTGCACCTTTCCTTGCAGCACCTTGGACGACCATCGCCGACGCCGCTGATCACGCTGTGATCACGGCGCCAGCGGGGGCCACTTCGTCCCGGTCTCGTGACCAGGGGCCGCACAGACTCGACTCGTGCACGGGGGGGCAATCAGGCCGCGTGGGGAAGCTCGACCGCCAAGGGCTCGCCCGAGGCCGGGGCCAGGTCCTTGAGCTTCGCCTCCAGCAGGTTCAGGAGTTCGTCCGTCAGGCCGACCTTGGCGGCCATCCAGACCCGAAGCAGCACCTCGGTGTTGTACTCCATCCCGGTGAACTGGTCCTCCCGGCCCTCCCACTGCGAGACGACCGAGTGGTTCGCCATATTGAGCACGCGGGCCAGATCGGCTTGGCGCATCCGGAGGTGCTTGCGGATGAACCGGACCTCGGCGCCGGTGAGCCGGGCCGGCTTCACGATGAGGAGCCGGAACACGGCCTCCTGAAGCTCCCGCAGGTTCAGGTCCGGCACCCGGTGGCCCCGAACCTCGACCATCGGCGGGTCCACCAGCAGGATCGGGAACCCAAGCTCCTCGTACACCACGTTGGCCATGTTCAGTCCTCCTCACCGCCGAGCCGGACGACGGTCACGACGAGCATCCAGCCCTCGAAGGCGACGACGACCCGAAGCGGGTCACCGTCCACCGACGGACCCTCGAAGCAGTAGCTCCACGAGCCGGAGGGCTCGTCGTAGCGATCCCGCCGGGGAGCGTGGTGCCCCGCCTTCAGGGCGTTCTCGATGTCGGGTGCCGAGACGTGCCGCTCGGTGCACCGTTGGCGGGCGTGAGGAAGGATGCGGTACTCGCCGGTCGCGACGGCGGCCCGCACGCGCTGGAGCAGGGTCGCCTTGTCCAGCTTCGGGTTCTTCTTCTGGCCCGCCATCCTCACCTCGGCATCCCGCCCCGTGGATGTTATCCAGTAACTTCAAGCGGTACAAGACCGCAATGGCGTAGCGGGGATGTCGGCCGTTGCCGTAGCTGGACTATTGGCGACCGGATACAGGAGGTCACCACGATGCCCGGTATGAACTCCATCGCCCCCCAGGACATCGCCGTCGTCCTCGACGACCCTGCTGCCCGCATCAAGGGCTCGACGTGGAGGACGTGCTCACCGTGACGGGAATCGACGTGCGGGAGCGTTTTGAGAGAGTGCTTCGCGGGCTTCGACCTCCGCGAGCTCTCGATGTCATCGGGCGGGAGGTGCAGCGCGGCGCCGGGGGCCTCAGCCCTT
>BTVJ01000158.1:0-7335 GCA_045863395.1 Myxococcales bacterium
ACGACGACCGGCGCCCAGTTCCAGGTGCAGTTCGGGCTCTACGGCGCCGCGGTGGCGCCGTAGACGGGGGACTTCCGCGAGGCACCGCGCGAGGGCGCGGGCGAAGACGACGTGTGAGGAGACCATGATGCACCGCTCGATGCTCGCACGGTGGGTGACCCTGCTGACCCTGCTAGGCGCCACGCCCGCTGCCGCCGTGCCGCAGGCCATGAACGTGCAGGGAGTGCTGCGGACCCCCGGCGGCCAGACCGTCGACGGTTCGTACGACCTGACGTTCTCGTTCTACGCAGCGCCCTCGGGAGGAGCCGCCTTGTGGTCGGAGACCATCGCCGCGGTGCAGGTCAGCGGGGGCTTGTTCAGCGCGCTGATCAGCAACGGGCTGGCTCCCCAGGTCTTTGCGAACAACCCCTCCCTGTGGCTCGGCATCCGTGTCGACGCCGACCCGGAGCTTCCCCGGGAGCGCATCGCCACCCGAGGCTACGCATTCGCTGCGATGCACGCCGCCACGGCGGCGACGGCGGACACGGCGACCACCGCCCAGGGGCTGAGCTGCTCGGGGTGCGTGAACGCCGCGCTGATCGCGGACGGCAGCATCGGCGGGGACCGCTTCGCCACGGGCAGCGTGACCGGCGCTCACATCGTCGACGGCGGCGTGGGCCCCGGAGACGTGTCGTTTGCCTATGCTGGCGGCACGGCCCAGGGAGGGGCGGCGACGAACGTGGCCTGCGTCGGGTGCGTGGGGGCGGGAGAGGTGGACTTCCCCTACGCGGCGAGCGCCACGGCGGGCGGCGCAGCGTCGGACCTCGGCTGCGCGGGCTGCGTGTCCATGGGAGAGCTGGCCTTCGCCGCCGCGACGACGGCTGACATGAACGCCGCCATCGCCGCGCTCCCCATCCCGCAGGTCACGCTGGAGAGCCTCCAGTGCGGCGCCAACCAGGTTCCTCGCTTCGACGGCGCAGCGTGGGGCTGCGCAGACTTGATCGCGGGCGGTGTCCCGACGGGGAAGTGCGACGGCGGCTTCCAGGTCCTCCAGTGGACCGGCAGCGCCTGGACGTGCGCCGACGTGCTGACGACCGGCAAGAGCAACGGCCACGCCAAGGGCTTCGAGGCCTACGACTCCTGGGGGTACACCTGGGACGGCTTGGAGCGGCAGGCAGCGACCTGGGCGGCAGCCGACGCCGCCTGCAAGGCCAAGGGCGGGCGGCTGCCCACCATGACGGAGCTGTTCCGGGTGAGCGGCGCCGGCCTCTCCGAGGTCGGCAACACCTACGAGACCAACTACCTCTGGGCCATCACGCAGTGGGACCCGGGCCAGCACGGCCGGGTGAGGCTGACCGACGGCGCGACCCAGGGCCAGACCGACATCACGAACAGCGCCTACCGGTGCGTGTGGCCCAACAACACGGCTGCATGGTTCAAGGGCAACCACTGCTACGGGCCGCCTGGCAACGAGTGCTTCACGACCAACGAGGCGGGCAAGCGGCGGGTCATGGACAAGTACGACCGCCCGCCGGTCACCAACGTGGCGGCCCACGCCGAGTGCGCGTTCTATCACGCGCACCTCGCGACCCAGCTCGACTTCGCCGCCAACGTCCCGGCGGGGCTCCCCAACGGCACGAACACCTGGCTCTGGACCTCGGACGCCAGCCGCTACGACATCGTGGACGCGGCAAAATGGACGGGGACGGACCTGGGCTTCGACGGCTACTCCGGCGCCTACGTCACGTGGTACGGCGAGGCCGGCAACGTGACGCGCTTCCGCTGCATCGGCGTGGGCTACGACGCCGGCGCCCACCCCAACGCCGTCGCCAACGGCTTCCTGGTGGCAGCGGTGAACCTCATCGTCGAGTCTTTCGACAAGGGCCTGACCAAGTATGCGCCAGCGGTCTCCGAGTGTTTCGGCAACGGCGGGCACCTGGCGACGGAGCGCGACCTGATCGAGGCGGTCCGCGCGGGCCTGATCAACGGGACGAACAACTGGCTCTGGACCGCGGACGCGAGCCGCTACGACCTGAACCAGATCATGCGCTGGAGCTCGGTGGACACGAGCTGGACGGGCTACTACAGCTCGTTCTCCACCTGGGCCACGCGCACGGACTCCTACGCCTACCGGTGCGCGTACCACCCCATCGACGTGGACTATGCTGGACCCGCTGGCGGCAAGTGCGTCAGCGGCTCCGACTGCTTTGCGACAGCAAAGGGCGGAGCCACGAAGATCAAGGCGTGGGCGGACCCGTTCGACCGGACACCCGCGTCGTACATCGCTGCCGTGAAGGCCTGCGCCGCGGAGGGCGGGCACCTGTCGACCAGCCTGGACCTGACCGAGCTGGTGCGCGACGGGTTGCCCAACGGGTCCAACAACTGGCTGTGGACGTCGGACGCCGTCGAGGGGAGCGGGCAGAACGTGCTGATCATGAAGTGGCTGGGCACGGACGCGGCCTTCGACGGGACCTACTCCAACTACGCGACCAACTCCAGCAAGGTGACCTCCACGACGCGGCCATACCGCTGCGTGTGGTCCAACGAGCTGCGGTGAGGCACGGAGACCTGTCATGATCGCGCGGACTCACCTGTTGGTCGTCTGTCTCCTGGCGCTTGGCGCCTGCGGAGAGGACCGCCTACCTGGAGAGGGCACGGGAGAGGACGCGCTGTCCGACGTGGTGCAGACCGAGGACACCACCGACGCGGGCACCCTCGACGGCGAGGCCGACGTGCCCCTCATCGACGTCCAGACCCCGGACGTCTCCAAGCCAGACGGTGGACCCGACACGCAGGGGGACGCCTCCCAGGGCGGCAAGCTCGGCGACCCCTGCGAGGTGGAGGCTGACTGCGAGTCCGGCTACTGCATCATGGGACCGCAGGGCCTCGTCTGCTCCGAGTGGTGCAGCGACGTTGGTGTCTGTCCCGAGGGCTGGGTGTGCGACTCGTGGGGAAAACAGGGCGGCCTGTGCGTGCCACGGTTCCGGGACTGGTGCCGGCCGTGTTTCGCCGACGGCGAGTGCGGGGCCGCGGGAACCTTCGGGACCTGCGCGCCGCTCGGCGCAGAGGGCTCCTTCTGCACGGCGGCATGCACGTCGTCGGAGGACTGCCCGGCAGGCGCAAGTTGCACGGAGGTCACGTCGGTGGACGGGGCGACGGGCTCGCAGTGTGTTCCCGACGACGGCACCTGCGAATGCAACGCGGCAGCGACGGCGGAGGGCGCGACGACCTCCTGCGAGCTGACCAACGTCGCGGGCTCCTGTACGGGGACCCGGACCTGCACGGCCGACGGACTGAGCGCCTGCGAGGGCGTGCCCCCGAGCGCCGAGACGTGCAACGGCGAGGACGACGACTGCGACGGCCAGACCGACGAGGGCCTGGGCGGTGCGCCCTGCACCCTGAGCAACGACCACGGCGACTGCCCGGGGACCACGGCGTGCAGCGGCGGCGAGGAGGTCTGCACGGGCGCGGCGGCCGAGGCCGAGCGCTGCAACGGCGCCGACGACGACTGTGACGGCGAGACCGACGAGGCCTGGCCCGAGCTGGGGTCGCCGTGCGACGGACCCGACGAGGACCTGTGCATCGACGGCCTGATCGCGTGCGGCGGGGAACAGACGACGATCTGCCAGCCGACCGGCCCCACCGGCCTCACCGAGGTGTGCAACGGCGCGGACGACGACTGCGACGGGCTGACCGACGAGGAGTGGCTGGAGCTGGGCGCGCCCTGTGACGGCCCGGACGCGGATCTCTGTGAGAACGGCGCGTTCGTGTGCTCGGGGGACGGCTCGACGACCGTGTGCGGCGCCGAGAGCCCCATGAACCTCTCCGAGTCCTGCAACGGCGCTGACGACGACTGCGACGGCGAGATCGACGAGGACTGGCCCACGCTCGGCAGCACCTGCGACGGCCCCGACGAGGACGACTGTGCCACGGGCACCTGGGCGTGCTCGCTGGACGGCGCAGGCGTGACCTGCGCGGACGAGGCACCCGCGGGCGACGAGCTCTGCAACGGCATCGACGATGACTGCGACGGGGAGACCGACGAGGACTGGCCCACGCTGGACCAGCCCTGCGACGGCCCCGACACGGACCTGTGCGACAACGGCGTGGTCGAGTGCGCCGCCGACGGGGTGGGGACGACCTGCAGCGAGCCGCTCTCGGTCGTCGAGCTGTGCAACGGCGTCGACGACGACTGCGACGGGGAGACCGACGAGGACTGGTCGGATCTGGGCGCTCCCTGCGACGGCCCGGATGCCGACGCCTGCGCAACGGGCACGGTGGCATGCACGCCGGACGGGCTGGGCACGGAGTGCGCCGGCGACGTCGAGCCAGGCGACGAGGTCTGCGACGGCGCCGACAACGACTGTGACGGCACCATCGACGAGGGGTGCGCACCGAATCTGGTGATGACCACCTTCGCGGGCGCCTCCTTCGGAGGCACGGGTGGCGTCTACACCGTGCGGGGCGGCGCGTGCCTGCCCGTGACGTCGAGCGGCGCGGCGCCCCCTGGCGCGCAGTGGTCGGTGCAGCTCGGCCTGCACGCAACGAGCCTGATTGAACCTTGAGATCACGAGCTTTCGGATAGGGACAGGACCAGAGTGAACACCCGGAGGACCACGACATGACAGGGATGCGAAGACTGGCTCGGTGGGCGGCGGCGCTGGGGCTGCTGCTGGCGGCGCCCGCGACGGCGGCGGTGCCCGAGGTGATGAACGCCCAGGGCGTGCTGCGGACGGCGGGCGGCCAGACCGTGGACGGGAGCTACGCGCTCACGTTCTCGCTGTATGGCACGCAGGCCGGGGGCTCCCCGGTGTGGACGGAGACCATCGGCGGGGTTCCAGTCAAGGACGGCCTCTTCAGCGTCGTCCTTGGCGCGGGGACCCCCATCCCTGCCGCGCTGTTCGCCCAGAGCGACTCGCTGTGGCTCGCCATCCAGGTGGAGGGCGACGTGGAGCTCCCGCGAGAGCGCCTCGTCACCCAGGCCTACGCCTTCGAGGCCGCTCACGCGGCGAGCGCGACCACCGCGGACACGGCGACCACCGCGCAGGGACTG
This sequence comes from Myxococcales bacterium, assembly GCA_045863395.1. Lineage (GTDB taxonomy): Bacteria > Myxococcota_A > UBA9042 > JABWCM01 > BTVJ01 > BTVJ01. The sequence continues at coordinate 5,033 of BTVJ01000158.1, forward strand.
TCCTGCTCCGGGTGCGTGACTGGCGTGGCGATCGCGGCCGGGAGCATCGACGGCTCCAAGATCGCGGCGGGCGCCATCGGGTCGGCCCAGATCGCCGACGGCAGCGTGGGCCCGGGCGACGTCTCCTTCAACTACGCCGCCGGCACCACCAAGGGCGGAGCGGCGACCGACGTAGAGTGCGTCGGCTGCATCGAGGCCGGCGAGGTCAGCTTCGGCTATGCGGGCAGCGCGACGGCGGGCGGCGCGGCCACAGACCTCGCATGCACGGGTTGCGTCTCGGCGAGCGAGCTGGACTTCGCGGCGGTGTCCCAGGCGGACCTGGCGACGGCTATCGCGGCCATCCACATCCCGGCTGTCACGCTGGAGTCCCTGTCCTGCGCGGCAGATCAGGTGCCAAAGTGGGACGGGGGCGCGTGGGTGTGCGCCGACCTGCCGCAGGGATTCACGCCGACGGCCCCCTGCAATGGCGAGTTCGAGGCCCTGCAGTGGGACGGCGCCCAGTACACCTGCGTCACGATCCTCGGGACGGGAGCCAGCTCCGGATACGCCAAGGGCTTCGAGGCGAAGGACTCGTGGGGCTACACCTGGGACGGCCTGGAGCGCCAGGCGGCCACCTGGGCGGTGGCGGACGCGGCCTGCAAGGCCAAGGGCGGGCGCCTGCCGACCATGACGGAGCTCTACCGGGTGAGCGGGGCGGGCCTCTCCGAGGTCGGGAACACCTATGAGGTGAACTACCTCTGGGCCCGCACCCAGTGGGGCCCGGGCCAGCATGGGCGCGTCCGTCTGACGGACGGCGCGACCCAGGGGCAGGCGGACGGCACGGTCAGCGCCTACCGCTGCGTGTGGCCGAACAACACGGCCGGCTACTTCACGGGCAACCACTGCTACGGCCCGCCCGGGAGCGAGTGCTGGAAGTCGAACGACGGGGGCAAGCGGTACAACATGGACAAGTACGAGCGCCCGCCCGTCTCCTATGTGGCCGCCTACGACGAGTGCAACTTCTACCACTCCCACCTGGCCACGACCCAGGACTTCGCAGAGAACGTCACCTTCGGGACGGGCCTGCCGAACGGGACCAACAACTGGATCTGGACCAGCGACGCGAGCCGCTACGACATCGTGGACGTGATCCGGTGGACGGGCTCCCAGACGACGTATGACGCGTCCAGCAGCACCTTCGTGTCCTATGCCGGCAAGACGGGCGGCCCGTACAAGTTCCGCTGCATCGGCGTGGGCTACGACGCGGGGACGCACCCCAACGCCATCAACAACGAGCACGTGGTGCCCACGACCTACATCAAGGGCGAGAAGTTCGACAAGGGCCTGACCCTCTACGGAGCCGCCGCGTCGGAGTGCTTCAACAACGGCGGCCACCTGTCCTCGGAGCGCGACATGACGGAGCTCATCCGCGCCAACCTGCCCAACGGCACGGGCAACTGGCTGTGGACCAGCGACGCGAGCGGCTACCCGAACCAGCAGGTGGTCAAGTGGGCGGGCATCTACCCTGACTACACGAACTACTACTCGGCGGACGCCACCTGGGTGGACCGGGGCGGCAGCTACTCGTACCGGTGCACGTACTACCCCATCGACACCGACTACACGGGCCCCGCCGGGGGCAAGTGCGTGAGCGGCTCGGACTGCTTCACCATCCAGAAGGGCGGCGCGACGAAGATCCAGGTGTGGGCGGACGCCTTCGACCGGAGCCCCGCGAGCTTCATCGACGCCACCAAGGCCTGCTACGCCGAGGGCGGCCACCTGGCGACCCAGCGCGACTTCATGGAGCTGGTCCGCGCCGGCCTCACCAACGGGTCCAACAACTGGCTGTGGACCAGCGACTCGACGGACACGTCGGGCAACGTGGTCCAGGTGATGCGGTGGCTCGGCGTGGACGTGAACTTCACCGGGCTCTACAGCACCTACGCGACCAACTCCAACAAGACCCCGAGCACCAAGCAGGCCTACCGCTGCGTCTGGACCAACGAGCTGCGCTAGGAGGCGACCATGCGATGGACACGGTGGCGAGCGGGGCTCTCGGGCCTCGCGGCGCTCGCGCTGGTCGCGGCCCTTGCGGGGTGCGGCGACGACGCGCGGTTGCCGGGTGACGAGGGCTCAGACGCGGACGCGACGAGCGCAGACGTGGGGGACACGGGCGGGGTCGGTGAGCCGGACGTGGAGACCCCCTTGGACGTACCGGGGCAACCGGACGGCTTCGAGAAACCGGATATCGTGGAGGACGCAGGCGGGACCGACGGGGGCGGCCTGTCGGAGCCCTGCGAGACCAACGGCGACTGCGAGAGCGG
>BTVJ01000159.1:0-7309 GCA_045863395.1 Myxococcales bacterium
GGCACCGGCGGCACCGGCGGCACGGGCGGGAACGACGGCACGGGCGGCACCGGCGGCACCGGCGGCACCGGAGGCTCGGGTGGCAGCGCCACCTGCGCCAGCGCCTGCCAGCACCTCATCTCGTGCATCCAGGGCTCCTGCGAGATGCTGTCCAGTGCGCCCGAGTCCGAGATGGCCGCCATCCAGAGCGACTGCGTCGAGGTGTGCCAGACCGAGGCGTCGGCGGACGACGTCGCCCAGATCCAGGGACTGTCTTGCAGCGCCGTCTGGTCGGAGATCGTCAGCGCCGAGCCGGGCCTGGAGTCGGAGTGCAGCGGCAGCTCCGGCGGGAGCGGCGGCAGCGACGAGTACGGCGACGACTACGAGGAAGAGGAGTACATGGCGGGCGACGACCAGGGTTACTCCTACTGAGTTCGCCGGGCCGGGCACCTTCCCAACCCCACCACCTTGCCGCCTCCACGGACCATCTCTATAGTGGATTGCCTTCGTGGGCACCCGGGGTGACCCGGGGGGCGCCTCGTCCGCCGGCTGCTGCGCGGCCGCGGTCGCTCCGTCAGTGAAGCGACGAAGCTCTCGTCAGCGTCCTCCCGACGCTCGCAAGCCGGTGCCGCGGGCCCCGCGCGCCTTTGGCGCAATGCGGAGCCCCCATGCGATCACCGCTCGGGATCGGGATCGGGACGACGGCGGACCCGTCGCCGAGGAGGCGTGAGCGCCGCGACGGCAGGTGGTCGCGACATCGGACGGTCAAAGGCGCCCCTCAGCACTCCCGGGTGCCGCGAAGGCTCCCCACCGCCGGTGGGCACCATCACGACCCTGACGAAGAGAGCCGCCCATGGACCTGAAGCGCGGCGAGTCCAAGCTCGACATGGTGCTGCTCCGCAACGAGGAGCAGACCAAGACGCGGATGCTGGAGGCCGTCCGGGCGGACGCCACGATGACCCAGGTCCGGGCCTCGACGGTCCTGGACTACTGGCGGGCCATCTACAAGTGCAGCGACGACATCGAGTACCGGGCGACGGCCGACGAGCTGACCAAGACCCTGGAGAAGGACATCGCGACGGTGCGCGCCCTCCAGCAGAGCCTGCTCATGCGCCAGGAGGTGGAGGGCGCCCAGGAGCAGCTCCAGGTGACACAGCAGCTCCTCCGGTTCCTGACCACGATCCTCGACAAGCTCAAGAAGCGCCGCCACGAGCTGGCCGAGGAGGCGTTCCGCAACTGGCTCATGTCGCTCTCCGCCTTCGGACGGGCGAAGGTCGAGGCCAACGAGAAGGACAAGGACAAGTCGAAGGAGGCCCAGAAGGAGGGGCGGGCACCCGCGGCCATCAAGCAGCCCGAGCGACAGCCGGGGGCCAAAGGGATGACGAAGTAGCGCCACGACCCGAGGAGCCCATGGTCAGACGCACCGCCAGCCTCGTGCGGACCCTCATTCTGCTGACCTCGTCGGCCTGCGCGACGGGCCCGGCACCCTCTCCCATGGAGCCCTTCGATCTGGGCCACCTCCCAAACCTCGACCTGACCCCCCAGATGGGCAGCCGAGCGCCGCGGAGCGATGGGCGACACGACGTCATGCTCGTGGTCCGCACCCAGGACGAGAACGAGGCGGGCGACCCCGAGTCCCTGTCCCTGTGCCTGAGCGAGCACACCTGCCTCGCCTTCGACAGCACGGACCGCGCGTGGCTGCGGGCCGGCCGGGTGGATCACTTCCGCTACGACGTGGCCGAGAGCGCGCTCGCGAAGATGGATCGCCTCTCCCTGGAGCGGCGCTCCGGGGCCCCGAGGACCACCGCCTGGCGCCCCGACTGCCTCGCGCTCATCGTGGACGGGGAGCTGCGATTCTGCCGCGACGACCTGGCCCTGGACGAGGCGCGCGAGCACTCCGCGAGCCAGAGGTGGGCCGAGGCGGACATCGCCCACAAGGGGTGCGGCGGCTGCTACGGCTCGCCGATCACGCATGGCCCGATGGTCGGGCGCACCACCAGCACCACGGCGCTGATCTGGACGCGGGCGGCCTGGAGCCTGCCCGTGTCCGTACGCTGGAGCCTCTCGCCGTCCATGGAGCCCGCGCAAGAGACCCCGCCCGTGATCGCGTCCATGATCGACGACTTCGTCGTGACCGTGCGCCTGTCGGAGCTGGAGCCCGAGAGCCGGATCCACTACCAGGTACTGGCGGACGGCGAGCCCGTGGGGCCACCTCGGTCCTTCCGCACGGCGTCCCGCGGGGCGAGCCGCGTGCGCATCGCCTTCGGCTCCTGCACCAACGCCGAGTATCGCCCGGAGGCACCGATCTTCTCCCAGGTGCACGCCGTGATCCCAGACCTGTTCCTGATGCTCGGCGACAACCACTACGCGGACTCGACGGTCACCGCCCGTCTGGAGACCTTCCTGCGCCACTCCCGCGAAGACCCCCACTTCGCGGACCTCGTGGCGGCCACCCCGACCATCGCCACCTGGGACGATCACGACTACGCGGGGAACGACCTCTATGGAGAGGTCCCCGGACGTGACGAGACCCTGGAGGTGTTCACGCGCTACTGGGCGAACGGCTCCTACGGGAGCGACGGCGCGAAGGGCGTCTGGTCGGTCCAGAGCTGGGGAGACGTGGACGTGTTCATGCTCGACACACGGTCCCACCGGTCTGACGCGGCGCGGACCATGCTGGGCAAGGCGCAGCGCGCGTGGCTCAAGGAGGAGCTGCTCTCGTCGCGGGCGACCTTCAAGGTCCTCGCGAGCAGCAGCCAGTGGACCTTCGGAGGCTCCCCCGATAGCTGGGGGAGCTTCCCGGAGGAGCGTGAGGCTCTGCTCGACTTCGTCATGGAGCGCCAGATCCCCGGGGTGGTGCTGATCTCGGGCGACGTGCACCGCGCCGAGATCCGGCGCCTCCGGGCGGCGACGAAGGGCACCTACGACATCTGGGAGCTGACGGCGTCCCCCTTCAACACCGCGACCCACGCCTGCAAACCCGACACGGGCGTCGACACGCTGGTGCTCTGCAACGCGACCACGCCCAACTTCGGCCTGATCACGGTAGACACGGCGGGGTCGACGCCCATGATCACGCTGGAGTCTCGGAGCGTCACGGGGTGGAGCCTCGGGGCGGTCACGCTCACGCTCAGCGATCTGACGCCGTGACGGCTGCCACCCTCTACAGGACGGCGCCGCCCAGGAATGGCTGCTTTGCCCCGTCGGGGAGCGTCAGGATCAGGGGGCCGTCCTTGGTGACCGCCAGGCTGTGCTCGAAGTGGGCGGAGCGGGTGCCGTCCGCCGTGACCACGGTCCAGTTGTCTGCCAGCACCCGCACGTCGTCGCCCCCGATGTTCACCATGGGCTCGATGGCAAGGCAGTAGCCGACCTTGATGCGGGGGCCGGTGTTCGGCTTGCCGTGGTTGGGGATGTGGGGCTCCTCGTGCAGCCTGTAGCCCACGCCGTGCCCCCCGTAGTCGCGGACGATGCCGTAGCCGTGGCGCTTGATGTGAGTCTCGACGGCCCACCCGATGTCGTTGACGCGGTTGCCCTCCCGCGCCTGGGCGAGGCCCCGCCACAGCGACTCCTCCGTGACCCGCAGGAGCGCCTGGGCCTCCTCGTCGACGTCGCCGATGGGGAGGGTGGTCGCCGCATCCGCCACGAGGCCGTCCAGCGTAGCGCCGACGTCCACGGACAGAATCTGTCCAGCCTGGATCACCCGCTTGCGGCTCGGGATGCCGTGGACCACCTCGCTGTCGATGGACAGGCAGAGCGTTGCCGGGAAGCTGCGATACCCCTTGAAGGTCGGCACTGCGCCGCGGCTCCGGATCAGCGCCTCGGCCGCCTCGTCGAGCTCGCCGGTCGTGACGCCCGGCTTCGCGAGCTCGCGGCACAGGGCATGAACGGCGGCGACGATCTTGCCGGCCGCGCGCATCACCTCAATCTCTGCCTGGGACTTGCGTTCGATCATCGACTCCACCGGGCCAAGGGTCCATGTCAGGGGGTGACGGACGTTACCAGAGCCACACCCTCGGCGCAATTGCCAGCCTGTTGACCCTCGCGACCGCGGGGGAGTAGTGTTGGCGCCATGGTCGCGAAGCAGACACCACGCAACCCGTTCCCCACCGTCGACGTCGTCATCGAGTGTCCGCCGGACGGCGTGGTGCTCATCGAGCGCCGGAACGAGCCACGGGGGTGGGCGCTGCCCGGCGGCTTCATCGACTACGGAGAGTCCTGCGAGGCGGCGGCAGCCCGCGAGGCGCTGGAGGAGACAGGGCTCACGGTGGCGCTCCGGTGGCAGCTCGGCACCTACTCGGACCCGGCGCGCGACCCGCGGCACCACACCATCAGCACGGTCTTCGTCGGCGACGCGGGCCCCGACCCGCGCCCGGCGGGCGGCGACGACGCCGCCGACGCGCGGGTGTTCCGTCGTGCGGACATCCCCTGGGACGCCCTGTGCTTCGACCACGCGCGCATCCTGCGCGACTACTACGCGCGGCGAGAGGAGCGGCGATGACGCAGGCACTGACCAACCGGCAGCGCATCCGCCTGCTGGAGCTGGCCCGCGACGCGCTGCGCCGCTACCTGTCTCGGGGTCAGACCCCCCGCCCGACGGACACCGACCCGGTGCTCTCGGAGCCGCGGGGCGTCTTCGTGTCACTGCACATCGGCGATAGCCTGCGGGGCTGCATCGGCACCTTCTCGCCGTCTGACCCGCTGATGGTCACCGTGGTCGACATGGCCATCGCGGCGGCTACGAGCGACGTGCGGTTCTCCCCTGTGCGCAGCGACGAGCTGGCGCGCATCGAGATCGAGCTGTCGGTCCTGAGCCCGCTGCGGCGCGTCACCGACGTCGCCGAGATCCAGGTGGGTACCCACGGCATCTTCATCACGCGGGAGAGGCGGCGCGGGGTGCTCCTGCCGCAGGTGGCCACCCAGTACGGGTGGGATCGGGAGGAGTTCCTGCGACAGACCTGCCGCAAGGCGGGCCTCTCTGCCGACGCCTGGAAGGACCCCCAGGCGGTCATCGAGATCTTCACCGCCGAGGTCTTCAGCGAGCGCACGGTCGACTGGGGCTGAGGGTGGCTGCCGGCGCTTCACGGGGAGCCGCGCTCCTGCTCATCGCGCTCCTCGGCGCCTGCACACCGGACACCCGCATCGTGTTCGGCAAGTGGCAGGCTCGTGGCGGAGGGACGACGCAGATCCTGCCCGGCGCGGTGGAGCTGGTCCTCGGGCACTACGGCGGCGACGTCGTGGGCGTCGTGCGGTTCTACAGCAAGGAGATGAACCAGGACGCGGTCTGGGGAGACCTGACCGTCCCGCGCGTCGCTGCGTGCCCCTGCGCCTACATCGCCCACGGGCGCTTCGACGAGGGGCCGCGCCGCCTGACCTTCACCGTGGACGTGAAGCCACCCTGCCCGCCGGTGATCGACCCGAACCCGCCCGAGGACGCACCGGCGCTCGTGTTCACGCTCCTCCTCGAGGGGGACGACGAGATGAAGGGATCGGTGCGCTACCAGGGCAGCGACGCCCCGGTCCAGGCCCTCCTGTTCCGCCGCAACACGTCCGACTCGGGCGAGATACAGGACGCGGACCCCGACAAGCGGTGCGAGGGGCAGCAATGACGCGGGTGGGCACGGCGCTGCTCGCGCTGCTCGCCGTGGGGCTCGCCTCTGGGGGAGCAGCCGCAGCCCCGCTCCGCCTGAAGGACGCCCCGGCCGAAATGCGCTACGTGCCCGCGCGGGTCGCGCTGCTGCCCCTCCGCGACTACGCGGCGGCGCCCGCCGAGCTGCTGTCGGTGACCGAGGCCGCGGAGCGAGTCTGGCGACGCCGTGCCCTGGAGCGCACGGAGCAGGCCCTCGTGGACACCCTCCGCGCGGACCCCCGGGTGAAGCTGATGGTCGCGGAGGACCTGCGGCGCGCGCTCAACGCCGCCGGGCGCTACGAGCAGGGCAAGGAGGTGACCACGGGCTTCCTGGGCATCGGCCGGGAGTTCTACGACGCCTTGAGCCACGAGCGCGCGGCGGAGAACCTCCTCAAGGCGCAGGCCTCGGGTCAGGCGCTCTACCAGGACATCCTCGAGCCGGACCTGGTCGCCGACGCGGAGCTCCTGCTCGGGCTGACGTGGCTGGAGTCGGGCCGGGCCGCGGAAGCGCACATCGCCTTCAAGCGCCTGTTTGCGCTCCGCCCCACCATCCGGTTCCAGAAGGGCTATCACTCCGCGCGGGCCGAGCGAGCCTTCGAGGCCGCGCTCACGGACTTCGCCGCGACGGCGGCGCGCGATCTCCCCGTCGAGCTCGACCGGCTGGAGGCGCTCCTCACGGAGGTCGGGGCCGACCTGGTCGTCACGGGTCAGCTCGTACGCATAGAGGAGGGAGTCGCCTTCCTTCTGGTCATCTATGACCGCCGGTCGCGGTCCTTCGCGGTGCGGGAGGAGGTGCCCGTGGGGGGCAGCCCGGCGGACGCCGAGCGGCTCGATCGGACGCTGTCCGCGTGGCTCACCTGCACGACGGTGCCCGTGGTCGGAGAGCGCCAGGCGCCGGTGGAGCGCCCGCTGCACCCGGGCGTCTACATCGACACGTCCTTCGCCCACGCCTTCTATCTGGAGAACCCGGCCCGCAAGCAATTCCACAACCTGGGCTTCGCCGTGAACGCCTCGGGCCGCCTCAAGGACCACCTGGACCTCTTCGCGAAGGTTGGCCTCTACACGAGCCTCCCCGACCCCCTCCAGGACCTCCAGACCACCCTCAACAGCGTCCGCGTGCTCGTGGGCGCCGGCTTCACCTTCGGCAACGACCTGATCCGCGGCTACGTGCACCCGGGCGTGGACCTCCACTACCTCGGCGACTTCGAGGTGATCACCGACCCGAGCTGCAAGTTCTGGGGCCGGAGCGACCCGCGCTGCGACGCCTCGTCCATCACGGCCTTCGAGGCGGCGCTGCTCTTCGGCATCAACGTCTCGGCTGGCCTCGACCTCATGCTCACCAACGAGGTCTTCCTCACGGTCCAGGCCAACTTCACCCTGTACTTTCCCTTCAGCGACGCCAGCAGCGACCTCAACTACCTCACGGGCTACGAGGCGGGGGCAGGCATCCACTTCTAGTGCGGGCGCGGAGGCCGGTTCGGGCTCAGGGACCGTGCCCGAGGGCGCAGGTGCGCGAGACGGTGAGGCGCGGCCCCCCAAAAAACGCTTGCGCGACACGGCGGACCCGCTATAGTACGGCGCCGTCCGCAAGGTCGCCGATGGTGGCCGCAGCGGGGAGGAAGCCAACATAGCTCAGTCGGTAGAGCAGCTGATTCGTAATCAGCAGGTCCCCGGTTCGAGTCCGGGTGTTGGCTCCTGATTTCA
>BTVJ01000160.1:0-7171 GCA_045863395.1 Myxococcales bacterium
TCATATCTCATATCCGCGAGAGAAGTGAGATATGAGTATACTTGACCCCAGCAGTGGCCCCACGGTCCCCACTGTCTTCGTGCCGCACCGGGTGCTGCGGCGGGTGATCAAGCAGCACGCCGGCCTCGGCGGGCTCGGGCTGCGGGTGCCGCATGACGAGTGCCTTGCGCTGCCCGTGGGGCGGCTGCGCAGGCTGCGGGATGGGGCTGGCATCCCCGTCCCCGCTGGCGCCTCTCAGGTCGTACTGGTCCCCGAACCCGACCCTGTCGTGCGCGCCGCCCTTGGGCCGGACGAGGCGCTCCGGCGCATGTGGCGCCTGCTGTACCACGCGCACCTGGACGCGCACCTCAACGAGCGGGTGCCCGACCATGCCGAGAAGCTCGTCCTCGAGCGCATCCACGCCATCGGGCAGACCGAGTTCGACGAGATTCGGCTGGTGCTGCGCCAGGAGCAGCGCGTCCTCCCGCCGGGGGGAGACGCGGCCGTATACCGGGAGTTTGCGGCCCTGTTCCTGGAGCTGCGAGCGTTTGCGCCACACCTCGTGGACCACACGTTCCCAATCCTGGAGCGGCCCGCTGCCGTCGAGGCCCTGCTGGCGCTGGACGTGGACGCCGAGGCGCTGCTGGAGGCCACTCGCCCCGTGGGAGCGCCGTCGTCCCCGCGAAGCCCCGATGCACCCGACCCCGAGCCACTGGACGCGGAGGACCTGGACGCCGAGCCCCTTGTGGCCCCCACGGCCCCCAGGCTCGGGGGCGCCCCCCAGCCCTGGTCGAGGCCGCTCGCCACAGCGCCCGTGCGCAACCTGGTCCGCGAGGCGATCTCGGCCCGTCGCCACGGCGAGGACGGCGACGACGCGCTCCGAACCCTGGCCACGGCGATCCATGTCGCCGTGGGGCCGACCGGCCCGTCTCCCGCAGAGTGGGCGAGGGCGCTGAGGCCTGCGCTGGAGCGCTGCGGTCGCACGCTGCGCTCCGAGACGCGGCTGCTCTTCGACGTGCAGACCGCCGCCCACGAGCACGCCAAGGACGTGTACACGGCCGACCTCGTGGGGTGGGCGCTCTCGCGCGGGCGCCGGCCCATCGCGCGCCCGCTTCCCGTGCAGCGCCGCTTCCGGGTGCTTCGCGCCCTGCACCGCGCCCAGCGACGCGTGCCGAGCCTGGGGCTGCCCGCCGCCGACGGCCAGCGCCTCTCCCGCGCAATGGACATGGCCGTCTCGGCCTGTGAGGCCGGCATCCGGGAGGAGCTGCGCCCGCGGCTCCTGGCAGCGCTGGACGAGGTGGGCCTCGTCCCGCGCAACCTGCCAGAGCGCGTCGCACAGGCGAAGATGCTGGACGAGCTGCTCGACCGGCTGATCGCCCGCGGCTTCCTTCACCTCGGCGACGTACGCGACGCCATCTCGAGGAACCAGCTCAAGCTCCGCGATCTGAGCGGCGCGCGGGAGGCGTGGACCGGCGACGCCATGCTGCGGCTCAACCGGCGCCTGGAGGACGAGCTGGACGGCGTGTACCGGGGCGCCGAGATCTACCTGCGGGGCATGCAGCGGCTGAGCTCCCTGGCGTTCGGGACGCCTGCCGGGCGAACGGTGACGCTGTTCGGCCTCCTGCCCTTCGGGGGCGCGTTCGTGATCCTCGAGGGGCTCCAGCACATGATCGGTCCGGCCCTGGGGTGGCTGACCGGCACGGAGCCTCGCCTGAGCTCGCCCACGAGGCTCCTCTCTCTGGGCCTCTTCCTGGTGGTGCTCATCCACTCGCCCCATGCGCGGGACGCCGCCCGGTGGCTGCTCTCGCTCACGGGCCGCGTGCTCCGCTGGTCCCTGATCGACACCCCGCGGTGGGTCGTCTCGCTGCCGCCCGTACAGCGCGTGCTGAAGAGCCGGCCCGTGCGCCTCCTCGTTCGCAGGCTGCTGCGGCCGCTCCTTCTCGCGGCGCTGCTCTGGTGGGTGTTCCCCGCGGCGGGTGCGAGCTGGCTTGCCTCCGGCCTCGCCGGCATAGCGCTCTTCGGGGCCTTCAACGTCCTGCTCAACTCGCGGTGGGGTCGGGTGCTGGAGGAGGCGACCGCCGACGCGGTCATCGTCGCCTGGGAGCGGCTGCGCCACGCGATCCTGCCCGGGCTCTTCCGCCTGGTGCTCGACGTGTTCGAGCGCCTGCTGAGCGAGCTGGAGCGTGTGCTCTACGCCGTGGACGAGCAGCTCCGGTTCCGCGAGGGCCAGGGGCGGGCCGCATTCATCGCCAAGGCCGGTGGCGGGGTCGTCTGGTTCGGGGCCACCTGGATCGTGCGCCTGTGCGTGAACGTGCTCGTCGAGCCCCAGATCAACCCGATCAAGCACTTCCCGGTCGTCACCGTCTCCCACAAGGTCATGCTGGGCCTGATCCCCATGTTTGCCCAGTGGGTGTCTCCGCTCTTCGACGGCGACATGAAGGAGGCGACGATCTTCGTCGGCTCCGTGGTCTGGTTGATCCCGGGCGCCTTTGGCTACCTGGCCTGGGAGCTCAAAGAGAACTGGCGCCTGTTCGCCGCCAACCGACCGTCCACGCTGCGCCCGGCGCGCATCGGGGGTCATGGCGAGACCCTGCTGCGCCTGATGCGCCCAGGGTTCCACTCGGGGACGCTGCCCAAGCTCTTTGCTCGCCTCCGCCGCGCGGACCGGGGTCTCCGGGGGCAGCGCGACACGAAGGCGATCCTCAAGGCCCAGGCGGACCTCCACCACGTCGAGGAGGCGGTTCGCGCCTTCGTCGAGCGGGAGCTGGTGGCCCTGCTGAGGGCGTCGGGTGCCCTGGCGGGGCGGTCGATGCATGTCGGGCGTGTGCGGCTCGCCTCGAACCGCATCCGGGTGGAGCTGATCCTTGACGGTGAACCCGAGACCGCGCTGATCGGGTTCGAGGAGCAGTCCGGGCGGGTCGTCGCCAACGTTGCGCGCGGCGGCTTCCTCGGGGCCCTCCCGAGCCCGGAGCGCTTCGCCCGGGCGCTTGCGGGCCTCTACGCGCTCTGCGGTGTGGACCTGGTACGGGAGCAGGTCGCGCTGGCGCTCCCTCCCGGGGCTCGCTACGACATCGCCGACGGGGGGCTCCTCGTCTGGCTCCACGGGGACGTGGTCCCGTGGTCCTATGACCTGCGCCGCCGCCGCATGGTCCCGCGCCGGCCGGGCGCTCGGGGGGGCCCCCCTGCCCTGGAGGCTCGCCAGGTCCGGTTCGGCGCTACGCCCATCCGGTGGGACGACTGGGTCGATGCCTGGGAGGGCGCTCACGATCCCGTCCCCGTCCACGGTCCCGTCCTTCCGCGCGCCCGCGTGGCGGCCCGCCTGCGCGGGCCCGCCGCTGGGGGTTCATGCTGATCGTCCTTGCAGCCGGCGCCCTCGTGGCGCTGACCGTCGCGCTCGACCACCGCGGGCATCGGCGAGCATCCCTGGCGGCCAAGGTGGGCGCGTCGTCCTGCTTCATGGCGGTCGCCCTGCTGAGCCCCCGCCCTGACCCCGCCTGGGCGACCTGGATCCTGGCCGGCCTCGCGCTGGGCATGGTCGGTGACGTGTGCCTCGCGCTCCCGGGCCGCCGGGCCTTCCTCGCCGGCCTGGTCGCGTTCCTGCTCGGGCATGTGGGCTACGTGGGAGCCTTCTCCGGCGCCGCCGTCGCCTGGGGACACCCGTCGCAGCTCGCGCCCGTCGCGGCCAGCGCCGCCGCCCTCGCGTGGCTCTGGCCGCACGCGGGGGCCATGCGGGGCGCCGTCGTGGCCTACGTGGTCGTGATCACCGCGATGGTGGTCGCCGCCCTGGCCGCCGCGCCCGGCCTCCCGCCCGCGACCGCCCGAGCCGTGGTCGCTGGCAGTCTGCTCTTCTATGCGTCCGACCTCTTCGTGGCACGCCACCGCTTCGTCGCGCCGGGCCTCGTCAACCGGGCGGTGGGTCTCCCGCTCTACTACGCGGGGCAGCTCCTCATTGCGTGGTCCGTCGCGCTCCAGTGATCGCTGGCGAGAATTCCGCTGGCGCCCATCGGCGCTCTGTGGCAGGTTCCGCCTCGCGGCCCCCTCGGACGCATCACACGCGAGGTGAACCATGAAGCGCACACTCCTTGCTCTCACCCTCATGCTGGCGGCATGCGGCGACGAGACCGCCGAGCAGGCGGAACAAGCCGGCGGCTACAAGGGCGGCGTCGGCAAGTCCGACTCGAGCGCCGAGGCCGTGTTCCTCGAGTTCGAGTTCGACGGCCAGCTCGTCGCGCCGCACTGCTTCTCCAATCGCAGCCAGATCCAGGACCAGCTCCTCTTCACCATCGGGCAGCTCAACGGCGAGAAGTCCCTTGGGCGGCTGGACCAGCTCGACGTCACGCAGATCCAGGGCACGCCGCAGGACGGCAAGTGCCTCGTGACCTACCACGCGCGCATGCCCGTGGCGTGGGGCAAGAAGAACGCGGTGCCGGCCTCCTACGAGCTGGTGATGCCACGGGAGACGAGCTACGGCGCCGCCGACGCCTTCGCGAAGAAGTACGGCAAGACCTGCGTGGACTGGGGCGCGCACGACGTGGACGCGGGCAGCATGTGGTACTACTACCGGCCCTCCCGATCCGGGTGCTCCCTCGCAGCCGAGGACGTGTTCCGGTTCGCCGCGACCGTGTCGATCAGCCCCATCGGGACCACGGGCAAGTACCCGGAGTATCACAAGGTCTGGGAGGACGACGCGCTGCGCGTGGTCGCGATCTTCGGCAAGTACGAGGACGGCGCAGGCGACAGCGACGTGGGGGTCGACGGGTACAACAAGTTCGTCCAGGCGGTGCGGAGCCACCTGAAGCCCCATGGCGCGACGACGACCCCCGCCGACGCTCCGACCTCCCCCGGGACCAAGGTGCCCGACGTCACCATCGAGGCGACGCTGCCGGGTGGCCGCACGGTGAGCGTCGTGGCCCTGCTCGTGGACAACGTGCGCACTGCGGGCCCCACCTTCGACAAGCGGTACGAGGGGCTCTCCAGCAGCGCGGACCTGATCGTCTACAACGGTCACGCGGGGCTGGGGGCCAACATCCGGGCGCTGGCCTCCAAGGGCAAGTGGGTGCAGGGGCAGTACGTCATCGTGTTCATGAACGGGTGTGACACCTACGCCTACGTGGACCAGGCGCTCGCCGAGGCGCACATGGACGTCAACCCAGACGACACGACGGGCATGAAGTACTGCGACATCGTGACCAACGCGATGCCGTCCTTCTTCCGCTCCATGCCGACGGCCACCATGGCACTGGTCAAGGGGCTCCAGTCCCATGACAAGCCCAAGACCTACGAGCAGATCTTCGGCGGCATCGACTCGGCGGAGGTCGTGCTGGTCTCCGGTGAGCAGGACAACGTCTATGTCCCCGGGTACACGGCGGAGCAGCCGGCTCCCCAGCCGTGGGCGGGACTGAGCGCCAGCCGGACGGTGGTCGCCGACGAGCAGGCGCGCTACGAGACGCCGGCGCTTCCGGCTGGGCGCTACGTGTTCACGCTGGCGGGGACCGGCGATGCGGACCTGTACGTGCGCGTCGGTGAGGCGCCGACCCTCGACCTGTTCGAGTGCCGGCCGTACCTCTACGGGTCCAAGGAGACCTGCACCGTCGAGATCACGACCCCCGCGCCCGTCCACGTCATGATCGTCGGCTGGGACGACACCTCGGACGTGACGCTGACTGGCGCAGCGCAGCCCTGACCCTCCAGACTCCCCCGTAGCCCCTCCTGCCTGTTGTCGATTGCGGCGCGCCGTGCCATGGTCCGGGTGCGGAGGTGCACCCATGTCCGAGTACAGGATGGTCATTGGGGCAGAGAGGCGGAGCGGCCGCGCGGACGAGATCCGCAGCCCCTACGATGGCTCGCTCGTGGGGCTCGCGCATGCGGGGCGCTGGGAGGACCTCGACGCTGCAATCGATGCCGCCGTCGGCGCCCTCGACGCCGCGCGACGCACTCCGGCGCACCGGCGAGCAAGCATCCTTCGAGCCATCGCAGGCGGAATCCAGGCACGCGCGGCCGATCTTGCCCGCCTCATCGCCTTGGAGGGCGGTAAGCCAATTCGATTTGCCGAAGGCGAGGTCCTGCGAGCCATCAGCACGTTCTCGCTCGCCGCGGACGAGGCCCTCCGCATGGCGGGCGAGGTCGTCCCCATGGACACCTCCCCGAGCGGGGAGGGGCGGCTGGCGCTGACCCGGCGCGTCCCTCGGGGCGTGGTGGCCGGCATTGCGCCCTTCAACTTCCCGCTGAACCTCGTCGCGCAAAAGGTGGCCCCCGCCATCGCCGCCGGCTGCACCATCGTCCTCAAGCCGGCGCCCCAGACACCGCTGACCGCGCACGTCCTGGCCGACATCGCCACCGAGGCGGGCCTGTCGCCGGGTGTCCTCAACGTGGTCCACTGTGATCCGGC
This sequence comes from Myxococcales bacterium, assembly GCA_045863395.1. Classification (GTDB taxonomy): domain Bacteria; phylum Myxococcota_A; class UBA9042; order JABWCM01; family BTVJ01; genus BTVJ01. The sequence goes on from BTVJ01000160.1 coordinate 6,368, forward strand.
CGTGGCACAGCGCATGGTTGAAGACGGGCGCGTTGCCGTGCTCTCCTTCACCGGCAGCGACGCGGTTGGCTGGAGGCTGCGCGACCTCGCCCACAAGAAGGCGGTGCTGCTGGAGCTGGGCGGCAACGCTCCGGTGATCATCGACGAGGGCGTCGACCTGAGCGCCATCATGGGGCGGGTCGTCATCGCCGCCTTCGCCCACGCAGGCCAGGTGTGCATCAAGGCCCAGCGCTTCTTCGTGCACCGCGCGCTGTGGGGGAGCTTCGTCGACGGGTTCGTCTCTGCCACCCGCGCCGTGCGGAGGGGAGATCCCCTCGATCCGGCGACCGTCGTCGGGCCGCTGATCGGACCGGAGCACGTGGAGCGGATCCGCGCCTGGGTCAGCGAGGCGGTGGCCGCCGGAGCCAGGGTGCTCTGCGGCGGCGGCGCCGAGGGCAACGTCGTCGAGCCGACGGTGCTCGTGGACGTCCCCGACGACGCCAAGGTCTGCGCCCGCGAGGTCTTCGGCCCCGTGGCGGTTCTGGCGCCCGTCGACACCTTCGACGAGGCGCTGGTCCGAGCCAACGCCACCCGCTACGGCCTCCAGGCCGGCGTCTTCACCCCCCGCCTGGACCACGCGCTACGCGCCTTCGACGAGCTGCGCTACGGCGGCGTGATCATCAATGATGTCCCCACCTTCCGCGTGGACAACATGCCCTACGGCGGCACCGGCGACTCCGGCCTCGGGCGCGAGGGCGTCCGCTACGCCATCGAGGAGCTGACGGAGCCAAGGCTGTTGGTGATCTAGGGGGAGGGGGTCAAGCC
>BTVJ01000161.1:0-6951 GCA_045863395.1 Myxococcales bacterium
GCCCCCCCCGGGCGGGGGGGGGTTGGGGGCCGTTGGGGGCCACCCCGGCCCACAACACATATCCGGCGCGCCCCTAATTTGAGATGTGAGCAGGCTTGACCCCCCCACCTTCTCGTCGACGCCTCCATGCCAGCGCGCTACACTGCGGCCACCACATGCCCCTCCTGCGAGGTGCCGCGATGCGCATCGGCTGCTGGACTCTCTCGCTGTTCGCCGCGCTGGTCTCGTGCTCCGATGAGCGCCTGGAGGGGACGCTGGGGGTCGTGGGCGGCGACCCGGCTCAGGCCATCGCGCCGCAGGATGTGGCGCCGGCATTCGGGGCCGGCGATCCGGCGGCACTGGACGCGGGCTCGTCGGCGGCGGTTCCCGATGGTGGCCCGACCGGCCCCGGGAATGCCGGCGACGCGGACGACGCGACCGGCCCGGTGGACGCGACCGGCGCCACCGAGGCGGACGCCCCGGTGACGGCGCCGTCGTGCGTCGACCTGGACGGCGACGGCGCTGGCGACGGCTGCCCCACCCCCGACTGCGACGACGGCAACCCCCACTTCGCCGCCGACTGCCCCGACTGCGCCGCCGCGACCGCGACCGGCTGCCCCTGCGCCACGGGCGGGGCCACGGCGCTCTGCTTCTCCGCCGACGCCGAGCTGGCGGGCACGGGCGTCTGCGCCATCGGCGTGCGCACCTGCACGGACGACCACTGGACCGCGTGCGCCGGCGAGGTCCTCCCATCGCCCGAGGTCTGCGACGGCGCCGACAACGACTGCGACGGCGAGACGGACGAGGCGGCCTGCACCCCGGCCTGCACCGACGCGGACGGCGACGGCTTCGGCGCGGGCTGCCCCCTCGGCGACGACTGCGACGACGCCAACCCCAACATCGCCACCGGCTGCCTCGACTGCTCCAAGATCCTCGTCGAGGGCTGCCCGTGCCCGCAGGAGGCCCAGCAGGTGCCCTGCACCACCGGCGACCCGGACCTGCTCAACGTCGGCCAGTGCAAGGCGGGCCTCCGCACCTGCCTCGCCGGCCTCTGGACGGGCTGCCTCGGCGAGACCCTGCCAGCCCCCGAGGCCTGCGACGCCCTGGACAACGACTGCGACGGCGCCACCGACGAGGGCCTCCCCGGCTGCGCGGCCTCCTGCGTGGACGCCGACGGCGACGGCTACGGCGTCGACTGCCCCCTCGGGGCCGACTGCGACGACGGGAACGCGCTCTTCGCCTTGTTCTGCCCCGACTGCTCCAAGGGCCCCGCCGCTGGCTGCCCGTGCCCCACCGCGGGCGTGTCCACCCCCTGCGCAGGCGCCGGCCCGGACGGCGTCGGCCCCTGCAAGCACGGCGTCCGCGTGTGCCTGGGCGGCGCCTGGTCGGCGTGCACCGGCGAGGTGCTGCCCGCCCCGGAGGCCTGCAACGACATCGACGACGACTGCGACGGCGAGACGGACGAGGGCGTCCCCGGCTGCGCCGTCCAGCCGCCCTGCATCGACGCGGACGGGGACGGCGCCGGAGTGGGCTGCCCCCAGCCCACCGACTGCGACGACCAGAACCCGAACTTCGCCGCCACCTGCCCTGACTGCACGACCTGGGACCACCCAGGCTGCCCGTGCCTCATCCCCGGCCAACTCAAGGCCTGCGTCTCGGGCGACCCCACCCTCGTCGGCGTCGGCCAGTGCGCGGCGGGCCTCCGCACCTGCGCTGCCGGCTTCTGGTCCACCTGCACGGGCGAGGTCCTGCCCGGGCCCGAGCTGTGCGACGGCGCTGACAACGACTGCGATGGCTCCACTGACGAGGGCGTGCTCGGCCCCTGCGGCGACTGCAACCCTCTGTGCTTCACAGCGTCCGCCGGAGCCGGCGCGACGCCCTTCGACCCGACGCCCGCCAACAGCTCGAAGGGCGTCATCCTGACCCCGGAGGGCTGGCTCACCCTCGCCGAGTCGTCCTACAGCCTGCACTTCATCTGGATCGCCAACTCCGCCGAGGGGACGGTCAGCAAGCTCGACACCCTCACCGGCAAGGAGCTCGGCCGCTACGCCTTCTGCTCGGACCCGTCTCGCACGGCGGTGGACCCGAGCGGCGACGGCTGGGTCGCGTGCCGCGGCGACGGCAAGGTCGCCAAGATCCGCAACCTCGTCGAGAACTGCCCGGACAAGGACGGCGACGGCGTCGTCGAGACCTCCACGGACCTGAACGGCGACGGGATCATCCAGGGGAACGAGATGATGCCCTACGGGCAGGACGAGTGCGTGCTCTTCACCACGAACCCCACCAACGACAGCCTCGCCCGGGCCCTCGGCGTGGACCCGGCCCACCACGCCTGGGTGGGGTGGTGGTACTCGCAGACCCTGCGGCGCATCCACCCCGACACGGGCGCCATCGTGGACACCATCGGCATCCCCGCCAACCCCTACGGCCTGGTCATCGACTCCAAGGGCATCATCTGGGTGAGCGGGCGGGGGGGCAACACGCTCGTACGCGTGGACCCGGCCACCCACGCCGTCAACACCTACGCCCCCCCCGGCTGCTTCGAGCCCTACGGCATCGCCGCCGACGAGTGGGACCGCATCTGGGTGGCCAACTGCTGCTGCGCCAACGTGGCCTACGTCTTCAACCCCGCGGGCGGTGGCTGGTCGAGCGTCCCCACCCAGAACCGGCCCCGCGGCATCGCGTCGAACAAGGCGGGCTACGTCTTCGTGGCCAACGACGAGTCCAACGCCGTCACGCGCATCAACACGACGACGCTCCAGGCGGCCGGCGTCGCCCAGCTCGGCGGAGGCCGCTACCCCATCGGCGTGGCCGTGGACTCCACGGGCTTCGTCTGGGCCGTCAACCAGGGCGCCGCCACGGCCACCAAGATCCACCCCGAGACCCTCGCCGTCGTGCTGGAGCACCCCGTCGGGTCCGGGCCCTACACCTACAGCGACATGACCGGGTCGAGCTTCTTCCAGGACGTGGTGCCCGAGGGGACCTACCGCCTGAGCTTCGTGGGACCCGTCCTCGACGCCTACCTGGCCGAGTGGTACGAGGTAGTCTGGGAGACGCTGAACGTCGACATCGCTACGCCCGGCGGCACCAGCATCCGTGTGCGAGCCCGGGCCGCCGAGTCCGCCGCCGCGCTCACGGCCACCCCGTGGAGCCCCACCGCCGGCCCGTTCCCCCCGAGCACGTTCCCCCTCGATCTGGACGCCCTGCTCGGGCCCGCCGCCCACGGCAAGCAGCACCTGCAGATCGAGCTGATCCTCAACTCCGCCGGGCTCCTCAAGCCCTACGTCAAGCACGTCTCGCTGCAGTACGCGGCCAAGCAGAAGCCCTGACCCCAGCCACCACTGTCGCGCGGCCTTGACCCGCCCGCTCCACCGCGCCAGGATGCCCGCGTCAAGCAGGAGGTACCCATGTCCAGTAGATCCCTTGCCCTGGTGCTCCTCGCCCTCGCCTGGACCCCCACCGCCCACGCCCAGTGCATCGGCACGCTGGGCGAGGTCACCGGCGACGGCCTCGCCAACGTCATCGACGTGCAGTGCATCATCCTCGACGCCCTCGCCGAGGCCCAGTCGACGCAAGCCCCGCCGTGCCTCGCGGGCGACGCCGACCTCAACTGCGACGCCGCGGTCAACGTGCAGGACGTCCAGCTCGGCATCGGCGCAGCCCTCAAGCTGCCGCTGGCCACGATCATCGACGGTGACCACAATGGGTGCCCGGACGCCTGCCAGCCGGACCCGAAGGCCCCGGGGGCGGCGACCCCGTCGTGGAAGCTCCAGGACTTCCAGCCCCAGAGCCCGGGCTACGGCACCACCTACGGGCTCTCCGCCTTCAAGGGCAGGGTGACGGTGGTGGGCCTGCTCGCCTCCTGGTGAGGCTTCTGTGTCTCCCAGGCTGGGAGCATGGACAAGATGCAGAAGGAGCTGCTGGCCGAAGGGTACGACGTGGCCTTCGTCGCAGTGAACGTGACCTCGGGCGTGGACTCCCAGCAGTCGCTGATCAACGTGTGCAGCTACCCGCTGTTCCAGGACGTCCCCGCCGTCGGAGCGTGGACCCAGCACGGCGGCGCCAAGGACGACCTGATCGTCTATGACGCGATGGGCAAGCTCCGCACCTACCTCCCCTACGGAGGGCCGGTCAACACGGCGCTCTCGACCCCAGAGGGCTACGCGTACCTGAAGGCGGCCATCCTCGACGCCATGCAGTGACCCAGGGGCTACGCCCCACGCCCCAGCGCGACGGTGAGCGCCGTCCCGAGCGCCATGAGGTCGCCCAGGTTCAGCCCCCGTGACCGCGCGGTGACCGCGGCGGCCATCAGCAGGCTCCCGTCCTTGCCGACCACCTCCAGGCACGCTCCCTGGGCCCCCCGCGGGTGGAGCCTCGCATAGGCCCGGTCTCCCCGCGCGATGCGGCGCTCCGCGAACGGGCGCCCGAGCAGCCGGAACCGGTGGGCGAGCTCCCCGGGCAGCACGTCCAGCTCCTCCACCGCCAGCGCCTTGGTCAGCGTGGTCAGCAGGAACGCCACCCCCAGGGTCGCCAGGACGGGCCCGAACAGGAAGCCGCTGATCGGGTTCTCTGCCACATGGGCCATCAAGAGCGCGCCGACGAGCAGCGACAGGGCGCCCAGCACCGTCAGGATGCCCGAGAGCGCCCAGGACCCGCGCACCTTGAACGTGTGGCGGTGCCCCTCGCCCATGGGCGTCACGAGCACGCCCGCGGGCATCGCCGCCCCCGCGGGCACCGGCCCCGGCCCCGCGGGCTCCACGGCCTCGTCGGTGGGGCAGGGCAGGCGCTCCTCCATGAAGCGCAGCAGCACCAGCAGGTCGTCGCGCTGCCGCCCCTCCCCGAGGAGCAGGGTCACCCCCCGCAGCGTCTCCAGCTCCACGGCCCACCACCGCTCCTGCTCCCCGTCCCGCGGCACGTCCCGCCAGGTGAGGCGCGCGCGCGTGACGTCGCCCACCGGGACGTCCAGCCGGTCCTCCAGGCTGCGCCCGTGGATGCTGACCACCCCTGCCCCCACCGACAGCCCGCCCTTCTGCGCTCGCACCATGGAGCCCGTCAGGAGGAGCAGCGCCCCGAAGAGCACCGGGAAGCCCGCGGTGATCATGGCCCCCACCGCGTCCACGGCCCGCGAGGCGTCCCAGGCGCCGACCGCGAGCAGCGCCGCGCCGCCGATCATCAGCCCACTACCGACCCCCGGTGAGCTCCGCGGAGGCAGGATCCACGCGACGCCGCTCACTCCCGCTCCACGACGGTGGCGATGCCCTGCCCGACGCCGATGCACATGGTGGCGAGCCCGAAGCGCCCCTCCCGCCGCCCCAGCTCGTGCACGAGCGAAGCCAGGACGCGCCCGCCGCTCGCCCCGAGGGGATGGCCGATGGCGATGGCGCCGCCATTGACGTTGACCCGCCCCTCGTCGAGCCCCAGCTCGCGCACCACCGCCAGGCTCTGCGCCGCGAAGGCCTCGTTGAGCTCCACGAGATCCACCCCGCCAACCTCCAGTCCCGCCATCGCCAGCGCCTTCCTGGTCGCCGGCACGGGCCCGATGCCCATCACGCGCGGATCCACCCCCGCCGCGGCGCCTCCGCGCCACGTCGCCAGCGGCCGGAGCCCCAGGGCCTCGGCTCGCCCCCGGCTCATCAGCAGCACCGCCGAGGCGCCATCGTTGAGCGTCGAGCTGTTGCCCGCCGTCACGCTCCCGCCCTTCCTGAACGCGGCGCCGAGCCGCCCCAGCGCCTCCAGGGTCGTGTCCGCCCGCACCCCCTCGTCGCGGGCGACCACCACCGGCGCCCCCTTGCGCTGCGGGATCGCCACCGGCACCACCTCCCGCTCGAAGCGCCCCGCCTCCCACGCCGCTGCCGCCTTGAGGTGGCTCCCGAGCGCGAAGCGGTCCTGGTCCTCCCGGCTGATCCCGTACCGCTCGACCAGGTTCTCCGCCGTCTCGCCCATGGCCTCCAGCGGGAACAGCGCCTCCATGGCCGGGTTGGGGAAGCGCCAGCCGAGGCTCGTGTCGTACAGGGTCTGGTTGCCGCGCGGCTGCCCGTCCACCGGCTTCCCCATGACCCACGGCGCCCGCGACATGCTCTCGACGCCTCCGGTCAGCACGATGTCCGCGTCCCCGCACCGGATGGCCCGCGCCGCCAGGTTGACCGCCTCCAGGCTGGAGCCGCAGAGGCGGTTCACCGTCACCCCGGGCACGTGCTGGGGCATCCCCGCCAGCAAGAGCGCCATGCGCGCCACGTTGCGGTTGTCCTCGCCGGCCTGGTTGGCGCACCCGAGGATCACCTCGTCCACAGCCGCAGGATCGACCCCGCTCCTGTCGAGCACGGCCCGCAGCGCGTGCGCCGCCAGGTCGTCGGTGCGCACCATCTTCAGGCCGCCCAGGTGCTTTCCAAAGGGGGTGCGCAGGGCGTCTACGATCACGACGTCGTTCATGTCACCTCTCACAGGGGGAAGGGCGCCAGCTCCAGCGTGGCGCGCAGGGTGGTGGTCACGGGGTCCGTGCCGTCCCACACGACGGTCACCGTCACGTCGACCTCGCGGCCGTGATAGTCCTTGGCGCAGCAGACGGCGTCGAAGGGGACCATGTGCTCCGCGCGCAGGAACACGCCGCAGCCCTGGTCCTTGAACGGGGTCAGGAGCGCCCCCCCGGACGCGAGGACGCCACCCGCGTCAGTCACCCGGATCGCCATGCGCGGGCGGAAGTCGATGCCCCCCTCGATGCGCACCATGAGCCAGGTGGCGACCACCCCTTGGGTGCCGTCGAACACCGGGAGGGTGGCTCCGTCCGCCAGGGGCTCGAAGGTGAGGGACCCCTTGGCCGCCGCCCCCAAAGAGATGGCGGGGGACGCAGCGGGGACACACGGCCCGGCATCGCCGGCGTCGGTGCTGCCCGGGTCTGCGTCTCCGCAGGCGAGGACGGTCGCGAGCGCGATGGGCCAGTGCCGCTTCACGGCGCGCATCCTACTCCGGGGCCCC
>BTVJ01000162.1:0-6390 GCA_045863395.1 Myxococcales bacterium
TGAGCTGGCGGTGGCCCGAAGCGAGGCGCCGGGTCGTCGCAGAGGTGGTCTGGAGCGCCCGCTTGCAGGGCCCACATGAGGTCGCCGCGACGTGAAGCCAGACGGACCCGCAACGGAGGGATCGCGAAATTTTTTTCAACGGCCCGTTCTCCGAGCCGCCGTCCACCGCCCTCCCGTCGAAGGCCCAGGGCTGATGTCGTCAGTGGTCGGATGGCGGGGCGGGCAGCGCGTCGGCCACGGCGGCGAGGCTTGGGGCCTGGATGGCGACGTCGACGAGGCGGCTCGCTTCGTCGGGGTCGGTGATGGCGCGCGCCTTGGCTTCGACGGCGTGGGGGACCTCCCCGAAGCGCGCGGCCAGCATGCGGAGCGCTGCCCCGACCTGGCCCGCGACCTCTCCCTCCTTGCGTCCCTCCTTGCGTCCCGCCTTGCGTCCCGCTTCGCGTCCCGCCTTGCGCCCCTCGGCCCGCTCACGCTCCACAACCTCTTTGTACCAGGTGTCGAACGCGCTCTCGGTCTCCATGACGAACTCCTCCTCGTCGGGGGTGAGCATCTCTGCCCTCTGCAGCTCGACCCGCCAGCGCACCAGCAGGTCCCGAAGCGACCGAACCAGGGGCGTGTCGTACGGGAGCGCCGTCAGCTCCGCCACCGCGGCGCGCAGCACCCGGCCGCGCCCCATGAGCCGTGCGGGCAGTGTCGCCAAGGTGCGCGTGAGCCGATGCACGGCGACGATCACTGTAGCAAGCATCCGTGGTGTGCGGTAGAGGCCCGGGGTCTCCTGGGTGGCGCCAATTCCTGACAGGAGGGTCTCTGAGACGGTCGTGGCGACGAGCACCAGCAAGGGCTCCGGGGGCGCTCCTCTTCGCGGCGCCGTTCGGTGCTGCCGCAGAAGCTCCGCCCGCACCGCCAGGCGTTTCGAGAGGCAAGCATGGAGGTCCGCCTCGCGCAGCCGGCCGCTGAACAGCTCGAAGAGTGTCGGACCCTGTGCGAGGCTTGCGAAGAGGTTGGTGGAGGGGCCGGCGTCCGGGCGCGGCGTGAACCAGACGTCCACCGCCTGCACCTGCGCGACGAGCTCCTTCTCGATCTCCGCCTTGCCGCGCCCGTCCAGCGCAAGCACGGTGATCCCCTTTCCGACCTGGTCTCGAAGCTCCCGCACCATGGCTGCCTCCTGATGGGGGTCCGCTTCGAGCGGCGATGGCGCCGTGTTGCGGGAGAAGTTCGCTCAGAGACGACCGCAACGGGGACCGTGCGGACGGGTGGCGCGAAGCGGCTTGACGTGCTCGGCGGTCTGATCCAGGCTGGGCACCCGAGGCCGCAGACTCGTGCGTCCACTCCGCGCGAGTCCCGGGTGGTCAGGGAGGCGAGACGTGCGGCCACACACATGCGGTGACGGGCACTTCGAGGTGACACGATGAGCGAGGGGACAGGTGAGGAGAGGTCGCGACTCGGCTGCGGAGTCGTGGTGGTGGGACTGCCTGTCGCGGGGGGCGTGCTCGCGATGGCGTATGGGCTTCAGCGGTTCGTCTCCTGGCTCCCGTTCTTGTGGCTCAATCCGTTGATCTCCATCGGGGAGTGGTTCCTGCTCGCCGTGGGGAGCGCGTTCGTGTACACGCTGCTCCGGCCAGGCGGTGGGCCCTCCGGGGCCGTCGGGCTCGTCTTTGCGGCTGGTATTCTCGCCTCGAGCCACGCCACGGCATACGGCGTGTGGCTGGACGCAGCCGAGCTTCGGACGGCGGGTGACGCGGGGTTTCTCGAGTGGCGCTGGCTCCACGGCTGGACCGACGGCGGAGGGGCTCGCTGGCCGGACCTCGCGGGAGCCTGGGTGTGGGTCTTCTGGACCCTCGAAGGGATCGTCGCGGGGTACTTGTTCCAACTCGCCTTCGTCGTGATTCCGGACAACCTCTCGGGCACGGCCACGAGCGAGGCCCCGCCGCCGGTCCGTGTGGCTGCGGGGCGCGATGGCGGCGCCGGCCACGCCGGCGCTGTGATCGCCGGGCGAGGGGCCGGTCCTGGCAGTGCTCACGGTTCTGCTACCAGGCCGGTCGCACCGACCGCCGCAGAGCCCAGAGACGCGCCGCAACTGCCCCGGTCGCCCCGCGACGCTCCTTCCTGGCTGACTGCCGTGAGTCTCCCGGGCCTGACCCTGCGCCGAGAGACGCCCGAGGTGCTCGGCCTGCGGTTTGGAGTCCCCCGGGGGTGGGGCAGGGACTCCGAGGATTCGCCTGGCGGGCAGGGCAGCGCCGCCCGCGTGGTGCTGTGCGGCGGCGACCCTGCGGGCTGCCTCGTCGTCGACCATCTCAGCGCCGTGGACCCCGCAGACGACATCGCCCAGTGGGTCGACGCCCCGATGACGCTGCTCGGGGTGCCCGACGCGAGCCTGTTCGATCCCACCGCTGAGAGCCGGCTGAGTCAGTGGAGTCACGCGGAGTTGCCGCCCGGTGCCCCCGACGCCTTGCGCCCGGACGTGGCTCACGCCTGGTGGGGAGCCCGCCATGCGCCTCACCCGCCGTCTGACTCGCTCGGCAGTCGCTCCCGCCGCGTGTACGTGCTGGCGTGGCGTAAGGGGCGCCGAGCCTGGAAGGCGACCCTGGAGCTCTCGTCGCAGCTCCCTCTGACGGCAGCACGAAACCTCGTGGAGGCGTGGGACGACCGGCGCGCCGGGGCCATCCTTGGGAGTCTGGAGCCGACTGACGCGCGCCGGGACGCGCGGGACGAGGCGCTGCCTCCAGCATGGTGCGTGCTCTGCGGGGCGCGCCGGGAGCCGTCCATCCCCCACGCGGTCTGTGCCCACTGCAGCGAGCCCCCGGGGGCCTGCGATGCCTCTGTGGACTCGTGTGCGCGCTGCGGTGCTTCGGTCAGTCGATATCTGGCAGGGCGCCTCGGGGAGAGCGCCAAGGTTCCTCCGGCCGCCCCCGGTCATGATGGCGGCGTCTCATGGTGCCCCGCGTGCGGCGTGGCGCTCGGGGATGGCTCGCGGGGAGCGCAGCGACGTCGCCCAGGAACCGAACGGACGCCTCCGGTGGTCGTAGTCCCACCCGAGGATCCAACGCCCGGCCAGGAGTGGACCAACCCCCTCGACGGGAGCGTCATGCTCTGGGTGCCCCCCGGAGAGTTCACCATGGGAAGCGATCTCCGGCAGCTCCAGGTCGCGCTGACCGCCTGCAAGGTGCCCCCGGAGGAGCACTGGCACTACCTGGACGAGACTCCGGCAGTCCGCGTGTGGCTCGACGGCTACTGGATCGGCAAGTACGCCGTGACCAACGAGCAGATGCACCGGGCCCTGGAGCAGGGGCCGCCTCTGGACCTGCCTCCATCCGAGCGTAAGCGGATTGCGTCCGTTGCCGCGACGGGCGAGCGCTACCCATTATCGCTGGTGAACTTCCATGACGCACTCGTATACTGCCACACCTTCGGGATGGACCTCCCGACCGAGGCAGAGTGGGAGAGGGCGGCGCGGGGAACGGACGGGCGCCGTTTTCCGTGGGGCGACCTCGCCGACCTCAAGCTCGCCAATACGTTGGAGACCTCGGCACCGCGTCCCGACGGCATCCCAGTCCACGAGCGTGCCCACGGCGCGAGCCCCGTGGGCTGCATCCAGATGGCAGGGAACGTCGCCGAGTGGTGTCTCGACGCCTTCGACCCGCGCTTCTACGCGACGATGCCGCTGCGCGCTCCCCTCTGCAGTCATGGGCACGGTCGCGTGATTCGAGGCGGCTCTACCGTGCAATCCATCGCGTTCGCCCGGACGACCTCCCGCGACTACGCGCCCCCTGACCGCCGGCATGACTTCGTCGGGTTCCGCCCGGTGCTGCGACCACCAGCCGCCGGGGCCATGGGTGGTGCGGAGTCACACGAGTAGCGGCTCCCCGGGGCCCGCGAGCGGACGCCCGCGGGAACATCGCAGCCCGGGACGCGGAGCTTCGGGCGGCGAGGTGGGCCGTGTGGGGGGCAGAGGCGGACCGTCCGTGGTGAGCCATGGCGGCGGGCAGAGGAACGGGACCCGTCGGAGGCGGCTGCCCGGCCTCCTCCTCGTGCCTGGGGCACCTGCGATCCCCCGCCTTCCGCCTCCAACCGATGTGGTGTAGAGTCGCGGTGATCGGAGGCGGCGGCGAGAGGGCGGTCTGGATGACTCGTGTAGCGGGAGCGATCCGATGGGCGAACGAGAGCGGATCTGTCTGCACTGTTGCGAGCCGGCGGGGGCCGGCGCCGTGTGTCAGCGATGTGGCATGGTGCCGGGGCAGGTGGACGGCGACGACGCCATGCGGCTGGAGGCGGGGGCCGTGCTACAGGGGCGGTACCTGGTGGGGCGGGAGCTGGGGCGCGGTGGCTTCGGCATCACCTACCTTGCCAGGGACCTGCAGCTTCGGGTGCGGGTGGCCGTCAAGGAGTATTATCCGCGCTCAGAGGCGACGCGCAGCAGGGATGGTCTGAGCGTGCGCCCGTGCTCGGGCGGGGAGGACGCCTATCGGGAGGGGCTGCGGAGCTTCATTCGCGAAGCGCAGATGGTGGCGCAGCTCCGCGATGCCCCCAACGTGGTGACCATCTTCGACGTGTTCACCGCGAACGGCACCGGCTACATGGTCATGCAGTACCTTGCCGGGCGGACAGCGGAGGCCCTCCGGCGGGCGCGAGGAGGTCGCCTGGCGGAGGAGGAGGCACTGCCCGTCATCATGGCGGTACTGGACGGACTTCGGGCGGTGCACGAGCTTCGCGACGACGACGACAGGGGGCTCATCCACCGGGACGTAAAGCCAGCGAACATCTATGTGACGCGAGACGGACCTGTGGTGCTCCTGGACTTCGGCGCGGCGCGGTACACGACAGGCCGGGCGTCGCAGGCTCTCTCCCACGTCCTGACGGACGGGTACGCCCCGCCGGAGCAGTACAATCCGCGGGCGACCCAGGACCAGCGCACCGACGTCTACGCGGCGGGCGCGACATTGTGGGCGCTCCTCGCGGGCGAGATACCTACTCCGGCGCTGCTACGTCGTGCTGGCGAGGAGCTCCCGCCCCTTTCCCGGTTCGCTCATGTGTCTCCCGCGGTATCCGCGGCTCTGGAGGTGGCGATGCACCTCGACCCGGCGGTGCGTTGGCCGACCGCACGCGCCTTCCAGCGGTCGTTGCTGGAGCCGGAGGGGCTGGTGCAGGCCGTTCCGGTGGCGCCCCTGAAGGTGGAGGAGTCGCCCGCTCCGCCGGGAGCGGCGAAGCACTGCGTCCCCGAGACTGCGCTCGGCGCACCCGCCTCGGAGCCGGTGTGGTGGACGGAAGCGATCAAGAGTCCCCGCATATCGTATACTCCGGACTCTGCGCCGTCGAGGGAGCCGGTGGCGGCCGCCGGGCCGAAGACTCTTCGCCCCAGCGTGGCGCCTCCGCCGCCGAAGCGACGGGAGCCCCCGAAACTTTCCGTCGGACCCGCAGCGGCGGCCATTGATCGCGTCTCACCGCACGGCTCCCCGTGGTGGAAGACTCACAGGAGCGCGGGGCTCGTCGCCGTCGCGGGCATCATGGCCGTGGGGGGGCTCCTGTTCCTCGACACGCGGCGGGGCAACTCGGGCGGAGGCATCGAGGGCGTTGCGGTGAGCGCCTCGTCTCGGGACCCGAACCACGGCTACGTGCGTCTGCCGAGCGGGTCGTATGAGATGGGGTCGGCGACAGGCGACTCGGACGAGCGGCCGGTCCGGGTGGTGCAGATCCGCGGCTTCGAGCTGGCGAAGAGCGAGACGACGGTGGGAGACTACCGGCGGTGCGTGGAGGATGGCCCGTGTACGGCTCCCGGCACGTTTGGGAGCTGCAACTGGGGGAGATCGGGCCGTGAGGACCACCCAGTGAACTGCGTGGACTGGGAGCAGGCGAAGACATACTGCGAATGGGCCGGGGCGCGTCTGCCGAGCGAGGCGGAGTGGGAGTATGCGGCGCGGAGCAGTGGTCGGGACCAGGAGTATCCGTGGGGCTCTGAGAAGGCGACGTGTGCGCGCGCGGTGATGAACGACGGTGGAGGCATCGGCTGCGGGCGTGGCGACACGACCTGGGAGGTGTGCTTGAAGATGTCCGGGAACAGCGCGCAGGGGGCGTGCGACCTGGCAGGGAACGTGTGGGAGTGGGTGGAGGACACGTACCACGAGAGCTACAGCGGTGCTCCAGCCGATGGCAGTGCCTGGGTGTCGGGCGGCTCCGGCCGGGTCGTACGCGGCGGCGGCTGCTACGACGGCGCCTCGCTCCTGCGGGCGTCCTTTCGCGACGGCGACGACCCGTCCGACGCGGGCGGCTTCCTCGGCTTCCGCTGCTCCAGGTCCCTGGCGCCCTAGGTCCCTTGGTCCCTTGGTCGTTCGCGGACCGCAGCTCGGAGCGCAGAGCGAGCGCCGCGCCGTCCGCCGCGCGCCCCCCGTCCGACGG
>BTVJ01000163.1:0-6335 GCA_045863395.1 Myxococcales bacterium
AGCTCGCTGCCGCCATCGCAACCGACCCGGGCGCCGTTCGGGAGGTCGCCATCGCCCTCAACACCCTCGGCGTGGCGCTTCGGTCGCTCCAGCGCGCGCGCGACGCCGTCGCCGTCCACGAGCAGGAGCTCGTCCTGAATCGGGCCCTCGCGCGACTGCCACAGGACAGACCTCCCACGCCCGACGAGCTCGCTGCCGCCATCGCAACCGACCCGGGCGCCGTTCGGGAGGTCGCCATCGCGTGGCACACGCTCGGTGGCGCGCTCTGGGGGGACGGGCGGCAGGAAGAGGCCGTTGATGCGGCGATTCCGGGCGTGGGGATGCTCCTGGCTCTCCTCGCGCCCGACGGCTGGTCGGACGAGGCGCTCGACGAGGCCGTCGCCGAGGGGCTCACGCAAGCCCACGAACTGGCGATGGTCCACCGCGATCTGGGGATGATGCGGGTCCAGAAGGGAGACCCGGCGGGCGCCTTGGACCTGGTGCGCACGTGTCGGCTCCAGCGACGGGTCGCGCTCCACGAGCCGGCCCTTGAGGACGCGCACGCTCAGACCCACGGCATCCTGGAGCAGCTCAGCATCGCGGAGCACTGCACCTGACCGTTGCGTGGCTCGGGTGAAGTCCCGCCGCGGGGTCGGGCGGACTCGCGCCGGGGCTCGTCACTCACCATCGCGCGCGGCCACTCTCCGCGGCTTGCGGGCCTCGGAGGCGTGAGGTCGTTCCCGAGTGCCTGGGGCCGCCGCTGCGCCCTGCCGCGCACGACGTGTGACGGCCTCGATGCAGTTGCGCAGCGACCCTGCCTGGAGGATGCTGTAGCGCCACTGGTAGCGCCACTTGACGCGCCGGTGAGGCGATGACGGGTTCCTGATGCATCGGGTGTCCTGGAGGTGAGGCGATGACGGGGGCTCCGCAGACCTTGCTGGACCGCATCCGACTCGGGGAGGACACGTTCTTCGAGCTGAAGGAGGTCCGCTTCAAGGGCAGGCACGTGAGCGCGCCGCACCGCGCCAGTGTCGCCGATGAGCTCGCCGCTTTTGCAAACACGCGCGGGGGGGTGCTCGTGCTCGGCGTCGAGGACAGGACCCGAGAGGTCACCGGCATTCCGCTGGAGCACCTGGACCTGGTGGAGACGTGGGTCCGCGATCTCTGCACCGACCTCGTGGAGCCCCCGCTCCTGCCGATCATCGAGCGCCTGCTCCTCCCGGCGGCTGGGGGGAGCGATGTCGCGGTGATCTCGGTCCGGTTGGATCGGAGCCTCTTCGTACACCGGAGCCCCGGAGGCTACCAGCATCGCGTCGGGAGCGCTCGGCGCGAGATGGCACCCGACTTGCTGGCGCGCCTGTTCCAGCAGCGGAGCCAGGCGCGGATCATCCGCTTCGATGAGCAGGTGGTGCCAGGGGCGACGCTGGAGGACCTGACAGAGGGGTTGTGGCGCCGCTTCGAGACCCCGCGAATGCGCTCTGACCGGGAGGACCTGCTTCACAAGCTCGGGATGGCGCGGATGGACGACGGCGGCCACTGGCGACCCACCGTCGCCGGCTGCCTGCTCGCCTCGGAGGAGCCCCGGCGCTTCCTCCCGAGCGCCTACATCCAGGCGGTCGCCTACGCCGGTACCACCATGACCCCCGGCCCTCCCGGCGTGCCCTACCAGCTCGACGCCCAGGATTGCACCGGTTCCATAGACAGCCAGGTCACCGACGCGCTGCGCTTCGTAGCGCGCAACATGCGGGTCCGGGCGATCAAGGACATCGGGCGCGTCGATCTCCCTCAGTTCGACCTCACTGCCGTGTTCGAGGCGCTGGTCAACGCAGTCGCGCACCGGGACTACGCGATCCATGGGTCCAGAATCCGGCTGCGCGTCTTCTCGGACCGGCTCGAGCTCCTGGTCCCAGGGGCGCTCCCCAACACCATGACCGTCGACAGCCTCCCCATGCGCCAGTCCGCGCGCAACGAGGTCCTGACCAGCCTGCTGGCGCGGTGCCCCGTCCCCGCGACCCTGTCCGGTCTCGACACGGAGAGGCGCACCCTCATGGACCGACGCGGCGAGGGGGTCGGCGTGATCCTCGAGCGCAGCGAGCGCCTCTCTGGGGTGCGGCCGACGTACCAGGTCATCGACGACGTGGAGCTCGTGCTGACCATCCGGGCGGCCGCCCTCGATCCGGCGGCCTGAAGGGTCAAGGGTGAGGGGTCAGGTGTACTCAGATCTCACTTCTCGGCCACCGTCAGAGAGGCGATCAACCCACGCTCCAGGCACCGTGCGCTCGCTCAGGACCGGCGCTCAACGCCACGGGCGCTCTGTCAGGCGCGCTCTTCCTGGGGCCACGGGTCTCCCACCGGCAGCGCCCAGGCTCCGGCGCCGAGCGGGTACGGGTGGGGCGCGCGGCAGAGGAGCGACAGGCTTCTGACCGTGCCCTGCGGTAGCTCGGCGGCCACGCGCCTCAGCGGCTGTGTGTCGCGCGCCGACGGGTGGGTCGACAGCTTCGCGTCCGCCAGGTCGAACCGCCCGGCCCGGTGGAGGAGGAAGTCGGCCTCTTTCGAGCGGTCCCGCCAGAACCAGAGGGACCAGCCACCGTGTCCGTTGACCTGCGCCCTGCGGAGCTGCGAGAACGCGAAGGTCTCGAACAGCGACCCGCCCAGCGGCGAGGCGTCGAGCTCCGCGGGAGAGTGCAGTCCTACGAGGAAGGCGCAGAGCCCCGAGTCGCTGAGATAGAGCTTGGGCGACTTCGTGAGTGAACGGGTTGCGTTCGAGAACCAGGGCTCGAGCAGGGTCACGTGACCGGTCGCTTGAAGCACCGACAGCCAAGCCGCGGCTGTCGGGCCCGACACGCCCACGTCGCGCGCCAGGTCCGCCTTGTTCAGCAACCCCGCCGTCCGAAGCGCCGCCGCCCGGAGCAGGCGCTCGAAGTCGCGCAGGCTTCCGACCGCGTGGAGCTGGCGCACGTCCCGCTCCAGGCAGGTCGCGACGTAGGACCGAAACCACGCGTCGGCCTCCAGCTCCGGCTTCTCGTAGAGCTCCGGGAAGCCGCCCCGGACCACCGCCTCCTCCAGAGTGGTGCCGGGCCGCGCGGCGCGGATCTCGTTCCAGGTCAGCCCCTCGAGCTCGATCACGTCCACGCGGCCGGCGAGCGACTCGGTCACGTTGCTCATCAGGGGCAGGCGCTGCGACCCGGTCAGGATGAACTGCCCTGGCTGGTCCCGGTGGTGGTCGATGGCGGCCTTCAGGTGCCGGAACAGCCCGGGGGCATACTGCACCTCGTCCACGACGAGCGGCGGCGGGTTGCGGCGGAGGAACGCAGCCGGGTCCTCGTCGGCGAGGGCCGCCTCGCTGGGGAGGTCGAGCGACACGTAGGCGTGGTCCGGGAACGTGGCCCGCACGAGGCGCGTCTTCCCGATCTGCCGGGGACCGGTCACGAGCACGGCGGGCCGCTGCTGCGCGCGGCGCCTCAGAAGACTCGCTGCCGTTCGTTCAATCCACATTTTGCAAATCGTAAACCAACAGCTCTCGTCTTGCAATGGATCGGGTGGCGATGTTCCACCAGACGCCACGGCTCAGCGAAAGACGACGTACCACCCCTCCTTGCGGGCTTCGGCCTTCGTTCAGGAGGCCCCGTCGGCCTTGAACCCGGCCGCGTCCCAGAGCGAGACCTCGCCGCCGTCGTTTGCGAGGCGGGCGGTGCCGGCCAGCAGGTCAATCTGGGGGGGTCAGGTCTACTCAGTTCTCATATCCGACCATGCTTGTCGGGCCGAGGTGCCCGACCTCCGGCGCGTGCGGTGACACGCCGACCTCGCCCGCTTGATTCCCCAGCGTGAACCGCTCCGGGGGGCCGCCGAACACATCGGGCCAGCTCTCCCCGACAGCTTGCCTCCCACCGCCCCCAGCCCGCCGTCTGAGCCTACCCCTTGGGAGCCTTGGGGTCCTTGGGGTCCTTGACGTCGCCGCCCGTCGTGGACTTCGCCCCGCCGCCGAGCGGCCCTTTGACCTCGCCGGAGTCGACGCGGAAGTCGCCGTTGGCGTCGGCGAAGGAGTAGCAGCCGTGACACTCTGCGTCTCCGGTGAACGTGCCCTGGACGCCGACGTCCGCGAGGACCGCGCCGTTGCCCTCGATGTGCAGGTCGCCGAAGACCTCGCAGCCCAGGATCCGGACGCCGTTTCCAGCCACGGTCATGTTGCCGCGGACCTGGCTGAACGCGATGCCGACGTTGTTGGAGTTCTTCGCTACGCTCAGTCCGCTGACCCGGAGACCCCGCAGGCGCGCGTTGTTGGACTGGACCTCGACGGAGCCATCCAGCAGCGTCGCCAGGGGGCCGTTGCCGAAGAGCACGGCCCGCTCCCCCACGAGGACCAGGTCGCCCGGGATCGGCTCGCCGTCGGTGGCCGGGTCGAAGACGACCACCGCGCCGTTGGCGTTCTGGGGGAGCGTCGTCGTGCCGCCCGCCTCGGTGGTCACCTCCTGGAGCGGCAGCCCGTCCTCGGGGGAGGGGTAGCAGACGCCGGCCACCACGCTCCCCTCCACCACGTAGAGGTCTGCAAGACCCCCGGGCTTGCCGCACCACTTCTTGTGGGCCCCCATGACCTCGATGCAGCGGTCCTCCACCTGCACGCACCCCTCTCCGATGGTGCCGGACACGATCCAGCTCCGCTGGTCCATGACGATGACGGTTGCCCGGTCACCATACCCGACCTCCTCCACCGCGCCCTCCCTCACGGAGTACCCGGCCCCGTCATCGCTATCGGCACAGCCCGCCACTGCGAGCCCCAGCACCACGGCCCAGCCTGATCTCTGACTCCACGTCCGCATGTCGACCTCCAGTCGTCGGGGCACGGCTCAACTGCCGCGCCATGCCAGATGGTACGCGCGGGCGGTGATCGGGATACCGGGACGCCCACCCCGTCGTGTGGGTGATCCCGGTGCCTTGCCCTCGCCGCCCGGGGCTCTCATAATCGAGGGCCGCCGGAGGTGCCGCCATGTCCGAGGGATTCCACCGTCCGTTCGTGGCCGTGACGCCCGTCTCGGGAGTTGCCCTCGTCCCCATCCGCGAGGGCGCTACGGGCGTCCAGCTCTGGGCGCGGGCCGTGTCGGATCCCCGCTCCCTCTCCGTGGATGACGGCACCCTCGCCGTGGCGCGCCGGGCCCTCGGGGGCGACACCGACGAGGGCGCCCTCTCCGCCCTCGCCGCCTCGCTGGGGCTTGGCGCCGCTGGCGCGCTGCCCGCAGGGCGCTGGGCGACGCCGCTCTACGGCTCCCCGCGCTGGTCCCTCGCGGTCTATCTGCTCCCCGCGCCCGCCGACGTCGACGCGGCCGGAGCTTGGATCGACGCTGCCGCCCTCGCGGAGTCCCACCGCTGCGGACGCGCGTGGCCCGGTCCTCTCCTCGGGCACATCGCCGGTGCGCTGGCCGGCGGAGTCGCGGAGGCCGTCGAGGTGCTTCGAGGCCCGTGGCCTTCGCCCGACGCCCTGGACCTGGGCGCCGGCGTCGCTGTCCTTCCCCTCCGCACCCCCACGCTCCCGCCTGCGACCCACACCAACTGCGTGGTGCTCGGCGGGGGCGACGCGCTGATCATCGATCCCGGAAGCCCATACCCCGACGAGCAGGAGCGCCTGGCGCGCTTCATCGAGCACCGTATGGAGCGAGGAGACCGCTTCGGCCGCGTGGTCCTCACGCACCAGCACCACGACCACGTGGCTGGCGCCGAGGCCCTGCGCGCACGTTTCGACGCCGTCATCGTCGCCACCCGCGAGACGGCCGCTGCACTCGGTGGGCGCGCGCGCGTCGACGAGCTGATCCTCGACGGCGACCTGCTGCCCTTCGGGGACCGCGCGGCCCGGGTCGTCGCGACCCCGGGCCACGCGAAGGGTCACGTCGCCCTCGTGGACGACGCCACCGGGATCACCGTCGCCGGAGACATGGTGGCGGGGCAGGGGACCATCGTCGTCGACCCCCCGGAAGGGGACATGGCGGTCTACCTCGCCAGCCTGGAGCGCCTCCGCGGTGCCCGCGTGCTCATCCCGGCCCACGGGCCGCCCATCCCCGACCCCGGCGCCTTCATCGACGCCCTCGTGGGCCACCGCCTCTGGCGCGAGGAGCGCATCGCCAACATCCTCCGCGAGCGCGGCGCCCTGTCCATCCCCGCGCTCGTCCCCCTCGCCTACGACGACGTGCCCGCGATCACCCACCCCCTCGCTGCGCGGCAGGCCCTCGCCCATCTGCTGAAGCTCCAAGCCCAGGGTCGCGCCCACCCGACGCCCGACGGGCGGTGGTGGGTGAGGGCCTGAGGGGGTCAAGCCTGCGCAAAAATGAAATTATGGAGGGCGCGAAAATTAGAAGTGAGCATGGATT
>BTVJ01000164.1:0-6260 GCA_045863395.1 Myxococcales bacterium
CGCCTATCCGCCCGCCTATCCGCAACCCGAAACCGCGATGAAATCTCCTATCCGCCGTTCGGCGCCGGGCCCGTCGGTGCGCGAGAGGTGCACCACCAGCCCCACGTCAGGCAGGGACGGCGCGAGCCGGGCGACGGGCTCCACGAGCTGGTCTTGCCCGTACAGCAGGATCCCGCGGTGGAGATCGAAGGTGAACGCGCTGGCGGAGAGCACCGGGCGGTGGCGGTCCACGAAGCCGGCGACCTCCGGCAGGACGTCCGCGCTCAGGGTCTGCTCGTCGGGGGGCAGGAAGGCGGGCGCCACCATCGTGCGCTCGTGCCGCACGCCGAGGGCGAGGACCTCCTGCAGGATCCGGGGGTTGACACACACCACGGCGTGCAGGGACCGCAGAGCGGCGCCGGTCACCGCGGCGAGGGACCGGCGCCCCTCCAGGGCGGGGCCGACGACGTTGTCGCCGTGGATCGTGAGTACGACGCGACGACAAGTGCGCGCCAGAGCAGCCAGCTGCGCGAGGTGCGCAGCGCCGTGCAGGTGGGCGTGCACCACGTGTGCACCGCGGGTCCGGCGCAGCACTTCCAGGTGGTAGCCGAAGAAGCGCGGCCCCGCCGGCGCTCCCTGCCTCACGACGGAGACCCCTTCGTCCTCGAGCCTCGCGGCGAGCCGCTGGAGATGCACGGAGACACCGCCAAGGGGTGGGGGGAAGACCCCGACCAGCGCCACGCACATTGGTTCAGGCGTCATCGGCGGTCCGTCGACCGCTGGGCGCGCGCATGCAGGTACCACCCGGCGCGGCGACGGAGAGCCTCCCGCACCGTCTGAGGGAGCCGCTCGAGGGCCTGTCGAGTACGCCCCCCCAGGAGGAGCTCGAACAGACGCACGCAGGACTCCGTGATACCGAAGCCCGCGAGCAGGGTGTGCAGATCCCCGCGGCCACACGCCTGCCCGAGAGGGTTCCCGAGGTCGGCCTGGGTGACCATGTCCTGGATCCTGTTGCCGCCGTTCGCGTCGCGCAATGTGACCTCGAGATGGAAGACTCACAAGACCCGAATGAGCCCGTCCCGGTGCGCGAGTCTGCCCCCCGGGTCCCGCGCACGTCAAGGCTCTGGGCGCCAACCTACGTCGTCGGGTCGCAGCTAGCGGCTCACTGGTGCGTCTGGGGACGAGCGCACGACGCCGGAGGGACCCCACGCCCGGCCGGGCCGGCGACGGTCGGCGACGGAGTACGACGGTCGGCGGGTCTCCGCCGCCCGAGTGCCGCCAGGCACGCGGGGCGGGCGGAGCCCGCGGGGCGGGCTCAGGCGCGGCCTGCGAGACATCAGGGGGGCCAGACGTGGCTTGGCATGGCGGCTGCAACCCCGACTCGGCATCGGTCCGGCGCCCACCCCGGGGCGCCCCCAAGAACCCACGAAGGAGCAGACGACCATGAAGCGGACGACCGCCGTGCGCTGGCACGCCATCTCGACCTTCTCGTTCCTCACGACCCTCGCTCTGGCGGCCGTCGCTGCCCCGGCCGAGGCGCTGGTGTTCGTCGGGACGCAAGCCCCAAATGGCCTGCGCGTCCTGACCGACGGGGGCGCACACCTGAAGACCATCTCCCTCCCGGCCGCACCTGTCGCCATCGAGGCGACCTGGAACGGCGACCGCGTGTTCGTCGCCCACGGGGCCGGCGGGCAGATTCGGTCCGTGAACCCGCTCACCGGCGCGTTCACCGGCCCCGTCGTCGTGAACGACGCCCGGCACCTCGCGCTGTCCCCGACGGGCAACGAGCTCTACGTCGCGGCCGGCGTCTACGGCGTCGTCTTCGTGAACACCGCGAACCTGACGTACAGTGGCCAGGTCCACGTCGGCTTCCCCGTCGACCGCGTCGAGGTGTCGCCGAACGGCTCCACCATCCATGCCATCGGTGCCACGGGAGTCGTCAATGTGGACGCCGCGAATCGCTGGACGACGCAGGCGACCTCCTTCAGCAGTCGCACGATCCTGGCATCGGGACTGGCGCCCGGCGGCACGACGCTCTATGTGGCGCACCAGCTTGGCGTCGATATGTTCGCCACGACGACGCTGTCACGAACGTCGGCGAACCTCAACGACACCTTCGCGACCGGTATCGGCTTCCGGTGGGATGGAGGCGTCCTCTACACGAGCCACGCTGCCACGAACCGCGTCGCGGCGAACATGAGCCCTCCGTTCTTCCTGCCAACGACGTTCCAGGCCGTCGGCGCCGCTCCGCGAGCGCTCACCGTGACGAAGACCGGCTACCCGGACTCCTGGGTGGTGGCGGCCAACACCGGGTCGAACAGCCTCTCATTCGTGCAGACCCAGGGGTTCGGGGCCGCGTCCACGGTCGCCCTGGGCGCACAGCCTGTGGCGCTCGACGCCACGTGGAGCCCGTCCTTCTTCTCCGTGAGCCCCGGGAGCCTCGAGTTCACCTACGCGGGGCCTTCCCAGACCTCCTCGAAGACCGTGACCGTGACCAACCACAGCGGCAGCAGCGTGCCCCTCGGCCAGGCGCTGCTGCTTCAGGTGGCACAGAAGTTCCCAATCACGGCCAATTCGTGCAGCGGCCAGACGCTGCCCCCCGGTGCGAGCTGCACGATCAGCGTGGCGTGCGCCCCCGCGGCAGGGTCTGGCATCATCTCGCTCTCGTCTACCTATTCATCGACCCTGCAACTCCAGACCAACCCGGCGCTCCAGACGGTCCTCGGTTCCCTGTCCTGCAAGCCGCTGTCACTGAGCATCCCTTCGTTGTCCCTGAAGTAGCGCCCCATTGCGCGAACCTCGGGCGCCGGCGAGCAGGCCCGCGTCCGGTGGATGGCCGTGATGCCGTGGACAGACAGACTCCCCCTCCCGTTCGCTCTCCCGATTCACCCGCGTAGCGTCCCTCAGAGGGTGTATTCAAATTGGCCCGTCGCGAGCGCGTGGGCGCGCCCGCCTGGCAAGGAGCGGGCCTCCTGACGAGGGGGCGCGTACTCGTGGTACTCGTCCCCTCGTCGGGAGGTCCGCGGCGCAGCCAGGCGGGATGCGACCGCGCGCGTAGCAGGGCCAATATGAATACACCCTCTCGGAGCCTCCGCCTGAATTGCGGCCAGCGGACAAGGCCGGTTCTCGCCCGCGTGAGCGACCCCACCTCTCTGCTCGTCGATGTGTCGAGACTGCCGTGGTTCAGCCACCTCGATCTGGTGCCTCGCCCGCCAGTACAGGGCGCTTGTGGGGAGTCGCGCGGGACGAAGCACCACGAGGGCAGCTTGTGCGTCAAGGCACCTTGTTCAGCGCATCGACCACGGGGATCAAATCGCCGATGTCCACGAAGTCCAGCGTCAGGAAGGTGGGGAGGTGCTTCACGTCCGCCTGGCAGGCGACGGCGCGGTCCCACAGCAGCGGGTTGTGGTTGACCTGCTCGGCGAGCTCCTGGGAGGCGATGGGGCTCGTCAGGAAGTGGTTCAGAATGAACAGGGGGTTGGCCGGGTCGCCGCGGTTCGGATCGCAGCTCAGCTCCGCGACCGACTCGAAGTGGTAGTGGGTCTCGAAGGCATGCTCCCACACGTCCATGTGCCAGGGCGGCCCGCCTGCATTGTCGGAGAGCACCACGAGCCGCTCCCCCGCATCGACCAGAGCGCCGAGGGTCGGCCAGGGGGTGCCCGGCGTGTGGGCGTGGGCGTAGTGCGCCAGGTCCGCGTCCTCGAAGCGCTGGGCGACGTCCATGGGCGGAACGTAGCTCTCCAGGATGAGAGTCACCACCTCGCGCCGGTTGTCGTCCAGGAAGGCGCGGATCTCCGCCAAGCCCTCCACCAGTGGCTGCGAGCCCGCGAGGCAGGTGCCGTGGCAGAGGGCCACGTCGCCCTTGTCCGGGTGGACGTCGAGCATCAGGCCGCGGATGCCCAGGGCGAGCTGGTGCGGCACGTCGAGGTGCTGGTTCGCGAAGAACCAGCCGTCCATGTCGCTGGACATGGCGTTGTGGGCCGTCGCGTAGCTCACCTGATCGTAGGGGCGATCACACAGGGCCAGCCACCCGTTACAGCCGCCCGGCTCCGGCGGGTTCCAGCGGGGAGGCCCGGTGTCGGGGGCAATCTCACCCCCGTCGGGCTGGGCGGTGTCTGCGGCATCGGCGGCGTCAAATGAGGGGCTCGCGTCGGCGTCCACTCCCGATGCGCTCACATCGGCGGCATCGGCGGTATCAGTGGGGTGGCCGACGTCTTCCGGGGTGAGTGCGTCGCTCGCGTCGGCGCCGCGGGGACTGGTGCCTGGGGAGACGTCGACAATGCCTGCCGCATCGGCTGATGCCTGGGGCTGGACGTCGGCGGGCGGCTCGTCGGCTGCGCAGGCCGCGGCAAGCGACACGATGAGGGCCAGTGTGGTGCGGAGTGACATCGGGCCATGCTACCCGCCCCGGTGCCCGCACCGCAAAGGGGGATGTCACCGTGGCGTAGCCCGCTCGTCACCGCCCCCGCGGCACGTTCCGGTGCGAGTCGGCCGGGCCTTACTGCGACCCTTGGAATGCACTGTTTGGCGCTCGCCGCCCAGGTGGCCTATGCTTCGGCCCACTCACGCTCCATCGGAGGCGCTCGTGCAGAAGGTGATCCTCCCCGCCATCTTCCTCGTGGTCGGCGTGGTCTGTGCGCTCCTCGCCCGCAGCTTCGCCGCCGACGAGGCCGCCTTCGAAGCGCATGCGGAGCGCGTCCCGGGAAGGGTGGAGCGCGTCGAGTCCGTGGTGAAGTTCGACGGGCGCAACTCGGAGGACGTCACGCAGGTGGTCGTGTCTTTCACGACGCGGAGCGGGGTGGCCGAGACTGCGCCGGCCGCCGTGGCGACCACCTGGGGCATCGCGGAGGGCTCCGCCGTCGACGTGCTCTACACGCCGGAAGAGCCGAAGACCATCCAGATTCGGGCCGGCTTTTTCAACCGGTCGAGCCCTGTCGTCTTCTTCACGGTGTTCTCCGCCTTCTGGGTCCTGCTGGCCGCGGGCATCGCGGCGCTCCTCGCGTGGGCCCTGCGCCGGGCGCGGTGAGGTCCCTCCGGGTTCTGCGATCACAGACCAGACGTCCTGCTTGCCTGAAGGCCCGGCTCGGTGGCTGAGGTGACCTGCGGCCGACCCGGCCGGTCAGCTCCGGTCCGCCCCTTGCCGACGGTGGCGCACCGCGGCCAGCTCCAGCGCGAGGTCCGGGTCCGAGCGCAGACAGGCGCGGCAGATGCGGTAGCCTTCGACGCGCAGGGGGATCTCGCCCGGGGTCTCCCGGCCGCAGGCCTCGCACGAGCCTGCGGCGGCGCCGGGCTCTGGCGCTGCCAAGGCGGCGAGGTCTGGGAGCGGCGGCGGCGGGGCCAGCGCGTGGTGGCAGTCAGGGCAATAGGGCTCCCCGTCGATGCGCTTGGCGCCCCCGTCAGGGACGCGGCGGCCGCAGCGAGCGCAGTTTACCCACACCAGCGGAGCCGGAAGGATGGGCTCTAGGCGGTCCTCTTGCGCCTCCACCGCGAGCGCCGGTGGAGGCTCGGGGTTCTCCACCACGTCCTGGATGCACGCCGGGCAGAAGCGCCAGAAGCCGAGGTGCACCATGTCGGAGGCGGGGAACACGCCGTCGCAGAGGCGGCACGTGGCGACGTCGGCGGTCGGCGTGGGCTCGACGGCCCCCCTCGCCCCGACGGCCGGCTCGACCATGGGGGCTGCATCGACGACGACCGCCGCAGGTGTGGCCGCAGGCTCCTCCGCTGGCGGCGCGGTGCGCGGCGTAGCCAGCAGCTCATCGAAGCAAGGGACGCAGAATGGCCACTGCGCGACCATCCGGTGCTCGACCCCCGTCAGGTCCATCTGGCACTTGCGGCACTCCATGGGTCCTCCGTCCCGTCTCGTGTGGACGCCGACTGTACGACGTCGCCACGCCTGCGGCAAGGCGCGGGCGAGGGTGACAGACCCTCAGGTGGTCGCCACCTCGCCCTTCCTCGTCCTCTACCTGCTCGCGCTCGTCGTCGGCGTCGCGGTGATGACCGCCCACTGGTTCAGCGCGGAGGACGGCGTCTTCGAGATGGAGTCGTCGCTCGGGACCGTGGGCCTCTCCGTGGGCGTCATGGGCCGCGCCGGGGCCGGTCGTGTGAAGATCGCTGCCATGCTCCTCGGCCGCCGGGAGTTCTTCGTGGTGGTGGCCGCCCTCCTGGAGGTGGCGCGGGACATGGTCGCTTCACGGCGCGAGCGGTGAGGGGGCGTCCCTCTCGTGACCGAATCGCTCGCAGTCTCGCGCGCTGCTGCCACACCCAACGGCGTCGCTCCGAGC
>BTVJ01000165.1:0-5726 GCA_045863395.1 Myxococcales bacterium
TCACCCTCTTCGTGGTCCCGGTGGTGTACTCCTGGATGATGGAGCGCAAGGTGGCGCGCGGCGAGGTGGCGCGGGAGGCGGAGGTGGGGATCCACTCGGGGGTGGTGTGAGGGGGGAAGCTGTCGCACAACATGACCCACTAAACCATCGCCCGGCAAGTTCCTTGCGTTATTCGAGGGGCGAATCGCCCCCGCCAGATGTTCCGGCCAGGCGCAGGATTACCGAGAGTACTTCAGGCATGGTCGGGACGCCTGGAGGGGACGAAACGGCCCTCCCATAATCGCAGCGGCGGTACGTCCGTGCGCTCGACGAGGGCGCTCGTGCGGTTCGTACGGCCGGGCTCCGCATCGGTCCAGGTGGCCCGCTCTCACTGTTGGTTTCCTAGTGGCGCAGTACCTTGTTATGGCGGGAACAGTACACCCGCCAGACGTCAGTCATCCGCGTGGCCCCACTCCTGGACTTTTGAGCATCCGGGGGTGGCGCTCGCGCATGGCTCGTGCGAGTTGGGCCCGAACGCGGTGCAAAGCCCATTCGTGCATGTCAGAGTGTTCTGTCCCGGTATGGGTGCGTACCCGCCCACAGTCGTGTGGTGATACTGGCACCCTCCCGGGTACATCACTCCGGCAGGCCAGTAGTGTGCCTGCTCAGCTACGCTTGCTCCCTCCAACAGCCCGGCGACATTTACGAACTTGCAGTCGCAGGCTGACTCACAGGAGCGCTCGACGATGGGCCGGCACTGCTCGTCATATGTCGGCTCGCCTCCGGGCCCCCCCCAGCCCACATCGGCTTGCGCCGCGGACCAGGACTCCGGATCGCAGGGCTCCTTCCGCACCGATTCGTCGCCACGCCCTGCACCGCGCGGATCCCCGTCAGAAGGACCGCATGCTGGTTCACCTTGCTTCACCGAATCGTCGGCGCTGCCTGCCCCGCTCTTTCCTTCGTGCGCGGGCTCCCCGGAGCCGTCTTCGGACCGGCAGGCCGAGAGCCCGGCGGTCGCTGTGCCCATCAAGCCCACTGTAATGACCCA
Source organism: Myxococcales bacterium (assembly GCA_045863395.1). Taxonomy (GTDB): domain Bacteria; phylum Myxococcota_A; class UBA9042; order JABWCM01; family BTVJ01; genus BTVJ01. The sequence continues at coordinate 1,028 of BTVJ01000165.1, forward strand.
GATCGTGTTCCACCGCATCATCTTCGTCCTCCTTACGGGTACGCTGGGTATGCCGTCGCGCTCGATCCCATCTGTTGCACAAACACGGTGTAGGTGCCGGTTTTGGCGGCGCTGTAGGGTCTCGCCCGGATGAAGTAGTCGCCGGCGCGGGGAGCTACGAAGTGGAGCTGAGAGTGATTGGTCTCATAGCCACCGTCGTCGTCCATGCGCAGCCAAGTCTTGGTGGGATCTATGCTGATGTACTGGTAGCCCGTATTGTCGTTGTCGAAGAGCCAAAGGACCGGGTCGGCGGTTCCGTCCGCCGTGTGGAATGTGACACGTTCCTGCTCGCCGAGGGTGACCCGGAACCAGTCCTCGTCGTTGCCGCTGCTGAAGTCACCGGCCACGTACCGACCGGTCAGCTCGTCGGTCGAGACAACGAAGGCTGTGGCGCGGCTCGACCCGCCGACGTCCCGAGAGCCGCCTGTCTGCGTAGCCTTGAGCTTCCAGCTCCCGGTGCTGCTGCTGTTGTAGGGTACGACCTTGACATAGTAGAAGCCCGTCTTCCCCGCAGGCACCTGATAGCTGATCTTGGATGATCGCAGTGGGTTTCCCGTGCCGCAGGTCCCACCATCGTCGTCTGTCGCCACGGCCGTCGTGAGGTCTCCTTGGTGATAGAGAGAGATCACCGTGTCAGGGTTCGAGCCCGCCGTCTGCTCGCAGGTCTCGACATCGAGCGCGATGCCCGCGCCCGAGTCAGCCACGTACACCCGGAAGTAGTCCACGTCGCCAGACTCCTCCCAGCGCGCGTCGTACCATGCACCACTGTTGGCCGCGGCCCTCGATGCCTGCGGCGTGTCACCGATGTCGTCCATCACCTGGACTTGTAGATCGTAACAGCCCGTCGCAGACCCAGCGACCTCCTGACGGATGCGGACGGCACCCCAACCGTTCGAGCCGGCCTCAAACGAGATGCACGGGTTGTTTCCGTAGCCGGGATCCGCGCAGTCGTAGCTCGTAATCCCGACGCTCTCTGCGCCGCTGACGAAGCGAATCCACTCCATCATGGGATCGAGGTTCTGGCAGAGGTTCCACGTGCGGAATCTGTACGTCTCGCCCTCGTAGGTGTAGTACCATGTGTAGTCTCGGTCCTTGTTGAAGTCGATTGCGTTCCTCGGGAGGAACGAGTCTGGCCCCCCTGTAAAGGTCTGCCACGCGCCGAAGGGATTCGTGGGGCGAAGCATGAACGACGGCGTCGCCGCCCCTGGCCATTGATCCGTCCAGTTCCAATTGGCGTTCGTGGTCGTGGCGTCGTGCTTCTTCCACGCTTGGCTGATTGTGAGCTGCCATGCGCCGATGTCCCAGAAGTCGAGGTCCGACGCCAGCATGTGCTCGTAGAAGCTGTTGCTGCCGGTCCAGGCGGTGGACCCGTTGACCTCGCCATCGACCGACTCGAGCACGCGCGATAGGGCGTCACGCCACCCGAGCTGGAGGTAAAGCTCCATCGACACACCATTGAAGATGTTGGCCGTATCGTAGTCACCCAGCGGGCACGTCGGTGGAGCCGGGCATGCGGACGTCGGGTACACGTCGTCGGGCAGGAAGTCGCTGGTGTTGGTCCCACCGTCGCTGCAACTGTTGTTCGTGCCGCATCCCTGTGCGCCGAACTCACGGAGCTGCTCCACGCGGTTGGTCATCGTGGCTACTGCGTCCGCCATGCCCTCCAGCCAAGGCACGCACAGGGTGCAGGACGGGTTGTAGGCGACACCGTTGTTGTCGGCGTAGGCTGACCGCGGCGAGTGACCCCACTCGTGGTACTGGAAGAAGCGAAACTTTGCCTCGCCTCGGGTCACTCCGTTGCACCACCCGAAGAGTTCGAGCAGCCGGTTCGCCCCATTGCAGCACCGTCCGTCACAGGACCCCGCACCGCCCGTGGGCACATCGAACTGGAGCGGACCGCTGCTGTACTCCGGGGTCGCCGACCAGGCGGCCTTCGCTATAGACCGCACGTAGTTGAGCCCATAGTAGGCCTCGGCGCGGCGCTGGGTGTTGGTGTTGGTTCCTCCGAAGTCACCGGCCGCGGTGTAGGTTCGGCCACCTGTTGCGGCGAACCCGGGGATGTTCGTCACGTTGAAGTCACGAACGTAGGGTCCTGAGAAGTAGGTTTCCCAGGTATGATCTGCATCGCCGTGACTGACGGAGTATGAGCCCGTCTGGCTCGCAGTGCCCAGCCACGTCGTCTCGACGTCGTCCTTCCAGATGTCCGCATGGGTGAGACCGCCCTGGACGAGTCCTGCGCCGTGAGGGCGTCGGACCTCCAGCCTCAGGGTGCCGTCGTGGCTGCCCGCGGACCCTCCTGCCGCCCTTTGCCCTATCACCTCGCCGGTATGAGCACTGACGAGGTGATCCACGGCATGGCCGTCATCGGCCATCTGGACCTTCCACGCCAGGTGCCATGTGCCTGTCATTTTCACGAAGAGAAGCCGCGCGTCGTCGTTGGCCTGCGCTCCAACCACCGCTCTGGCCTCGTCAGCGCCGACGTCGGGTGAAACATCGACGAGCGTCGAGAAGGCCGGCTGGCAGCGCATCTCGATGGACCAGGCGCGGCCCGTGCCGGGCCACGCCGGGTCCGGTCCATAGATCATCTCGAGATAGTCCCCTTCCACAGAGATGCCTGCAACCTTGCGCTGGAAGTGGATCTGCCAGGTGCCCGAGTCCCCCATCTCACTGTCGCTCGTGGGCTCCCATGACGACAGGGAGTCGGCTTCACACAAGCCGTCAATTCGCGGGATGAGGTTGGCCAGCGCTTTGTCCCGGAGGTCCGACAGGGAGCCCGCGAACGGCGGGGTCAAGTGACCTCGAGCACTCGTGAGGACCCCTGTATCTACTTGGAATTCCAGATGAATGCGCCCCAGCGCTTCGGCGTGCCAGGCGACGATTTCCCCCGCCTGCTCAGTGGTCGGGCGCCCCGAGACGGCCCGATGCGACCCCAACTGCTCGAGGAGCTGGACTACGCCGTCCTGCACCGAGGTCCCGTACCAGGCCCGGACGCAAGCCATGTATTCAGCAAAGTCGTCGTCAGTGGTTGCCGTCCAGTTCTTGGTCTTTTGCCGGAGAGCTTGCTTGCACGCAAGGGCCTGAAGCTGAATCGCGGTCGGCGCCGGGAGGTCTCCGTCCATCGGGGGCGCTATCACCAGATCTGAGCCGCTCGATGCAAGCCCGCTGGATCGAGGTAGCAGCTCACGCTGCGACTCTGGCGGCGGTGGGTCGCATGCCGTCGCTGCCAGGGCCAGCATCACGAGGAGCCGAGAGAGAGAGAGAGAGAGAGAGAGAGAGAGAGACGACACGCGCATGGCAACAGCCTCCTTGTTGCGCGGTCCAGAACCCCACGGCCACCCACTGTAGCCCCGGGCGAGGTCACGGGGCAGGCGCCCCCGGTCATCGTTGAAGCTGCCTCTCTCGGCGTCGCAGGTTCCCACCCCAGGGGTCCCTCGGGCGGCATCCGAGCCACAACCGAAGCATGCTCCGCTCGTGCTGGGGTGTCAACGGTCAGATCACTCCCGACCGCCGTGATGCAATCTGTGGACATGCTGTCGAGGCACACGCAATCAGTGTATCTCACCATCGCTTCGAGTCGGCGAGGCGGTTACATGACGGGCGCCACACGGATGACGTCGAAGTGGGCGTCTACTCGGTAGCGTCCGCCGCGACATCGGCGCAAGGCTGATTGAGCGCGGACAACCAGAGTAGTTCACAAGCGACAACTGCATCTGCCCGTGCGTCGGAGAGGACGGTGCCGTGTTGCTACCCCGGTCACGGCCCGTGGAGCCCCTCGCAGAGCGCGTCCCGTTCTTCGGGGGAGCTGCTCAGGGGCGCGCCGATGAGCGCCGCCCGGGCGCCGCGCAGCGCGACTGGACAGGGCGGATGGGAGGCTTCATCGCGGTTTCGGAAGCACGAGGCGGGTTCAGGGGGAGCCGGTTGCTTGGGAGAGGTGGACGGAGGAGGGTTGGCGGGGGCGCTGGGGTCAGTACCAAACGTTGGGCGGGGGCACCTCAGGCTCAGCTCCGCTCTACACCATCGCGGACTACGAGCGGCTCTGGCTGCTGTTCGAGGCGACGGAGCGGGACCTGCCGTGGATCGCGCCGGGTCAGCCGGTGGACGTCTCTCTGGCCGCCTGGCCTGGCCGCGCGTTTGCCGGGACGGTGGAGTTCATCCACGCGGCCGTGGACCCGGTCACCCGCACGACCAAGGTGCGGGTGGTGCTCGACAACCGGGAGCGCCTGCTCAAGTCACCTACCCGCTCTCGTCGGAGCTGCAGGGCGTCCCTGGCGTGCGCGACGTCCGCGCCATGAGCGGCTTCGGCATGTCCCAGATCTTCGTGGTCTTCGAGGACGGCGTCGACGTCTACTGGTCGCGCACCCGTGTCGCAGAGCGCCTTGCGTCGATTCAGGGGCGCCTGCCGCCCGGTGTGGTGCCGCAGCTCGGTCCCGACGCCACGGCGCTCGGGCAGGTGTTCTGGTACGTGCTCGACGGCCGCCCCCTGGACGAGCTGCGGACGCTCCAGGACTTCGTCATCCGCTACGCCCTCCAGTCCGTGGACGGGGTCGCCGAGGTGGCGAGCGCCGGCGGCTTCGTGCGCCAGTACCAGATCGACGTGGATCCGCGCCGACTTCAAGGCTACGGCCTCACCATGGGCGCCGTCATGGAGGCCGTCGAGCGC
>BTVJ01000166.1:0-5469 GCA_045863395.1 Myxococcales bacterium
TATCGTGCAACGACGGTCGCGCTGCTACTGCCAGTGGGCGTGCAACGCAATACCGCCCGACCGTTGCTCCTGACCGCAGCGCCCCCGCCAACCCTCCTCCAGCCCTTTCTCCCACGCAACCCGCTCCCCCTGTACCCGCCTCGCGCTCCCGAAACCGCGATGAAAGTTCCTATCCGCTCCTATCCGCTGTCCAGGTCGCGTGGGTGGGGCTCATCCACTGGCTCCAGCCAGCGGTGTTCGCGGTGGGTCTGGTCGAAGTCGGGCTGGGGCTACACCGCCATCCAGAACTGACCCCACCCTGCTCATGAAGACCGCCCCCCTGAGCTCCTTGGTCCGGGGCAAATTTGGCCCGGGCCAATCGCTCAACATACTGAAAGCAAACGGGTCAAGGAAGAGAAGGGGGCCTCCGCCACTGTGATGACAGCATTGTCGCGGGGGTCAGTTCTCGTGAGCACCAAGGGGTCATTCTTGGTGAGCGCTGCAGGCTGGGGTCGCGCCTGCACGCCGCGAAGGTCTGAGACGGAGCCTCGGGTGCGTCGCGACACCCGCCTGTCAGGGGCAATCGCCTTGGTACCAGTCACAGTCGCCGTTGGCGGGGCCGACGCAGTATGGGTTGCCCTCTTCGTCGTTCGCGCAGGCCGAGGCGTGATCGCCGCAATGGGTCTGGCAGTATCTGATCGCGGGGCACTGCTCCCATTTGTGATAATAGTTGCACCCCTCGCACCACTGCCTGCATTTCGTGTAGAGTTGGGCCCTCGGCGAGTCAGTCAACACACCGCAGGTATAGAGAAAGTCAGAGACCATCCATGGATAGCGCTGACACACGATTTCGCCTGGATTGGAGCACAGGAGGGGGCCCAAATCCGTCGTCGAGGGGCTGGAGTAATCGGTGCCCTGCCTGCACCGCGTCGAGCAGCAACGCGCGCCAACTGAGTCTTCCACGCACGTGACTCCCTGACTCTTGTTGCACTCCACGGGGGGAATCGGGCACGGGTTCTCCTCCCACCGCAACGTCCCCTCCGACAGAACACAGACCAGCCGATTCGGGCGAGCGCACATGTACTGCTTGGGCTTCTCTTGAAGATCGACGCCCACCATCGCCGCCTCGGAGCATCGGGTGGCGCCCACCTGGTCGCAGGGGTCCCCGGCCTTGGGAGCCAAGGGGTCGGGCTCCGGGCAGATGCCATCGGGGACATTGGGTTTCTTGACGTCTGGGGCCGAGGTCCAGGTGTCGTCCTGAACCTCGGCGAGGGAAGCCGTGTCGGTGGCGTCGTCGAGGGTGGATGCCGAGCCGTCCTTGCCCAAATCGGAGCCCCGGGAGTGGGCGTCGACGGCGGAGTCACCAGCCGAGTGCTCCCCCGAGTCGGCTTCCATGCCGTCGGACGATCCTTGCTGCGGAGCGGAAGAGTCACTCGGAGCTCCGCCGCAGTCGGACACGCACCGGGAGTGGAGCAGCACGGTCGCCCACAGGAGTGTCACACAAACTCTCGGTCTCATGAGCTCCCTCCTACTGCTCTGCGCATGCTGTGGGCTTCTTGGCGCCGCCGACGCGGATGTTGCCGATGGTGAGGTTGTCGAGAGCGCCGCGCAGGCGATGCTGGCTGGTTGGGCCGTCCGCCCCGAGCCAAATGCTGCCCGTCGCAGGGAGCGCGCCCGGCCACGTCTCGTAGATGCACCCACTCGCGACGAGCGTGTCGTCGTAGCCCCCTGTCAGCATGTTCCACGCCGTGACGGTCGCAAAGACCTCCCCTTCCCACAACCCCACGCGAACGCGGTACCAGCGACCGGGAATCAGAGCACGACCCACGTCGCGTCCAGGAAACACGAGCGGCTCCTTGGTGCCCGAGGTCACCTTGAGCTTGGGCAGACCGTTGAGCAGGGCGACCGCGATCTCGAAGGAGCCCGATGAGGCCACCACCTGCTTGGTCTGACCCTGTGCGAAGCCGTCGAAGCGAAGATCCACGAGGACGCCGAAGCCCGAGTTGGCCGTGATGGTCTCGGTGACGCTCTGCGAGGCGCGATTGGCGAGGCGGACGTAGGAGGTGGATGCTGGACCGTCGAAGGTCGCCACCCGGTACGGCGGCCGTTGGTGGGATCCGAAGGGTGCCTCGTCCGATTCTCTGGTCGTCAAGCACTCTCCTGCGGAGCATCCCCCGGCTCCCGGGCAGTCGGTCCCCGTGGAGCAGGTACACGCCCCCGCGTCGATGGAGCACTTCGAACTTGCTCCGCAGGAGAAGGAGCGGCAGTCCTTGTTGCTCGAGCAGTTGCAACGCCCGGTGGAGACGTCGCAGCTCCCGCTCAGGCAGTCCTGGTCGGCCTGACACTGGTCTTGGCGCACGGATCCCGACGGGCAGCCGGAGCCGATGCCCGCGATGTTCCTGGGGTAAGAGTCGTTATCCATCGTCACGTCGTGGGTGACCTCCAGAGGCGCGGCGAGCATATTGGCCGGAGCATCTCCGTTGAAGGTGTCGGTGTAGAAGTGGAAGTTTGTGAATGTGCGGTTTGGCTCGCCCGCGGGGACCCGGACCGCGTCCAGCGCGTCCTTGCCCATCGCCATGATGTGGAGCCACTCGTTCGTGTCCACGAGGACGTCCTGCGCGCAGCCCGTCGCGGGGTCTCCATCGAAGCGGCCGTAGGTCAGGTCACGGGAGTATGCGCCGTTGTCCGGCTGCCCGTTGCGGTTCCAGTCGATGCGACACTGATTGGCGTCGCACGTCACGTCATAGGTCCGCTCGCAGTTGACGCCACAGACCGCCGGATTCGCGACACTCGGAGCGTGGATGTCTTTCAGGCAGAACAGGTCCTGCGCCCGCTTGGTGGTTCGCCAGTCGCTGAGGGAGTAGAGTTCCACCAGCGCGCCTTCGTCGAGGTCCGGGTTGAGCCCCTTCGAGAACCGACCGTGCCGCTCCTCACACCCGGCGTGGCAGGCTCCGCTCGGCAGGTCGGGCGACTTCGGCAGGAACGTCTTGTGCTCATAGCTCATGAGGCTCGCGACCTGCGGGTTGACGTGCCCGACGCAGTCGCCCCCTGTGCAGTTGCCCGAAACGCTGGGACAAGATGGTGCGGGAGGTTTGGGGCAGTCTTCCTCTGCGCCGGCGGCGTTCTTGAATGTGTGGTCCAGCCCCAGGGTGTGGCCCACCTCATGCGACAGGGCGTGATAGGTTGCGTACTCGTCTTGCTGGTTGCCCCACGTGAACACCGGGTTGTCTCCGTCCGTCTGGCCGCCGCCTCCGTGTCCTGCAAAGCCGTAGCGGAAGAAGCCCGTGTAGCGGCGCCGCGGGTCCATCAGGTAGTTCCAGAACGTCCGGCCGGCGCGCGCGCCCATGGGCGTCTCCCAGCCCGGGGCGCAGTCGGGAGCCTCGAGGCGCTCTCCGTCATAGACGTGGATGCGGGCCCGGTAGCGCAGGTCGTTCGGACCGGGGCAGGGGCTCTGCGAGGAGGTCCCGTCCCAGCACGTGGACGGGTCGGTGGTCCAGACGTCGGGCAGCCACGCCTGCTGGTCGTCGGTGATGCGGTGGGACTCATCGAGCAGCCCGGTGCCGTGGATGTCGGCGCAGAGGGGGCCGACGCAGGCCCAGTGGTCGCTGTTGACGTAGACGTCGTAGGCCCCCGGGTCCGGGTCCGTGAGGGCCGAGACCGGGAGCGAGAAGCACCCGCCGTAGTACCAGCAGGAGCTCCAGCTCTGGTGCAGCCCCTTGCTCGGGCACGAACCGACCCCGCCGTAGGGAGGGACTGGGGTGTGGGTGCATTGCACGACACCGCCGAAGACCTCCCAGTCGTCGGGGATGCCATCGTTGTCCGAGTCCAGCGGGGTCCAACAGTACGGATCGCTTGAGCCTGGCTCACACTCGCGGGAGGTCTTCGCGTTGCGGTAGTCGTTGACCAGCGTCGCGTACTGACCGCAGGACATGCCCGCTACGCCGATGTTGCTCGTCCCCTGCGTGGGCGAGTCGCAGCTCCCGAGGAGCGCTTCGAGCTCTGCGGAGAGGCCGTCACCGTCCCCATCCATCTGGGCGGATCCGCTCCAGCCCCCGCCCTGCGCCACATGCCGGCGGTAGCGCATGAGGCGGCCGTTGATCCACCACGGCTCATCGGATCGGCGGCCCGCGTAGGAGCCTACCAGGACGCTGTGGCGAATCCCGGGAAAGCCCTGGGGAATGTCAATCTTGCTGAGCAACAGCCTGCTATGACCGTGAGCGGACGGGAGGGCGTCGTCGTTCCAGAGGAACCGCCCGCAGCTCGACGCGCACGTGGTGTCCGAGGTAGAGAAAACCCAGAGCGTGGAGTCGTGATACTCCGGGTCATCGACGTAGCCCGCGCTCTGCGAGTTGGGGTTCTTGCCGACGAAGAGCGAGTCCCCTGCCTTGCTACTGACATCCTTGACAGTCATCCCGCCGAAGACCACGTCCGAATGGGTGTAGGTCGCGTTGTTGGCGTCGATGCGGATGTCCGCGATGCCTCCAGAGCCGCTGCACCCCGCTGAGACCACCACGGCGTAGTACCCGGACTCCGGCGGATACACCACGAGCTTCGAGTCTGACCGGCACTCCGTCTCGTCGTTGCCGTCGGAGTCGATGGCGATGACGTCGCCGCTCTCACACGAGGCGTCGTCGCACCAGAGGAGTCGCACGACCGTGTCCGGCCGCCCCTCGGTCTCTCCGGCCAAGGCCCGGAGGTTGGAGGTGCGCACCTCGATGGGGTAGTTTGTCCACGCCTGGATGAAGAAGTACGGGACGTGGTGGACTCGGTCGTCGCGGCACACCAGCTTCGCGACGTCGCACTGGCCCTGGCGGCACAGCCAGGGATCGTCACAGGGCCCGCCGGACAGCAGTGCCAACGGCTCGCCGCCCTCGGCGCTCACATCGGCTTCCTCGTAGACCTCCTGCGGCGCCGACCACGCAGGATTTGCGCCGAGTGCCGGTGACACCACCGGCTGAGAGCTCGACGGGTCCTTCGCCTGCGGCTCGTCCTTGCCGCTGATGTCGGACCAGGGGAGCACCCAGCCGGTGCTTGTGACGGGGTCTGCCTCCAGGGCCTCGTCCGCCGGATCGTCTGCCGGCGCCGCCGCCATGACCGGCGCCGTCATCAACGCGAGGTCAAGAACGAGAGAGAGAGAGAGAGAGAGAGAGAGAGACAACGCGCATCATCATCACCCCTTTTCCCTCCGCTCCCAGGAACGAGCCCACCCCGTTCGGGAGCCGAGGGCCGCATGCCACGCAACCACAGTGGTTGATGGGCGCGAATACCGCAAGCAGAAAAACACACACACGGTCACGGATGCTCGCAGACTGTGTTGGGCAGAGCCGCCTGAGGCGGCGGGCAGCGCCTGGGAACAACAAGCGGGGAGGCACGGTGCCTGGGCGGGGTGGTGCCGGGCGATGATGGGGCTCGCAGCGGCGGGGGGATGCGAGTCTGACCGCTGGAGCGTGAGTTCGGGGTGAGCACAGGGGGAGTGGGGGCGGTGGGCAG
>BTVJ01000167.1:0-5320 GCA_045863395.1 Myxococcales bacterium
ACCGCGCGCGTAGCAGGGCCATTTTGAATACACCCTCTAAGGCGCCGGTGCACAATAACCTGTGCCATTCGGCCCCCGCTGCATCCCCGCTGACAGCCTGGCGAGACCTTGGAAGGACCTGGCCCTGCCTGCGGTCCCGCCAGACTGCCAGCGGGGCGCATCGGGGCCCTCGATGGATCAGGTTATCATGCACCGGCGCCTAAGGGGCCGTGTGAGCCGGCCGGGCGCGTCTTGAGAGTCTGGTTTGAAGTCGTGCAGCGGCGGACCTTCACGGTGCTTGCTTCTACGCAGACAGCGTCCACGGAACGGAGCCGGCGAACATGCTGGCCGCGCCGTTGAACGGCAGCTCCGAGGTGTCGTTGGACGTTGACCGCTGCCCACGGAGCCCCACGGCCAGCGGCGGCCTGTGCCCGTCTGGATCCTTGCGCCGAGACGATCGCCAGATCGACTACGACTGCCCGGGGGGGACATGCGACAGTTCCTTGGGTCGCTGCGACGGCACCACGAACGCCGACCGCCGCTCCTTCGCGAGCCAGACCAACGGGAAGTGCGCCGTGGATGCTGGCGCGTGTATGTGCGCCACTGGCGACCAATGCCCCTGGCAAGGGGATGCAGCAACGGCGCGTGTGCGACGTGGCGCGAGTCGACCGAAGATCCCCCCTCTGACCACCAGCGCCCGCCATGCACCCCGGTGATGGCCCGTAGGGGCGCACACGGCCGATCCGCGCCAGCTCCCTGCCGACCCTCGCGTCGCGGCGCAGACACCGCGGGCAGTCTCGGCGGGAGCGACGGGACCCACACCCTGGGCATGGAAGCCATCGTGGCCGGCGGAGTGTTGCTCTCATGGCCCTCGGGCCAGGGCTCTTCGTCGGGTGGGTGGCTTGGGCCGGCGGCCATCGCGGGCGCCTGTCTGTGCTGGGCGCTCGACAACGACCTCACGCGAAGGGTGGCGGCATCCGACCCCGTGTTCATCGCGGCCAGCGAGGGTGTGGTCGCCGGTGCCGTGAACACGGGCGTGGCGTTGGCCTTCGGCGCAGTCTGGCCACCGCCGAGGGTCGTGACCTCCGCCCTGACAGTGGGGCTGTTCGGCCATGGCGCGAGCCTGGTCCTGTTCGTCCTGGCGCTGCGGGGGCTGGGCGCCGCGCGCACGGGAGCCTTCTTCTCCGTGGCCCCGTTCCTCGGGGCCGCCGTCTCGCTCTCGCTGCCCGGGGAGTCCCCGTCCCCCTGGTTCTGGCCGGCAGCAGGGCTGATGGCGCTGGGCCTGTGGCTGCACATGACGGAGCACCACGAGCACGTCCACACGCACGAGCCCCTGGTGCACGGCCACCCGCACGTTCACGACGAGCACCACACGCATGAGCACGAGCCGGGCTGGGATTGCGGCGAGCCCCATGACCACGTAAAACAGCACGCGCCCGTGACCCACATGCACCCGCACTACCCGGACATCCACCACCGCCACGCCCACTGATGCCAGGAGGCGCGGGGTCGAAGGGCTTGACCTGCACCGGCCAGTCACGCGCCGACCCGCTGCCCTCACCCGGGCTCGCGGCGCCCCCCCCCGGACCCAGTCACCTCAGTGGCAGGTCTTGCAGGCCGTGAGCTTCTTCCCCTCGACCTGCTTGTGGCACGCGATGCACTGCGTGTGGAAGATCACCGACCTCTGGTCGACGGCGCCCGCCTTCTCGACGGCCACGGGGATCACGAGGGTCCCTCCATAGTCCACCTGGCGCTCTCCCGCCTTGACGTGGCAGTGGATGCAGGCGCGGGTCTCCGCTGGGTCCCGCGTCGTGTGGTGGCACTCGATGCACGCGATGGCCGAGCCGTCCGCCTTCTTGTACTCGCTCGCGTGCTTCGCGTGCTCGAAGGTGACCGCCCCCTTCTTCCCGTCGATGTGGTCGATCTTCAGCGTGGCCGTGTCCTTCGGGACCTCCGCCCCAGCGGCCCCGTAGAGCGCAACGAGCGCCATTGAGAGGAGCGCGACCCAGTTCCGGCTCATGTGTGTGACCTCCGGGTGTGGAACTCGGGCGTCGACCGCACTTCACGCCGACCCCTGCGGACAGGGTCACCACACGTGGCGCCCAGGCAACCGGGCGCTTGACCCAGATCAAGGCGCCCCGTGCCAGCCCGGTTGGTCTCTGCCCCACGTGCGGGCGTCCGCCGCCGCGAGCCGGGACGACCGCCCCACGTCACACCGCGACAACCACCTCCTGGCGCCGTGGTGCTTGCCGGGGTAGAGGCCGCTGGGCGTCCCGGCGGTGACCGTGGTCCCTGCGGGCGCGAGGCTCCCCTCGGACCCGGCAACACCGGCCAGAGCAAGCGGGGGCGACCGCCGCCCATGGCGCCAGGCGCGCGGCGGCCCGCCGGAGAGCAGCGCCCCCCGGCTCAACGATTCAAGGCGCCTTCCCGGAGCCCTGCTCGTCGTTCAGGTCGACGAGCGTGACCGGCTGGCAGGAGGTTGCGTGCAGAGTCTCCGCCACGGTGACCTCGACGCACACCTGGGCAGGAATCTCCTTGGGCGGAGCTCCCAGATAGGCGGTTGACTGGTTCTCCTTGAAGTAGACCAGCAGAGGCCAGTTGGGGAGGGTCTCGTAAGAGGCGCCCTTGCCCTCGACGAGCAGCTTCGGGAAGTTGCCCAGGCCGACCCCCACGCCGCCGATGGTCGTCGTCCCCACCACGGCGACGAACATCGTGCTCGGGAACCCCGAGACCTCCAGCGCCAGGGAGACCTCGACGTGGATTCCACCCTGGGGGCCCGAGACGATCTCGACGGGCTGGCCCTTCTTCAGGGGGGCGAGGGTCCCGTCGCCGAGGCGCGTGCAGAGGAGCAGCGGGAAGTCGCCGGACCAGGTGGGCTCGTCGGGCTCCGGTGGGCCGGCGTCCGGGGCGGCGATCGAGTCCGGGACCTCCGCATCGGGGGCGGCTGCGTCCGCTGCGGTCAAGGGCACGTCCGCAGGCTCCTGCACGTCGGGGACCTGGGCGTCCACTGGGGGAACGTCCGGTGGCGAGGCCGCGTCGGCCGCTCCCGCACCATCTTCAGAGGCAGCCCCGCCCCCGTCGAGAGCGCCGGCGGCGTCAGGGGCTTCCGCGTCCGGGCCGGGCGACACCCCCGCGTCTTCAACTTCCCGAGGCTCCGCTCCGACCAGGCACCCGGGCCCGCCGTAGCACAGCACGGCGCCATCGTCGAACTGGCCCGCCGACATCAGGTTGCCCCCCACCACATAGACATCACCGCGCGCGTCCACATGAACCGCGTGCCAGTCCTTGCCGACCGGGGCCTGGGGGAGCTCTGCCCAGACCGCGTCGCGACGTTCGAGCACCCAGCCGTACAGCCCTGCGGCGACCGCGCGGCCTTCGGGCCCGACGGAGACGCCCTGCAACATCGGGTACAGGTCCGGCGAGCGGTCCTCCCACCCTCCTGGGCCCCGCCTCTCGTAGATGAGCCCCTGGGACAGGCCCCCGACCACGACCACGTCGTCTGACCCGTACCCATGGATCGTCACGAGGCGAGGTGCGCCCGGGAGCACCACCTGGGACCAGGCGACGCCATCGTAGTGGAGGATCACCCCCTCCTCACCGACCACCCAGACGTCGGCGGCGCTGCTCCCCCAGACCTTGAAGAAGGCCGCCGTCGGGCTGACTGGGGGCACATCGTACACGATGGACGGGACGCCCCCCACGATGCGCACGACGACGCCCCGGCCGTTGGTCGGCCACGTCTCTCCGCCGACGGCCCACAGGTCGCCGTCGGACGCCCCCCAGATGCCATAGAGGGGCACGTCCAGATCGATGGTCAGCCGCTCGAAGGTCCCCGCCGTTCGGTCGTAGCGCAGGATCTGCCCGTGCTCGCCGGACATCCATACGGTGTTCTGACCCGGCCCGAAGGCCCACCACAGGTGCCCCTTCACCCCTGGGTCCAGAGACGTCCAGCCGTCCGCCGTGCGGTGCATCAGGAGTGGCCCCGCCCCCTTGTCGGCGCCCGTCACCCACAGGTCCCCGGGGCCGCCGCTCCACACCGACAAGGTGGCCTGCGGCAGCCCCTGCAGCAGAACGCGCCACGTCGCCGGCGCCGCGGCCGCGTCGTCGTCCTGGGTGTCCACGACGGCGTCGGCTGCTGCATCGGCGTGGCGCGGCTCCGCGGCTTCGGTGCAGGCAGCGAGGCACATCGCCGCCACCGCCCCGGCGCCGGGGAGCCGCTCCGACAGACGTCGACGCCACGCTCGCCGGCGGGCCAAGCGAACCGCCAGCGCGAGGAGCAGGAGCAGTGACCACCCCGGGAGCGCCACATCCGACCCGCGCTGCGCGCTGCACCCGCCCGGATCCCCCGTCGCTCGGCTCTCGCCGTCGCCCTCGGATGCACCCTCGGGAGCGCCGGCGTCACCCTGCACGTCACCGCCCGGGGCCTCGTCGATCTCGCCGTCGCAGTCGTTGTCGACGGCGTCTCCCGGGAGCTCCACCCCCGGTGCGGCAGCGCTCGCGCTGCACCTGCCGCCGTCCCCCGTGGCGTTGCACACGACCACGCCCTGGCGCAGGCACGCCCCGACGCCGACCCAGCAGGGCTGCCCGAGCCCGAACCCCTCGTCCACCGCGCCGTCGCAGTCGTCGTCCACCCCGTCCCCGCAGGTCTCCGCGGGCCGCACGACGTCATCCGGCAGGCAATCCACCGACAGGCCGTCGTCCCCGCAGACGACCTTCCCGGGCACCTGGCACTCGCCCGCACCGACGTAGCAGAGGACGCCGAGCCCGAAGCCCTCGTCGGTGCCTCCGTCGCAGTCGTCGTCGATGCCGTTGCCGCACAGCTCCACGCCCGGCTGGCCCGCCTGCCCGTCGCAGCGGGTGCCGAGCCTGTCCGCCGCGCAGGCGACCATCCCGACAACGGCGCATGCCCCAAGGCCGACCGTGCACGGCTCCCCGACCCCGAAGGCCTCGTCCGTCTCCCCGTCGCAGTCGTCGTCGATGCCGTTGCCACACAGCTCCCTGCGCGCAGGCCCAGGCAGGGCCTCGCAGACCACCCCATCTCCCGCCGAGGCGCAGGCCGTGACCCCCGGCGTCGCACAGTCGCCCTCGCCGGCGAGGCACGGCTCGCCAACCCCGAAGCCCTCGTCCGTCTCCCCGTCGCAGTCGTCGTCGATGCCGTTTCCACACAGCTCGTCCCCGGCGCCCTTCACGGGAGCCAGGCACACCGTCCCGGCGCCACCCGGAGCGCACGCGGTCAATCCCCCGGCCTGGCAGGCGCCAACCCCGAGGGTGCACGGCTCCCCGACCCCGAAGCCCTCGTCCGTCTCCCCGTCGCAGTCGTCGTCGATGCCGTTGCCGCACA
>BTVJ01000168.1:0-5153 GCA_045863395.1 Myxococcales bacterium
CCGGCTTCGTGATGGTGAACACCGCCGCCCGCGCCTCGCCGTTGCCGGGCACCCGCGCGGAGACCACCACCTTCTCGAGGCCCAGGCCCCGTGTGGGGGCCTCCAGGCGCCGCGCGATCCACGTCACGCCGCGCACGTCCAGCGGCACCACCGGGCGCACATGGACCGTGACGCGGTTCCAGTGAAGGCGGCGGCGCGGGTCGCGGCGGGACTGGTGATCGCGGAGCACGCGCATGGCCTCGTACCACGCCTGGTCCAGCTCCCAGAGAGCGCCCTCCTGGTCCGGGGCGGGCAGCGCGGGCACGTCCCGGGCCTCCGTGAACACCAGCAGGCGCTCGTCATCGGGGTTCGAGTGGGCGCGGGCGCGGAAGGCGTAGATCTGCTCCGGGGCGTCCAGGCGCTCCAGCGCGAACTCCGACAGGCGCTCCAGCTCGATGCGCCGGGCCGCCTCCGGGTGGATGTCGCGGAGCAGCGGCACCTCGACCAGGCGCCCGTCGCGAGGCTCGGCAGTCCGGTGGCGCACCGACTCGCGGCCGTTGCGCCAGCTCACCACCAGGCGATCTACCGTGGAGAGAGGCGCGCTCAAGGCCTCGTCGAGGATCGCTGGCGTCACGTCGCCCGCCAGGATCAGCTCCACCAGCCCGCCCGCCTCTTGGGCGCGCCCCAGCGCCCGCCCCACGTCCTCTGCGCGGGCGAGCAGGCCGAGCACCGGCCGCCCGCCGAGGGTCGCGCGAAGGGACAGCACCCGCCCCGGGCTCACCTCCACCACCGTGCAGGGCTGATCCACGTAGATGCGGCGGAGGATCGCCCCCACCAGCGCGGGGGCCTCCCCACTCTCTGGGTCGGCACGGCGGACCAGCAGCGGCAAGAGCGACTGCCGCGACTGCACCAGGGGCTCGATGGCGCCCGCGGTGCCACTCCTCCACGCTGCGAGGGCGTCGTCCACCAGCCGCTCCAGGGTCTGGCTCCGCTGGACGTAGCGAGACTGCTCGAACAGCACGTAGGACGCCTGCCGGGCGCTGTCCGCCACGAAGGGCCACGCGGGGCCCGCCACCGCCGCCACCCTGTCGATGGCGTCTCGCAGGTCGCCGCTGATCGCTACGCCTGCCTCGTGGAGCGCCACCGCGAGCCGGAGCAGCGACGAGCACAGCCTGTGGCGCCGCCCACCGTGAGCGTGGGCCACGGCCATGCGCCAGAGGGCCTCCCGGAGCGCCTCGCCGGGCTCCAGGGTTCGCACCCCATAGAACGAGAGTGCGCGCCGCAGGAGGGGCAGGAGCAGGGGCGGGGCGGCCGCCTCCCCCTCGTGGTGGCGGCGGCACAGCTCGTAGAAGGACAGCTCAGGGCTCGCCTCCCCCTGGAGCTGCGTCAGGTCGAAGAGGCCGCCCGTGGTCGCAAACACGTCGAGCAGCCCCACCAGCGGCGCCCAGCGCTCGGGGCTCGGCCCCTCGCCCAAGGCGCGGTCATCCTGGAGCAGGGCCTCCACCCGCTCGGCGAGCGGGGCCGGCACGTCGAAGCCGAGGAAAGCCGCGCGGAGCGTGTCCAGCAGCTCGTCGATTGCGTTGGTGTCCGGCCCGCTCTTGCTCGGCCCACCCAGCAGCCGGTCCAGGGGCCGAGGCTCCGGGGACGGCAGCTCGGAGGTCACCCCTCTCGCACCGGCCGCCTCCAGCACCACCAGGGGCTGGCCCGCCGTGACGTGCTGGTTCGCCTGGCAGAGCACCTGGCGCACGAGGCCGCCCTCCGGAGCGAAGACGGGCATCTCCATCTTCATGGCTTCGAGCGTGCAGAGCAGGTCGCCCGCCACCACCCGCTGGCCCTCCCCCACCGCCACGTGCACCACCATGGCTGGGGCGGCGGCCCTCACGGCGCCCCCACCGGCCCGCTCCACCGTGTGCATGGAGCCGTCGATCTCCACCGCGATGCCCGTGCGCCCTTGCGAATAGAGCACACGGTGGCGCTGCCCGCCCTCCCCCACCCGCAGGGTCGCCGCGTGGGGCCCAACCGGCTCCACCGTCACCACCCGGTGGGCCCCACCGGGCCCCACCAGATAGCGATCCCGGCTCAGGGCGTAGACCTCCACCCGGTGGGTGGCGCCCCGCAGGCGAAGCTCGGCGACGACGCCGTCGGGGGCGGGCAGGTGGCGAGGGATCCCCACCTGCGCCTGGGCGAAGAAGCGCTGGATGTCCGCGTGGCGCTGCACCCGGTACTCCACCACCGCGGCGAAGAGCAGGGCCTCCGTGCCCCATGCGGGAGCGGCCGCCGGTGTCCGGTCGAGCCAGCCCGTGTCCGCCGTCGCGTCCACGAAGGCCGGGCGGCGCAGCAGCTCCAGCAGGAAGCCCTTGTTGGTGGCGCCGTCCTCGATGACCACGTCCAGCTCGCCCAGCGCCCGCTCCAGGCGCGCCAGCGCCACCGTGCGGGTCGGGCCCCAGGCGAGGACCTTCGCGATCATGGAGTCGAACTCGTGGGGGATGGCCATGCCCTCGGACACGCCTGCGTCCACCCGCACGCCCGGACCTGACGGCAAGCGCAGCAGGCGGACGAAGCCGGGGCTGGGGGCGAAGCCGCGCTCTGGATCCTCTGCGCAGAGGCGCGCCTCGATGGCGTGGCCGCGTGCTTCCGTGGTGGGAGCCTCCCAGGGCAGCCCTCGGGCGATGTCGAGCTGGGCCTTGACCAGGTCGCAGCCGGTGACCAGCTCCGTGACCGTGTGCTCCACCTGGAGGCGCGAGTTGACCTCCAGGAAGCAGGCGCGACCACTCGCGGGGTCCACCAGCAGCTCCGCCGTCGCCACCCCCTCGTAGCCCGCGGCCTCGGCCAGGCGCTCCGCACCCCTGCATAGCGTGCGGGCGACCTCCGGGTCGAGCACCGGCGACGGCGCCTCCTCCACGACCTTCTGGTGCCGGCGCTGGATGGTGCAGTCCCGCACGCCGAGGGCCGTCGCGCGCCCGCCGGCGCACACGAGCTGCACCTCGATGTGGCGCGCCCCGACGACGCAGGCCTCCAGGAACACGGTGCCCTGCCCGAACAGCTTGCGCACCTCGTCACGCACCTGGGCGATGGCGCCGGGCAGCTCCCGCGCCTCCCCCACCCGCCGGATGCCCCGCCCTCCCCCGCCGGCGGACGCCTTCACCATCAGCGGGTAGCCGATGCCCTCGGCCGCCGCCAGGGCCGCGTCCACGTCGCCCACCGGGTGCCACGGGGCGAGGGGAAGCCCCGCCGCCGCGGCCAGCCGCTTCGACTCCACCTTGTCGCCGAGCAGGCGCATGGCGGCCGCCGACGGCCCGATGAAGGCGATGCCCTCCGACTCCAGGCGCTCGACGAAAGCGGGGTCCTCCGACGCGAAGCCCCAGCCCGGCCACACGGCGTCGCAGCGGGCCGCGCGGAGGTGCGCGACCACGTGGCCGGCGTCGCAGTAGGCGCTCACCGCCCCTCTCAGCGGCGCCCCCAGGTGCACCACGTCGTCGGCGAGGCGCACGAACGGCGCGCCCTCGTCCGGGTCCGTGGCGAAGGCGACCGCCTCCAGGGACGTGCCGCGCTCCAGGTTGTACTCGCGAACAGCCCGCAGGAAGCGGATGGCCGGCTCCCCCCGGTTCAGGATGGCGATGCGGTGAAGGTCACGGTGCATCATCGCGCCCCCTCGAGCCCCGTGCGCTCCATGACGACCACCGCAACGGCGACGGGGCCATCGTGGCTCAACGACACGTGGAGGCGCAAGGGCAACAGCGGCTCGACCGCGCCCGCCACGCGCCCGTGCAACCGAAGGGCCGGTCGACCCCAGCCGTCGGTGACCACCTCGATCTCGCGCAGGTCCACCCCGGTCAGGGCCGGGCGCCCCGCCCAGTTGGCCGACGACCACGCCTTCACGAAGGCCTCCTTGGCGGCGAAGCGTGCGGCCAGGTGGCGCCCCACCTCTCCCCGCGCCGCGTCCCGGCGCTCCGCTGGCGTGAAGGTGCCCTCTGACAGCGTCGAAGCGCCGTCGGCGAGCTGCGCGGAGAAGGCGCCGATGTCCACCACGTCGAGCCCCACGCCGGCGATCACGGCGCCACCGTGAAGAGGCCCGTCGCGGGGTCCAGGCGCGCCTTGGGGTTCAGCAGCATCGCCGCCTCCTCCTCCGCCTGCGCGTCGCTGCCGTCGGGAGCGGCGAAGCGCCGGTGGGTGCGCTTCGCGTACCCGCCGCTGCCCATGAGCGCCTCTGCGACACGGCGACGCTCCACCTCACGCCGCGCCTCGGCCGCCGCCCGGTACGCCTGCCGCTCATCAGCCGGCACCAGCGCCTCGAAGGCGTCCGGGTGAAGCACCAGGGCCATCCCGCTGGCGTGGCCGAAGCCGAGGCTGGTCAGCAGGCCGGCGCGCAGGGGCTGGCACAGGGGGGTGTCCGTGAACCCGAGGTGCGTGAAGCGGCGCATGGCCGGGTCCACGCTCTCCAGGTTGCGGTTGCCGGGGACGACCCCCGCCGCGAGGGCCTGGCACAGCCCGATGGCCTGCCAGGCTGCCGCCCCGCCCTTGGCGTGGCCCGTGAGCGCCTTCTGCGACACCACCCACAGGGGGTTCCCGGGGGTGCGGCCGAGCGCCGCTTGAAGCCGGTGGTGCAGCGCGCTCTCGTTGGGGTCGTTGGCCCCCGTGGAGGTGTCGTGCTTGCTCACGAGCGCCACGTCGTCGGCGGTGAGCCCGAAGCGCCGCAGCGCAAGCCCGAGGGGAGAGTCCGCCCCGCCCATGGCCGCGGCGAGGGCTCCCATGCCCGGCGCCGGGATGGACTTGTGGATGCCGTCACCAAAGGAGCCCGCCCACGCCAGCACGCCGTGGACCGGCAGCCCCAGCGCCAGCGCCACGTCCCCCCGGGCGAGCAGCAGGGTGCCGCCACCCTGGGCCTCGACGAAGCCGCGGCGGCGCACGTCGTTGGCCCGGGACATCTGATCCGGCCCCAAACCCATGGCGAGCATGTCGTCGGTGGACGCCGTGGCGTTCATGTCCGCGAAGCCCACCATGCCCTCGGCGCCGATGTCGTCGTAGCCTCCCGCCACCACGAAGTCCGCCTTGCCGGCGAGGATCTTGTCGCGGGCCTCCTCCAAGGAGATCGCCGCCGTCGCGCACGCCCCCACCGGGTGGGCCATGGGGCCGTAGCTGCCCACGTAGCTCTGCACCACGTAGGCTGCGACCAC
>BTVJ01000169.1:0-4421 GCA_045863395.1 Myxococcales bacterium
CCGTCGCAGCGGCTGGAGGTCGCAGGTGGCGCGCGCGTTGGAGGAACGCTGGACCTGACGCTCCACGAGCTCCAGTCGTTCCGGGTGCACAACCTGGGCAGCGAGCCGGTGGGGTGCGCGGGGGCGACCGCGGGGGTGCTCTACTTCGACACGACCAAGAAGGTCCTGCGGTACTGTGATGGAGCCAAGTACGTGGAGCTCGGCGAGGTCCCGGCGCCGCCGCTGGTCATCACGAAGCACCCGTCCTATGCGCACAACCTGATCACGGCCACATCGGGGACGCCCGCGTGGACGGATCGGAGCTACGCCTACACGAGCGCGCCCGACGGCGTGCTCGGGCAGAGCTACTTGCAGACGCCCATGTCGACGGGCCCGCTCGTGTGCCAGGGCGTCTCGGGGGCAAACCAGGAGGGCGGTGGCATCTTCAAGGTCAACGCTCCGGTGCGGGTGACCGTGGGATGCGCCCACCACTGCGGACCTGGCGAGGGCAACGTGCCTGTGGGCTCGGGCTGGACGCCGCTGGCCAATCACTACGCCATCACCAACCACGGGGGATCGCCGGTGCACTTCTACCAGAAGGAGTACGCCACCGCTCCCAGCGACTGGATCACCGTCTGCTGCTCCGGGTGCTGGGCGACCGGGGTGTTCATCCAGGCGCTGTAGCCGCTCGCCGCGCTCGCCTCAGCGAGGCGGGCGTCGGCTCCAGGGGGCGGGCTACTCCTCCTCGCACGGGAACACGGGGTCGTGGGTGCAGCCGTCCACCGGGTCGCAGGCGTCCACGGTGCATGGGTCGGCGTCCGCGCAGTCCTCGGGGTCGTGGGTGCAGGCGCCGCCTGCGCACCCATCGAGGGTGCAGGCGTCGCCGTCGTCGCAGTCGGCGGGAGCCGCGACGCACCGGCCGGCCTCGCAGGTCTGGCTCGTGCAGGCGTCGCCGTCGTCGCAGTCGGCGTCCTGGTCGCAGTCACAGGCGGGGTCGGGTGAGGGCTCGTAGACGCACCCGACCCCGTCGACGCACAGATCGACGGTGCACGGGTCGGCGTCTTTGCACACGAGCCACGGGTGCTGGCAGCCGAGCTGAGGATGGCAGAGGTCGCCCGAGCAGGCGTCGCCGTCCTCACAGGTCACGAGCGTGTAGACGCACGCCAGCGTGGCGGCGTCGCAGGCGCCGGTGACGCAGGCGCTGCCGCTCGGGCAGCCCCCGGTGCAGGGCAGGCATCCCGGAGAGGGCAGGTGGACGCACGCTCCCCCCTGGCAGAGGTCTGCGGTGCAGGGCTGGTCGTCGGCGCACGCCAGATCGCTGGCGCACCCCGCGCAGCCGGGGATCAGGGTCGCGCGGCACAGCCCGAGGGCGTCGCAGGTGTCCTCCGTGCATGGGTCGCCGTCCCCGCAGAGCCGGGGCGGGTGGGCGCAGCCGCCGCCCAGGTCGCACACGTCCAGGGTGCAGGGGTCGCCGTCCGTGCAGGCGCCCGGCACGTCGACGCACGCGCCGTCGCAGCCGTCGATGGGGGTGTGGGTGCATTCGCCCGTGTCGAGCGCGCAGGAGTCGGCGGTGCAGGGGTCCCCGTCCCCGCAGGCTGTGGGGACGCTCAGGCACCCGCCGAAGAGGGTCTCGCACAGGTCGGCCGTGCAGGCGTCTCCGTCGTCGCACATCTGCGGGGTCGGGATGCACTGCCCGTCCGCGGGATCGCACACGGCGACGACGCACGGATCCCCAGAGGGGCAGCCGCGGGGCGTGTGGACGCACGCCCCGTCGCACAGGTCGTCGGTGCAGGGATCGCCGTCGTCGCATGCGGCCGCAGGCTCGCACGGAACGCACCCCGGGATCGGGGCGTGGACGCAGGACCCGGTGCACGAGTCGGCGGTGCAGGGGTCGCCGTCGTCGCAGGTGGCGGGGATGGGGACGCAGCCCACACCGGGGAGGCACAGCGACTCCTCGCAGGGCTCGTCGGAGAGACAGACCGCCGGTGCGTGTGCGCACCCCCCGGCTCCGCAGGTGTCCGCCGTGCATGGATCGCCGTCATCGCACATCACGACGTGCGTGCAGCCCCCCGCGCCGCAGGAGTCCGTCGTGCAAGGCAGGCCGTCGTCGCAGCCGGCGCCGAAGGTGCACCCCCCGATGGGGTCGCAGCCGTCGGCGGTGCACGGGTCGCCGTCGAAGCAGGAGACCACCTGCGTAGAGCACCCCGACGCCGGCAGGCACCCGTCCGTCGTGCAGGCATCCCCGTCGTCGCAGAGGAGCGGCGCATGGGTGCAGGTGCCGTCCTGGCACGTGTCCAGGGTGCAGGCGTCCAGGTCGTCGCACTTGACCGAGGCGTGGGCGCAGGCACCAGCGGCGCAGGTGTCCACCGTGCAGGGGTCGCCGTCATCGCACGGGAGGGGCATGTGGACGCAGGCGCCTGCCGCGCACGCGTCGGTGGTACACGGGTCGCCGTCGTCGCAGGTCAGTGGCTGGTGCGCGCAGCCCGACTCGGGGTCGCAGTCGTCGACGGTGCACGCGTCACTGTCGTCGCAGGAGGTGGGGGGGGACGTGCACCCGAGGAGCGGGTCGCAGGAGTCGTCCGTGCAGGCGCTCAGGTCGTCACAGAGCTTCGCACCGTGCGTGCAGACGCCGGCGTCCGGGTCGCACAGATCGACCGTGCAGGCGTCGCCGTCGCCGCACTCCGTGGCCGAGGTGCAGGGCACGCAGGGAAGCGCGATGGAGGCGCACCCCCCGACGGGGTCGCACGCGTCGGCGGTGCATGGGTCACCGTCGTCGCAGGAGACGGGCGACGCGAGGCAGACGCCACCGAGGCAGGTCTCCACCGTGCAGGCGTCACCGTCGTCGCAGGTGACGAACGAGTGGAGACACCCTCCGTCGCAGGTGTCTGTCGTGCACGGGTCTCCGTCGTCGCACTGGACGTGGCGATGGGCGCAGTCTCCCTCTGTGCAATCGTCTGTCGTGCACGGGTCTCCGTCGTCGCATCCCGTGGGGCAGGCGCTGGCGTCAGGCCAGGCGCCGGAGTCTCCGCTTGAGTCGGCGCCGGAGTCTCCGCTGGCGTCGACGGTGAAGTCTCCACCTGCATCGTCCGTGGTATCTGTGCGAAGGCCGCTGTCAGGGTCTCCCTGTGCGTCGGCGCCGGAGTCACCGCCTGAGTCTCCACTGGCGTCGACGCCAGAGTCGTGGGTCGAGACTCCGTCAGGATGGGCGTCGGAGCCATCGGCCGCCAGCGCGTCTTCTCGCGGCACGGCGCCGGTGTCTGCTCCGTCGTCAGGGAACGGTTCGCCGCTGTCCTCAGGGGGAGCGCCGGTGTCCGCGTCTCCCTCTGTCACCGCGTCACTACCGGCGTCGCCGGCTCCTGAGCCTGCGGCGTCCACGACAGAAGGCGGTGCGGCGGGCTCCGCCACGCACCCGCTGGCGGTCGCGACCCACGCCGCGAACGCCAGGAACTTCACCCAACGGCACGCTGCCACCATGACACCTCGCTCCCGTGACCCAGGCACTGAACCACCGAGGACGCTCCAGGTCAACGGTGAGTCGGCTCAGGCGTCAAGTGCCTCGGCGACGAAGGCGCGCAGCCGCGCCATCTCCTCTACCCCGAGCTGCTGCCCCACCAGGGCGCCCCCGTACAGGGCGGCCGCCACTGCCGCGCACGGGAGCAGGGCCCAGAAGGCCCACGCCGGCTGCTCGGCCATCCACTGGGACCAGCCGTACATGGCGGCCGCGAAGGCCGTGAAGCCCGTCATGGCCATCAGCGCGAACCACAGCGTCCACACGTTGGGGTGGGGCAGGAACACCCCCGACAGGTGCGAGCCCTCGGGTGTCTCCTCGATCTCGAAGGCCAACCACGGCGACCACAGCCGGCGCTGTTCGGCGGGGATGGTCACCTGCGCATGGCGGCTGAGGACGTTGCCCTCGATGGCGGGAGTCCGGGCGACGGCATCCCGCAGGCGCACCGCGACCGTGTCCGGCGGGAGCGGCACGCTCATCTCGAAGTGGGGGCGAACCTGGACCCACGCCATCGCTCACCGACCTGGTTTGACAGGGTCAGCAACAAATAGCTGCACGCCCCTCATGGCCGCCTTCGGGCGGCTCGGCCCCGGCCAACCCCGGGAGGTACCAGGAGTACATCCGCGGGGTTGGCCGAGGCCGATCCGCCGCGAACTCGGCGCATGAGGGCCGTGCCCATATTTGTTGCTGACCCTGTGAGACCCCGCGAGTGTAGGGGAGGCGCGACCTGCGCGCAACGGTGTCAGCGAGGGCCTGGCGGCAGCGCCCCGTGCGAAGCCCCCGTGAGCAGGGAGCTCGTCGATGTGTCCCGTGCTGAACCGAACATTGGCCGAGGCAGGTACCGCCCGTGCTGGGCGGTGCGGGGTGGAGCCTACGGCACCACCGCGGCGCCGTAGAGCCCGAACTGCACCTGGAACTGGGCGCCGGTCGTCGT
>BTVJ01000170.1:0-4226 GCA_045863395.1 Myxococcales bacterium
GACCTGGGTAGCGAGCTCAAGCCAGTCGAATGGCTTCTTGGCGAAGCTCTTGACCGAGCTGCGCCAGCGCCGGTACGTCGCTCCGTCGAGGCTGGCGTAGAGGCCCGTCCCGATGAAGTTCCTCCAGCCCTTGAACTCCCGCGCGTAGCTGTTGCCGTGGTCGTCGCCGAGAGCGATCTTGGTTCCCGCCGCCGCCGTGATGTTCTTTGCGACGGTGATGGTGTTCGCGCTGTGGTCCACAGCCGTGACCGTGGTGTACTGCGGCGCGTTGCCCTCGGGGCCGATGATGATCGGCATCCCCTCGTCGAAGAACTGCGGGGTGGCGAAGGTCGACCCGAACGGGTGGGCGATGGGGATCGTCGTGCTGTTCGCCACGCCGGCCGCGCCCACGCTCCCGAGCACGCCCGACCCGTCACCGACGCACTGCCGGTCCAGGTTCTGCGTGCCGCTGTCCATGGCCTCGCTGATCGAGTCGTCCACGACGTTGACGATCATGGCCGCGTCCTTCGCGGTCTCCATGACGAACTTGTCGAGGCCGAGCACCAGGTAGAAGCGGCCGGGGCTCTCCTCGGCCCACTTCGTCACGTCCGGGCTGTCCTCGGGAAGCCACTGCTGACTGTCGCGGTTACCGGACCCCCACCGGCGCTGGAGCCGAACCGACCACTTCACACTGGTCGGGCCCATGTGGAAGTCCGCCGTCGAGTCGAAGTGCTGGTAGATCTCCGTCTCCCCGAAGACGCTCTCCTGGAGCACGTCGGGCCCGTAGGACTCCTTGATGCGCCCTTCGAGCTGGGCAAGCGTGATGGCCGGCATCGCCTTCTCCTTCGGTTACGCGCCTACGCGCTCTCTGCCATGTCTGCCTGGATGGCCGCGAGGAGCGCCGCCTTGGCCTCGTTCTTGTCCTTCGGCGGCGTGCGCGCCGCGCCTGGAGCGGGCACCGCCCGGAGCCCGGGCGCCTGCTTGCGCTGCGCGTTGGCCGTGACGTGAGCGGCGCCGAACTCCCCGAGCAGCTTGTTGGCGAACTTGACCGCCGCCGCCGGGTTCGTGTCGGGCTGCACAACGCAGATCGCGTTGGCAAGCATCTTCGCCAGCTTCGTTCCGTGGGACGGCACCTGCGCCGCTGCGAGCGCCGAGTCAAGCTGGCGCAGGAACTTGTCTTGGCCGCGCTCGTTGTCGATCTCGCCGACCTTGCCGGCCGCTGCCCGGACCTCCTGGCGGAGATCGTAGTTCTCGCGGTGCATCGCCTGGAGCACGGCCCGAAGCGGGTCATCCTCGGGGATGGCGTCCAGGTAGCTCGGGGGCGCGTAGCCGTCGCCCGTGGGAGCCGCAGCGGGAGCCGCCTGCTGCTGGCCCCCACCGAACGCCTGCACCATGGCCTGTAACATGTGCTGGTTGTTCTGGTGCAGGATGGCCCCGAGCGCCTCCACGGTCAGCGGGGCCGCAGGAGCGGGAGCGCCGTCCTCTCCCCCCGCCGGTTCGCGTGACGCGGTGTCCTCCAGCCCGGAGGTGATCCCCTCGTCGACCCCGCCCTCTCCCTCTCCCTCGTCGCACCGTCCGTCGATGGGCCCCGTGTAGGAGCAGCCGTCGTCCTGCTGGTAACCGAGGGGGGCGCGGGAAGTGTTCATGGACGGACCTCTTGGGCTGGCGACGTGCCGGGCATGGCGCCCTGTCCGGCCGCTCCGTTCATCGTCGGGGGCATGTTCACGCCGCCGCCCCTGTCCTCGCCCATAGACATTGGCGGTTGCGCGCCAGTTGCCATCGGGTTCGGAAGGTTCGTCGGCATCATTGCCTGCTGCGTTGCCAGGACGTGCTCGATCCAGAGCCTCTGGATCTCGGGTGGCTTCTTGTAGAACTCGGGGCTCCTCATGGCCTCCAGGTGCTCGTCAAGGTGCACCGGGTGGTCTTCAAAAGGAAGTACCGGAACCGCCTGTCCTTCGTCAAGCAATTCATGCTCTTCCCATGCCCTTCTTCGAGAAGGTTCTCCATTTCCGATGAGTCGAGACATGCTTCCCTGGCGCTGCATCTTCCAGTACGTGGCCTGGTCGGGGATGGCCCCAGCGCCCCACGCCTCGTTGATCTGCTGCCTGGCAAGCTCCGGGTTGTAGGGGATCATGTCGTTCGCGTCGATGTGCACAAGGAGGTTGTCGTCCTCCAGGTGCCCCTTGCGGAACACGATCACGTCGCCGGCAGGACCGCCCGGCCCGTACACGCGCACGATCTCTTCGGGGGGGCCGTAGTCGCGCCACAGCTTGAGCCCCAGCAGGAACCCGTGCTCCGCGGCGCGGGCGTAGGTCTCCAAGAACATGACCCACTTGCGGCTGTCGTTGGCTTCCAGCGCCATGACCTGGCGCCCGCTGTTCGCCCCGTCGTTCTGGCCCTGCGTCATGGCGTGAACGCCAGCCACCGTCTCGACCATCTGCTTGTAGTGGCCGGGAAGTTGCTGCACCCACGACGGAAGTTGCGGCTGCTCAAGAGGCTTCGGCCAGTTACCAGCGTTCTTCTTGACCCGGATCACGGCGTCTGGATCCGACGGCAGGCTGTCGTCGTCCGTGCCAGCGATGCTGCTCTCCTCGACGATCATCCGGGCGTGAGCGTGGAACGTGAAGTCCCGGCGGATGCTCCCCTCGGCGGAATTGAGGGCCCGCTGGGGAGCGACCGCCTGCGCGAAGGCCGACGTGCCGAAGAAGTCCCACGGGACCGGGATGTCCCACAGGGGGGCGACCGGCAGCATCCTGCATGGAAGCTCCCCGTCGTACAGGTACTTCCGGTTGGCGATGACCCGGAGCCGGCCCATCGGGTGCTTGATGGTCGGCATCTCCCAGAAGCGAAGCACCAGGACGTACTTGTCCTTGCGCCCCGTGTTCGCCGGGTCGAACCAGTCGTTGACCTTGATGAAGTCGTCCGCGTTCACGTCCGGCTTGATGTCCGCCGTGGCCTCGTGGCCATACGCGAGCGTCAGCTCCTCTAAGGTCCAGAACTGCCGGTCATACATCGCCCGGCAGTCTTGCCACGTCTCGCAGCGGGTAGGGAACACGTCGAAGGGGGAGGGAGCCCAGTACCGGATGTCCCCGAGCATCTTCCATTCAAACTGCGGGACCTCCACCTCCTCCATCATCGGCTGGGATCGGCGGCGCCCCCCGGCACTCACCGTCTCCACCATCGTCGGCTGGCCCTGCTCGTCCAGCACGGGCCGCTTCTCCGTCTTGTAGACCGGCTCGCCTTCCGGGGTGAGCTTCGGCACTTGCGACGGTGGCGCGGCTGTCTCGTCCCATATCGCGCCAAAATAGGCGATGTTGCAGACCATAGCCCACGATGCCGCACGATGTAGCGCAGGCTTGGCGCCCTTCGCGTGAAATTGGTACTTGAGGAAGTGGTCGCACGCACGCTTCATCGCGGCGGCTTCTTGGTCGTCGCGGGTGAGCAAAGCCACCGGGTTCGGGCTGTTCTGGAGCGCCGCCGCCAGCTTGGTAGTGAGCGCCCCCTGGAGAACGTTGTGGTTCACGAACATGGACTGCTGCTGGCCCAGATCCCGCAGGTTCACGATCTCGCCGCCCACGTACAGGCGCGAGTCGTCCCCGGAGACCGCCAGGATGGTTCCAAGCCACTCGTTGAAGCGGGGGCGCATGGACTGCTCAAGCTCGCGGTAGCGCGCCTTGAGGTCTTGGATCTCCGCGTCCTGCTTGCTGCTGGTCATGCGGCGCCATACCTGTTCTGAGTAAGCTGTGCGAGGAGAGCTTGTTCTGCCTGGCGCTTCCGCTGCATGACCTCTTCCGGCGACAGCGCCGGCTCAGGAAGGGCCATGCCGGCAGGAGGGGCCAGCTCGTTGGCGGTTGGCTCAGGTGGATCCGGCTCCTGCGAGCCCTGCGCGATGTCCTGACCGGCCTGGAAGCCGCCGAGCGCCCCCGACACCGCGCCGGCAGGGCCTCCCGTGAACGCCCCCGCGATGCTCCCGCCGATGCCCCCGAGCCCTCCCAGGATGTACCCGCCGAACTTCTCCCACGCCGACGGCTCCCGGGGGACGGGGCGGCGCTGCGGACGGGTGTAGGGCGGCATCATGACAGGATCAGCCTTCGCCGCAGAGCGTCGCGCTCTGCCTTCAACTCCTCGTAGATAGAACCGGCCGGCGCACGCATCGCCTCGTCGCCTCCGCGCTGGCCCCACTGACGACGAAGCCTATCCTCGTCCGGCGAAATTACAACCCCTTGATTCCTGAGACGGCACGGCTT
>BTVJ01000171.1:0-4215 GCA_045863395.1 Myxococcales bacterium
CCCGCGGCCGAGGCGCCCGGAGGCGGCCATGAGGATCGTGCAGCTATTTCAAGCGACCCTCTGACAGAGGGCCGTTATCCCAGGGCCCCGCTACCAGCTCACAGGCACGACGGGTCAGCCGGGTGGACGCAGCCCGAGCCCGGCTCGCACAGGTCGAGGGTGCACGGGTCTCCGTCGAAGCAGGTCGCGGGCGACAGGGTGCAGCCCGCGGCGGCGTCACAGTCGTCGAGGGTGCAGACGTCGCCGTCGTCACATGCCATGGGCTCGTGGCCGCATCCCGTCACGGCGTCGCAGGTGTCGAGGGTACACGCATCGCCATCGTCGCAGTCCTTCTGGATCTCGGAGCACCCGGTCGCCGGGTCGCACCCGAAGGTGGTGCAGGCGGTGTCGTCACCGCACGTCTTGGGCACGCTCTGGCACGCCCCGGTGACGCCATCGCAGGTGTCGACGGTGCACCCATCGCCGTCGTCGCACGTCCGGGGCAAGTGATAGCACCCGTCACCCTCGTCACAGCCGTCGTTCGTGCACGGTTGCCCGTCGTCGCAGTCGGAGGGGGCGCTCTGGCAGCCGGTGGCCGGGACGCAGGAGTCCTCCGTGCAGGGGCTGCCGTCGTCACAGATGGCTGGGGCGTGCAGGCAGGCGCCGTCTACGGGGCGGCACCAGTCGTCGGTGCACGCGTCCCCATCGCTGCAGTCCACCGGCGGCGCCACGCACCCGAAGGCCGGGTCGCACGCATCCTCGCTGCACGGGTCGCCATCGTCACAGACGAGCGGCGCGTGCGTGCAGCCGAGCCCCGGGTGGCAGGAGTCGGCGGTGCAAGCGTCGCCGTCGTCGCAGGACGCCTCGCCGTGGACGCACCCCTTGTCCGGCACGCAGGCATCGGTAGTGCAGTCGTCGTAGTCCTCGCAGGACAAGGCCGCGTGCGAGCAGCCGCTCGCGGGCACGCAGCCGTCGGTGGTGCACGCGTCGCCGTCGTCGCAGGAGACCTGCGCGTGGGTGCACCCGGCCGCTGGAGAGCAGCCGTCATCGGTGCACGCATCGCCGTCGTCGCAGTCCACGGCGACCTGGACGCAGGCGCCGTCGGCGCACACCCCGTCGAAGCAGGCGTCGCCGGGGCACTGGACGGGCTCGAAGGTGCAGACCATCCCCCCGACGCAGTCGTCCACCGTGCAAGGGTCCCCGTCGTCGCAGAGGATCGTCGTGACCAGGGCGCAGGCAGAGCCCGCGGCCGGGCAGCCGGGCGAGACCCCGTCGCACGGAAGGCAGGCGTGGAGCGCGCACGGATCTGAAGCGCAGTCCGCGTCCACGGAGCACGGAGACTCCTGGCAGGCGGGCACGGCCTCGGTCGCGCAAGCCCCGGCCTCGCACCAGTCGAGGGTACAGGCGAAGCCGTCCTCGCAGTCTTCGTCGAGCACGCACGGTTCGCCAGCGACGTCCACGTCCGGCGTCGAGGCGTCCGC
This sequence comes from Myxococcales bacterium, assembly GCA_045863395.1. GTDB lineage: Bacteria > Myxococcota_A > UBA9042 > JABWCM01 > BTVJ01 > BTVJ01. The sequence goes on from BTVJ01000171.1 coordinate 1,461, forward strand.
GTCAGGACCGAGATCCTCCTCCTGTGGCGTGTCCGCGACGTCCGGGGCGTCCGCCGCGATGTCGGGCCCAACCAGCACGTCGGGCGGCGCTGCGTCCGAGGCGTCCGGGTCGGGTACGTCCGGGACGGGTACGTCGGGCAGCACAGGCGCGTCGGGCGCGTCGCCGCCCACGTCCGGGAGCGCTCCGGCCTCCTGCGCGTCCGGGCTCGCGTCCTGGGTTGCGCCCAGGTCCGCGTCGGGGGAGCCGTCCTCGCCCCCGAGGTCGTCGCCCGGGGCGTCCTGGGCGGAGCCGTCGGCGGACACTCCATCCAGAGCATCAGAGGCGTCAGCCGCCAGGAACGGCGCGGGTGATCCTGAGACACACGCCGCGCACGTCAGCGCCAAGACGATGGGGAGCGTGGCGGAGCGGGTCGGTCTCGGGAGCCGGTTGGTCACGGTGCACCTCCTGCCGACCCTTTACAGCACGCGCCGCCCCTCGACGCAAGCCCGAGACGTGGATTGCCACGCGCGACGGATCGCGCGGGCTCCCGAGCGCGCGTCAGGCCACGAGCACGAGCTTCCCGACGACGCGCCCCTCGCGAGACACCTGGTGAGCCCGCTCCGCGTCGTCGAAGGGGATGCGCTCCGCGACGAGCACCTCGAGGCGGCCCGCGGCGAGCGCCTCGACGAGGGGGGCCAGGCTGGCGGTGGTCGGGCGCCCGAGCACCGTGCGGGCGCGGCGCACCGCGAGCTGCAGGTAGTCTCGCGGCTGGGGCATCACGAGCACGTGTACGCCCCCCTTGGAGAGCAGGGCGCGGCACCGCCCCACCGGATACGCGGCCGAGCCCACCGCGTCCACGACGACGTCGTAGGGGCCGTGCTCCCGGGCGGCAGCGAGGGGGTCGCCCGCGCCGTAGTCGATGGGCAGGGCGCCGAGGCGCCGCACGAGGTCCACGTTGCGCGCGGAGCACACGCCGACGACAGCGGCGCCAGCCGTGCGAGCGAGCTGGATCGCGAACAGCCCGACGCCGCCCGACGCGCCGAGGATCAGGACGCGGGCCTCCGGGTTACGCCCCACATCGAGCCCCCCGACCTCGAACAGCGCCGACTGCGCCGTGACGCCGGCCACGGGCAGGCACGCCGCTTCGTCGAGGCGCACGCTCGGGGGGAGCGGTGCGACCTGGTCCGCGCGCACCTGCACCACGCGCGCATAGCTGCCGCGCTGCCGCCGCGAGAAGTCGGTGCCGCCGACGACCGGGTCGCCGGGGCGCAGGCCCTCGACCGCGGTCCCCGCCTCCGTGACGACGCCCGCGAAGTCCACCCCCGGCACGAAGGGGCCGGAGGGCCCAACGATGGCATGAGCGACGCTCAACAGGCTGAACCCGCGCATCTTCCAGTCCACCGGGTTCACCCCGGCAGCGGTGACCTGGACGCGCACCTCGTCGGGGCGCAGGGACCGGTCGGGCAGCTCGGCCCACGCCAGGGGCGTGGAGGCCGAGCGGGAGACGAGCGCTCGCATGGGGTCCTCCGGATGCTTTGGGATGGGCGACCATACCCCAGAGGCACCCCAGGGGGCAACGGCCCCGGCGCGCGGGCGCCAGCGTGGGCCCGCCGCGAGAGGAGGGCATCCGCGCGTGTCTCACAGGGTCGGGCGCAGCCGCACTTGAACCCCCGGACGCCATCCACAGCCCCGGGTGGTGGCAGATACTGGCGCGCTCCACGACCCCCGCAGCGGGGCGATGCGGACCCCTGAGATCCCCACCAGGCGGCACATCGAGCATGTGATCCGCGCCCGGACGCGCTACTGTAGGGCGAGGCGCCGACCCATGGCCCTCGCTGGGGCGGAGTGGGCGGGCGCTCGGAGGTGCGACATGATCAAGTGGCTCCCCGTGCTGCTGGCCATTGCCGCGTGTGCCGGTGAGGCCCCGCAGCCGGGCGGTGGCGACTGCGGGGGGGCGTGCGTGGACGTCAAGATGGACGGCAGGGTGACGCGGGTGGGGACGCCGGCGGCGACTCCCCAGGCGCGGGGCCGGCGGACGCCGACGGCGCGGCCCTGCTGGACGGCGCCGCTGACGTGCTCGGGCTGCTCGACGCTGCGGACGTCCCTCCGACGTCCCCGGACGCGCCCCACGCGCCGGATGCCCTGGAGCCCCTCTCCGAGTGCCCGGATGAACCGCCGTTCGATGCTGAGCCGTGCGTCAAGGGGCTCGGCTGCTCGTACGGCAAGGAGTGCTGCTGCGGCGAGTGCGAAGTGTCAGTCTCGTGCACCTGCCACTCCGGCAAGATGGCGTGCGGCTTCTCAGACTTCTGCCTCGGTCGCTTCTGCTCCGACGGCTGCCCGGACCAGCAGATCGCGACGCAACCCCCTGGAGCGATCCGTCCTCGATGAGCCCCCGCAGCGTCTCGAAGGCCATCCACGGATGGATCGCCCCCGCGCCGTAGCCGAGCAGCAGGCAGACGGGCATGACCTCCCGCGGCTCCCCCGAGTCGACGATGAGGGCGCAGCGCCCCCGCAGCCCCTCGCGAATGAGGTGGTAGTGCACCGCGGCCGTCGCCAGCAGGCTCGGCATGGGCGCCCGCGACCCGTCGTGGCGCCGGTCGCTCTGGACGAGCAGCGTCGCCCCCCCGCGCACGGCCGCCGCCGCCGCAGCGCACAGGCCCTCCACCGCCAGATGCCACCGGGCCCCGAGCTTCTTGTAGGTCTCCTCGCCCTTGTCCAGTTCCTGGGCGGCGACGCTGGGCCGGTCCTTCGCGATGGCCAGGTGGGTGCGCTCCA
>BTVJ01000172.1:0-4183 GCA_045863395.1 Myxococcales bacterium
AAGCCGCCAGAGCCCGTGGCGCCCACCGCCCGATGGTCGCTCCTGACCGCAGCGCCCCCGCCAACCCTCCCCCGGCCCCCTCTCCCACGCAACCCGCTCCCCGTGTACCCGCCTCGCCCTCCCGAAACCGCGATGAAAGTTCCTATCCGCCCGTGGTGCTCTGCGTCCTGGTCTGCTGATCGGGACCCGGCATGACACTCCTCCAGACTGTCGAGGACCGTTGGGTTCGGATAGAATCGAGCGCACCACTGTCGATCGACGCTGACACTAGCGCCGCACCCCGCCGGAATCAACGGCATTCTGAGGCTCCGAGACGGGTCGTGCGGGAACGACTTGCGGCGACGACCTCACGGTGCTTCAATCGGGCCACGACGTTTCGAGGGGGGGCCCGCCGGCGGTCTCCAGGGAGGCACATCATGAGCTGTACGGCCTGCGGAGCCCAGACGCTTGCAGAGGAGCGATTCTGCCCCGGCTGCGGATACGACATCGCCAACGACGCGGAGATCCAGGCGATCCACGAGCCCGCGCTCGCGAGCGCCCGCAAGTGGATCCTGGGCGTGGGCATCCTCTACGCGATCAGCGGCGTCATCCTCGCGCTGACCGGGGACCAGGTCGACGTCACGGTGCTGGTCGGCGCCAATCTCGGGCTCACGGCGATCCACGTCGGCCTGTGGGCCTGGGCGAAGCGGGCTCCTTTCGAGGCGGCCGTCGTGGCGCTGGTGCTCTTCGTGACCCTGCACCTCGCCAACATGGTGGCCGACCCCCACGAGATCTATCGCGGGATCGTCATCAAGGCGCTGTTCCTCGTCGCGCTCGTCCGGGCCGTGAAGGCCGGGCTCACGGTGCGCCGGCTCAGGGCGCGGCGCGGTGGCTGACGCCCCCTCCGTCGGGGCCTCCGCAGCCCCCGGAGCCGAGGAGGCGCCCCGTCTCGGGGACGCGACGCCGGCACGCTGCGCCCGCTGCGAGGCCCCGCTGCGGGAGCGAGCCCGGTTCTGCGGGCGGTGTGGCGCCGCGACGGAGCCCGACGACGGCGATGACCGCGCCGCGCGGCCCGGGCGGGCGGCGCCGGGGCCGGACCGCCACTCCCTCACGCGCCCCCTCGTGCTCTACTTCGCGTCCCTGGTGCCGAGCCTCACTCTGCTCGCCTCAGACGACATCTCGCGGCGCGACGTGGACCTGGGAGACCTGGCGCTCGTGGGGCTCGCAGTGGTCGCGGTCCTCACGGACCACCGTCGCCTGCTCCGGCTGTTGCGCTGGCCGCAGGTCACGGCCCGTGGGGCGGCCGCGGCCATCGGAGCGGTCTCCGCGGTCGCCGGCGCGGTTACGGTCGCCGGATACGTCGCGCCGGACTGGCTCTTCCTCGACGAGGCCTGGGTCTATTGGTCGATGGGCTACGGCTTCGCCGCCACCGCGTGGTCGCTGGTCGCGGTGCCGGCGCTGGCCGAGGAGATCATCTTTCGGGGCGTCATCCTCGACGGCCTGCTCGGCGTGATGGAGCGGAGGTCGGCGATCATCGTGTCGGCCGCCATGTTCGCCACCATCCACCTGTCCATCCTGGGCACCTTGCACGTGGGGGCCCTGGGCTTGCTCTTCGCGGTGGTGCGCCTGCGGACGGGCAGCCTGCTTCCGGGCGTGCTGCTCCACGCCGCCTACAACGGCGCCTTCCTGCTCCTGGGCTGGCCCGGGGGCTGACCGGCGGGCTCACCCGCGGCGCCGCCCCGCCGGTGCACGCCCCTTCGCGCCCTTCCGCGTACCCTTCGTTCCGGCCTTGGGCGCCGTCTTGCGCACCGCGTCCAGCACGAGGTTGCCGAAGGTCGTGACCTTGGCCCACTCGCTCGAGGACATGACGACCACCGCGCGCTTCTCGGCGGGGTAGATCATGAGACGAGTGGCCGCGCCCTCCTGGCTGCCGTTGTGGATGATCTTGGTGCGGCCCTGGTCGTCCTTCGCGATGACGAAGCCGAGGCCGTTGTCCGTGAGCTTACCCGTCGAGAGCTTCTGGGGGGTCCACATGGCCTTGCGGGTCTCCTCGCTGACGAGCCGGTCGTTCATGACGCCCTCCGCGAAGCGCGCCAGGTCCTCGACCGTGCTCAGGAAGCCGCCGCCGCCGAGCTTCCAGCTCACGTCCGACTCCGGGGTCAGCACGACGCCCTCCTTGCGCTTCCAGCGGTAGCCGACCGCCCGGTGGGGGATGTCCTGCCACGGATAGTCCGGCGACAGGGTCCCCATGCCGAGCGGCGTCGCGATGCGGTCCTTCACCTGCTCGAAGAAGGGCTTGCCGCCCGCCCGCAGGACCACCGCCGAGAGCAGGATGTAGCCGAGCGTCGTGTAGCCGTACTTCGTGCCCGGCTCGAAGAGCAGCGGCGACTCGCTGAACTTGTCGCAGGCGGTCTCCACGTCCGCGAACGGGTGGTCCACCTCGTACTCGCAGACCTTCGGCAGGACCTTGCCCGGCTGGCGGTTCGGCAGGCCGCTCTGGTGGGTGAGCAGGTGCCGGACCGTGAACGCGTGCTCCTTCTTCGGGAAGCCGGGGACCCAGCGGCGGGCGTCGTCCGACAGCGCGAGCTTGCCCTGCTCCACGAGCTGCATCGTCGCGATGGCCGTCAGGGGCTTCGACAGGGACGCCCAGCGGTAGCGCGTCTCCCGCGGGTCCACCTTCACGCCCTTGTCGCGGTCCTCGTAGCCGTAGCCCTGAAGATAGACGATGCGGCCGTCCTCGATGACGCCGATGGCCAGGCCGACGACCTCCTCCTTCTCCATCTCCTTGACGACGGCCTTGTCGATTGCCTTGGCGCAGGCCTTGGGGAAGCCCTCCTCCGCCTGCGCCGACGCCGCCAGCGCGAGCGCCACCAGGCCCGCCACCATGCTCCATGCCCTGATCATCGCTCCTCCGTCCCCCGCACCTCGATGTGCGCCACCGGGTGGCCGGGCCCGCGCCAGGCCCCCTCGATCCCCGCCCCCGCCTCGCGCAGCCCCGCCCAGACCTCCCAGCGTCCCGGCGGGCCGCCTTCCGGGATGGCGACCCACGAGCGGTCCGTCACGCGGGTGCCCGTCTGCCAGTCGGCGACGGGCCAGGCGCCCCAGACCGTCGGGTGGTCCCAGGAGTGCCAGGCGCCGGCCGGGTCCCGCAGCCGCAGGCCCAGCGAGGAGGCGGGGCCAGGGGCCCGGATGACGTCGAAGGTCAGCGTCACCTCGGCCTCGTCGCCCGGCTCCAGCGTGGGCGGGTCCACCCGCAGCCACGCGAGCCGCACGCCGCCGCCCGCGTCCAGGCCCTCCCGCTGGGCGTCGGGGTGCGCCTCCACGGCCCGCGCCCGCAGCGTCGCCGCGGGGTCACCATACAGGGCCGCCACGTCGCGCTTCCAGCCGAGGAGGGATCCGGAGAGGGCCGCCGGGTCCTCCACGCGCCGGGGGGAGCGCTCCCAGGGGTCCGCGTCCAGGTCGAACCGCTCGGCCGGCCTGAGATCGAAGTGCCAGATCCGCTTGTCGGGGCCGCGCCGCTCGGCCATGCACTGGGTGTGGTAGTGGCAGGCGTGGCGGAGCATTTCGTGGCCGTCGGTGGACACGAGGCTCCGGCCCGCGAGCGCCCCCTGCACGACGCGGAAGCCCAGCACGTCGAGGACCGTCGGCATGACGTCGATGCTCTGCCGCAGCCCGGGAATCCGCGTCCCGGGCGTGATGCCTGCCCCCGCGAGCACCATGGGGATGCGCAGCCCCTCCTCCCAGATGACGTTGTCGTGCTGCCGCCGCTCGTGCTCTCCGAAGCCCTCGCCGTGGTCCGCGAGCACGACCACCAGCGTGCGGTCGAGGAGCCCGCGCTCTCGGAGGCCGTCCACGACCTTGCCGACGAAGCGGTCCACGTACCGCACGCCGTTGAGGTGGGCGTCCAGGTCGGGGTCCTCGGAGTACGGGCGCCGCTCGAAGCCCCGCGGCACCCGGTAGTCGTGGTGCGGCTGCACCGTCAGCAGCGTGAGCAGGAAGGGGCCCGGCTGCCGGTCCACCCAGGTCAGCGCGGGCCCGAGGAGCACGTCTCAGCTTCTTCGTGGGAGGGCTGGTCCTGGGCCGCCTGAGCCCGGGCGAGACGATCAAGGAGGCCGGGATCGCCTCGGTCATCCGGCGAAGGGCTTCCATGTGTCGCCGGGCTCCGTGGGCTCGCTGTCGGGGGCAGGCTTCTCGTCGCCGGGCT
>BTVJ01000173.1:0-4072 GCA_045863395.1 Myxococcales bacterium
GGTCCAGCGTTCCTCCAACGCGCGCGCCACCTGCGACCTCCAGCCGCTGCGACGGGCTCGACGTGCCGATGCCGACGTTCCCCGTGCCCGCCTGGACCGAGAGCACAGGCTGCGCCTCCGCCTGGCCCGCCCCAGGCGCCTGGGGAGCGCCGACGGTGGCGACCGGCTCGACCGTCGCCTTGCGCCGCACCAGCAGGCGTCCGGGGTAGGCCGTGGTGGCGTAGGCGCGGTGGGCGGCGAGGTCGGCGATCTCCTGGGCCGTGAGCGCCCGGGACAGCACGAAGACCTCGTCGAGGGCCCCGTCGAAGGCCCCGGCGCTGCCATGGTTGGAGTGCTGGATGTTCCCGATGCGCAGCGGCGCGGGGCCGGTATAGGCCGTCACGGCGCCGATGTTCGTCGTGCCACCCAGCACGCCGTTCACCCACACGGTCAGCGCCGACCCGTCGTACTGCCCGACCACGTGGTGCCACTGCCCCGGCGCTGCTGCCCCGCTGTAGGCGCCGAAGTCCGCGTCGTCGCTCGCCCGCTCAAGCCCGGCGAGGAAGCGGCTCCCGTCGGCCCACGACAGCAGGAGGGTGTCCTCGTTGCCCCCGTTGTTGGCGATCTTCCACACGATGGGGTCGGCGCGGCTGTCCGTGCCCGCGCCCGCAGGGCGTGCCCACGCGACCACCGCCCACGAGGAGGTGAGGTTGAAGACGCCGCCTGTGTTCGGGATCTCCACGGCGTCGCTGCCGTCCAGATCGAGCGCCTTCCCCGCGACGCCGTCAATCCAGGTCGGACCGTTGAGGAGCGCGCCGGTGTTGCCCTTGCCCGACGCGTCGACCGCCGTGCCGCCAGTGCCTTCATCAAAGCTCCACGCACCGACGAGGGGCGGCTGTGTGCCGGAGATCTCCCGCAGGAACGTGGTCGCCAGGCTGGACGCGGGGGCCGCCCCGGGGTTGCCGAACCAGGCGAGGATCGACGTGACCCCTCCGCCCGCCAGCGCGGGGACACGCACCCAGATCCGCGTCACCGTGGTGTTCACACCGCCCTCGATCCAGAAGGGGAGCTGCGCGCCGCTCGGGTTCGTGAAGCGCAGGTCCGCCGCGTCCGCGCGCATCTGCCCGGCGCTGATGCGCGCCGCAGTGTCCATGACCACGAGCACCTGGAAGTCGGACAGCGAGGCCCCCCCGTTGGCGATGGTCACCGCCGCCCTCCAGCCCCAGCCGTCGAGCCAGCCGCCCGCGCTCCCGCTGACCGGCGCCACCACCCGCAGCGGCGAGACCCCCTCGTCCGTGGTGGCGATGTCCACGCGGGCGCCCGGCGACGCGGTGCCGACGCCCAGGTTGCCCGCCGCATCGACCCGCAGCCGCTCGGCGCCTGTACCCGACGGGCTCGTGGGCGTCACCCCGGTCCGCACCGTGAAGGCGGCCGTCCCCTTCGTCCCGAGCACGACGGCCGCGCTGCTCGACTGGAGCGCGCCGTCGTCGAAGCGCAGCAGCGCCCCGGCCCCGGACAGCAGCGCGCCGCCCGCCACGTGCAAGGGTGCGGCCGGGCTCGCCGTGCCGACGCCGAGGGAGCCCGTGACGGTGAGGTCCCCTCCGCTGACGGCCAACGTTCCGTGGGACGTCCCCCCGCCAAAGGCCAGCGGGCGGTACGCCTGGTCCTGGGTGTTGCGGACGCGGACCCCTTGAGCCGCGAGCAGGTGGAGCCAGCCGTCGCCAGCGTCCCGAAGCACTGCGTCGCCGACAGACGAAGTACAGCCGCTGGCCCCAGCCACACAGACCGCCAGGCTCCCCGCCACGGACAGGTCACCCGAGAGCGCCAGGTCCACCGCCAGATCGCTCCCGGAGACGCAGCCGCCGCAGGCCACGTCAAGTGCCGCCCCCCCCTTGGACGTGGACCCCGCGTAGTTGAACCCCGCCTTGTCCGCCGTGACCGCCCCCGCCTGGATGTGGACGGCCGCCACCGCCCCGCCAGCGATCTCCGTCGCGTCGACGCAGCCGGAGCAGGCGAGGTCCGCCGCCGCCCCGCCCTTGGTGGCGCCGGCCGCCCAGGAGAAGCCGACCTCGGCGCTGGCGACGCACCCGCTGCACGACAGGTCCTTCGCGAGGGCCGCCTCCAACGCGCTCCCCGCCGCATGGGACCACGCGACCGCCCGCAGGGGGCGCCGCGGGAGCACCTCTCCGTCCACGGCGGTCTCGAGCCACAAGGCGGGGTTGGCAGCAAAGAGCCCGTCCGCGACGGGGCCCAGCTCCAGATCGAACAGCCCGCCGTCCACCACGATACCGCCGGTCGTCTGCGTGTAGAGGGGCGCACCCCCAGTCTCCGTCGCGAACAGGCGCAGCGTGACCGCGAAGGTCCCGCTCGCCGGCGTGCCGCCGCTGGTCAGCACAGCCCCCTGCACCTGGAGCACCGGAGCAGGCCCTGCGGCGCGTACGTCGGCGACGTGCAGCGCGAGCAGGGCCGCGAGAGCGAGTCTCCGCGTCATGGCGCACCTCCGCGCCGGTCAGGCGCAGCGTTGGCATCTGGTACGCCGGATGATAGCACAGCGACACGGACGCGGGGACTGTCGATCTGATCGGGGAACGCAGTGGTGGTGGTCAGGAGGGCGGCCCCAGGGTGGACGCCCTCCTCGTCGGTCCGTGTGCCAGGGTGGCGGCGGTCAGGGCCTGGCGGACCGACTCGGCCACTGGGGCTCGGCGGCGTCGCGGAAGGCTGCGAGCGCCTTCTCCCTCGCATCTCCCTTCACGTCCAGCCTGGCCCAGCCCACCCGCGATGCCCCAGCGAAGCCCGCGACCGCCTTCTGGAGCCCCGCGGGGAGCGGGCCCGCCAGACCGATCTGCCCCGCGCCCTCGACGAGCCCGGACGTCGCGCTCCCCCACACCGCGTAGTCGGAGGAGCAGGCGTAGGGCACCTCCACAGCGAAGGTCCAGTGCAGCACCACTGCGCCATCTGCGCCCACATTGGCCTGGACGGCGGTGAGGCGCATCTCCTTCTGCACGTCGTCCACCGTGCCGGCCTCCTCGGCATCGCACTCCGCCTTGTCCCGGTGCGCCTCGGCGGCCGCCTTGGCGAGCACCTCCCGAGGGAGCGCGTCCTTGATGCTCTCCCAGTCCACGGGGCGCTCGCCGCTCGCAGGGTCGATGGAGACGAGGCCGCTGGTGTTCGAACCGTGGGCCCCACAGAAGAAGCCGCTCTCGGTCCAGTCGATGAAGACGTGGGAGCCGACGCCCGCCGCCACATTCGCGGAGGCGTCGTAGTCATCTCCCTCCATGGCCTCGTCGCTGCCATAGAGGCGCACCGCAGCCCCATCGGGCAGGGGCACCGCGGCGAGGATCGGGCGCGTGATGCGCTGCACCTTCTTGCAGTCCTCCGACTCGGGCTCCTCCTCGCAGGCGCAAGGGGTCAGGTTGACGTTCGCGTCCTGGCGGTCCAGGCGCCAGAGCCGCGTCCCGTCGGAGATGACCAGGGCGCCCTTCTCGGCGACGGACTCGAAGCCGTCGCCCGAGACCGCCACCCACCGGGTGCGCCAGCCCGTCGGGGTGTCCGCCCACACGAGCCACTCCTCCGACGCCTTCTGCTCGGGCGCGGCGGGCTCCACGGGGTCTGCGGGCGCCTTCGCCTCCGGCTCGGGGGCGGCCTTCGCCTCCGGCTCGGCCGGGGCCTTCGCCTCTGGAGCCGCGGCGGGAGCCTTCTCTGCCGGGGCCTTGGCGGGTGCAGGAGCCGCGGGGGCGGGCGGGACGTCGGGCTGCTTCTTGCTGCAACCGGTGCCGGCGACGACGAGCCCGAGGCACAGCGTAGCGCCGCGGGCGTAGTGGTTCACAGTAGACCTCACGGATGTCCTCCCTCTGTTGTGGTGGTCGAGCCGCCGGCGTCTCCTGCCTTGACGTCGGCCACGTGGCGCGGGTCGGCACAAGCAGGCCGCGGCCAGCGCACCATACTTCAGCACGTGGCGCGCGTCCATGCGCTGGCCCTGCCCCTCACACCACCCCCGAGTGGATCCCCACCTCGACCTCCCGGGCCACCTCGCCGCGGGCCACCTTGCGCTCCATCATCCAGGAGTACACCACCGGGACCACGAAGAGGGTGA
>BTVJ01000174.1:0-3973 GCA_045863395.1 Myxococcales bacterium
ACCCCCTATAGCGTCTTTGGCTTCACGCACAGGGGCGCGACGGTCTCGAAGGACAGCTCCGTCGTGACCTGCTTCTTGCCGCAGCCGTCCGCCCCGATCAGGTACAGCTCCAGGTCCTTCCGCGCCGTCTGGCTGTCGTCGCCGAGCTTCTTCTTCTGCTTGTCGAAGGTGGGCGTCGCGTTGAGCACCAGGGTCTTGCCGCCAGGGCAAAGGTCGAAGTCGGTGATGACCGTGTTGTCCACCGTGGAGTCCTTGGGGTTGTTCGTGATGTTGCGGATGTCGGCAGCCGAGACGGGCTTGCCATTCCCGATGACCGCGACCGGGATCTCCAGGATGTCCGTCTCCGCCTTGGCCAGGTCGTTGCACTCGCTGCGCCCCAGGTAGTAGATGCTCTTCCCGTCCGCCGAGAAACGCGGCGTCCCCTTGACATAGGCGTACTGCCAGTCCTCCGTCATGTGCGCGCAGATGTTGTTCTTGTAGTTGGAGCCGGTCGGGACCTGCGTCAGGTTGGACCACAGCGGCGCCACCTCTTCCTTGGTGTGGTAGACCCAGGCGCGGAGCTTCCCCTCGGCGACGGTGAAGGTCTGGAGCAGTGAGTTGTCCGGCGAGAGGGCCAGCGGATCCTGGTCCGAGTACTCCGACCCGGTCCCGATGCACTGCCCGCTCTGCCGGTTCGTGCACAGCAGGTTGAGGCGCTGGATGGCCCCGCTCCGCCACACCCAGTACGACTGGCTGCGGATGGTCGGGTTGAGGATCGCGATGACCTCGCCACTCTCGCTCACGGTGAAGTGGCCCTTGTAGATGGAGTCGTGCAGCGCCTCGGCGTCGGGCGGGAACGCGAAGAGGAGGTGCTCCTTGTTCACGTCGACCTCGAGGTCGCGCATGAAGATGTTGTACGTGCAGCTCGGCCCGGAGCAGGACGCGATCTTCGAGTAGAACATCTTGCCGCCGGCGAAATGGAAGTCGGCGACGTTCTTGAACATCGCGCCCTTGATGATCGACACGTGCAGCGTCGCGTCGAACTTCCCGAGCAGCAGGGAGAAGCCCTTGGACGCGTCCGGCAGCTCCCCGGTCTGCGCCAGGCAGTCGTAGGTGGGATCATACTCCGGCTTGGTCGGGTCGAGCTGCGCGGCGGTGGGCACAGGTACCGCGACAGCGATCCACTTGAGGTTGCGATCCACGAAGCACCCCTTGGCGCACGACAGGGGCGCGGTCTGCTCGGAGCACCACGCGAACGTCTGGCTCGACAGGCTGAACCCGGTCACGGAGAGGGGCGTCGCGTCGTTGGGGTCCAGGGGGTTCCCCCCGTCCTGGTTCATGATGAACAGGTCGAACTGTCCGTCGTTGGTGCCCGGGATGCGGCCGCGTTGGCCGAACACGACCCAGAAGTCGTCTTCAGGCAGGCCCTTGGAGCCACAAGCACCGCCTGGCTCGATCCCGCCTCCCGTGTCCGTGACCAGGGCGTCGGTCCCGGCTCCGCCCCCGTCGACTCCCGCGACGCCGTCCGGCGCCCCTGCCCCATCCGCCGCGACGTAGTCGCCGCCGCCGCCACCACCGGGACCGGCCTCTTCATCTCCGCCGTCGCACGCCGGCAGCGACATCGCCACGACCGTCCCCGCCACCGCCATCCATCGACGCGTCATTCGCTTTCCCTCGTTGCTGCGCGCGGCTCAGGCCGCTGTGCCCACTCTACGAGGGCCCCTCGCGAGGGTCAAGGCGACGGCGGATCCGCATCCCCCTTGGTGCGTCTCGTCACGACCGCCCTGGACCCACGGCGCCGAACCCCGTGCACGGCAGCCAACAAGAGCAGGAAGGCGGCCAGGTTCCCTGCGCGCGGCACAAGGCGCCTGGTCCGCGTTCCTGCGTTCGAGCGCGGTGACGCCTCGGCGTCGCTCTCGCACGCGCCCTCGTCGTCGTCTCCCTCGCACCCACCCGAGCCCGTGTCCGATGCGTCGGACTCGCCGCCGCAGCCGCCGCCTCCCGCGGGCTCGTCTCCAGAGTCGTGCCCGCCGCATCCGCTCGCTCCATCGTCGTCGTCGTCGTCGTCGTAGGAGCACCCCTCGCCCGAGCCGCTGCTCGATGTCGACGGCGGCCCCGAAGGCCACGGGTCGCCCCAGATCACCTCGATGCCCCCGACCGGGGGCGACCCGACCGGGTAGGCGTCTGGCGACACGCCGCTCTGGGCAACGGCCCCCGCGTAGCCATCCGTCAGCTCCCTGGCCTGGTCGTCTCCGGTGCCTCCTTGCCCGTCCGGGCCCCAGGACTCGAAGCGCAGCGCGAAGGCGACCTGCGGGACCAACGACCAGCTCAGCACCTCGACCGTGCCGTCCACCCGGTCCACCCGCAGCTCGGGGCCTGACGGCCCCACCTCGTAGTAGTCCACCTCCACCTCGCCGCTCCCCGCCGCGTAGACCCGGCCCGCCGCGGGAGCGCTCAGATCGAGGCGCAGCACTCCGGCCCGCTCGCCGTCCGGGAACGGAAAGGTCAGGCGGATCAGCGCGCCGGACGGCATGCTGGACGCGCTGGCGCTGACGACGCCGGTCGCGTGTACGTCGAGCACCTGCTCCGGGACCCACGCAGAGGGCAGCGCGCGGAAGAGCGTGAGCATGAAGCCGCCCGTCGCCTTCTCCTCGACGTCACCGCGAGCCGCGCCGGCGCTGGCAAGGGTCGCGGCCAGGATCGCTGCGCACAGAGCTCGGCTGCTCATGGTCCGCCTCCCGTCCGTCAGAAGTGGAAGGTCGTCGTGGCGAGCACCGAGGCCCGCCCCCAGGGGGTCGCATCGCCTGGAGGCTGTAGCCCTGCGAGCTCGGAGGCCACGTCCATGGTCCCCGGGAGGAACACCCCCGACCACTCCGCCCGGAGCCCCAGCGCCAGGAACCGCAACAGCCTCATCTGCACGCCTCCGCCCACGACGAGCCCAAACCCTCCAGCCTCGCTGGCGATCTCCTCCACCGTGTTGGCGGTGACGTGGCTCCCGACCCATCCCCACCCCCCGAGGACCTCACCGAAGACCCGCACGCCCCCGCCGAGCGGCACCGTGAACCGCGCGCCGGCGGTCACATCAACCAGATCCCGCGACAGCTCGCTTCGAAGTATGTCCTTCCTGACGAGGCTGTCGAAGTGGGCGTGACCCACGGACAGCAGGCCGTGGATCCGAAGCGGAAGCCCCGCGGGACGCCCCCCGACGCCGAGGGTCACCCGGAGCGCCGACCCCAGGGCGTCGTCGGCGAGGCCCGTCGGGAACGACATCCCCGCATTGGCCTCCACCAGCACCCAGGTGGGCGACGCCTCCGCGCGGGCGCGCAACGGTGCAAGCACCGCAGCGATCAGCAGCACGAGGGTCAGGCTCGCGCTCCCGATGCTCGGGGCCGCGTGAGGAGCGCGCGCGATGCTGTCCGCGCCGACGTCCGCTCTCGCGAACCGCAAGGGTATCTGACGATCCCGGCCAACCATGTCGCACCTCCTGGCGCCCACCGCCCACGCAAGGCCCGTGCCACGCCCGCCCCCCCTGAGGCACCCGCGCAGAGCGGCCCCGGTCGCGAGGAGCGCCCCCAGCCCTGGAGCAAGCGTACTCCGCGCTGGTAGGCGGGTGCCCGCCCGAACTCCATGCGCAGCAGGATCTTGTACACAACCTCACTTTTCCGTTGACACTGCCAGCGCGATGCGTAGAGTACGCCCTCGCTCGACGGTGACCCCCAACGGTGGGTCGCCAAGGTGCCCGGCAGACGACGCCGGGGTGGACATCGCGACGCTCCTGGCTGCGGGGAACACAACCCCAGCGTCGAAAAAAGTGCTTGACACTTCTTTCCAAGGGAGCTAACACTATGCGCCCTGCTCGGCGGCAACGCTGAAAAGGGTCGTCTCGATTGGAGACGAACGAGCATGGTGGTGGCTCTGGGCGAAGCGCAAGAGCGGCCTTGGCTCTTTGAAAACTGGATGGCAGCAAACGTGCGAAACTGGGTCTCTGTGATAA
>BTVJ01000175.1:0-3798 GCA_045863395.1 Myxococcales bacterium
CCGCGCGGCACTGGCACAGGTAGGGGCGGACGTGGCCCTCGAAGCGGTTGCCGAGAACGCGCCAGCTCTTCCACCCGCTGCGTCACGCGGCGCGACGCGGCTCCCAGCGTGCCGGGCGGCGCTCCTGGCAGAAGTCGGCGCCATCGAGCAGCAATGCCGGCTCCCCGGCGTCGAGCGTGTTCGTGCTCCCGTCCTCTGCGTCGCGCTTCGGCAGCGCGACACATCCCCGCTCGAACCGCTCGTACCAGAGCACGAAGCCCCGGCGAGACCACGTCATGATCTTCACCCACGCATGGGGGCCTTGGCTTGCGGCGCCCCCGTCCTGCGCGCTCCTTGTGCACCGTTCGCGTCACGCTCTCGGGTCCGGCGGCGCGCTGAACCAGGGTTTGCGCGTCGGGCGGCGGCTCCGTCGTCCGGGTCGAGGAGCCCGCGGCGGCGCAGCGAGGCCCGAAGCACCTCGGACCGCACTGTCGATGCAGCTTGACGACCACCGGCTGACGTAGGATGTTCGATGGGCTGGTGACCGGCGCCATGTCGCTCGCCGGCTCCGAGACCAGCACGACGTATTCACGCCTCCGCCGACTGAGGGAGATCATATGAGCAACGATCAAGTCCACGAGGGAAGCTGCTTCTGCGGCGAGGTTCGAATCACGGTGCAGGGCGACCCGGTGGCTGCCGGCTACTGCCACTGCGCCTCGTGCCGGGCGTGGTCCCCCGGCCCGGTCAACGCGTTCACGCTGTGGAAGCCAGAGCAGGTGACAGTCACCGCGGGAGCGGAGAACATCGGAGAGTTCCATAAGGCGGAGACCAGCTACCGCCAGTGGTGCACACGCTGCGGCGGCCACCTGCTCACGCGGCACCCGGCTTGGGGAGTGGTCGACGTCTACGCGGCAACGATCCCCACGCTGCCGTTTTCGCCCGGCGTGCACGTCAACTACGCCGAGACCGTGCTCCACATCAAGGACGGCCTCCCGAAGCAGCGGGACTTCCCGGCCGAGATGGGCGGCTCCGGCGTGACACTCCCCGAGTAGCCCGCGCACGGCCCCGCGACTCGGCTTGCTGGTCCCGCGGCCTCCCCTCCTCGATTGCAGGCGGCCCCGAGCAAGGGTTCCCCTGTTCCGATGGACGTGAGCCGAACCCTCAGCCCGTTCATCGACGTCGGGGGTCGACACGAGTCGAGCACGTAGCCCCGCTGAGGGCCCGGCTCCCCGCCGCGGCCCGGGCCCTGGCAGCGTGCGGCGCGACACGGGTGGCCTGTTCGGCTCTCCTGCGCCAGTCAGGCGAGCCCCCCGAGGCGTCGGACGTGGACCTCATGGCGAAGGGCGTCCCAGTCGGCGCCTCCTGGCATGCCATCGACGCCGCCTGCCTCGCGCTCCACACAAACGACGTGGATCTGGTGAGGTCGGAAGAAGCGGGTACAGTACGCCCGCGCTCCGCACCGACCACGGACCGCACTACACGGGGACGACTGCCACACCCAGTACGCCTCTGCGTCCCCGGGCAGCTCGCCTGCCGCGGCGACAACCCCTGCACGCTCGACTCCTGTGGCCTCGGGGGGCAGTGGGGCCACGTCCCCGTGTCGGGCTGCGCCGGCTGCACCGCGCCGTCGGACTGCGCCGTCGCCCACACCTGCACGGTGGACGGCTGCGACGCCGGCGCACGCACCCAGCCAAGGCCCCGTGCGACGACGGGGAGCCCTTCACCCTCGACCTGTGTGACCCGGCGTGCGGCGCCTGCCTCTTCGTCAAGACGGCGGCCTGCGGGGGGTGAGCAGACGCCACGTTCAAAGTCGCGATGCGGGAGCCTGTCCGGCGTGATATGCTCGTCTACGGTGCGAGGCCTAGTCCACGTCCGCGCTGATCCCTCGCACGGCGCGAGGCGGACACGAGAAGGACGAGGAGATCCCCTGCGCTCGATCCTGCTCTGTTTCTGCCTGGCCGGCGCCGTCTTCACCGCGGCACCGGTCTCTGTTCAGTCCGCCCTCCCGAAGACCAAGATCCACAAGCCGGTCGCGCCTGCGGCCAAAGGCTGCAAGTCGGCCTCGGACTGCTCCTGCCCCCAAGCGCCAAGATGTGTTTGAATGGCCAGTGCGGCTGTGGCGATCCGATCATCATCGAGAGCGACAAGGCCACCACGACCCCTTGAGTGCCTTCCCTCCGCCCCCCTCCGTCCCACCGGGCTGTGGCCCCAATCTCCGTCGAGCGCTTCTCCGTCCTGCAGGACGGGCGGGTTCGCTATGAGCTGCGCAAGGCGGCGGGCGGGCGCACGGAGCTGCACCTCGACCCGCTCGACCCCATACATCGGCTGGTGGCGCCTCTTCCCGCTCCCTACGGAAGTCTGATCGGATACCACGGGATCTTTGCCAACTGATCGCTCCTGCGCGAGCTGCTGCCGCGCCCTGCGGCATCTATCTCGCCGAAGCGTGCGACATCGTGCGGCGCGACGGTCGCCTTCCAACCAAGTTCGGTGCCACCCCCCAGAACCTCAGCGGCTCCCCCGTCAGCGCCGGCCTCGCAGCCTGACGTTCCTCCGTCCGGCGGAGCGGTGCCTGGTGCGGCGGCCGACCCGAGGCTCTTCGGGATGCACGCCCCGACGCCCGACGGAGACGCCGCGAACCGAACGCGCTCGGCCCCACCCCCGCAGAGCCAACGCGCCCCGGCAGCTCACGCCACCGGACTCGCGCCTGGGAGGTGCCTCTCCAAGGCGGCGCTCCTTCACACCTTCGACGTGGGCGCGCTGACGTGCACCCGGTGTACGGCGCCCATGGTCGGCCATGCCTTCCTGTCCGACCCCAACGTGGGCCTTGGTCATCGTTTCGGCCACCGGGGTCAGTTCAGCAGAGTGACGGGCACAGAGTATGGAGCCGCTTCGTACCCCCGGTGGCCGAAACCATGACCAAGGCCCGACATTAGTTGTGCGACGTCCCACCACGAGACGACGCCGTGGGCGCTGCGCATCCGGAGGAGACGACCAATTGGGCGGTGGCGTCGACCAACTGGGCGCCATACGCCCGCCGCCTACTCGTCGAAACAGGTACTTGGACCACACCTCGGAGCGGCACGGCCCTTGCTTGGTGTCCGCGAAGTCCGCTGGACCAGCATCGAGAGGGTGAGCGAGGCCGCGGAGTGGGAGTGTCGGGCCTCGACACACGCGCCTGCGGCACTCCGGCGACGCCGGATGTTCCGACTGCGCGAGCGCCCACTGACGCTGAGCCCGACCCCTGCGGCTACCGCCCGGCGTGCTCCCATCGTGCCGGACGGTCGTCTGCGCTGGTGGCGTAGCCCGCCGCGAAGACCGAGGTATCAGCATGCGACTTGGAGCCTCCGTCCGGCACCCCAGTGAACTTCTGATCCTGGCGGTCGTCGCCATCGCCGCCGTCTGCGGCTGCACGTCGCCCAGCGGCGGGTCGCCGTCCGGAGCTGACACCACGGCCGTCGAGGACGCTGGCGCCTCCGGCGACGCGAGCGACGGAGTTGGTAGGGGGCCGGACGCCGGCGCAAGCGGCGGCGTCGACATCATTGAGGCCGACGTGGACGGAGGGAGCTCGAACGACGGCGGCGGCTCGGACGCTGGGGCCACCGACGACACAGGGGGGACGGTGGAGGCGGGCGGGGGCGACGACGCGGGCGGGGGCCCCGACGCAGGTGGGGCCACCGACGCAGGCGAGACCGCCGACGCGGGGGGGACCGCAGACGCGGGGGGGAGCACTGACACAGCGGCGAACGACGACGCAGGAGGGACCCCCGACGCAGGAGGGACCACCGACGCAGGAGGGACCACCGACGCAGGAGGGACCAC
>BTVJ01000176.1:0-3747 GCA_045863395.1 Myxococcales bacterium
CGGCACGGACACGGGCGGCACGGACACGGGCGGCACGGACACGGGCGGCACGGACGGTGGCACGGACACGGGCGGCACGGACGGTGGCGCAGACACCACCGCCGCGGCCCCCGTGGGAACGCTCCTCGTCGAAGACCAGCAGGCCGACGCGCCCTACACGACGGTCGTCGCGCGGGAGGTCGCTCTCCCCGAGGGCTTCGGGGCGGCGGGCAAGCTGCGGATCCTGCTCGACGATGGTGGGGTGCCGGGCAAGATCATGGGCCAGGCGACGGTCACCCAGGGCACCACGCACGAGGATCTGCCCGTCCAGCTCAACGCCCCCATCGTCGGCGAGCAGGCCTTCTTCGCGGACCTGGTCAAGACCACCGGCGAGGCCTTCCTCGGCGCCGACGGCGAGCCGCTGCTGGTCCAGTTCAAGGCCGTGGGGGACACCGAGGACCCGGAGCTGGTCATGGCCAGCCAGGACCTGCCGCCCGGTGACCTCAAGACCCTCACCGCGAGCTTCGTGCGCGTGCCCGCCCGCTTCGCCGTCGGCGTGTGGCTCGACGTGTACGCCGACGACGGCGGCGCTCCGGGCGCCATCCTCGGCAAGCAGAAGCTCCTCCCCGGCGACCACGAGGACACGGCCGTCACCCTGACGAGCAACCTGACCAAGGGCCAGGTGCTGCACGCGGTGCTCCGCGAGGGCGCCCCGGGCACGGGGAGCTGGGCGGCGGGCTCGCCGCTGGTGACGAGCTTCGCGGGTGCGGTGGTGGAGACCTCCTTCGCCGTCGACAGCGAGGCCTTCCACGCGGTGCTGGAGATCGAGGACCAGGTCCTCGCCGACCCGAAGAAGCTGGCCATCAAGAAGGTGGTCGTCCCGAAGGAGCACTTCGGCGGGTGGCTCGCCATCTACGCGGACGATGCGGGCCAGCCCGGGGAGCTGGTCGGCAAGCTGTACTTCGTCACGGGCACCAAAGAGAACCAGACCCTGAGCCTGACGGTCCCGCAGGAGGGCGAGAAGACCCTGCACGCGGTGCTCTACGCGGGCCAGAAGTGGGACGACGGCGGCGACAACGTCGTGATGAAGGCGCCCGGCGGGGGCGACATGACGCTGGTGTTCAAGGTGGGCGCCGCCTCGCTCAGCTACATCATCGCGGAGCCCTACACCACGGAGAACCCCCGCCACGTGATGGTGACCCGCGCCTACTCCTACGACAAGCCGGCGTGGGTGCTGCTGGCGCAGGACGACGGGGGCAAGCCCGGCACGGTGATCGCGCGCAAGAAGATCCTGCCCAAGTTCGCGGGCAACGTGCACCTGTGGAACCTGACCGGCGACTTCCTGCAGAGCGGCACGGTCGCCGAGTACCTGAAGGGCGAGCCGGGCACCTACCGCCACTGCGCCCGCGGCGAGGAGACGCTGCACGTGCTGCTGCACGAGGACTTCCCCTCGGACAACGAGTTCACCCACACGCCGGGCGGCACCGAGGACCTGCCGGTGCTCGACGCCGAGGGGCAGCCGGTGACGGCGCTCTTGTCCGTGACGGTGAAGGCGTCGATCCAGAACGTGCAGAAGGACAGCTCACGCTACTACTTCCCGTGCCCGCTGAGCCAGCACGTCGACAACCCGACGAAGCTCCCCGTCGACTGCCGCTGCCACGTGGACATCGTCGGGCTCGACTTCCCCGAGTGCAAGGCGGACATCGCCGACGGCCTCGGCATGCAGTACGGCAACGGACC
Organism: Myxococcales bacterium; assembly: GCA_045863395.1. Lineage (GTDB taxonomy): Bacteria > Myxococcota_A > UBA9042 > JABWCM01 > BTVJ01 > BTVJ01. Next base: position 1,720 of record BTVJ01000176.1, read on the forward strand.
GCGCGCCCGCACCCACAACTTCGGCGGCTTCCACAGCGGGTTCGCGGAGCCCGCCACCGGGGAGCTCATCGCGCTCCTGTCCTGGAAGGACCACAAGACCGTCTGGCCCGAGAACCAGATCACCATCGACGTGGGCGCGGTCATGGCCATCGACCTGGAGACGCGGGACCGCCGCGTCATCGGCGGGCGGTACGAGGACCCGGCGACGGGCATCGAGGACGTGGGGACGGGGCCCGTGCTCTCCTACCCCTTCGAGGTGCAGAAGGGCCCCGACGGCAAGTACTACATCGCGAGCTACGCGTATGTGCGCATCGGGGCAAGCCTCGTCCCGACCGTCGACATCATCCGCATGGACCCCGCGACGGGCGACCGCGCGTTCGTCTGGCGCAGCAACCACCTGGGCCAGAACCTGGATGGGGCGCCCAACCCCTACGGACACTGCGCCAACGGCCGCACCGAGAAGTACGGCTACGAGTCGGTCCAGGTCGGCCGCAAGGCCTTCGGCATCGACGGGGCGGGCAACTTCTACCTGAGCTACGCCCACAACGGCAACACGCCCACCTCGGACGGCATCGGCATCATCCAGGTCAGCGCCGACGGCAAGTCCTGCGACTTCGTGACCCGCACCAAGGTGGGCAAGGACAACGTGCTCTACAAGGGCGCGAGCGTCGGCGCGGGCTTCGAGCCCCAGGCGGGCCCCTACAAGGGCATGCTGGTCAAGGACGGCAAGCTCTACACGTCGACGGAGCTCAACGACGAGCTGGTGGAGGTGGACATCGCCACCGGCGACCGCAAGCTGCTCCACAAGGAGGGCGTCACCGACAACAACACGGGCAGCACGGGCACCCACGTCCTCTGGGACGCCCACCGCAACCTCATCTGGCAGGGCGGCCTGTCGGGCGCGACGCTGCTCTTCGACCCCGCCAAGGGCACGAGCGAGCCGCTCTGGTGCCCCTGGAACGACCGCGACTACCTGGGCATCGCCTGCCTGAAGCCCGCCGCGTGGGGCAACAACGGCATGCCGCTCGAGCGCGGCATGTGGCTCCACCCGACCGACCCGGGCGTCATGTTCGTCGTCAACGCCACCATGATCCAGCGGGTGGACCTCTTCGCCGGGACCAGCGAGATCTTCTCGTACTGATTGACGCTCCGCGGGGCGCGGCACGTGCTCTCACGCCGCACTGCTGGGGGCACCGGCGCACGGGCCGAGCGGGTCTCGGACCCACCTGCGCGGAGGGTGCCGGCGCGGCCTGCGCCGTGTTACCCTGCACCGTGGAGGTGTACGATGGTCGAGACGAAGCCTCTACCGCGGTTGGACTACGGCGCGTGGCTCCGCCTCGAAGCGGAGAGCGACGCCAGGACCGAGTACCTGCGCGGCGAGATCTACGCCATGGGTGGGGCGGCCCTGCGCCACGGTCGCATCGCGCTCAACGTTGGCCGGCGGCTCGACGAGGCGACGGAGGGCGGACCGTGCCGCGTGTACGTCTCTGACACGAAGGTGCGCATCGAGGCGGCCGACGCGGGCTTCTACCCGGACGTCGTCGTGAGCAGCGACCCGCGGGACGTGGGGCCACTCGTGCTGTTGTACGCGTGCCTCGTGATCGAGGTGCTCTCCCCATCGACGGCGGCGTATGACCGGGGGCTCAAGTTTGCCGCGTATCGCCAGCTCGAGACCCTCCGCGAGTACGTGATCGTGGAGCCGGACCAGATCGCCGTGGACGTGTTCCGGCGCGGACCGGAGGGGACGTGGACCTTCCGGAGCTACGGGGAGGGCGAGGTCGTCGAGCTCGAGTCCATCGGGGCGCGCGTCCCCGTCGCCCAGATCTACGACCGCCTGCCCCCCGTCGAGGCGCCTGCGCCGGACATGCTCGGAGCGTCTCCGACTCGGTGACCCCCCCGCCCGACGGACTCCAACCCATCAGGATCACCCTGTCGACCTGCCAGGCCTGGAGCTCGTGGTCGCAGGCGGGCGTTCACAGGGTCAGCAACAAATATGGGCGCGGCCCTCATGCGCCGAGTTCGCGGCGG
>BTVJ01000177.1:0-3743 GCA_045863395.1 Myxococcales bacterium
GGGTCTGACAACGGCGGCCTGATGCGAGGCACACTGGGCAAGTCCTGGGTATTCGATGGCGCGCAGAGAGGTCTGGCAGGACACGACATTGGTGACCTGGGTGTGGTAGATCTGACCACAGGTACCTTGACCTATGCGGTGGCCGGGGCGGGCTTTGGTCCGGGCGGTCCGGCGGATCGCCGGAATCTCTGTGTACTGTTGCCTGGAAAGCAAGAGTGGACACCCGTCATCTTGGACGAGTACACGCACGTGTGGCCTGAACGTAGTGGTCCCCCTCCGGCCCTTGGCTGGGACCCACATGGGAAACCCGATTGGAGTCGAACCCCGAACCTGAGCTTCCGTTCCCCCTCCCTCGTCTGTGCCATCCCGCTCCCAAGTGCAGATGGACGTCACCTGCTCGTTCTGGGTGGAAACAATGGCTCGCGACAGTTCGCGGACGGCCTCATCACGTTGCCCATCGAGACTGGCGAAAGCTACGTCCTGAACGAGGGCGTGCAGGTAACACCCCATGAAAACCCGCCAACCTTCTATGTCTGCATCGCCCAGTGGAAGGAGGGTGAGTACAAGCGAGGCCCCTGGGTGGCTGCCACCTACACGGCAGAGCGGACCGTGTGGCAGAAGGTGAATACGCCGACCCTCAATCCGGACGTGTACCGCAGGTTCGTCAGCTATGACCGCCCGAGCGGTGTCGGTGGCATCTGGGCGGATCCGCAGATTCACGACCTCATCACCGGCTCGGAGGTTCACATCTACTTCACCATCCGACTGGGCAAGAAGGAGATCGCGCAGAACGACAAGGTAGTGTACACGCTTCCCGAGTCCTATGAGCTGGGGCAGCTTCGCGTAAGGCCTCCAGGCCAGGGTGGCCTTCAACTGGACCTTCCCAGCAGCAACGTTGCGCCCCGCCCCCTGGAGTTCAAGAGGCTCGAGTCGGCGGACACCTCCGCCGGCCTCGGTCAGGTCGCCGGCATCCGGCAGAGCGGACGCCTGCATCTCTTCTACACGGCACCCCTCGCCCGTGCGGCGAGCTGCATTCGCCGGCTTGACGAGATGCCAGGTACACCCGGAGACTTCTCCGCGCCATCGGTCGTGGAGCACATCGGAGCGCAGCTCAAGGCGATCTACGGACCGCCGGACCCCCCAAAGGATGCTACCAAGCACCCGGATCCAGTGACCTACGTCGGCCAGACCATTGGGACCTTCTTCCATGTTCGCACCACCCCCGACGGTTGGGCATACGTGGCTGCCTGCAAAGGCGGCCCGGGGAAGATTCAGCTTGGGGCGTGGCGGCGACATCCGCAGACTGCGCAGTGGAGCCGTATGAGCTATCAGATGGGCGGCGCCCCGGGGCCGCGGCCGCAGGTGTCTCTGCTTCTCACGGCGGGCGATGTGCCTCTGATCAAGACCGAGCCCGTGGTTGTGCGAATCGGCGTGGTGATTGAGAAGCCCCTCGAGGGCACCTTCATTGACCCGTACCGTCTTGTCGCGGTTGTCCGGTACCGGGGAGCAGGTGGCGCGATGGCCCCACAGCAGACGATGTGGCTCGACTACTTCGAGGAGGCGGAGCTGATCGACGGAGTGCGGTGGACCGAGGTGGTGATGAACCCGGCGGCTGTGGCATCACCGACAGAGATTGTGCTGTTGGAGGTCCTCCTGGCAACCGGTTGCGCTCATGGTGCGGCCGCGGTGCACGTGTCCTGTCGCCCGGCCGGCGGTGGGAAGTGCCCGCAGGGGCTTTCTCCACAGTGGTGGCCACCGTCGCTGGGGGCGTGGAAGGTCAGCGCGCCAGCCGCGTGGTTCATCTGGGAGCCGGGCTCGGCAATCGGGACGCTGACTCTCGCAGGGAAGCCCCTCACAGCGCCCAACATGCATCGCGAGTTGGCCTGGCACGCCATTCGAGCCTCGGGCCCAGACACGTATGACAGCATCGCGGTGGCTGCGGGACCCGGCACAGGGACACCGGGGAGTGGAAACCGAGTCGCCCTCGGTCGAGGCGACACGCAGGTCTTCTTCAGCGACGACAACGGGGAGTCGTTCGTCCCCCTCGGGACGGCGCCCGTAGGTCGGGCGAAGGTGGGAACGGATGCGGCGGGGTCGACGACGCTCGCCCTTCGGTGGGCGAGCACCGGACTCGAGAGCATGTGGGCACAGGGGTTCCACGTTGCGACGGTCGCCGCGGCAGGTGTGGAGCGGCCGGGGAAGCGCCTCTTCTCATTCATGAACGACGGCGGTCTCTTCTTCAGCGACGACGGGGGAGTGAGCTGGGTCTGGGCGCAACCCAACGTCCCGAACACCCGGCAGGTGCCGTACGCCACCCCGTACGCTGGAGTGCAGGCCCTCACGGTCGAGGACTCGCGGGTCGTCGACGTGACCGCGATGGTCGCGCGTGGCTCTGTGGATCAGCAGGAGCTGCTGCTGGCGACGTGCACCGTGGGGGTGAACAAGCCCCACTTCGGCAGGGTGGTGGTCAGCCGCGACGGCGGGTGGACGTGGACGGGGCGGGATCTCTGCGGGCTCCCCGAGGGGGCGATCTGGTCTCTGGCAGAGGCGAGCGGCGCGGTGCATGTGACGGTCGGGGGCGCGGGGGTCTATGTTCTGCCCGCAGGAATCTACACGTGGAAGGATACCGGCGAGTTCCGTGTAGTGGGCCCGGAGGCCTCGGCGCTCCAAGGGGCCGCCAGTGCTGGAGCGCCTGCGGGTGTCCCAATTGCGCGAGGTTACTCCACAGAGAGCTGGCGGTCTGCGCTGAACCCACAGCGGTTGGCGGTCGTTCGGGACTCGCACGGGGTGGCGAGGTGGCTGGTCGCGGCGTTGGTGGCCGATGGAATGAATCCAGACTGGAACTTCGACACCCTCGTGCCGGACTCGATCCCCGGATGTGGTCTGTGGAGGCTGAGGCTGGCACCCGATGGCCTTCCCGTCCAAGGAGCAACATGGACGCAGATCTCCGGTCTGAACCTGGCAGGAACGTTTCCAAACACCTGGCGAGCCGTCTCCGGCCTGATCTGGGATGGCGCCAAGGGCCTCGTCGTGAGCACCGAGGAGTCGAGGGAAGGGAAACGGTGGTTCGAGGGGGCGGTACTCTGGTGCGAGGATGTGGGCGCGGCGAGCCCGAAGTTCCGCCTCGTAATGACGCACCCGAAGGCGCGGGGCGTCGCCATGCACGGCAAGCGGCTCTTCGTGGCGTTGGGTGGATATGAACGAGTGGGGGACTTCGGGACGTCGTCGAAGTGCATAGCCGCCTGGCAGCCGCGAGACGACTCCAGCCCAGTGAGCCCCGAGCCCTGGGGACCTGGCTACAACGCGAGCAAGGCCTACTTCAAGTGGGCGGACATGCCCGGCAGCGTGCTGACCGAGCCCACGGCTCCCATCGGCGTCTTCGAAGTCGTCGGAGCGAGCGGCGAGGACCTCTGGGGGGGTGCGGAGAGCCTCCCCACCCAGGCGGAGCTGATGGACGCAGTGACGATATTGACGTCGCAGGGCAAGGCGGTGGATGAAGCGATGAAGGACCTGGGGCACGCGGGAGGGTGGCTGGCCGACAACCTGGAATTGAAGGACCTCACCGGAACCCTGGACTACCGCAACCTGGCGCGGCCTATCTCGCTCCAGGTATTGGGCAGCAGGCTGTTCGTGGGCCTCATGGGCAGCGGCGGCTGGTCGCGTGCCCTGTGATGGACAGGGGCCGAGGTGCCAGGGTGTGGAGGCCGCCGAGATCGAGAGGCGCCAGTGGAATACGGGGTGGT
>BTVJ01000178.1:0-3583 GCA_045863395.1 Myxococcales bacterium
TGCCAGGGTGTGGAGGCCGCCGAGATCGAGAGGCGCCAGTGGAATACGGGGTGGTCGCTCCGCACGGGGATTTCGAAGGGTTTGATGGGAGGAAGGTCATGAAGGTTCGTAGCCGCGGTACACGCCTTGTTGGACTCATGACCGCGCCACCTACTCCGCGGGCGCCGGCCCCGTGGTGGCCGTCCGGCGCGCCCGGCGCCATCGTGCAAGTCCAGAGTGGAATAGACACCCCTCTTCGGCGCGCGCCCGGGGAGGATGCGTTGCGGACTGAGAGTTGGCCGCTTGGGACCAACCCTCGGGCCATCGACTTCAGGCGCTACCCGGACCGGGGGTGCATGACGCCGAACGCCCTTGTCGCCGTTGCGACCTATGTCGCGGGCCACTGCGAGGCTGTCCGACTCTTGCCGGTTTCCGTGACGATCTGCGGAGAGAAGGCCAACATGGCGCAGTTCTTGGGCCTGGCGTTGCAGTATCTGGCCTATGGCAAGGTCGTGGAGGCCGTCGGAGGTCTGACGCCGCCAGAGACGCTGTACCCAGCGCTCTCAGTACCCGAGCTCATTGAGGCTCCCATCGCAAGGGACGCCTATCTCCTGAATCTCTGCGCTCCCCTCCTCGACCAGGTGAGGGAGACCGACCCTCAGCCGGCCATCTACCACGTCAGCGAGGGGGCCAACGAGCAGGGCGAGTTGCGGTTCGCCGAGGCGGTCTACTGGGTGGCCTGCGTCCTGCGCGGCCTCGCATGGTTCGGTGACCTGCCGCAGCTCCTGCATCGCAACATCGTGTCGCCGGCGGGTCTCGTCCCATGGGCGGTGCCTGCGGATCTATCCCACTACCTGACTGCGCTGGACGGGAGCGATCTCACGGGGGGGGCCATCCCGGCAAACCGCCCAGACGTCTTCAACTTCGCCCATACGCTTCGTTCAAAGAGCAAAACACCCGACAACGCCTACTCCGTGGCACTGCATGTGTACGAGTTCTCGAAGTGGAACACCTCCGGTGACACTCCGAAAGTCTCGTACTATCTGGGTGGCTGCCAGTTCGACGGTTCCAATGGATCTCAGTGGGACAGGGTTCGCTTCTTCCGCTTCAACAGCGTGACTCCCAAGTTCATCTGTGCACTACTCCTCAGAAGCCTTGGCATACCCACGTCGAGTAACGGCGCGGTGTGGGTCAGTCCCCCGTACCGTCCGCAGGGATACCCAGACGACTGCGGTGGCTGGTGCAACGTCGACTCTCACGAGCCATTCGGTGTCTCGATTCACCTGAACATCAAACTCAAGGGGATTGAGGACTGCTCCGAGCCCGGAGCGGGCGTGGAGGTCGCCCCTGCGGCTGGTGACGCGTGGTCCGTGGTCGTCGGATCGTACAGGTCCACACCCCAGGAAGTCCCGACTGAGCGCCCATTACGCCTCCTCTTTGTGTCGTCGTGGGACGTGGCGACCATCGGGCCTGTAGAGGTCGCGAAGGCGCTCGTGGCGGGTCGCTTCGACGCGGTTGTGCTCACCGTGATCGACGCGGATGGGTGGATCTACTTCCCTGGATCAGGCGAGAGTGGCGATGAGCACCCGTGGCTCGCGGGAGAGGCGCAGAAACTAGCGAATAGTGTGCGGGGCGCTGGACTTGGACTCTGGGTTTCGGTCTCGACGTGCGCAAACGAGAGACGACGAAAGGCGTGGCCGGCACTGAAAATGAAGTACGGCGCGGCCATGGACCAAAGCTCGAGCTACCAGCCTCCGCAGTGGATGGACCCGTGCGCCGACAAGTACTGGGACTGGCTTGGTGACCGAGTTCTACAGGCCTCCAGGGTCTTGCAGCCCGACGGAATCGTGTTCACCCACCACTACTATCCGAACCTCAACGGCGACGCACATCGGAAGGTCGGCTGGTGGGACAATGGTCCAAGCTATTACTGCCAGCCGTGGGAGCCATGGAGTGGGGCCGTCGCGACATCGCTTCTCACGGACCGGTTGAAGGTGCTCGTAGGGCTCGCTGCTCGGGGAGGAGTCCGAACGTCGGCGCTGTGCAGCTTCCCCGTTCAGGGTGACGGTGGGAATTGGCCTGTCCTTCCGGTGACGTCCTGGGCAGACGTGGAGGGGATGACCACTTACAGTCCAAACTTCGAGAAGCCCGTCGTGAAGCACTTCGGCTACCAGGACGTACCAGTGCTTCAGACCGTGGTGGACGAGGTGATCTACGTGATTTCGGGGTCGAAGTGGCTGAGTGCGGGAGCGCCGGTCTGGAGCCGGGTCGTCGCGGACCACGCAGCCCTGACCGGGCGGAGGGCGTTCATCTCTCTTGAACTTCTGGACGACTGGCGAGCCGATCCGGTGCTCTGGCGAGGCGTCTACAGGCGGCTCAGTTCCATGGGAGCTGGCGGAGTCGCGTTTCACGCGAAGGCGATCTCCTCCGCGTCTTCGGGTCTCGTCGGAAGAGCGTATACGGACACGGGTTGGGCAACGCTGTCGCGGTCAGGGACACCGTAGGAGGTGCATGGATGAGTCGCAAATCGTATCTCTGCATCGGAGTGTTCGCGTGCGTTCTTGCTGGCTCCTGTAGGGGCGCAGAGACAGAAGCTCCAGACGTCGGTGCGGGTCCGTTCGGCGTGCGCGGGGATGTCGGGGATGGTGGGAGCGGCGCGATCCCGCGTGGGGATGCAGAAACGGGGCGGGGCGGAGGTAGAGGAGACGATGCCGGGAGGGGCGACACCGGACCAAGGGTGGATGTGGTGAACGTGGATGGCGGGAGCAGCGAGGACGTGTGGCACCCGACCGGGGAGAAGTGTTGTGACCTGATTGACAATGATGGTGACGGCGATATCGACTTCAACGATGTGGACTGTAGCGTCTCGCCCGGCTGCGCTGTTGCCTGCCCGTTATTCATGGACTGTGTCCGGGAGACGGACCCCGAGTGCGCGAGCCGGTGTGAGGTGCATCTGGAGGCCCACGAGCGAAGCGCGTGCATGTTCGGGTGCGTCGTTGTCAGCGGGGACGAGCGCTGTGAGTCGGTGGGAGCGGAGGAGCTGGAGCCTCAGGGGCGCTCCGACTTCGAGTGGGCTTGGCGCTGCGTCAACGAACAGTGCGGACCAGAAACCCCCGGGTCGCTGGATGTGACACGGTGCGTTCTGGCCGAGTGCTCGTCCCAGATCGCTCACTGCAACTATTGGGCCTATGGTCTGAGTTGCGTCGAGTATGCGAGGTCATGCTGGCTATGCCCCGAGGGGGTATGCACCTGTGATGGACTCGCTTCGTCTGAGACCAAGCGAGCGGTCGCCATGAAGGCGTGCCTCCACAAGTGTGTGGCAGTTGACTCGCCTCAAGTATCCGGTCCCTTCGCCTGCTCTGGCCTGGACGTCGTGTCCTGCGCCTTGACTTCGGACTGCAGTCTGAGCGGGAGTAGGTCGTGCGGAGAGGTCTTGGCGCAATTGGAGGACTGCTTGGGTGGTTCCACGGCGGACTGTCAGGGTCTCGGTGCGCTGCCGCAAGGGAACCTGGGGCAGGCGCAGTACGTCGAGGTCATCGAATGTCTGAGCGCGCAGTGTCCCGCGCCGTCAGAGCCGTCGTGCGCCGTCACCGCGCTGTCGGGG
>BTVJ01000179.1:0-3574 GCA_045863395.1 Myxococcales bacterium
CCCCGACAGCGCGGTGACGGCGCACGACGGCTCTGACGGCGCGGGACACTGCGCGGTGAGGCACTCGACGAGCTCAATGTACTGTGGTTGTCCCCTGGTCCCCTGCGGTAGCGCACCGAAACCCTTGCAGTCCGCCGCTGGATTACCCAAGCAGTCCTCCAACTGCGTCAGCACATCCCCGCACGACCCGCTCCCGCTCAGACGGCAGTCCGAAGTCAGGGCGCAGGAAACCACGTCCAGGGCAGAGCAGGCAAACGGGCCGGGTACTTGAGGCGAATCGCCTGCCGCGCACTCTTGGAGGCACGACTTCATGGCGACCGCTCGTTTGATCTCAGACGAAGCGAGTCCGCCACAGGTGCATACCCCCTCGGGGCATAGCCAGCAGGAGCGAGCAAAGGATGAACACGACTCCCCGAACGCACCATAGTCGCACAGCGCAATGAGCGAAAGACACGCATCCATGACACACTCTGCCCCATTCATCGACGACGCTGGCCCGGGGCCGCACCGCTTCATCGCGCAGTCCATTGCTGCCCCGAGAATCCCTCGACCGACCGGCTCCAGAGACTCCCCCGCAATGGCCTCACACTGCCTGTCCCCGCTGCGGGCGGCACACCCAAGCATGCACGCGCTCTTCAGGTGCTTCTCAGGAAGCACGACACATCCCCAGGCGCACGCAGGGTCAACTTGCTCCATGCAGTCCCTGAAATGCGGACACGCTGCTGTACACTCGGGCGCCGAACCGCAGTCTCCGTCATCAAAGTCCGTACCCCCGTCTCCATCGTTATCGATGAGGTCACAGCACATCTCGACGAGCACCGGTCCCGTGTCGTCCGTGGGTCCCACACCCTCTCCGCGAGTGTCCTCCTGCGAGGGTCGCCCAACGTCTCCCACCTCCTCGTCGGCGCCCCCGCCCGGCCCGGGACTGTCAGCACGCCCCCCCTCGACCTCCCGAGACTCCACCACATCCACCCTGACATCTCGGTGTGTCACGAGCACGTCCCGCCCTGAGACGCTCCCAGGTCCACACCCTACAACTCCCACTTCAAGTGCAATCAGGGCCATGCAGGGCTTCCAAGCAATCATCACTACGCTTCCTCCAATGACGGTCCCGACCTCGCCAACGTCGCCCAACCACTCGCGGTGTACGCTCGTCCACCAACTCCCAGCGTCCCCGACGAAATGGCACTCGAGTGAAACGCCAATCCACCCGCACCCGCTGATGCGAGCGTCCGAAACACCCCACGCCAAAGTCCTGGTCCGGCCCGCCAGTCGTCAGCCAATTCCAGTGACACACACGCCGCCCTGCCTGTCAGCGCCGAATGGTCCGCAATCACTCGGCTCCAGACCGGCATACCACCTCCTAACCACTTCGACCCTGCGATGACATAGACAACATGGTCCACAATCTGTTGCAGCGCAGGAATGTCCTGATACCCGAAGCGTTGATAGATGGGCTTGGCATTTGTGTTGTACGTCACGACATTCGCAACATCCTCCCATGTCGCAACCTCTGTTTTGGGCCAGTTTCCGCCATCCCCGCGAACGGGAAAGCTACAGATCCCAGTCTTCGCCACTCCCCCCCGCGCTGCCACTCCCACGAGCTCCTTCACTCGCTGCGTCAGAAGCGATGTCGCCACACCACCGCTCCACGGCTCCCACGGCTGGCAGGTGCCGCTCGGCCCATTGTCCCACCATCCCACCTTCCAATACGCGTCGCCGTTGAGGTTTGGATAGTAGTGGTGTGTGAAGACGATTCCGTCGGGCTGCAACACCCTGCAGCCCCGCAGAACGCGGTCACCAAGCCAGTCCCAGTACTTGTCTGCACAAGGGTCCAGCCACTGCGGAGGCTGATACTGGTAGTCGGCATCCGGCACAGCACCAAACTTGAGTTTCAGAGAAGGCCACGCCTTGCGTCGTCGCTCGTTCGCGCACGTCGAGACCGAGACCCAGAATTTCAAGCCAGCGCCGCGAACCACCTTGACAAGACCAAGCGCCTCCTGTGTAAGAGTCGGATGCTCGTCCCCAGTCGCTCCTGAACCGGCGAAGTAGATCCACCCATCGGCGTCGATGATTGTTAGCACAACGGCGTCGAAGCGGCCGGCGCTTGCTGCCTCAACAAGGGCTGTAGCACCCATCATCGCCACGTCCCACGGAGATACGAAGACTACTCGCATGGGTCGACCGCCCTGCTCTTGCTTCGGCGCTTTCATGTAGCTTCCAATGACCACCGCCTGGTCATCTCGCGGCGCCGGCGGCACGCCCACCTTCACAGGCGGTGCAGAGCAGTTCTCGTAGTGGGAGTAGAATTCGTGACCGGGAGCAGTGAGGGCAGCGCCAAACGGAAAGTGGGGGTTGATATTCGACCATCCATCGCAGTCCTCAGGGTAACCTGACGGTCGATGGGGGGGAGCGATCCACACAGCTCCCTGCACCGACGCGGGCATTCCCAAGCTCCTGAGGAGGAGGGTCGCGATGCTTGCCGGAGACGAACTGTTGAAGCGAAAGAATCGGACCCGATCCCAAATAGAACCGCCCGGTGCTTCAAACTGGCACCCTCCCAGGTAGTAAGCGACAGACTTGCCATTCCAATGCGCCAAGTCGTAGACACGTCTTGCCACTCTGTATGGGTCGCTCGGCGCATCGGTCCTCGCACGAAGCGTCTGTGAGAAATTGAAGACGTCAGGGCGGTTTGATGGAATGGTGTCCCCCGTAAGACTGCTCTCCTCCAACGCGGTCAGGTAGTGAGATAGCTCTGCTGGCACCGCCCATGGGACGAGACCCGCCGGCGACACGATGTTGCGATGCAGAAGCTGCGGCAGGTCACCGAACCATGCGAGGCCGCGCAGGACGCAGGCCACCCAGTAGACCGCCTCGGCGAACCGCAACTCGCCCTGCTCGTTGGCCCCCTCGCTGACGTGGTAGATGGCCGGCTGAGGGTCGGTCTCCCTCACCTGGTCGAGGAGGGGAGCGCAGAGATTCAGGAGATAGGCGTCCCTTGCGATGGGAGCCTCAATGAGCTCGGGTACTGAGAGCGCTGGGTACAGCGTCTCTGGCGGCGTCAGACCTCCGACGGCCTCCACGACCTTGCCATAGGCCAGATACTGCAACGCCAGGCCCAAGAACTGCGCCATGTTGGCCTTCTCTCCGCAGATCGTCACGGAAACCGGCAAGAGTCGGACAGCCTCGCAGTGGCCCGCGACATGGGTTGCAGCGGAGACGAGGGCGTTCGGCGTCATGCACCCCTGCTCCGGGTAGTGCCTGGAGTCGAACCGCCGAGGTGTGGTCCCGGGCGGCCAACTCTCATTTCGCAACATCTCCTCCCGGGGCCCGCGACGGAGAGAGGAGTCTCCGCCACTCTGGACTTGCACGATGGCCCCGGGGTTACCGGACGGCCACCAAGGGGCAGGCGCCAATGGAGTACGCGGCGCACTCGTGAGTCCGACATAGCTTGTACCTCGACCACGAACCTTCATGACCTTCCTCCAATCACACCGGTCGAACCCGAACTGGAGCGCAACCACCCCGTATTCCACTGGCGCCTCTCGATCTCGGCGGCCTCCACACCCTGGCA
>BTVJ01000180.1:0-3480 GCA_045863395.1 Myxococcales bacterium
CCCCCGCCGCTGCGAGCCCCATCATCGCCCGTCACCACCCCGCCCAGGCACCGTGGCTCCCCGCTTGTTGTTCCTAGGCGCCCGTGGCTCCCCGCTTGTTGTTCCTAGGCGCCGCGGCAGCTTTTCGCCGGAGTGTCCTAGGGCCCTGGGCTGGAGCAGGGTGGCCCTTGACCGGCCCCGGCACGAGCGGCTACCCTTTGCACTCAAATCATCACCAAAGACCCCAGACGTTCTGCGTGCTCACGGTGATGTGGTGATCGGGCGCCGCGCCCGCCGGAGTTGAGAGATGCGCGAGCACCGTTCGAACTGGAAGAGCTTTGCAGCGGCGGGCCTGCTGTTGGTGTTGCCGGCCTGCTCAGGCTCGAAGGGGGGCATTCCACCTGGTGGAGGAGGCGGAGCGGGCGGGCCCGGCGGCAACGCCAGTGGTGCCGCGGAGTCGCTGGCGAACGCGCTGGCATTCCAGAACGAGGGAGCGGCGTCCATCGACGGCGCGCTACCGGGGGCCAGCGATGGCGCCCCGGCGCTGGAGCCCGGGTCTGACGAGGGCACGATTGCGCCCGGCGGCATTGGCAACGTCCGGATCAAGGTCGTCGATGAGGACCCGAACGATCCAGTCGTCGCGACCCTCGTGTGGTTTGAGGGCGCCTCCACCTTCTTCTCGCTGCCCGTCGCCGGTTCGACCAAGGACGACGACGGCACGATCTCGAACGCGTTCACAGTCTCACAGGACGTCTGCGACGACCTCTGCAACATCGTCCACCAGGTCAAGTGCTACGAAGCCGCGCAGACCACCTCGGGTCTCATTACGAAGGCGAACCTGCAGACCATACTGCTCGAGTGCACGGGCTCGGGGGACCCGGCAAACTGCGCTGGGGGCGGAGGAGGCGGCGGGGGAGGCGCGGACGCGGGAGCGGGAGCCGTCGACACGGGAACCGGGGGCGCGTCGCTCCCAGCTACGACGATCTCCATGGCAGGCAAGACGGACTCGCCGGACGTGGGGTACGCAAAGCCGATCACCTGCGCCGACGGCAAGTGGTACTGGGTCCACACGTACCTCTCGGACGGATACGATCCAGTACAGATCTATGGTCCGCCGGAGCCGGGCACCTCAAGGGCAGTCGGCACCGACGCGGAGATGGACCAGGCCGGAGATTGCCATGGCAAGAGCCACAGCATGATGCGCCTGAGCTGTGACGGCCCCGAGGGCCCACTGTGCGACAAAGGGAGTTGGGCGAGCGTAAGCGGTACTGTCTCGGCGAAGATCGTCGAAGGGTCGTTCTCCGGGAGCACTGGGGTCGTCCAAGGACCATTCATCGAGTACACCTTCGACGTGACGATGGCGAAGGGTGGAGAGACAGCTCAACTGACGGGCAGCTTCCGGGTCCGAAAGGCGGACGTCGATTCCCAGCGGCCGGAGTAGCCGGGATCGCACCGGCGCCTCGCCTCCTTCACTGGCTCGGGAATCGCCATGTCCACACGGCGCTCCCCGCGCACCCAAACCGCTCGCCACCTCCAAGCCCCGGGCACCTGCACGGCTCGTCGCCTCCTTGCGCCGTGCCCAGCTCCGCGCCCCCCTGCGCGCACCGGACGGCTGCGCGCCTGGCACTCGCTGACACTTCGGCGCCCACGTCCTTGAGCCGGTGAGCGACGCGGGGTGATCAGAGCCGCCCGTCCACGACGCGCGCGACGATCTACCTGTCCAGCACGGGGCAGGCGCGGTCCCGGTCTTGCGTGGACGGCCAGACCTTCACCTCGCACAGGTCGTCGAGGAACTGGAAGTACGACGGGTTGGCGAGGACCGCCTGGCAAGGGGGCGGCGGCGCCTCCGAGATTGCGGGGATCGGCGCAGGCAGCCAGGGGGGCGAGGTGTCCTCGGGGCCGGCGTCGGTGGCGGAGTCCTCCATGACCGCGGCGTCCCCTGGCGTAGCTGCGGCGTCAAAGGCACCGGCGTGCCCCGAGCGCCGCGGAGCTCGCCCGCCAGTCCCTGGAGCGGACCGGCATGCTGCGCACCACCGACAAGGGCGTTGCCGCCCCTCCGAACCCACTGGACCGCCTGCTCGGGCGCGCCTGAGCCAGAACACCTGACCCCCTGACAGCACCCGCCGGGGAGGCCCGGCCCCTCACTCCACAGGAGCAGTGCCATGAATTACTCCATCGGCGCGGAGCAGAACGTCCTCATCGCGCGCAACTCCATGCACGCGAGCGAGCTGATCCTCGCGGCGACCCTCGCGGCGGGCAACGGCACCACCGGCTTCGGCACGCTGCAGCCTGGCGCGGTGCTGGGGGTGACCACCTCCACCAAGAAGCTGCGCCCCTGCGCGAAGCAGACCATCAGCGCCACCGCGGCGGGTGGCAACGACGCCAGCGTCGCCGATGCCGCCAACTTCTTCGTGGGCGACGCGGTGGACATTATCAGCAAGCTCGGGGTCGTCGGCACGGTGAACCTGGCGGTGGACACCGCGACCATCGTCCTGGAGGGACGCAACCGGGACGGCAAGGCGCACGCCTTCGTGCTGGCAGACCCGTCCGCGGCGGGGGCGGCGCTCGCCAAGACGGAGACGTGGAGCTCCGCGGGCATCCTCACCACGACGATCCACCTGGCGACCACCCAGCACGCGGCGTCACTCGTCGTGGACGGTACGGACAAGACCATCGTCGTGACCGGCAAGGACGGCAAGGCGCACTCGGTGCAGCTCGTCGACCCGGGCGCCGAGGCCCCCATGTCGCAGACGGTCGACGTGGACCCGGTCACGGGTATCGCGACCATCAAGATCTACCTGAAGAACAGCTCTGCGCCGGCCATCACGGCGACCGTCAACGAGGTGGTCACGGAGCTGAACCGGGGCCAGGCGTCGGACTTCGTGGGCGCGGTCCTCGGGACGGCGGTGGGGTCCGAGACGGCCATCGCGGTGGGGGCGACGCCCCTGGCGGGTGGTGGCGTCATCACCTCCACCGTCGGACAGGTGGTCACGCTGCTCAACCAGGGCGACTCGGGCGAGGCGGTGAAGGCCTCCGCGACCGTGATGGACTCCTCCGTGACCGCCGTGGCCGTGGCCTCGACGCCGCTCGCCGGCGGTGCGGCCGTCGGCGGGACCCTCGCGTCCAACCGGACCGTGTCCGCCGTGGACAAGGACGGGTCGCCCAACGAGATCACCTTCTCGGGCGGTGCCGTGGACCTGGTCGAGGGCGACATCATCCAGGTGCGGGACGGTTCGGCGACGGCCATCGGGCTGCTGGAGCGTGGCACCGCGACGCTCGACAAGGACGCCACGCTGGCCGCCGGCGCTGCGGTCTACCGGGACGTGGAGGCAGCCTTCGGCGTGCACGGCGTCTACAAGCTGGGGCGGATCGCTGGCTACGATGCGACCATGCTCGACGACCTGCGGGGCCGCGTGCTCGCGGTGTCCGGCAGCTCGAACTACCCGCGCGGTATGGCACGCAGCGTGCGAGGACTCCGCCCATGGCTCGCCTCGCTGAACC
>BTVJ01000181.1:0-3457 GCA_045863395.1 Myxococcales bacterium
TGGGCCCAGTACTTGGGCGCCAGCTCGATGTAGCGTTCCCGGGGCCAGTGGGGCAACACGCGGATGATGTCCCGAAGGCAGGCCTCGGGGTCAATCCGGTGGAGAGCCCCCGGCCAGTCGCCGGACCGCGGGCCACGGGCTGGACAGTGTGGCGCTCATGAGCGACCCCGTGCGCGCTCGCCAAGCACGAGCTGCACCTGGGTCACCACCTCATCGAGGCTCCCATGGATGTCGCCCTCCCACACCCTGAGGACCCGCCACCCAAGCCTGATCAGCTCGAGGTCGTTTGCAGCGTCGCGCTCCATGTTCCTCTCGATCTTGCTCAGCCAGTAGGAAGAATTGGAGCCACGAGCGAGCTTCTGCCTGCGCCGTTGCCAGTCGCAGCCGTGCCAGAAGTCTCCGTCGCAGAAAATGACCACGCGCGGTCCCCTGAACACGATGTCGGGCTTCCCGGGAAGGTCCTGCACGTTCTTGCGGTAGCGAAGGCCCACGCTCCACAGCGCCTTCCGGAGGATCCGCTCGGGCGTGTTGCCTTCCTTGCGACTGGAGCCACGTGCTGCCCGGGACGCCTTGGGCGAGCTCGACGACAGGCCTTTGAACGACGGACGGGTCATGCGAGCAGCGTACCACACGCGCACGAGCCTCCGGGCTAGTCGGTGGTTGACCTGAGACCCCGTTCGCGATAGCGTCCACTGAACGCTTGAACACCATTGTGAGGATGGGATCGTGCGAAAGGTCATCAGCTTGTACAGCGGCGCGGGTGGGCTCGACCTCGGGCTGGAGGCCGCAGGCTTCGACTGTGGGGTGGCCGTCGAGATGGATCCGGATGCCGTCGCGACGCTCCGCGCCAACCGCGACTGGTGCGTCGTGGACCGCAGCATCCACGACGTCAGCAGCGCCGAGCTGCTCGCAATGGCGCAGCTGCACGAGGGCGAAGCAGACCTCCTGGCCGGCGGCCCCCCCTGTCAGCCGTTCAGCAAGTCGGGCTACTGGGCGCGAGGCGACGCGCGTCGCCTGGCCGATCCTCGCGCGGCGACCCTCGACGCGTACCTTCGTGTGCTGCGCGACGCGAAGCCGAAAGCGTTCCTTCTGGAGAACGTCCCAGGCCTGGCATTCAGCGACAAGGACGAGGGGCTCATGCTCATCCGCGACACCGTGGAGCGGATCAATCGCGAGGTTGGCACGGCCTACACGGTCTCTGCGAAGCAGCTGAACGCCGTCGAGTACGGGGTGCCGCAGGCCCGTGAGCGCGTGTTCGTCGTGGGCCACCGGGAGGGCAAGCCATTCCAGTTCCCGTCTCCCACCCATGCGAAGCCGCCGCGAGCAGATATGGCCAATGGCGAGGTCCGACAGCCCAATCTTCCGATTCCGGGGCTGTTGCCTCCGGCGACTGCGTGGGACGCGCTGTGCGGGGTCGACGAAGATGACGACCCCGACCTCCTCCCGCGGGGCCGATGGGCCGACCTCCTGAGAACGATCCCCGAGGGCCAGAACTACCTGTTCCACACGGAGCGCGGCGGGGGGAGCCCGATCTTCGGGTGGCGCCGCCATTTCTGGTCGATGCTGCTCAAGCTCGCGAAGAATCGCCCGTCGTGGACGCTCACGGCTCAGCCGGGGCCCGCGATCGGCCCGTTCCATTGGAAGAGCCGACGCCTCTCGGCAAACGAGCTGTGCGCGCTTCAGACCTTCCCCAAGGGCTACAGGATCGTCGGTGGCGTCGCGGCGGCACACAAGCAGGTCGGAAACGCCGTGCCCTCGGCGATGGCCGAGATCCTCGGCCTTGCCATTCGGAAGCAGCTACTGGGCGACGTGAAGGCCGACCCCCGTCGGCCCACGCTGCTCCCCGCGCGACAGGAGACCGTGCCAGCTCCCGAGATCCCGCTTCCGGTGACGCAGGACAAGTACCTCCGGCTGATCGGGAATCACTCGCCCCATCCCGGTACCGGCAAGGGGCGAGGCGCCCTTGCACGGATGACCGCTGAGCACGGCCTCAGCGCCCAAGGAGCAGCGTGATGTCGTTGGTCCAGGCGGGCCCCGCGACGGTCACCTTGTCCGAGAGCCTGCCCGGACACTTAGGGTGGGCCGGCAGGCTGCCAGTGGACGCAAAGCGGAAGTCCCACTTCTCCGAGATCGGGTGGAGGCAGGCAGCGAGCAACTGGAAGTCATCGGGCTTGTAGTACCGCGAGCACGGCTCGCCCTTCGCAGCGCGCGTCCGCTGGAAGTCCACGCGAGTCACCCCGCCCGGTTGTCGGCGTAGAACGTTCTTGCACTCCACGAACACCGGGGGTCTGTCTCCGTACACGACCCGGAAGTCCGGCTTGCCATCCTGGTCGATCAGCTCCACGGAGCTCATCCCCGGAATCGCCTCCAGGTGCTTTCGAAGGTGGTACTCGGCGGCGCCTCCGCGAACAGCGACTTTGAGCCGAAACGCGTCGCCGATCATGTCCAGAATTTGAGGGGCGGTCATGCCCAACTCACGCTCGAGCGGGTGGAGTCCTGTGCCTTCCGGTACCGTGGCGAGTCTGTCAATGGTGAGCAGGCGCTCACCCGGATCCAGGCCCGTGGCGAGGCGCTCGAACTGGACGTAGCGCAGGAAGTTCTCCGGGGTGAACCCGAGCAGCACCTCCGTCATCCAGCTCTCTTCCTCTGCACGAGGCGGCGGAGCTTTGCGCCGGCCCCCTGCCTTGCGCTCGCGCTCCCAACCCGCCCAGCCCCGCTGTGCCTCGTCGATGTGGTGGTCCTTGAGCTCGATCGATGTGGAGAACCACGTCGGATTGTGCATCGTCGGGTCCACGGCCACGAATATGCCTGCGTCCTCGTGGACGCCGAACATCAACGTGACTGCGCTACGCCCGGACGCGATGAAGATGTCGTGGTAGCGGTGGAAGTCCGAGCCGTACTTGATCTGGAAGCGATGCTCGTCCTTCGGGCGCCCGCCTTGGCGGTAGCGGTTGGCGTGGAAGGCGTAGCAGATGAGCTCCAGCGCCTCGCCCCGCGGCGTCAGAATGTGGAAGACCAGTGGGGCCCAGTTTGGGTCGGCGTCCGTGACGATTCGGGCTCCGCTTGCGACGAGGGCATCGCGGATCAGAGCAGCTACGCCAGCCTTGTGAACCTCGTATCGCTCGATTCCGTGAGAGGACATGAGGCCTCCATCGCAGCTCCGGTCCGGCGCCGAACGATAGCGCGGCGTGGCGCAAGTGACAATGCCGTGCGAACGGAGGCTGGAGGCTGCTTCCGAAGCGCGGGAGGCTGAGCCGACTCGAGCGGTGAGGCTCTCGACGCGCCCGGCGGCCCATCCGAATCGTGCGCCGAAGCTCTCGAATCACCAAGAGGGCTTTGCGTTCATGGGCTTGCGACGACGGCAGTGCGGTCCGGTTCGCGACACGTCGAATCGTTGCGCCCAGGAACAACAAGCGGGGAGGCACGGTGCCTGGGCGGGGTGGTGACGGGCGATGAT
>BTVJ01000182.1:0-3378 GCA_045863395.1 Myxococcales bacterium
TCCGCAGGGTCTGCAGGGTCCGAAGGGGGACACGGGCGCCCAGGGTCCGCAGGGTCTGCAGGGTCCGAAGGGGGACACGGGCGCCCAGGGTCCGCAGGGTGTTCAGGGCCTGAAGGGCGATACGGGCGCGAAGGGAGATACGGGCGCCCAGGGTCCGCAGGGCATACAGGGTCCGCAGGGGGTGCAAGGCGCGACGGGACCGCAGGGACCTTCGGGCGTGGTCTCCACCACGTTCAGCAGCGGCTTTGGTGCGGATCCGATCTCGTCGTCGGGCACTCCGAGCGTCGGCTTCCTCTCTGTCTCGCCCACGGTGACGATCACTTCGGGACAGAAGATCATCGTGGACGCCTCCAAGGCGCTCGGATCGGTGGCCGCGGGTGGCGCCTCCGGCCTGAACCTGTGGGTCTGCTACCAGTCCACGGCCGCGGGTTCGTCCATCGTCGCCATCGGAGGAGGGATCCTCGGACTCCAGGTCCCCCAGAACACGCGCATCACCTTCGCCATCAACGGCGTGATCACTGGTCTTGCAGCCGGGTCCTATCAGGTTGGCATGTGCGGGCAGGCCTCGGCGGCCCAGGTGGCGAACTGGAAGTACAACGAGTACAGCTACGTCACCGCCATCGTCACCAACTGACCTGAACACTGTTCCTCCCATGAGGCGCGCCCTCGCACTCCCTTTGTCCATTCTGGCTGGCTGCGCGCTCATCGCCGCTGGGCTGTACCTGGGGCTTCGGGAGCGCTCAGCCGGGCAGCAGCCCGTCGGCTCCGACGCGAACGCTCCCTCGACGCCGGCGGTCACGGTCGGCGCGCAGAGCGGGCCATCCGCGGGACGCCCACAAGCCTTGCTGGACGGCGTGGTCGGTGCGCCGCGGCTGCCCGACACGGGCCCGAATGACTCCGCGGGCTCGGCAGCGCCAGGTCTGGCGCTCGAGCCCCAGGTGGGGAGCGTCACCCTCGTGCCGGTGGTCGCGGGCGACCTGCCCGGTCCCCCGCCCGCGTCGCCGGAGGTCCAGTCTGCCGTCCTGTCCGCCGCGGTCGAGGCGCTCGGCGACCTGAAGGCCGACGACATGGTGCCTCGGTGCTGGGTGCCGAGCCTGGCGGCTGCTCCCGAGCCCGCCCGCTCCACGTACTCCGTCCAGATCACCTTCGACGCGGAAGGCCGGGAGATCGCCCGCGGGGTGAGCGAGCTGCGCGACACGGACTCGCGCAGCGACGTCGCCAACTGCATCGGGCGGTCCGTGTTGACTCTCCGAGTCCCCCCGCCGGGACAGACTGTGTCAGTGGTGGTCCCCTTGCACTTCCCCTGAGCACCGCGCGCCTTGCAGCCTGCTCGCTCCCGTGGCAGTGTGCGCACCATCCCCGGCGCGACGAGGTCCATGGACGCCCTCTGCCGCGATCCGGGCGCAGTCGCGAGGTTCACGTGCGAACCAGGCTCTCTTGTCTCATCCTCGTGGTGCAGCTCGCCGTGGGGTGCGGTGGTCAGCCGGGCCAGCCGGCCGAGCCCGCTCCGGGCCTGAAGGCTCCCGCAGTGGCCCCCCTCGATGACGGACACGCCGGCGGGACGGTCGCGGAGGCTGCGCCCGATGCCCGTGTGGCGGCGGGCGTTGGCGCTGGAGACGCGTCGGGGGCTGGTGCCGCGGCGTGGGGATCCGACGCTCGGCGCCACCTGGAGGCGGAGAGCGGCCTGTCAGGCCTCGCCCGCCACGAGGGAGCTCCGAAGGACGCCCCGTCGCAGGTCCACGGCGCCCCGACACAGGCGTCCGCTACCCCGCCGCGTGCGGCCACCCCTGATGGGTACCCCGCCGTGGCCCCGCACGCGGCCCCCACGGGGACGATCCTCTTGGAGCCGGATCGCGATCCCTACGCGGCCGGCCTCTACAAGCGGCTCTGCGCCCTGTGCCACGGCGAGCGAGGGGAGGGGTACGCCGCGGACAACGCGCCGTCGCTGGTGACCACCACCTTCCGCGAGAGCGCGGACGAGGAGTTCCTGCGCCGCGCCATCGCCAACGGCCGCCCAGGCACGGCCATGGGGGCCTATGGCGCAGAGGTGGGTGGCCCGCTCGCGCAAGGTGACGTGAACGCCTTGGTCGCTTATCTCCGCGCCGGCAGCCCTCCGGTCCCCCAGGACCATGAGGCCCGGCCGGCCGGCGACCCGCTCCGAGGTGGGGTCCTCTACGAGGCGACCTGCCAGGCCTGCCACGGGACGCCGGAGCAGCGGGCCACCGCGGTTCACCTCTTCAACCCCATGCTGGTCGCCACCGCCAGCGACGCGTTCCTGCACCACGGCATCCTGGCTGGGCGTCCTGGGACGCCGATGCCCGCCTGGGACGGTGTGCTCGACGACGTCCAGGTGGACGATCTCGTCGCCTTCATCCGAAGCCGCGCCCTGCCCCTCGCGCCACCGCCCGTGGTGCAGCAGCCGGCGGCGCCGCGCACGGGGCCCGTGGTGCTCAACCCCAAGGGGAAGCCCGCGAAGCTCAAGCTCAAGGATGGGCGCCTCGTGTCCCTGGAGGCCCTCAAGGCGGCCCTCGACCAGAAGCGCCGCATCGTCATCTGCGACGCCCGCGCGCCGTCCGAGTGGCTCTCGCTCCACATCGAGGGGGCCATCTCGACGCCCTACTACGACAAGCCGAGCCTCGACGACATCCCGAAGGACGGCACGTGGGTCGTGGCCTACTGCGCGTGCCCCCATCACGCCTCCGGGGAGGTGGTCGACGAGCTGAGGCGCCGCGGCTACAAGAACACCGCCGTCCTGGACGAGGGGGTCTTCGCCTGGCAGCACAAGGGGTATCCGGTGGTCACGGCGCCGGGCGGGCTGGCCACTGCCGCGCCTCCGGGTATGGCGAACCCGGTGGCCCCGCAGGCGCCTGCCGCGGCTGTGGACGGGGCCGTCGTTCCTGCCGATGCGGCTCGACGGCACGCTCCTTCCGTCGCCCCGGCCCCCCATTGACGTCCATGGCAGAGCAAGGCAACTATCACTCCACTGGAAGGGTGGACGGTGTGCGCGCACCGGGGCGCGCCCCGGGGCGGAGATTGGAGGTCGCGGCTTTGTCTCCCGGGTCCGTCGCCACACGCGAGGTGCCTCGGGGCGGCGCTGGGTGGCTTCCGTGGTCGCGACGCCGGCGCCTTGCTGTGGCACGGCGATTGCTCAGATTGGCATCACACAGCCTGGCTGGCCCAGGCAGGTCTCACGACAAGCAGGAGCGCATCTCATGAATACTCGATGGTGGGTCTCTCTGATCGCGGTCGCGGCGTTGAGCGCCGGGTGCCCCGACGACGAGGGCGGCGGCGGGGCGGGCGACACGCTGGCGGACGTCACGGGTGACACCGGCGGCGACACCGGCGGCGACACCGGCGGCGACACCGGCGGCGACACCG
>BTVJ01000183.1:0-2892 GCA_045863395.1 Myxococcales bacterium
CCGACTTCAAGGCTACGGCCTCACCATGGGCGCCGTCATGGAGGCCGTCGAGCGCGGCAACATCGACGTGGGCGCCAAGACCGTCGAGACGGCCGGCATGGAGCTGGCGATCCGGGGGCTCGGCTTCATCAAGCGCGTGGAGGACGTGGAGAGCCTGGTGGTGGACTCGCGGGGGGGCGTCCCGATCTTCGTGCGTGACGTGGGGACCGTCTCGCTGGGCCCGGACTTCCGGCGCGGCGCCCTCGCCGACCACCGGGGGGAGCGCGTCGGCGGCGTCGTCACCATGCGCTACGGCGCCAACCCCAAGGACGTCATCGCGGGCCTCAAGGCGAAGCTGGCGGAGCTCGAGCCGTCGCTCCCCGGCGTGCGGGTCACGCCCTTCTACGACCGGACCCAGCTCGTCGACGAGACGCTGGGCACGCTGACCGAGGCGCTGGCGCAGGAGCTGCTGATCACCCTGTGCGTCGTCGTGTTGTTTCTCCTCCACCTGCGCACCTCGCTCATCGTCGCGGCGACGCTCCCGCTGGCGGTGCTGCTCGCCTTCATCGGCATGCGCGCCTTCGGGCTCGGCGCCGACATCATGTCCCTGTCGGGCATCGCCATCGCCATCGGCACGGTGGTCGACATGGGCATCATCATGAGCGAGAACGTCTTCGGGGCGCTCACCCAGCGCCGCCCCGGGCAGTCGCGGGCGGCGGCCATCACGGAGGCCGCCGCCGAGGTGGGCCCCGCCATCATGACGGCGGTCTCCACCACCGTGGTGTCGTTCCTGCCGGTCTTCTTCCTCACCGGGCAGTCGGGCAAGCTCTTCAAGCCCCTGGCCTGGACCAAGACCTTCGCCATGGTCTCCGCCGTGATCCTCGCCGTGACCCTGGTGCCGGCGCTCTGCCGCCTGTTCCTGCGGGAGGGGGACGCGCGCCGGTGGGGGCGGGCGGTGGCGACGATCACCTTCGCGGGCCTCGGCGCTTTGGTGGGGTGGAGGCTCCCAGGGGCGGGGGTCCTCGGTGGGGTCCAGCCGTGGGTGGTGGCCCTGCTCGGCGGGGCCCTGCTCGCCGGGGTGGGGTGGCGCGTGAGCACCGAGCGCATGCTGCCCATCGACGAGAACCCGGTCTCCCGTGGCGTGGTCGCGGTCTACCAGCCCGCGCTCCGGTGGGTGTTGGCCCACAAGGGGCTCTTCCTGGTGCTCCCGGTGGGGATCGTCACGCTCGGGGTCCTGATCTTCGCGGGCTTCGGGGCCCTCCTGGCGCCGCTCCGGCCCCTGGCGGACGCGGCTGGGCTCGACCTCGACCGGATCCGGCCCATCGCGGCTCTGGAGCGGGCCTTCCCCGGGATCGGCAGCGAGTTCATGCCGCCGCTGGACGAGGGCGCCTACATGGCCATGCCGAGCCTGCTGTCCCAGGCGTCGCTGAGCCAGTCCGTGGAGGTGATGCTCGCCATGAACCGCGAGATCGCCCGCGTCCCCGAGGTGTCGCAGGTGGTGGGCAAGGTGGGGCGCGCGGAGACGGCGCTCGACCCGGCGCCGGTGGGGATGATCGAGACGGTGGTGAACCTGAAGCCCCGCGAGCAGTGGCGGCCGGGTGTGAGCCGTGAGGACGTGCTCCGGGAGCTTGAGCGGGTCTCGCGGATTCCCGGCACCACCCCGAGCTGGCTCCAGCCCATCGAGACGCGCATCGTGATGCTCCAGTCGGACCTGCGCGCCACCATGGCGCTCCGCGTGATGGGCGCGCCAAGGGGCCCCGATGGTCCCTATGCGGACGCCGACGCCGTGCGCGCCATGGAGCGGACGGTGGTGGCCATGGAGGAGGTCGTGCGCCGCGTGCCCGGGGCGGTCAACGTCACCGCGCTTCGGACCGGGGGCAAGCCCTACGTGGAGGTGGCGGTGGACCGGGAGGCCATCGGCCGCTACGGCCTCCAGGTGGCCGACGTGCAGGACGTGGTGGAGATGGCGCTGGGCGGGGCGAACCTGACGTGGTCGCTGGAGGGGCGCGAGCGCTACCCGGTGCGCATCCAGGTGCCGCGTGAGCTGCGCGACGAGGTGGACGACCTGCGCGCTGTTCGGGTGCCGACCCCGACGGGCGCCCAGGTGCCCCTCGACCGGCTCGCGCAGATCCGGGAGGTCATCGGCCCCGCCGCCATCCGCACCGAGCGGGGCCAGCTCACCGGCTACGTGATGTTCAACGCGCGGGGCCGCGACGAGGCGGCGGTCATCGACGACGCGGTGCGCGCGGTGGACGCGTGGCGCGCGGAGGGCAGGGCGGCCGGCGCCGACCCCATCCCGGCGGGGCTCTCGGTGTCGCCGACAGGGCGCTACCGCAACAAGATCGAGGCGGACCGGCGCCTCGCGGTCATCGTGCCCCTGGTGCTGGCCCTCAACTTCTTCCTGATCTTCCTCCAGTTCCGCCGCCTGGGCCTCACGGCGACCATCTTCGCCGCCATCCCGGTCGCCTTCGGCGGCGGCTTCATCCTGATCTGGCTCTACCCGGACCTCCTCGACCTGCTCCACTCGCTGGGGTTGCGCTCGCGGCCATCGGACGGACCGGTCTACCTCACCACCGCGGTGTGGGTGGGCTTCATCGCGCTCTTCGGCGTGGCGGTGGACGACGGCGTGGTGGTGGGCACCTACCTCAAGCAGGTCTTCGCGCAGCGCACCTGCACGACGGTGGCAGAGGTACGCGAGGCGGTCCTCTTCGCCGGCACCCGACGCATCCGCCCCATGCTGATGACCACCGCCACCACCATCATCGCGCTCCTCCCCATCCTCTGGAGCACGGGCCGAGGCGCGGACCTCATGCAGCCCATGGCGCTGCCGCTGGTGGGCGGCATGACCTTCGAGCTGGTCACCCTCTTCGTGGTCCCGGTGGTGTACTCCTGGATGATGGAGCGCAAGGTGGC
>BTVJ01000184.1:0-2745 GCA_045863395.1 Myxococcales bacterium
CGTTCAGTTGCAAGGGCCGCATGTGTCCGAGCTGCTGGTCGCGGCGCGCCGCGGATACGGCCGCCGATCTGGTGGAGAGCGTCCTGACACAATGCACCTCTCGGCTCGGTAGCGTGTTGTCATGTTTCGGCGGTGACCGACACCCCCTGCGGGATCAGTCCACGCTCTTCTTGGGCCGACCACCTCGCATGGTCTCGCGGAGGCGTGCCTCGACAGCGTCGTCCAGCTCGATCCAGTACGGCGCCCGATGGGTTCCGTGGTCCGCACGGATGCTGGTGACGCGACCCTGGCGAATCCAGCGGTAGACGGTGTCTTCAGTCACTCCCATCCGCGTGGCAGCTCCCGGAACCGAGTAGCGGCCAGAGGCGTCTCGAGGTGGCAACGGTGGCATGCGAAGGAGGTCGGGAGCGACGCGCGGAATGCGCCGCGATCCCCTCAGGTGACGGATGTTGTCGACGGTCCAGGCGCCTCCCGCTCCGTTCCGGTGGCCAAGGCGGTTGAGCTCCTCGGCGATGGCTGCATCATGGGTGCCCGCGGCGGCAAGGTCGCGGACTTGGTCCTCCACGGAGGCGTGGGTCTTCTTGTACTCGCCGCGTCGGAATCTAGGGACCACCACGGACGAGGTGGTGCCGGTGTGCCACTGCACTTCGAGGCGCGTGGACCGGGTGGGGATCTCCACAGGGCGCGCCGAGATGACCTCGATGGCGATTCGGAGCATGGCCTTGCGGTCTGCGACCGCCGTAGTTGCCGAACGCCAGATGGCCGGCAGATCCCGCGCGAGCTCCCGGATGCGGGCACGGTCGGCGTCGTTGAGCTGTACCTTGTGCGACGTACGCGCATCCTGGAGCTGTCGCTCTACCGTTGCAAGGTCGCGAAGCCTTTGCTCCCACTGGGCTTCGAGCGTCCGTGCGACCACCCGATTGTCGGGGTCCACAGCCATGTAGCGTCGCTCGGCCGTCCGCGCCTCGAAGCGCGCCTGTTCGAGACGTGCCCGCCAGGCTTTCTCGAGGGACTCTGCCTGTCGGTCGGTCTCACGCTCGACGGCCAGACTCAGCTCGATCTCTCCGGGAACCATCATGCTGAGGAAGAGGGACTCGATTTCTGCGTCGATTCTCGGACCAGTGACGCTCCAGCAGCGGACGCGTACTCCCTCGTCCTCCTGATGGCACTGGTATATCCAGCGGGACCTGGCGTGGTCGACGCTCTCATAGTGCGGGCTCATCCGACGGCCACAGCGTCCGCACAGCAGCAATCCGGCGAGCAACGCCCCACCTTCGCGAGGGGCTCCCTGGGCAGGCAAATGGGCGCTGTTGTTTCGAAGCTTCTCCTGGTTGCTCACGTACCTCTCCCACGTGATATAGGCTGGATGCGCTGCGTCAATCGCTACGGGCCACTCGGCGCGATCATCCAGCCTTACCCGCACCTTGCGCACCTCGCCGTCGATCAACACTTCTCTCGTCGGGCGACGCCCGAAGACATACACCCCAGCATAGATCGGGTTGTGTAGAATGTCGCAAAGCCGTGTGCTCCCGAGCACGGGCAGCGTCACCTGACCCGTTGTCCGGTCACGAGTTGGTAGTCGGAATCCCGTATCCCTGGCCCAACGCACCACGGCACGGGCGCTCGGCTCGACCGCGAAGCGTTCGAACAACAGCTGCACGGCCGTGCGCACCGACTCGTCGGGGTCCAGCTCCAGGCCGCGTCCACCCCAGACATAGCCCGCTGGAGGACGGATATGTGCCTCGCCTCGACGGGCCTTGTTCAGCCGGCCTCCTGCGAGCCGAAGCCGGAGCCAGTGGAGCTCCTGCTCAGACATCGCTCCTTTGAGGTCCAACAGAAGCTTGTCGTCATGCTGCGCCGGATCGTAGATGCTCTGCTCGTCGATGACGACAGCTCTCGCCACGGCGCAGAGCGACAGCAGGCGCTGCCAGTCCTGGGACGAGCGCGCCAGTCGCGACACCTCGATGGCGAGCACCGCGCCGGCCCGCCCATGTGCAACCTCATGAGCCAGGCGCACGAACCCGCTGCGGCCCTCGGTAGTCTTGCCGCTGCGGCCCTGGTCCTCATCGACCACCTCGACCTGCTCCCGCTCCCAGCCTAACGCCACCGCCCGCTCCACGAGGGCGTACTGACGTTGAGTCGACTCGACGTGCTCCTGGACCTGCGCCGCTGTCGACTGACGGACGTACACGAAGGCTCGCCTCTGGAGGTGAGACGCTGAAACTCGGCTGCTCATTGCGTTCCTCGCCTGGCCGGAGAGACTCCGCGAGAAGGACCTGGTGCGTCAGTCGCCCCCACCAGGGCGTGAGCTCCGCCATCAGGTCCGCCAGTGTTCGCGACATGCTCGTGTCTATCGCGCAGTATCGAGCCGGAAGCAACAACTTCACAGGGACGCCTCGTGCCCGCCTCCAACCGAGCCACCGCCCACGCCGACAGGCTTTGGAGGCAGTGCGGGTCGAAGTGGACCGGGACCCCATTCGACTCCAGCGGCGCCGCCCGTGGCCGAAGGCTGGTCCAACGCAGCGGCAGGTGCATACTCTTCCCGTCCGCCGTCTCGACCCAAAGTGCCTCAGCGCCATAGGCCGAAAGCACCGTGACAACCTCCCCATGACGTGGGTGCACCCGAAGCGTCACGGTCACTGTACGCGGGTCGCTGGCGGAGGACTTACCTGCAGTGTGTTCGTACCTTCGACCGCCTCCTGCCCGACGCCCCCTACCGGCAGTGGGTCCTCACGTTCCCCTGGG
>BTVJ01000185.1:0-2713 GCA_045863395.1 Myxococcales bacterium
TGCTCGCGACGGTCAAGGGCGACGTGCACGACATCGGCAAGAACATCGTCGGTGTGGTGCTCGCCTGCAACGGCTACGAGGTCGTCGATCTCGGCGTCATGGTGCCCGCGCACCGGATCCTGGCCGCGGCCCGTGAGCACGCGGTGGACGTCGTGGGTCTGTCCGGGCTGATCACCCCGTCCTTGCACGAGATGGTGCACGTCGCCAAGGAGCTGGAGCGGGAGGGCTTCCGGCTGCCGCTGCTCATCGGCGGCGCCACCACGTCGCGGACCCACACGGCGGTCAAGGTCGCCCCGGCCTACGGCGGTGCCACCGCCTATGTGGTCGACGCGTCCCGAGCGGTCGGCGTGGTCGGGAGCCTCCTGAGCCCGGACCGTAGCGCCGAGTACACGGCGGGGCTGGCCGCCGAGTATGCTCGCGTACGGGAGGCCTGGGCGAACAAGGCGGGCCCGGAGCTCGTGCCCCTCCGCGAGGCGCGGGCGCGCTCCTTCCCCTTCGACGCCGCCGAGGCCGCCATCGTGCCCCCGCGCTTTCCGGGCCTCACGGTGCTGGACGACCACCCGCTGGAGGATCTCGTCGACCGCATCGACTGGACCCCCTTCTTCCAGGCGTGGGAGATGGGCGGCGCGTACCCGCGCATCCTGGACGACCCGCACAAGGGGCCCGAGGCGCGGCGCCTGCTCGATGACGGGCGGCGGTGGCTCGACCGCATCGTCTCGCAGAGGCTCCTGCGGGCCCGCGGCGTGGTCGGGCTGTTCCCCGCCGCGCGGGTCGGCGACGACATCGAGGTCTTCGCAAGCGAGGAGCGCGCCGAGGTCAAGGCGGTGCTCCACACGCTCCGGCAGCAGCGGGCGCGGGCGGAGGCGAAGCCGCACCTGGCGCTGGCGGACTTCGTGGCCCCCAAGGAGCTGGGGGTGCCCGACTGGATCGGGGCCTTCGCGGTGACCGCCGGCTTCGGCGTGGACGCGCTGGTGGCGTCCCTGGAGGCGGAGCACGACGACTACGGGGCGATCCTCGTGAAGGTGCTGGCAGACCGCCTCGCCGAGGCCTTCGCGGAGCGCCTCCACGAGCTGGTGCGCACGCGGCTGTGGGGCTACGCCCCGGACGAGGCGCTGACCAACGAGCAGCTCATCGACGGCCGGTACCGGGGCATCCGCCCGGCGCCCGGCTACCCGGCGTGCCCGGACCACCTGGAGAAGCTGACCCTCTGGCGCCTGCTGGACGCGGAGCAGACCACGGGCATGACCCTGACGGAGAGCCTCGCCATGTCGCCCGCCGCCTCGGTGAGCGGCCTCTACTTCGCACACCCGGCAGCGCGGTACTTCGGCGTGGGCCCCATCGCGGAGGATCAGGTCCGCGACTACGCCGCCCGGCGGCGCATGAACGTGGCGGACGTGGAGCGGTGGCTGGCCCCCAACTTGGGGTATTGACCAGGCAGAGCCTACTCCGGTGCATAGGCGGTGGGCTCGGGGGGAGTGTCAGACGCGGCCCCGGCGGCCCGCGGCGCGAGCAGGAGCGCCAGGGCGACCATCGCGGCGATCAGGATCACGACGAGCATTCGCATGGCTGCCTCCTCGCGGGCGCAGGTGCGCCCACAACAGCAGCAAGGACGGATCGGGCCGCCTGTCAACCGTCATGCCGGGGCCAGCGGGTCTGCGTCGCGTTGGGAGACATGCACCGCAAGCCCCGGATGCGTGGCCTGGAGCCGCGCCGCCAGGTGGGGCAGGTAGCCACGCTCGCAGTTCGTGTGCTCGGTGAGGATCACGCTGGCGCCGCGCGCGAGCTTGGCCAGCACGTCGTGGTGTCGCATCTCGCCCGTCAGGTACAGGTCGGGGCCGTCGAGGGCCTCGAAGAGGGAGCCGCCTGCGCCGGGGCACACCGCGGCCGTTCGGATGGGTCGGGTGCCGCGCGCCACGCGAAGGGATGGCAGGCCGAGGCCCGCCTTGATGCGGGCGACCATCTCGTCGACGGTCACGGCCTCCGCCAGCTCCACCAGGCGCCCGGCGCCCACGCGCGGGTCCTCCCGGGGCTGGATGGGGGTGCAGCGCACCGCGTCGCCAAGCAGGCCCGCCAGCCAGTCGTTGATGCCGCCGGCAATGTTGTCGAGCGCCGTGTGGGGGGACCAGAGTGCGACCCCGTGGCGGATGGCGCGCAGCAGGGTGCGCGTGCCCGGGGCAGTCCGGTCCAGCCGCCGGAGTGGGGCGAAGATCGGCGGGTGGTAGGCGATGACCAGGTCGGCTCCCGCCTCCAGGGCCTCGTCCAGCACCGGGGCCGTCAGGTCCACCGTCAGCAAGACCGTGGATACCCGGTGCTCGTCCTCTCGCGGGTCCAGGAGCAACCCCACATTGTCCCACGTCTCGGCGGCACCGAGCGGGCAGAGGCGCTCCAGGTCGGCGACGAGCTGAGCGAGCGCGATCATCGGACCCACCTCCTCCGCGCGGCATGGCCGGCGGCCCAGGAGCTACCGTTGAACCAGATGCCCGGTGTGGGGCTGTCGTGGCACCGTCGGTGAGTGCAAGCGCAGGCTGTGTGCCATGGGCTGGACGACTGCCAGGGGATGCACGGCCCGTGGGCCGGCTCCTTGCCGAAGGTGCCGGCGCTCCACGTCCCCCGCGTCCGCCCGCTCACCGTCCGATGTGTCAGAATCTGATGAGCAGGAGAAATCAGGAGCCAACACCCGGACTCGAACCGGGGACCTGCTGATTACGAATCG
>BTVJ01000186.1:0-2581 GCA_045863395.1 Myxococcales bacterium
TGCTCGGTGAGCGACCGGACGTCGCTGTCGGTGGGTGGCGGCAGGGCGTGGAAGCCCAACCGTCCGTTCGGGTCTACGGCGCCGCGTCCTGGTGCTGCGTCTCCGCGTCTGCGTCGACCCCAAGACCGTCCCAACAGACCGGGTCGTTGACTCGGTAGTGGTCAGCCCAGTACTTCTTGCATGGGGGCGCGGCTTCGATGTCCATGTACTTCGGGCACCCTGCCTTGTCCTCGGGGCACTCGATCCACCCGCACGGTGGGCAGTACGCGAACAGCGAGCAGCAGAGCGACATGTCGGGCGCGCAGTAGGTGTTGCTCCCCCCGGCCCCCTCGGAGCAGTAGTGCTGTGGCGGGTCCCAACACCCGTCTCCGGGGTTGAGGCCGTCCCCCAGTTTTCGCTCGTCGGTGCAGGCGGTGAGAAGCGACCCACCTGAGTCCACCGGACTCTTGGAGTCCGCCGTGCAGCCCACGGCGGTCAGAAGAAATACCCCACAGAAAAGGACGCTGATCTTCATGACGAGTCCTCCGCACACTACTGCAAGCTGAAGCTGCCCGTGTGCCAGGCCAACCCCATGTAGGTTCTGTTTGCTGGGTAGCTCGTGTCGAGCCACGAGTAGACTCGCAGAATGATCGTGTACGTTCGATTTGCAGTGATCGGGATGTCAATGAACTCGTAGTTGTTCACTCCCGTCCAGGACCCGGTCTCGTGCCCTGTGTGATCGTAGACGTACAGGTCCAGGTCGGCATCCAGAATTTGGGCACCGCATGTTGCCTGATTGAGCGGATCGGGGCAGTCCACCTCGGCGCCCCAACTGATGACGACGCGCACCCGCTTGTTGGAGTAGGGCGTCCGAACGTAGAAAGGGCCCACAGTGGACCCGGCAGGGTCATTGGTCTCGGTCATTGTGCGGAAGTAGTGTCCCGAGGGCAGAGGCGCGTTGTCCGGATAGACGAATGCGCTGGAGTGCCCAACGATGAGTGCGTTGCTGACACTGAGTTCGCCCGCTCCGTCCCTATCGTCGGAGCTGTCGTGCAGCGACAGGATGAACCCATCGACAGTCTCCGTGGCACTCGCCATCAGAATGCTCCGAATCGCCTCTGGCCAGCCCCGAAGGGACGAGTTCTGATGAATCAGTTGGGCTGCCGCCCCAGCGACCTGGGGAGCAGCGAAACTTGTCCCTGTCCAACTGCCTCCTTCCGTGTCTACAAACTGGGAGGGAGCCACAATCAGCGGAAGTTCTCGACCATCGGTGCGATTCACGTCCTTGCTCGGGCACCAGATCCTGTCGTCGGTTCGAACGGCGGTTCCACAGTCATTGGAGCCACCTACAACCATGGAATTGTACATGGCGCAGCCGACCGCTTGGCGGGGCAAGACGCAAGTTGTTCCGCAAGGGTAGCCGCTGGTGTTGATGTTTCCTGACGCCGCACTGATGAAGGGGTACGGCCACCTCTTTGCATAGTAGTCGAACAACTTCTCGTCTCCGGTGCCACAAGTGTGGCTCCAATTCCAGATGGGATGGTTCTGCTCCGAGCACCACTGAAATGCACCACCCGAGCTACAGGGTCCCCCCGGCGATACACCGTCGTCCCAACTGGCCACCGAGGTCCAGGCATTCGGGGCCACTCCCCCGTTGGGGGAACTCGTGGACCGTATGACGCCAGTCACGGCCCGGGCGTGGGAACCCTGACTTCCTGTTCCACAGTAGGTCGTCCAGACAGACAGACCGTTCGGAACCAGGGGCTGCTTGGACTCAATCACACACACCTTCTCGCCCCCGCCATCGAACCCCGTTCCAACCGCGTTGATCGTCTCAGGATATGACGACCACTGCGGGTCTGGCTCCGGCGAATAGTAGATGGCACCGACCGTGGGGCTCTCGTTCAGAAGCCAGAGTTCGACAGGCGACAGGTTTCCCCACGCGACCGGAGCATCGCTTGCGAACCAGAGAGGATTCCAGAGCTTCTCTGAAACTTCTGCCTCTAGATCGGTCCGTGCATCGGCAATTGCCGCCAGCCGCCCTTGGAGTGCCTGAAGATGAACGTCCATGTCCGCGAACATCTCCTCCTTTGTCGGTTCGGCAGGAGCCCTCTGCGCTAGCCAGATCATCACCGGGATCTCCTTCAGTTCCTCGGTGCCTTGCACAATCTTCCAGAGTTCCGGATCAAGGCGGCCGTACACGGCTGCCTTTGCGATGTCTTCCTTCACTCTCAGTGCATTGCCACAGTCATCGAGGGTCTTCCCCGAGCCGTCGAAACACAGCGTCTCGGGGAACTTGCTTCCCGGGGGGACAAACTTGAGTTTGTGGATGGTCGCGCCCGTAAGCTCGAGCGATTGCTCATTCGAGACGAGGTCCTGCACCCCGGGGACCTTCTCCTCGAGCCAAACGCGGGCGCGATCAGTGGACGAAGGCTCCAGCTCGTACGCCCGAGCGTGGTCGGTCCTCGCGAGCATGGTGCTGATCACCGCGAGCAGGAGCATCCGCCCGAGGCGGGCCAGCCTCGGTTCAGTGACCGCCCCGTCCTTCCGTCCTTCCGTCCTTCCGTCCTTCCGTCCTTCCGTCCTTCCGTCCTTCCGTCCT